>JAILLN010000043.1 GCA_024693135.1 Lachnospiraceae bacterium | reverse complement strand
AGAAAATGAAGAAAATGAACAACAAAGGTTTCTCGCTCGTCGAGCTGATCATCGTTATCGCCATCATGGCCGTTCTGATCGGTGTTCTGGCACCTCAGTTCATCAAGTATGTGGAGAGGTCCAGGGAGTCAACAGACCTTCAGAACGTAGAAGAAGTCAAGACAGCGATCGAGACTTATGTAGCAGATCATGGCGAGGATTCACTTCCTGCAACGATCACTGTTACCTGCCCGAGCGGATCGATCGGACATATCAGCTATGGCGGCCTTACAGCTGGTGCTCTGTCTGAATATGGTATCGGTGCTGCAGGTAGTGCAAATGGTCCTTCCAACAAATCCAGGAAATGGACCGGCACCTATACTTGGACATATAACACATCTTCCTATACTTGGACACTTCCTACTCCTATTGCAAGTGCAGATTATTTCAATGCTGACGGTACGGCAAAGTCATCATGAGCATAACGCAGCTACATGACTTATACTACAGTACTAGCCATCCTCACTACGCTCCTCGGCATTGTAGTAGGCAGCTTCTTAAATGTATGCATCTACCGCATCCCGAAGAAGGAGGATATCGTATTCGGGCGCTCCCACTGCATGAATTGCGGGTATGTGCTGAAATGGTATGATCTGATCCCGGTGGTGAGCTGGCTGGTTCTGAAGGGTCATTGCAGAAAGTGTAATACCAGGATTTCCGTCCAGTACCCCCTGATCGAGGTACTGAACGGGATCCTGTATCTCTCGGTATTTTTAAGGTACGGGGCAGGCGTGGAAACCCTACTCTTCTGCCTAATGGTAAGTGCATTGCTTGCCCTGTCGGTGATCGACCTCCGTACCTATGAGATACCGGTTGGCTTCAACTATTTTATTTTTGCTTTAGGACTAGTTCGGATCATATCAGATCGGCAGAACTGGTCTTTATATGTATTCGGCTTCTTTTCCGTGAGCCTGCCTCTGTTTCTGATCTATGTGCTGACAAAGGGCAGGGGGATCGGCGGCGGAGACATCAAGCTGATGGCGGCGGCAGGCCTGGTACTTGGCTGGAAGCTGGCCGTTCTGGGTTTTTTCTTCGGATGCATCGCAGGCTCTGTGATCCACCTGATCCGCATGAAGGTCAGCAAGGCATCCCATGTGCTGGCCATGGGCCCTTATCTTTCCCTTGGACTATATCTGAGCATGATCTTTGGCAGCTCATTCCTAAGCTGGTACCTCGGCAGATTTTGATCCGGCGGGAAAGAATCAAATAAGCCCCATATATATACCTGGAAAAGACAAGTAAACAAGATATAGAATGCGGTCTGCGGCGGACGTAAAAGAGATCTGCGGCAGATTTACTTGTTTTCTAAAGTGTAGTACAATGATTGTGGCTTATTGGGCAAATATGGGTTTGCTTTTTGAGCGGATGACGTGAGAAAAGGGGGAAACGGGCGCATTTGAGCCGTGAGGGAGCGGCATGGCGCAGGCAACCAAAAATGGCAAATCGGGTATTGAGTATCGACGTCGGCTATTCTCTGACCAAGATCGCAGAGGTCGAGCGCACAAAGAACAACTCAAAGGTTTATCAATGCTTCTCCATCGAAACGCCGGACGGCATGGTGGAGGACGGCTATATCATGAATGCGGAGGGCTTCGGGGAGGTACTCCGCAAGGTCCTGCAGCAAAAGGGCGTAAAGACAAAGAAGGTCATCTTTACCATCACGTCCTCAAAGATCGCCAACCGAGATGTAATGGCTCCGGACCTGAAGGCAAACCGCCTGCAGCCCTATGTGGAGTCCAAGGCGGCGGAGTATTTCCCGGTAAATGTAGAGCAATACCAATTTGCTTACCATGTGCTGGAGAAGGTTGGGGATAAGGACAATAAGCAGCTGCGGCTCATGGTGCTGGCGGCGCCGAAGGATCTGCTGGGTACCTATTACCGCTTTGCCGAGCAGCTGGGGCTGACCATTGAGGCACTGGATTATTCCGGCAATTCCATTCTTCCGGTGCTCAAGGCAGAGGTTGGAGAAGAGGTCACCCTGGTGGCAAAGGTGGATGAGCGGACCACGCTGCTTACCGTGCTGAATAAAGACCACATCATCATGCAGAGGAACGTAGCCTATGGTGCCGATACCGCCATCCAGGCTGTCTTGGATGATGATATCTTTGAAGCCGAGACCTACGTGGATGCCCTCAATGTCCTGAGGGGAAAGACAGTCATCCGCCAGTCCTTGGAAAGCGATGAGCCGGATGAGGAGGATGCGGCAAATAATAACGACCGGATGCGGCAGGCCAGGATGGATGTTACGGAATCCCTGGGCATGCTCATCGGCTCCATCTCCCGGGTCATGGATTATTATAATTCCAGAAATTCGGAGCATACCATCGACCGGATCCTGCTGACCGGGTTTGGAGGGGATTTCTCCGGGCTCTCCAGGCTCATGACCAGTGAGCTGGGCACGAAGGTCACCACCATGGGGGACTTCAAGGCCTCCCACTTCGAGCGCTCCGCGAAAAAAGACAGCCTCTCCGTCGGTGAATATATCGCATGTATCGGCGCCACTATAGAGCCGCTGAACATGCTGCCGGAGGAGTTTTCAAAAAAGAAGAAAAAGGGCGGAGCAAAGGAAGGCGGCAAGGCAGGAGCCGGGCTGTCTCTTTCCTCAAAGAGCATGGAGATCATCGGATGGTCCCTCCTGGGGGTATCCCTGGTGGCGGCGGGGGTGCTGGCGGCGCTGGCTATCATTCCGTACCGGCAGCTGCTCTCCAGGAATCAGGATCTGAATAATCAGGTAAATACTTTGCTCCCCATTGTCGATATATACAATGACTATATCACCGAGAAGGCTCTCTATGATGAAGTCACGGCCATGGACAAGTCCACAAGGACGAGAAATGAAGGCCTGTCGGCATTCCTGAAGGAGATGGAAAATAAGATCCCTGCAGGCACCGTAGTCACCTCCTTTGATTCAGACGGAAAGGTTTTGAGCATGGGATTCCAGTCTTCCTCGAAGGAAGAAGCGGCCCGGATCATTAATGAGCTGAGGGGATTTGATTCGATCCAGTCGATCTCCGTGACAGCCATCAATGAGACCGTAGATACGGATTCGGGAGTCCGGATCGAAGACTATACCATCACCTGCGTATTTAAGCCGGTAGAAGCCGACGATGCAGAAGGGGAAGAAGGAGCGGAAGAGAACGGACAGGCGGAAGGAGGTGCGGCATGAAGATCCAGAAGAATCAGATCCCTCTGATCCTGGGGCTCGTGGGGCTCATCGCCGCCGTCATGGTATATATGTATGTATACCAGCCCTACCAGGAAAAGATCGCCCAGGTACAGGAGTCGAATAAGACCATGGAGGGCCAGCTGGCCGATCTTACGGATAAAGTCAATAACCGGGCCATGTATGAGACCGAAACGGCCCGGATGGAAAGCGAGATCGAGGAGATCTACCGGAAATATCCCGCAGATCTGGAGACAGAAGATGCCATCATGGAGGCGCTCAATATCGAAGCCCTGGCTCCTGCCATGGCCGGTGCGGTAGCCATGGCCGATCCCGTGCCGATCTACCGGGTAGGGGGAGGCCCTCAGGCGACTCCCGAGCAGGCGGCTCTCGCAGCCGGTGAACTGAGCGGATCGGGAAATGCCAATACCTCCGTAGAGGAGGATGCGGCGGCCGCGGCGGCGGGGCAGACCACAAATTACGGGGATTTCCAGACACCCCAGTTTGCTTATGCGGAGGATATCCTTCCGCTGGAATATCAGGGAGATTACGGCCCCATCATCCTGAAGGATCATGTGGTAAGCTACCAGTTTGTGGTATCTTATGCCGGAGTGAAGAGGATCTTTGATTATTTCACCCTGAATCCGAACCGGAGGACGGTGCAGAATATCACCCTTGCCTTTGATGAAAATAACGGCCTGCTCCGGGGGGATTTTGTGGTTAATGAGTATTCCCTTACCGGCACGGGCAAGATCTATGAATATCCTGCATTGCCTTATGTACAGCAGGGCTCCAGGGATATTTTCGGCACGGTGAGCATCGCCGAAGGAGTCGAGCGTAATGCCGGAGCCGGAGCCGGAGGAGAAGGCGAAGAGGGCGAAGAGGGCGAGGAAGGCGAAGAGGAAGAAGGCGAAGGCGGAGAAGAGTGAAGATCGGGAAAGAGCAAAAACTGAATAATGCCGGATTTTCTCTTCTGGAGCTGATGGTAGCCGTGCTGATCCTGGCGGTGATATCCGCGCCTTTCCTGCACAGCTTCGTGACTACCGCCCGGGTAAACCGGAAGGCAAAGAATAAGCTGAACGCCACCATGGCAGCCCAGGATATCATGGAGGGATTGAAGGGCAGCCGTACAGAGGAGATCGAGGCACAGTTTGCCGACCCGGCAGGGGTTTCCGTAAATTTCACCCTGATCGCCAATGAGGCTGTGAGAGACAGGGACAATATCGTCTACCAGCCCTCTGACCCGGACGGCTTCCAGTATGTCATAAAGAACCTGAAGTACCAGAATGCCACATATGATGCCAGGATCAAGCTGGACGCTGCCCCTTACCGGGATAAATCAAAGCAGAATACGAGCGATACGCCGGACTATGTGGCGCCTAACTTTGATCCGTTGATCCAGGTCAGTGCCATGGACAATAGCAGGGACGGGATCTTCATGGCAGACAACCGGGAGTTTCAGGACTATGTCATGGAAGAGCTCAAGAAGCAGGATGCGGCTTCGGATTGGGGCCACGTGACCAGAACCTTTACGATCCAGATCGCAAAGACCGGATCCGTGGGAGATGTGGATACCCAGCTGGTGAAGGTGGATACGGAATATAAGGACACAGTGACGGGAGCCTTTTACAAGGAATCAAATACGGCATACAGCAATGAGGTCACGGCGTCCTCGGGATGCACCTTAAGGGGGATGTATTTCTTCTATTTCCCCTGCTACAGCGCAAAGCAGGATGTCATCGATATCTACAATCCGGACAAGATCGAGTGCACGGTTTATCTGATGAAGCAGAAAACCACGGTACCGTCGGAGCTGGCCATGCTGCAGTCCCTGGAGCTTTCTTACCGGCCGAAGATCAATCTGTTTGAAAGCGGCGCTACCATCGACAATAAAAAAACCACGATCCGTTCGAATTTTACAAAGAATCTGTATTTTTCCGAGGATCCGGAGCAGTATAATGACCCGGCAAATCAACTGAACAGGGCAGAATTCGGCTTTAATTACAGCTATGGATGGCCGGCAAGATACTATGGCGCAGAGGATGTGGCAAATACGGAGCAGGTAGACAGGATGTTTGAAGCCGTGGTGGAGATCTATGAAGGCGGAACGGCGGATTCCCCTTCGGGATGGGAAGCGGAAAAGCGGCTTGCCGTGCTGGAGGGCTCCAAGATCGACCAATAGGCAGGAAAGGGATTTAAGATGCTCAGAGCACTGATTCGAAAATTTAAGAAAGACAAGAGGGGATCTGCCATCGTCATGGTGATCGTGGCGGTGGCTTTTATCGCTATCCTGATCTCCACCCTGTTTTGGGTGACCATGGCGAATTTCCGGATGAAATATGGGGATGTCAAGGTAAAGGGAAGCTTCTATACGGCAGAGACTGTGCTGGAGGAGATCAAGGCGGGGCTACAGACCCAGGCCTCCCGGTCACTGATGGAAGCCTACGGGACAGCCTATGCCACCTATGTGAGCGGATCCGGGGAGTCAAACTTCCAGGAGGATTATCTGACTTCTCTTTATAATTATTACGTGAATGCCCCGGCCACCGACGAGTATGACATGAAAAAGCTGATCGCTTACGTAGACCGGGAGCTGCTGAATTCCACAGCGGATGGATCCGCCAGCGGATATGCGGCGGAGATCACCACGCCCCTGGATCCCGCTCTTGGGACTCCCATGAAGCCTGAGCTCATTAAGACGGACAATAAAGTGATCCTGAAGAACGTCCTGGTGAAATTTGCGGATTATGATAAAAAGAATTATTCCGAGATCCGGACGGATTTTGCCATCAGCATGCCCACCGCAGGCTTTGCAAGGGCGTCGGCCACACCGGATATCTTTAAGAAATATGCGCTGGTCGCAAATGATTCCCTGCAGGTCAGGGGGAAGGTCAGCCTGAAAAAGAATGCATATGGCGGAAATTACGGGACCAGCATCGGGACAGAGGTGCTGGGAGCAAGCCTTGATGTTTCCGATGCAGATCTATTTGTCTCAAAAGGAGCCATATCCATCAATGGTACATCGGCTTCCCAATTCAAGTCGGGGACCGGCACATCGGTCTATGCCAATGATCTGGTGATCAACAGCGGAGACCTGGATCTTGCCGGCAAGACCTTTATCGCCAATGACCTGGTGATCAACGGCCCGGGGAATGCGAAGCTTGCAGGGGATTATTACGGATATGGCAATTCCCTTACCGAAGCGGACCGGTCTTCTGCCGTGCTGGTGAATTCCAGGCATGTTTCTTTAGATATCTCCGGGATCACGAGCATGCTTTTGGCAGGCCATGCATTTATCGGCACAAGCGGCAAGAGCGGCTGGAATGAGGGAGAGGAGACGGGAGATCCGGCTGACCCGAAGCCTACCATCAGCATGAATAAGCAGGATGTCTTTATGGATCAGTCTATCGCGGTGAAGGGAGACCAGGTCGCGTATCTGATCCCGGGAAGCTGCATCGGCGTATGGAAATATCCCGATGGAACGGATGGGGATACTCTGGTGGGAATGAATCCGATCCCGGACGTAGGCTACAAAACCGTGTCGGAGGGCTCCATGGAGCTGGACCTGGACAGCTTCCTGAATGAAACCTGCTATATCACCAATGAATCCGGCGAGAAGGTGCTGAACGGGGAAATGCGCGTAGTAGATATGGACCGGAGCGTCCGTGCGCTGGGCGGGAGGCCCCTGAAGGATTTCGGCACTACTTATAAAATCATTTATAAGCGGCAGAACGGGAAGCCCATGGCCTACTTCTACCTCGTGCTGGACAGTGAGGAAAAGGCGAAGGAATATATGCAGGCTTATTTCGGCGTCAAGCAGGGCAGCATGAAATCCTTCTACAACTACTACCTGGGAAATTATATGAATGTCTTTACGGATCCCAATGAGAGCGGCTACCAGATCACCACCCCCGGACAGTATGTGGTAAAGACAAGCGGCGGAGACTGGATGCTCACGGGCGGGAGCACATCCTCTGATGAGCAGGAGAGGCTGAAATCCGAGATAAAGGAAACTTATGAGGCATTATATACCAAGCTGGTGGAGCGCAGGTCCCTCCTGACAGGGGATGAGCTGACCAGGCCGATCTTCAATAACCTGATCTTAGAGGACAAGATGCCCCCGGCCGGCACAGAAAGGATCTATGAAGCAACGACGGTTTCCGGCAATGTATATGCTGTCATTTCCGGAAAGGACGTGACGATAACCGGAGGTTATTACGAAGGAGTGGACCTGGATCAGATCCGTCTGATCGTAACCACGGGCAATATCGTGATCCAGGGAGATTATAACGGGCTGGCCATCGCAAAGGGAAATATCGAGCTGAGGGCTCCGGCCGGCACCGAGGCGGTCGTCCGGTCGGACAATCTGCTGGAGCTTACCTATGTACTCCAGAGCCCGGATCTGGTATCCGGATCGGCGGGAGCGGATGATCCCCAGACCCCGCTTCAATATTTCAAGGACAATACGGAGTATGTCCTGGAGGGAACGGCCGTATCGGCAAATGAAGCCGTATCGGATAATGATGTAACAGATATTACGGAATTGGTGACATATGAGAACTGGACGAAGCTGTAAAACGGATAATCGGGGCTTTTCCCTGGTGGAGCTTCTGATCACCATTGCCATCATGGTGGTGGTGATCGGCGGCGTCACGGCCTGGACCGGCGTGATCGCGGCACGCTCGGCAAGGCAGTGCGCCCAGCAGCTGCAGCATACCCTGGCCCAGGCGAGGATCGATACCATGGGTAAGGGAAGCCTGAAGGTAGAGTTTTATTACGATGCGGCCCGGGGCTACTTCGTCAAGGAGACCATAAATGAGATCCCGTCCCTTGCCGTACAGGAGGCCGGCGCCGGCAGCCATACCAAGGCGGCAGTGAACAGCGGAGAGGGAGAAGAGAAAAAGATCGGAAATAAGCGCTGCACCGTGGTCGTGATCGAGAAGGATAATGTCGGAGCGGAGATTTCAAGGGCAGACCTTTCCAGCATGGAATTTGAGTTCAACCGGGCTACAGGAGCCTTCACCAAGCCCACGGACGTGGGGAAAAAGGAGATCCTGATCACCGGCGGAAGAAGGGAATTCAGGCTGAGGTTTGACCAGTGGACCGGCGAGGTGGAGCTGGTATCCTGAGCGGTCTGTGCAAAAGGATAGCAGATCCCGGGATAGAGGCCGTAAGGGACGGACAGAGAGAGGAGGAGCATATGAAGCGATTCCGTAAAGATCATAGAGGGTTTTCGCTGATCGAGCTTTTGGTGGCTATCGCCATCGGGAGCATCGTGATCGGGGCAGTGGGCGGCATATTGGTGCTGACATCGAGGAGCTTTGCATCGACCAGTGCGGAAGCATCCATGCAGAGCATGTCCCAGATCGTCATGAACCATATCCAGGATATGACCATCGATGCCAATCAGGAGATCACCTACAGCTATTCTCCTGACGGCGGAGCCAACTGGGTCCAGATCAAGGATGATACGGGAGCACCCGCAGGGACAGATCTCAAGAAGCTTTCGGTGAAAAACTTCGATACGGGAGATCCTTCCGACCAGAGAAAAAGAAACCGCCATTATGAGCTGATCTGGGATGGCCGCGCCGCGGATGACCTGGATAAGACCATTACTTATACAGAATATAAGATCGATGATGCCTTAAACGATATCCTCACCATTGGGTCGGATACGCTGGCTACGAATGCCGTGGGCTTTTCCTGTGACCTGAATCAGCTGGAGAAGAAGAGGAATTTCTTTGTCTCCATGGATTTCAAGAAGAGCACTAAGACATATCATGCGGAAAATAACGTTTCGATCCGCAATAAGGTAGCCGTCAGCGCGGCCAGCATTCCCGTGTCCGATAATGTGATCATGACCGGGGGAGAGGTTATCGGAGAGCCGGGAATGAAGCTTCCCCTGGCGCTGAAGAATATCGTAGCGAAGGGCAACTTCGGCAGCAGGTATTACTTCCAGCTGAAAACGGACGAGTACGGCAATGATGCATCCGGGAAAAAGGGCAATACCTATATCGATGGGACAAAGGTCCTGTCGATCGGAGCCGATGAGACAGCCAGGCAGGTCATCGTAACGGCCGTGTCGGAGTCCGATCCCAGCAAGACCGCGGATGTGGCGGTAAATATCGTCCGGGTCTACTGGACGCAGGATACGGAGGCTGCCTTAGGCAAGACAGACCAGCTTAGGGGCGCGAACGAAGGGATCACCATCTTTACGAAAAAGAACGGGGTTGAGACCACGGAGCCCGCTCCGGGAGACCTTCTCTTCGTGTCGGCCCAGGTGACGGGATATGAATCTGCCCCGGGCTACGACCTGGCGAAGCTGATGAAGACGGAATATGTAGACTTTAAGGTAAAAGATTCCGTAGGAAATGTGATCGCCGACAAGGCCGGCATCACCCTGACCGACGACAAGCTGGATATCCCGGTCACGGTGCCGGATGGCACAAAGATCGAGCTCACATACCGTGCATCCCATTCCCTGAAGGGCGGCGGTCTTTCGGCCAGAAATGAGAATGGCTCGGACTATCCTCATTCCGGAGGGATCACCAGGACAAAGGTGCTCACCGTAAAGAAGATCGGGAATCCTGGCCCCAGCTGGACGGATGCCAGTATCGTCCGCGGTGCTTCCATGAAGATCTTTAATCCCTACACGGCCTACGAAGGGGTTTATTTCGACACGGACCGGTATTATTACCGGATCCTGGCCAAGCGGGACGTGATGAACGGGATGGCTTATGCTACAGAGGGAGATGCCTGCTTCAACTGGGATTACAGCGGATATAATACCTCCGGGAAATCCGACAGCGAATGGATCAACGAGCCGGATTGGGATCATGATAAGGCCGGGAACAAGACAAAGCCCAATGACCCCGGGGAGGACGGATGGATCCGTACAAGCATTGAGGAGGGCAACGGTAAGGGCGGTTTTGTCCAAAAGGACGACCTGAAGATGGCCTTTTCCCTGGATCATGATTATCTGCTCCAGGGCAAGGTGGTTCTTTACCGGGATGGAGTGATCGTAGGACAGAGCGGGCTTTCCACTTCCATCGTATACGGCCTTAGGACGGCGGCCTCGGTAAAATACAGCGACGGCACCCATTCCGAGGATCAGGAGGTATGTAATCTGGGGACGCTGTATACCCTGGATTCGCATTTTGACTATGGCAATAATAACCCGCAGCTGCTCCGGATCACCCAGACCAATATGGCCGTGGCCGAGCTGGATAAGACAAACTCCTTTGCCCTGGATCTGGTCTGCGGTACGAGCCTGGGGGCGGACAGCATCTGCAGTCCCTTTAAGGGGGGGATCAACCAATTCGATGATGAGATTTATTCCAATGTCTACCGCGACAGGGTCTACCGCTCTTCGACCTACAAGCTCTATGCAGACCAGAATGACTGGAAGAGAATGCTTCCCGTAGGGGAGAGCAAGACATATTACGCATATCCGAGGTTCAAGGATATTGACGGATCTACCCTGGTCCGGCCCATAGGACGGTGGGAATTTACGGTAAAGGGCGGAGGAAATGTACAGCGCAATCAGGGCAAGGTTCTAAATGAAGGCGCCTTCTTCCCGTATCCGGCCCATACCACCAACGGGAAAGACGTCCCTGCCCATGGTGCTTTCGGGACCATAGGCCTCACCTCGGAGTATCAGTCGATCAATATCGATTATATCATCCATAACGGGCAGAAAAACGGGATCAATGCTTACGCAAAGACGGCGGAGCATGACGGGAAGGACTGCGTCCAGATCCTCCTTTGGACCTCGGATACGAATTATGGCGAATATTATTACAACGAGGAGGACGAGGAGTGGAAATACGAAGGAGAAGGCCAGTCCTTCGCAAATAATATCAAGATCTATAATGGCGGCACCCAGCCTGTGACAAACTATGATAATTTCATCCCGGGACCCGGCCATGTGCTGGACTGGACGAAGAGTGTCACGCTCACGGAGGTATGGACCCTGATGGGATCTCATTCCTTCAAGGTCAATGGGAAGAACGAGACCCTGCGCTGCGCCATGAGAAAGGATGGCGATACCATCCGGCTTCATCTCCTGGGCTATGGGGAATACCGGTGGGAGAATAATGCCTGGCGCTTCATCGAAAACGTGGACAAGGCAAATGCCAGGGTAAATCAAACGGGAGACCATGCGCCGGTGGATACCTTTGTTCCATACGAGGGCCATGCCTTTGACTTTGCAAGGGGATTCGACCTCAAGGATCTGGAGTGGACAAATGTGGGTCTCCACAATCTCAGGGTCAATAACGGCACCTATCTGAAAAAGACCTGCTACATGAGGACCAACAGCGGCGCTGCCAATGCCACAGAGATGTATATCGACAGGAAGGGAGTCTACCGCTACAAGCCCGGGAACAAGACCTGGGATCTGGTCATCCGTGACCTGGAGTATAATGCTAGGATCGAGACACAGTATGGGGGACCGGATTCCTTCATCCCTTATATCGAGCATCCGGATTACTGGGCATCGGGGGTGACCCTGGACGGAAACTGGAAGGATATGGGCAAGCAGAAGTGGCGGTATAAAAACGGACAGTATTATCAGATCCAGTGCTGGATGAGACAGATAAACGGGATACCGGAGATCTATCTGAAGGGAAGAGGCCGGTATGTATATACCATAAACGGAAAAGAAAGATCCTGGGAGAGACAGGCTATTACAAACAATGCATATTACAACAATTGGAAGTCTTCCTACGTACCGGAACCCGGATCACCGGAATTTTATCCGGGCTTTTCGGCGGCAGAGGATGCCGAGTGGCATGTGGCAAATGATTTTCCGATCTATATCCAGGGCGCATACCAGGAAATGATGGTGGAATATAAACGGCAGAACGGGGAATACTATTATAAGCTGGAGGGCAAGACCTACAAGTATTCCGGCGATGAGTGGAAGCAGCAGTAAGCTTTTGCGGTGAGTTTGGCCGCATGAGGGTCAGGTTATGAAAAACAGGAAAAAAGCGTATATCATGTCAGCCGTGGCAGTGAGCCTGGCGGCAGTGCTGACGGTGGGAGGGATCCTTTCCAGGACAAAAGAGGTACTTGCCGCCAGGGATACCCTGTCCGGGATCGAAGAGATTGTAGAATCCGCAAATCAGGAGAGCACGCCCTTTACGATCCTGGAGATCGTGCCGGAGCAGACCGGGACGGTTTCCATGGACGGAATGCCGATCACGATGTCAATGGGCTCCATAGGCTATCTGATCAAAGGACAGGAGCCGAATAAGCTGTCCGATCTGCTGCCGCAGATCCCCACCCGTGAGGGGCGGGAGGATTTTGTGAGCAGTTATTACGGGGTTCTCAGCCGGATCGGCGATACGAACGCCGACTTTGACGTACCCCTGGAGCTTTTGGAATATCAGGAGGTTACGGAAGCCGAGTATGCTCTCCTGCCGGAGGCAGAAAGGGCAGGCTGGGAATATGTGGTAATGAATGAGCTGAAATTTGCCGTATCCATGAACCGGGTCAGCGGCAACTTCATCCGGACCTATATCCCTCCGGAGGAAGGGGCAGATCCGGCCCGGGAATTCTTTTTAAATGATTCGGCAGATACTGAGTTCTTTAAGAAGGATAATACCCTGAGCGGGGATTATTATCCTGCCTTTACCACGGATTATACGGTATTTGACGCGGATCTGGGAAAGTATACCGCCAAATTTGAAAAATCCGAGGCCGAAGGCTATGGCTTTGTGGTACAGGATTATACCGCCTATATGGTTACTTCAGACAATAAGGCCTATAAGGCGGGAGGGAATCCCACGGAGGATCCGGCACCCCAGGGAGCCTGCCTCTATGAGCTTCAGGACGGCGTATTGGTATATAAGGGCATCGTGGGAGAGAATGGGGAATTTAAGCCGGATGAGTTTCTGGTAACCGCCTCCCTGGAGGTTCCCATGCGATATGCGGCGGGGGAGAATCCCCAGAATCCCGAGGAAGAGATCGTGGTGCCTCCCGGTGAGGATCCCGAGCAGCCGGTGGAGCCTGCACCGGAGGAAAAGCCCCAGGATCCTACGCCGGAGCCCACACCGGAGATACCGGTGGAGCCTGCACCGGGGCAGCCTTCAGAGCCTGCGCCGGATGGAGAGCAGCCAGTGCCGGATCAGCCGGATCCGGATGAGGAGAATCCGGATGGAAATACGCCTTCCGGAAACGAGACCCCGGAGCCGGTGGGAGAAGGGGATAAGGAATACTTCTCCGTAGTATTTACGTATCAGGAAGGCTTTGCGCCGGATACGGTATTTTACCGTATAGCAGATTATGCCAAATCCACATATGGGGATTACGGCATCCGTTCGGACAATGCGCTTTATAGCAGCATAAAGAATGACGGCATCGTTGCCCTTCAGCCGGGCAAGGAGATGGAGCCCTTTGTGGGAGTAAAAAAGCTTGCCGAGGAGTACTACGGAAAGGGAAATTATGCGCCCCCCGTGGGAACACTTTTCGGAGGGGATATCCTGTATTATAAGGGCGGCTTCCGGAATAAGGAATGGTTTAAGCAATATGTGCTGGACCGTACCTTTGAAGAGGAATTTGAGGGGCTCTACATCACCGTAAAGACCATTCCGGCGTCAGAGGTCACCAACAGGGATGTACAGGATGCAGGCCTGATCTATCTAAACAATGCCGGGGGCGAATTCTGGCCTGATCCGGACCAGGGAAATGAGGTCATGGTATACGACATGCTCCATGACTTGAATGCAGACGTGGCAAAGGAGATGCTGAACCAGGTCATATCCTCCCATAAGGCATTGATCCTGGATCATTCCCTGGCGGATGAGGATTCAGAGGATATGATCATGAATATGGTGGCCAAGATCCTGGTGGCAGACCAGACAGAAAATGCCTTTTTTGCCTGGAGGGACGGCCGGACTCCGGATCTTAGGGCAAGTTATTATAATAGTCTTGCAAGTAAAACCTTTGTGAAAAAGAATGTCTATATCTTCAATGATTTTCTTTCCCCCACGGAAAGCACCTCAGATCCCTGGGAGGGTCATCATACGGTGGTGAATAAGAACTTCCATGCATTGATGACCGGCAGCGGGGATGCCTTCCGGGAGGTTACGGAGCGGACGAAGCTGGAGCTGGAGGAGCATCCGGACAAGTCTCAGCTGGAGGAACAGAAGGACCAGGTCTTTGAAGCCATCGTGATCCGCTATATCCTGGATTACAGCAAGGCCAGTACCATGCGCTTCAAGTCGTCCCTAAGGATCCTGGAGATCGAGCCTACCACTCTTTTGGAGAATGAGAATAAATACGACCTTACCGTGGAAACGGATACATCGGATCCCAAAAAGACGCTCTATAAGCTTTTCTATACAAATAAGGGAGCCAAAAAACAGGAGAAAAAGGAGGTCTTCAGCTCAGAGGGAAGGATCGAGCTGACCGCCATGAGCACATTGGAGTTTGTGGGCCGGATCGATGATCTGAATTCAAAATACGATATGATCTTTTTCGGTGCAGATACCTCCCTCATGTACCGCAATAGCAGTACTTATGTCACGAACTACAATGATTCCAACATGGACGGCCTGATCTATACCAATGTCGGGGACTATACTTATATGCAAAGATACTCCGACAGAAAGTACCAGCTCCTGGGAGGATACAAAAGAGACCTTAAGGCGGATGGATCTCCCAGGGAAGAAAGCGAATATGCAAATTATGCGGACGGATCCTTCGGCCGGACACGGTATTCCGGAAATGACATCCGGTTGAGGGATGCGGAAGCCCTGATCGAATTTGCAAAGGCCGGATTCCCCGTCGTCTTTGCCGATGAGCTGGTAAAACCCAGAAATGGCACGGTTTCATCGGATTTCTCGAAGCGGGATCTCATTCCGGAGGATGAGCATGTGGATAATACCTCCTACATGTATAAGCTCATCTGGAATCTCTTCCAGGGCTCTGAGACAAGGGACAGTGCATTCTTTGTATCTGAGCTGGTGAAGGGGGAGCAGGAAAGCAAGACCGCCAGGCAGGTCTTTTCCAGAAAGCTTTCTACCTTGAAGCCGGAGCTTAATATCCTAAGTCCGGATATCAGCAGCTTTGAGACCATTCCACTTGCCACTGTGGCAAACGGAAAGAATTTCATTGAGGTGCGGTTCCGGATCGACGACAGGGCGGGATCCGCCGGACAAACCTATGCCGCAAAGGTTTACCTGGATGTCAATGCAGACGGGAAGTATTCGGAAAGAGAGAGGATGGATAACTTTGCCGTCTATGGAGACGGAGGCCAGGTCAATGAGAATTCCCTGGAGATCGGCCGGGAATATCTGCTTCGCAGGGAGCTTCCGGAAACTGCCGCGGGGGTATATCCCTGGAAGGTGGCGGTAGTCCAGAATGACAGCGACGGACGCCGCAGGGACAGCAAGATCGGTTTCCTGAAGGTCGCCACAAGGGATGAGAATAACGATGAGGATAAGGTCACCATCAAGGTGCTTCAGGTCCGGGCAGATAAGTTTGGAGATAAAAATGCCAAGGAGACGAACCTGGCGTCATATATGAGCAGTAAACGTTCTGCGGTGGGATGGTTCCTGACTCATATCCCGGGCTTTATCCTGGATCTGACGGCCAAGAAGTCAAGCGAGATAAATAATATCGTGGGAGCACGTACCGTAGATAATTATCTGAATTATTTCCGGCAGTTTGATATGCTGATCGTAGGATACGGTGACTGTTATATCTGGGGAGATGGCTCGCAGGCAGACAGGGATGCCATGGCCAATGCCCTCCTCCGCTATATCGCGGAAGGAAACAGCGTCCTCTTTACCCATGATACTACCTCCTATCACAGCACTTACAATGAATGGGGCTATGCCTTCAACCGTTATATCCGCAATGCTGTAGGCATGAACCGGTATGCCATCATGGACAATACGCCCTCGGCAGATGGAAATACGGCCGTGCAGAAGATACTGGATAACCTGGTCCGGTCCAAGGAGAGCATCTATTATCCCCGGAGTGCCAACATGGATGACATCAGTACAGATCTTTCGGCCTCAAACGGAGCTACAGAGCTGAACCGGATGGAAAACGGCGAGTATGTGTCCTTTGAAGGGGAGGGCTTCACGGCATATGCCCTTCAGAGATTCCGCGCAGACACAGGCACGTGGAAAAAGGACCGGAGTACAGACCGGAATAATTTAGTCTTTTTAGGTAAGGATATATCAAAGAGTAAGGAAAATGCGAATTATACGAATGTTACACAGGTCAACGTGGGGCAGATGACGGAATACCCGTATCATCTGGGAAGTACCTTCAAGGTGGCCAGGACCCATGGGCAGTATTGGCAGCTGAACCTCAATACGGACGATGATGGAGATGGGGAGAATGACCTGGTCGTATGGTACTGCCTGTCCGGAGCGGCGGCATCCAGCGGCGGTACAAATCTGAAATATAACAAGAACGATGCCAGGAATATGTATTATATCTATAACCGGGGCAATGTGACGTATTCCGGGCAGGGACATGCGGTATTTGACGGGGATACGATTTCGGATTATTCCCAGGCCGGTGCGGAAAAAGCGACCTGTGCCATGGAGGCAAAGCTTTTAGTCAATACCATAATCGCCTGTTACTCCACCGGCGTGCAGGGTTCCTCCGTCTTCTTCCATGAGGTACCGAACTATGATTCCAGAAGGGTAAAGAGCGTGAACCTTCCTTACGAGAGCGTGACGGGAGCACTGCTGGGAACGGAAGAGGAATTCCCTGATGTGGAAGGCACGGAGACGGATCCCACCATGACGGTATATTTCGAGGCAGAAGATCTGAACGTGGCCAATGGCGGAAAGCAGATCCGTGGAGAGTTTTATTACCGGACCGAAGATCCCGTTACCCATGAGGAGCATCTGATCCCCCTTCCCCTTACGGAAGTGGCGGCTTATACGGACGATGGCATGAAGGTAGGTGCGTTGGCACCCGTGGCAGAAAATTCCTATATTCTTTTTGACAATACAAACCCGGGAGCCGTCAACTACAGGATGTTTGGGGTGACCTTCCACCTGACCGACCTGATCCGGCTGAGGGATCCGGATGATATCACCCAGCTTTCCAACCATCCGGAGATCGTGGTCCAGACAAGAAACAGCGTCACGGTCCATGAGGGAGGAAGCTCCAGTGAGCATACCTCAAGGGCATCCCTGAAGCTTCTGCGTACACAGCTCTTCAATCTGAAATAAGGATTTCTTCAAACAGCGGCTTTTAAGCCGCTGTTTTTATTTCCGCAGAGCTTTTGCTCCGGCCTGGTACAGCCGGATCAGTGTCTTACGGTCCGGCAGGGAGGATATGTCCGGGGCCGGTGCATAGAGGATAAGCTCCAGGATATGGGAAAGCAAGCCCAGCTCCGGGGCTGTATCCCGGTCAGAAGGCCGCTGCATTTCCATTAAGGCATCTGCGAATTCCCTGGGGGTCATGGCCTGTGGGTTATGCAGTCCTTTATTTTCCGCTTTCTTCAGGAGATGCCGGTAGATCAATATAGCGCAGGCATCTAAAGGTGCGAAGCAGATTCGGATCCGGAAGATGAGCTCTGCTGCCAGGGGCAGGAGAAGGCGGAGGAGGACAAAAAGCAGGCCGATAAGGAAACCGGCGAAAATGACCAGCCGGACCAGGCTTCCATCCGGCAGAAGCTTCAGCAGATGCCTTCCCAGTTCATCGGAAAAATGTTTTGTCTCCTCACGGCCTACGGTGGGCTCCACATTGACCCATCCGGTATTGGGAAGATAAACCTCCGGCCAGGCATGGGCTCCGGTATTTCGGATCACGTAGAAATCCTCCCAGCTGGTGCCCTCTGCAAGAAAGCCCTCCGCATACCGTACCGTCAGCCCGGCTGCACGGGCCAGCAGCACATAGGCGGAGGCATAATCCGAGCAGCTGCCCCGGCGGCTCGTAAAAAGGAAATACTCCGGGCTGGTATCCCTTGGCTTATATTCCACATCATAAATAAAATCCCCTTCTTCAAAATAATTCAGGAGGGCTGCGGCCTTTTCCCGGTCAGAGCGGCATTCTCCTGTAAGACCAAGGGCAAGCTCCTGGAGTTTTTGGGAAATACAGGCCGTATTTTCCTCCATATCCTTCCTGTATTGACCTGCATCAGACTGCTGGTCGGCAAATGCCTTGGCGGTCAGATCGAGGCGGCTGTGGTGCCGGTGCAGAATCTGATAAAGGTCGGAAAGCATATCATCGGAGATGTCCATGGGCATGTCTGCGATCCCTGTCTGGATCCAGCCGGGAAGGGAAGCCTGTCTATGGAAAAAGGTCTCGCTGTATCCGGCATAATAGGGGAGATCCGGCTTTGCTCCGCCTTTATTCTGATAGGTGCCTGACGGGGAGGCCAGGATGGATTCCGCATCTGTGCTGAATACGGCGATGCTTGACGGGGAGGCTAGATAATAGGCAGGGGTGAAGCCGATGGGCTGGATCCGGGTGGACGTGACGGGATCGACGAGATCCGGACCATTGATCAGTCCTTCCAGCCCATATTTTTCGGCAAAGCCGGGCTCAAGCCGCTCTGCATGCCGCATGGCTTCCTGCAGGGAGGAAAAGGACAGGGAAAGATGAGTGGAACGCCAATCGTTAATGGGAGTGACGGGCTCGTTCCATCCCGGGGCAGGAGCCCAGCGGTCCTGATCGAAATCATAGAGATCAAAATTCTGCCTTTTGTAATAACGTCCTGAGGTTCCTTGGATATTGTATAGCCTCCGGCTTGTCATCTCCGAGAAGAAGTCCGCGTTGCCGGAGTAATCGGAAAGATGGGAATAATCCTCATCCGGTGTATCTGCTCCGGTCTCGCCGAGAAAAAGGGTCTCAAACCGGTCGTAATATCTGGCATCGTTTTCCTTCGGGATCGCGGCAGAAAGGAGCAGCACCATAAAAACAAAGCAGAGGGGAGCGCCCAGGAAAGAGAAGGGCTTCAGGCCTTTTATCGGAGCCCTTCTTACGGAGATATGGAGAAGGATCTCAAGAGCCGCGATGATAAGCAGGCAGACATTGTCGATATCTGCAATGACCTTGGCATAGAGCACGCAGGGCATGAGACCCAAAAGCGCCAGGAAGGAGATCCGGTACTGCACCATGGTGAAATAATAAACCGTAATGCTGAAAAAGAAGCCTGCACCCAGAATGAGGCCGCAGACATACATGATGGAAAAGCCGGCGTCCTCACCCCTTGTCAGCATCCATTCACGAAAGCCCATGCCGGTCTGCTGCGATCCTGCCGTAAGGAAGAGGCGTAAAAGAAAACCGAGGAGGAAAAAGGAGGGGATCAGCAGCAGCGTGCCCAAAAGCCGGTGCCGGTCCACGAAGCGGCACAGGAGGAAGCAGAGAGTGCATACAACCATCACCGCCGGCAGGGAGGTGAAGGCCAGGAAATCTCCATACAGGCTCATGACGATGGCGGTGAGGGCCGCGGATAGGGACCATGCAAGATATAGGGGCTTCATGGCTGCCTCCAGCTGCCGTCTTGGGCCTGATACAGGCAAAACCGGAGCTCTCCTCCCCGGCTTCGTTCTTTGCACGCATTCTCAAGGGCAGGGGTGATCCGCGGCGCACAGTATAGGATATTGCTTTGTTTCATTAAGAATTCATCCGGTGGAAGCCTGCCGGGCTCCTTTTCATCCCCGGCCTGTCCAGGCTTCCGATCGTCATTTTCTTCATCTTCGGGTTTTTCCGCAGGGATCCGGGAATGGACCGGATCGTAAAGAGAGAAGCCGCTTCCGTCGGATACGGAATTTCGAAAGAGGATACGGGAGAGTGTCTGAGCCAGCTGAGGCAGAGCCGATTCCTCGTTTATGATCTCTGCATGCCATTCTTCACACAGGAAGAAGGCAAGCTCCACGGAAAAATCATGGGAGAGGAGGATCGATGCGATGCCCAGGCACTGCCGGAGGGTTAAGGAGCAGAGAGCGGCTTCCTTCTCCCGGAGAGCGGCATCCCTTTCCGGATCTTTTCCATAATCCGGATCCATGAGGGTTTCGGTGAAGGGATCCAGAATGAGAAGTACGGAGGAGACAGCCTGCTTTTCATCGAGACGCACCCAGAGGGTATCCTTTTTTGCGGAAAGCTTGCTGTTGATCCGCTTCAGGGGATCACCGGGACGGTATTCCCGGTATTCGTATCCCGGGCTTCCATTAAAGATCAGGGAGGCTTCGGAGGTGCTTTCCTCGCTTTCTCCGGATTGGAAGCAGGAGAGAAATTCATAGATATTGTCCAGCCCGCCAAAATCAGGGCGCTCCACAGGAGGGATGACGCCGGCTGCATCCAGAGAGGTCTTGAGCAGGGAGAGGAAGGAGGAAATAATTCCCCGGCCGGGGGGTATCTCCACGGATCCGATCTGTACGGGAAAAAGCCTTACGGGGATGGAGACCAGGTGAAAAAAATCCATGGCATCAGCACATTCCGTCCCGATATAGGAGCCTCCGGCATGCCGTGCCTCAAACAAGATGTGTTCAGCGGTCTTTGCGCGGGAGCCGGCAAGGAGCACCGCTTCACTTCGGTCCGCCTTCAGGTATTCATTGTCTTTTATGGTGATCCTGACCGGGCAGGCCGGGAGATAGGAACGGTTTTCCACCGTTATGGTCAGGGTGATATGGCTTTTCAGGTCAGCGGTATCCGTGTCTACGCAGGGGATCACCCGGATGTACCGGGAAAGAAGCAGGGCGTATAGCACGGAAAGGACAGGGGAGAGCAGGAGAGAGAGCATCAAAAACCACCCTACCCTGCCGCTGCAATAAAGGGCAAAAATGCCGATGAATACGGCGGCAAAGCAATAGTCCAGGATTTTTTTCAGGTTGAGATGAAAATGCATGATCTGCCTAACAGGTGGGGACCTCGATCCGGTCCAAAAGTGCCAGGATGGCTTTCTCCGCTCCGCCATAACGGGAGCGTCCCTGGGGGGTCAGGAGGATCCGGTGTGAGAGCACATGGGGCGCCAGCCGCTTCACATCATCCGGAGCCACATAGTCCCTGCCCTGGACCAATGCAAATGACCGGGAAGCATGATGCAGCGCCAAAGAGCCTCTGGGGCTTACCCCAAGGAGAATCTCTTCGCTCTGTCTCGTGGCTTCTGTAATGTCCAAGATATAGGAGCTGATCCGCTCTGAGCAGTGGATCGTCTGCACCAGAAGCTTCAGCTCTTCGATGCCGTCCGGCCCGGTCACGGGGGATAGATCCTTTGCCTGCAAGCGGCCTGTCTTATTCAGGATGGTGAGTTCATTATCTCTGCCGGGATAACCCATTTTAAGCCGCATCAAAAACCGGTCCATCTGCGCCTCCGGTAGATGGTAGGTTCCAAAGGTATCAATGGGATTTTGGGTAGCCAATACCATGAAAGGAGTGGGGATCTCATAGGTTTTTCCGTCTATGCTGATCTGGGATTCTTCCATGACCTCCAGCAGGGCCGACTGGGTTTTGGGCGAAGCACGGTTGATCTCATCGGCCAGCAGGAAGTTGCAGAATGCTGCGCCCTGCCGGAATACCATCTGCCGGGTAGACTGATCGATCAGCGTGAACCCGGTAACGTCGGAGGGCATCACATCGGGGGTAAGCTGGAGCCGGTTAAACGCCCCGCCGCAGGAGGCCGCCAGGGAAGCCGCAAGCTGCGTCTTGCCCACGCCCGGTATGTCCTCCAGCAGCACATGGCCGCCGGTGAGCATGGCCGTGACGGTGAGCTCGATCACATCCCGTTTTCCCACGATCACCTGCCCAATATTGGAGATCAGGGCTTCTATCTGGTTTTGTGCACTCATAATATCCAACATGGGCTTATTTTAGCATAATAAAGCGATGCTTGTCATCCGCAGGGCACATCCTGTAAAATGTGTCAGGAGAAAGGTCTTTCTCTAAAAAAGCACTGCGGTGGGAAAGCATGGGCATTTTGGAGGGAAGACCTGAGCCATAGGGAAGGCCGGATGGAAGGGATGAACAGGAATCAGGCCGGATGAAAGATGAGAGCTGCAGGGAAGGACATTGGGAAGGAGGAGATCGATGAAACAGGAGAAGATCATTGTCCTGGATTTTGGAGGACAATATAACCAGCTGATCGCAAGAAGGGTGAGGGAATGCAGCGTCTACTGTGAGGTGCATCCATATACCCTGTCCATTGATCAGATCCGGGATATGGAGCCAATGGGCATTATCCTGACCGGAGGCCCGAACAGCGTCTATGATCCATCCTCTCCGTCCTGCACGAAGGAGCTCTTTGCGCTTGGGATCCCTGTGCTGGGAATCTGTTATGGAGCACAGCTCATGGCTTATGTGCTCGGAGGCAGGGTGCTCACCGCTCCGGTATCTGAATATGGAAAGACGATAGTGACGGCAGATACAAAAGAGAGGCTTTTTGAAGGGATCAAGGAAACCTCCGTGGCCTGGATGAGCCACACGGATTACATTGCAGAGGTTCCGGAAGGATTTCATGTGACGGGCCATACAGATCACTGCCCGGTGGCCGCCATGTCCGATAGGGAGAAGAAGCTTTATGCCGTCCAGTTCCATCCCGAGGTAGTCCATAGCGAGGAGGGCTTTCGGATACTCCGGAATTTCGTGCTGGATATCTGTGGATGTGCCGGGGACTGGAGGATGGATTCCTTTGTGGAAAAGACGATCCGGGAATTAAAGGAAAAGATCGGGGACGGGAAGGTGCTCTGTGCCCTGTCCGGAGGAGTGGATTCCTCTGTGGCGGCCGTTCTTCTGTCAAAGGCAGTAGGTGAGCAGCTGACCTGCGTGTTTGTGGACCATGGGCTTTTAAGGAAGAATGAGGGAGACGAGGTGGAGTCCGTCTTTGGACCGGAAGGCCCCTACAAGCTGAATTTCATAAGAGTGGATGCCAGGCAGCATTTCTATGGGAAGCTTGCCGGCGTGACGGAGCCGGAGCAGAAGAGGCATGTCATCGGGGAAGAATTCATCCGGATCTTTGAAAAGGAAGCCGGAAAGATCGGGGCAGTGGATTACCTGGTGCAGGGCACGATCTATCCCGATGTGATCGAATCCGGCCTGGGGGATTCTGCCACGATCAAATCCCATCACAACGTGGGAGGCCTGCCGGAGCATGTAAGCTTCCGAGAGATCATAGAGCCCTTGAGGATGCTCTTTAAGGACGAGGTAAGGAAGGTCGGGCTGGAGCTGGGAATCCCGGAAAAGCTGGTATTCAGGCAGCCCTTCCCGGGTCCCGGCCTGGGCGTCCGCATTATCGGCGAGGTCACGGAAGAAAAGGTAAGGATCGTGCAGGAGGCAGATGCCATCTACCGGGAAGAGATCGACAAGGCTGTTTCTGCCTGGCGCAGGAAACATGAAGACAGTGGCGCAGAGACAGGCAGTGATGTGGTTTCTGCCGACGGCTGCAAGGTAAATTTTGGTGGGAAGAATTTTCCGGATTGGATGCCGGACCAGTATTTCGCCGCCCTTACCAATATGAGGAGTGTCGGTGTCATGGGAGATTTCCGCACCTACGATTATGCCGTGGCGTTGAGGGCTGTGCAGACGGACGACTTCATGACGGCCTCCTGCTCCGCCCTTCCCCACGATCTGCTCTTTACCGTCACGGGGCGCATCGTAAACGAGGTGAAGGGCGTGAACCGCGTCCTCTGGGATCTGACCTTCAAGCCGCCGGGCACCATAGAACTGGAGTGATTTTTCTCAAAAGAAGCCCTGTATCTATGCGGGTTTCAAGCATATTTGTTTAAGAATTGGCAGCGATTTGGCAACAAAAATGAACTGCATTGTTGTGAATAACGGATAGAGGTTAGCTTGCTTAACCGAAAGCCGGTATTCACGACAATATAGGGCGGATGCCCTACAGTGAGGAAATGCAGAGCATTTTCGAGCTGGCAGTTCGGCTCATAACACAATAATAAAAGACCTTACTGATTCATATTGGATGGAGAATCGGTAAGGTCTTATCTTTATTTCTTCTTATTGGATTTTGATTTCTTTTTATCTCAATTACACATTTTATTCTGACAATCTGATTTTTTGTTGCCAAAGTGTTGCCAGCGGTTTCTTCTTGATACACCTCCCGAGTTTTTCATTCTCCCCAGTAATCTATGGATTCCTGAGTGCGACCAGATATTCCAAACAGTTTCATCATGAAATCTTCACGTTCATTAAACATCTGAACAATGATCACTTTCTTTGTTTCAATCCTATAGATAAAATAATTATGATTCGTGAATAAATACCAATAATCAGTATCTATGTCATACATACGGGATATGCTGACACCGCTTTCTTCATGCAGACCAAGCCCGTCCACATGATCAGCCATAGCTGTCAAAATTTCTTTCGTTTTCTCCTCACCATACTCTCCGGTAAGCTCTTTTTTGAGTTTCAGGAGCTTCCTTTTAACGAGCTGGGAATACTCAACCTTCTTCATAAACTATATCCCCAGTTCTTTTCTAAGTTCTTTAGAGGATATAGTACCCTCCATCGCTATGGACTGTTCTCCTTTTTGCATCTCAATCTGAAATCTGTATAATGCAAGCTGTTTTTCCAAATCATCCAACTCCTGCATATTTATCATCGCAATCTGACCATGACCATTT
>JAILLN010000033.1 GCA_024693135.1 Lachnospiraceae bacterium | reverse complement strand
AGGTGACAACTCCTTTCTTTGGGGCATGGTTGATTGTTTCTAGGCAACTCAATTTTACCATGAACCAGTGAGGAGTTGTTTAATTTTGTAGCAAAAAGAATGCCGTAATTACGCGGCTTCTGGCGTTTCGCAAACGCCTAGGTTATTAACCATGAGAGGAGGAAGCATCACCGGCAATACCTCAGAGGATGCCGGCAGCGGAGTTTATCTTTCAGAAACTTCGACATCCATGTCTGTGGAAGGAAGGGTGGAGATTGCCGGAAATAAAACCGGTTCAGCCGACAGCAATCTCTTCTTTAGCTATGATAAAGTAATCACACTTACGGGGGCAATGGATGAAGGTTCCGTCATCTGGGTGAGTACATCGGCTACGCCGGTTAGAAACAGTAGTGTAAGGCTTACATCAGGTCTCAGCAATAACGGGTTGAATATGGATTTCCTGAAAAGCGACAATAGCGATTATGTGGTCACAAGGGAAAACGATGAGGCAGTTTTAAGCCTGCCGGTTTATGAGATAGAGATCGACGGGTTTATCCAACACGGATCCGTCAGCGCAGATAGGGCAACAGCGTATTTGGATGATAAAGTAACGCTGACCCTGAATCCCGACGAGGACTGCATACTCTATGAGCTGACGGCCGCCTATATGGATGCTTCGGGAAAGACTACGGAGCTCGATCTCACACAGGATACCACAGATAAAAATATCTACCGGTTTTATATGCCGAAGGCTCCGGTAAAGATCCATGCTGTTTTCGGACCGGATTTTGGCTGGAAATGGGTGAAGGAGCAGGTCAAAAACGGGGGTACCGTAAAGCTGGATCATGACATTCCGGCAAGGGATGGGGATACTGTCATGTTTATCCCGAAAGGGGTAAGCTGTACCCTTGACTTAAACGGCCACCGCCTGGATGCCGGCGGAGTTGCAGAGGGTCTGTTAGGGTCGGAGTCCTCTTTTCCCGCAGCCATTGTCGTATCCGGAAACCTGATCCTGATGGATTCACAGGGGCACGGAAAGGGAACCCTGATAAACAGCAGTACGGAAGGAATGATTAAAATGTCGGCCATCCGGATAACAGATGGCGGAAGGCTTGAGCTTAAAGACGGAAGGATAAGCGGTTTTAGGGCTGATAAAGGCGGTGCTGTGCTTGCAGACAGGGGCGCATCATTTATCATGACCGGCGGTATCATCAGCGGAAATAAAGCCGGAAGCGGCGGCGGAGTGGCTGTTTTTGATGGCGGAAGCTTTCACATGAAGGGCGGAGTCATTTCAGGAAATACGGTCATGAATTCGATTGACGGAAAGGGCGGCGGTGCTCTTCTGGAGCCCGGCTCTGCCTTTACCATGGAGGGTGGAGAGATCCGGGAAAACAGTTCAGATGGCGGTGGCGGAGTATTTATTGACGGGGCAGTCTTTACGTTTACGGGAGGCAGGATAATTCAAAACCAGGCTGCGAAAGGCGGCGGCGTTTATGCAGCACCCATTACCCGAAGCTGCTTCTTTTCCATGACCGGAGGAGAGATAACCGGAAATATGGCCACCGGTTCTGAGTACGGCGGCGGAGTTTATATCGTATCGGGAAATGAACTTCAGACCTCAGTCTTTCAGGTTAAGGGAAGTCCGGTGATCCGGGATAATTATCAACGTGATGTTGGATCAAATCTTTTCCTCGAAGGAGAGGCGATCCAGATCACAGGCCCCCTGAATGGCGCTGAACTTTGCTTCGGCTGGCATGACCAGCTTTTTGCGGGTGCCGTCATGGGAAGGGGTACGGGATATACCCTCACTTCAAAGGATCTTTCGCAGTTTACGTTGGCAGAGAGCGATTCCGGATACTCCTTTGTGCTGGAGGGAAACTCCATAAAGGTAAAGCAGGCCATATGCTATGCAGAGGAGATCGAACCGGTGACCTTTACCGGGCAGCCCCTTACACCGAAGGTAAATGTTTTAAGCGAATCCCAGGGGAACAGTCTGACAGAGGGAGTAGATTACACCTTATCCTACAGGGATAATATCAACGCGGGCACTGCCACGGCAGTCATTACCGGGATCGGAAACTATACGGGCATCCTGGAAAAGCCCTTTACCATATTGAAGTCATCGGAGGAAAGGATCCTCGGGGATATGGAGCGCAGCCTGAACCAGGCCGGGGAAAGCTTTCGCTTTTCGCTTCTGCCTTATATCCCCGAAAATGCCGGGACGATCAGCTGCTGCGAATTAATTGGCATGGTAAGCGTAAGCGGAAATGTCACCGTGTCCGCCGCGTCAGTGAGTTCTGCAGGGGAGGCCGTCCTCTTATTACATGAAGGGATGATCGGCGATACCGTGACGCTCCCGGTGAAGGTTACGGCACAAAATTACGATCTTACCTTCAACCTGGTCTGCACCCTCATCGAATGCGGCCATCCATCGAATAAGAGGGAACGCAGGGGAGCCAGGGAGAACAGCTGCTCTGAAAAGGGATATACCGGCGAGCTTTATTGCAGCCTCTGTGAGACCTTGCTTGAAGCAGGAAAAGAGATCCCCATCGACCCCGAAAAGCATGACTATGACTTTGAAAATGGCATTGTGGCAAGGGAGGCCACCGTCTACTTCTATGGCGGCCATACCTATTTCTGCCGTCACAATCGTGCTCATGCCCTCACTCTCATGGATATCCCTCCCCTTCCCTCGAAGGACGGGACGGATCATTCCGAGCTGGCGGAGGATACGAAGGACCTGAGCGGCAATGCGGCACCGAAGGTGGAGGAAAAGACAAACGAAGACGGCAGCCAGCAGGAGACCGTGACCATTGGGGGAGAAAAGGTTTCGGAGATCAAAACCGATCCGGAGGGAAAGGAGACGGTGGAATCAAAGGTCTGGATCGGAGGACTTTCAAGCTCCTACACCTATACCGGCTCGGCCATCAAGCCTTCCTTCCATGTCTATGACGGAACCAGGATGCTTACGGAAAAGACGGATTATACGGTTTCTTATTCAAAGAATAAGGAAGCTGGAACCGCATCCATAACCGTTAAGTTTAAGGGAAATTACAAGGCCTCGAAACCGGAGACGGTAAGCTTCACCATCGCTCCGGCTGTACTGGGCGTGGATGTCATCGCTCATGAAACGGCCGTCGCGGCAAAGAAGGGGGAGCAGAAGCCGGTTCCCCTCATGACCTGGGCAAAGACGGGAAAGACGGTCAGCAGCAAATACTTCAGTGCATCCTATGACCCGTCTCCTGTGAAGACGGAGGGAGATTATATGGCAGTCGTCACGCCGAAGGATCCGGGCGGAAGCTTTGCCGGAAGCACCACGGCCCGCATCAGGGTCACGTCAAAGGACAGGCTTCTTTCCGGTGCAAAGGTGGTCTTCGGCCTAAAATCCTATGCCTATACCGGAGAGCCTGTGGAACCGGAATATACGTTAAAGATCGGCACAAAGGAGCTGAAGGAAGGGGTCGATTACAAGCGGGTAAGCCTTGCCGGAAATACCGGGCCGGGGACTGCATCGGTCATCTTTGAGGCGGTCAGCGGAAATGAGGCAGGCTATGCGGGAAGCAAAACCGCGTCTTTTCGGATCACCGGAAAGATCAGCCTGGGGGAGGATGAGCCTTTTGCGTATTCCTATCCGGAGAGCGTGCCTTATGCAAAGGGCGGGGCAAAGCCGGCCGTCACGGTAAGGCACAAAGGCATCACACTGAAGGAGGGCAGGGACTATACCGTATCCTATGCCCAAAATAAGGCGGTTACAAGCGGCGCGGCGGCCAAGATCCGGATCAAGGGAAAAGGAAACTATAAGGGGACGGTCACAAAGGAGTTTGCGATAACGAAGCAGAGCCTGTGGGTGCTTAGCGGCAATATCATCGTGGCAGACCAGTTTACGACAAAGTCAAAACTGAAAAAGCCGTCGGTCACCATCACGGATCTGGACGGGAAGAAGCTGAAGGCTGGCAGCGACTATACCGTGGGTGAAGCGGATATTTCCGATCCCCGGAACACGGAAGAAAGCGGAGAGGCTTTTGTGCTGATCACCGGCGGGGAAAGCTACGGCGGCGGGGATCCGGTGAGGCTGTCCTTCCGCTATATGAAGGCCGATGCAAACCTGGCAAAGACGAAGGCACTTAAGATAAAGGATCAATCCTACACGGGCAGGGCGATCTGCCTTGGAAAGGATGACCTGAAGGAGATCCTGTATACGGGGCCGAAGGCATCGCCGGCCTATCTTGCCTGCGGTACGGATTTTGTGGTCGAAGGATATGCAGATAATGTAAAAAAAGGTTCTGCAAAGGCCGTCCTCCGGGGCGTGGGAGGCTTTGGGGGAAGGAAGACCCTGACCTTTAAGATCGTACAAAGGCAGGTGGATTATAAAGGTGCACTGATCGGGGATAAGTGGGAGTAAGAAGGGAGATCCCGGTCAGAGACTCCGGTTAAAAAAGTACAAAAACATATCAAAGGTCTGCATGGTAATTGCTGCCTCCTCTGATTAGAATGAATGCATCAGGCGGCTGTTTGCACCGGGAATCCGTAAGCGGGGAAACCGGGCGGGCAGGTGCCGTCAGGAGGGGAGGCAGCCATGCAGAAATCAAAGGTCTATCCGTGGTATTTTGCCATCGGCTCTATATTGGTCTATACCGTCTTAAGCGTGGTGCCCGGGATCCTGGGCATCGGCTACAGCCTGACGGACTGGTCTGCTTATTCCAAAGAGATCCACTTTGTCGGATTCCAGAATTTTCTTACGGTTTTCTCCGGCCAGAATGATTACCTGAAATATATCTCGAATACGCTTTGGTTCACCCTGGTCACCAGCGTGCTGAAAACGGTGCTGGGGCTTCTTTTTGCCGTGGCCTTGAGCCGCAACATCAAATGGAAGAATTTCCACCGGGGGATCCTTTACCTGCCGTCGGTGCTGCCGATCCTGGTGACGGGCCTGGTCTTTACTTCCATCCTGAATCCCAAGACCGGCTTTTTGAATCAGTTTTTCCGCGCCGTGGGGCTTCCTGCCATGGCAAGGAAGTGGCTGGTGGATCCGAAGATCGCATTCGGCTCGGTGATGTCCGTGGATATCTGGAGGGGCGTGGGATATATCATGACCCTTCTGATCGCAGGCATCCTGGCCATCCCGGACATCTATTATGAGGCGGCCGCCATCGATGGAGCCAATGCCTGGCAGAGATTCCGGTATATCACCTTACCGATGCTGCGCCAGACCCTGGCAGTGACCATTGTGCTGAACGTGATCTACGGGCTGAAGGTATTTGACATGGTATATGCCCTGACTAACGGAGGTCCCGGACACAGGACGGAGGTGCTCTATACCGCAGTCTACAAAATGATGAGCAAAGGGCTCTATGCGGAAGGCACCACCATCAGCTCGGTTCTTTTCATCTTCATGGTGATCATCGGATACTACATGGTCAAGATCCTGACAAAGGATGAGGTGGTGGAGTAATGGTATATACGACAAAAAACCGGTTTGTGCAGGTCTTCCTGAAGAATGTGCTGGCATGGGCCGCTTCCCTGCTGGTGATCATCCCGATGCTCTTGGTGCTGATCAATGCCTTTAAGGCAGACGGAGAGACCATCAACATGAACCTGGCACTTCCGAAGCAGTGGATATTCACCAATTTTGCCACAGTCATCGAGAAGGGAAAGCTTCTTCGGAGCTTCTTTAACAGCATGCTCTATGCCGGGGCGGGAACCCTGATCACCGTGACATGCGGGGCCATGGCGGCTTTTGTTTTCTCCCGCAGGCGCACGAAGGGGATGTCCCTGGTCTATATGTATATCGTGCTGGGAATGGTGATCCCCATTAATTACGTGACCCTGACCAAGACGATGCTGACCCTCCGGCTTACGAATACGGCGCTGGGTATCATCCTGCTTTACATGGCGCTGCAGACGCCCTTTACGATCTTTCTGATCTATGGCTTCGTATCCAAGATCCCGGTGGAGCTGGACGAGGCGGCGATCCTGGACGGATGTACGTCGATGCAGCTGTACTGGAAGATCATCTTTCCCATGCTGAAGAGCGCCATCGTGACGGCAGGGGTGCTCTGCTTCCTGAACTGCTGGAATGAATTCATGATGCCGCTGTATTTCCTCCACAGCTCCGAGAAATGGCCCATGACTCTGGCGGTCTATAATTTCTTCGGACAGTTTGAGATGAAGTGGAATCTGATCTGCGCGGATGTGCTTCTGACCTGCGCCCCGGTCATTATCCTTTACCTGGCCTGCCAGAAGTATATCGTGGGAGGCCAGACGGCAGGAGCGGTCAAAGGTTAACATAAAATTGAAATTGATTTTGGTTGACATAAAATCAAACGGTTTGGAGCGGTCAAAGGTTCCTTTCCAAAATAAACCTAAGGCATTCTATCAAAAGGAGGAGCAACATGAAAAGAAAGATTCTGTCACTTGTAATGGCCGGAGCATTGGCACTTTCCATGACAGCCTGTACGGGAGGAGATATGTCGCTTCCTGCAGCTACGGAGCCCGCGGCTGACACAGGAGCTGCGGCTGAGGAAGCCTCGGATGCTGGAGCCGCTCCGGCTGCCGGTACCACCATCACGGTCATGGCCAGCCAGGACTGGGTCGAGGATTCCGAGCAGGAGCTGGGCAAGAAATTCGAAGAGCAGACCGGCATCCATGTGGATTATCAGATCGTTCCCGCAGACCAGTATCAGGATCTGCTGCTGACCCGCTTAAACAGCGGAGAAGGCCCGGATATCTGGGGCGCACAGTCCGGCTTCGCCCTTGCCACCACTTATAATGTGCAGGAGAACGCGGTTGATCTTTCGAACGAGCCCTGGGCCGATGCATACAGCGTATTTTCCGCAGAGCAGACCGGCGTGGACGGCGTGAATTACGGCCTGACCTATTATGATACGACGACAGACTACTACATGGTTTATAATAAGAAGCTCTTTGAAGCTGCCGGGGCAAAGGTGCCGACAAGCTTTGCAGAGTGGACCGATGCCTGCGACAAGCTCCTGGCCAGCGGTGTGACCCCGATCTACGAGCCCCTGGCAGACGGATGGCATTTCCTGATGATGTGGACCGCGGCGGCTCAGGTGCATGACAAGACAGAGCCCGGCATCATCGACAAGCTCAATAAGAATGAGACCACCTTCGCAGAGACCGCACAGATGAAGACGGCTGTGGAGCAGCTGAATACCCTGGCACAGAACGGCTACTTTGGCGACAACTACCTCAGCGATGAATTTGCCGATGCAGAAGGCTACATGGCCAGCGGTGAATTCGCAATGTGCATGCTGAAGCCCGGCTCCATCGCAAAGATCGTGGAAAACGACCAGAATACCGCAGGCTATACGGCAGATGATTTCGGCATCTTCCTGATCCCGATCTGCGACAACCAGTACCTGAACGTGCATCCTACCGGCCCGTCCCGCTTCATCTACAGCGGTTCCCCGAATATCGATGCGGCAAAGCAGTATCTGGCATTCCTGATGGAGAAGGATAACGTACAGTACCTGATCGACAATGCGGCTGATGTGGAGAACCTTCCGGTAGAAGTGGGCCAGACACCGGCTTACTCCCAGATGACGAAGGATTTCCTGGCACAGTATGATGATGAGCATTCCGGAATGGTGCTCCAGGATGTGGTGCTTTACTTCAATGAGCAGTGGATGGACATCAATGCTGACCTGCAGGCCATGTGCATCGGCGACATGACCAGCGATGACGTGCTGAAGGGCATTGATGAGCGCAGGGCACAGCTGGCTGCCGCTGCCGGAGATGCAAACTGGAAGTAAATCGACGAATTGAACATGATGTAAACAAAAGGGCGGTTCCTGTAACGGGAACCGCTCTTTTTGCTGTCTAATGAGCCCTTAATTTGTTGACATAATACCGAAAATCACACAGATCGGGATTTTTATGGTTGACATAAAATTGCTTCGTAGATCATCCGATCTTGGGCAGCAGGTCGATGGAAGCCTTCAATTCCTCGTCCGTGGGGATGTGGTCTGTCATTTCCCCATCGTTGTAGCGCTGGTAGGCAACCATGTCGAAATAGCCGGTGCCGGTGAGGCCGAAAACGATATTCTTCTCTTCGCCGGTTTCCTTGCACTTCATGGCTTCGTCGATGGCCACGCGGATGGCATGGCTGGATTCCGGAGCGGGAAGGATGCCCTCGATCCGCGCGAAGGTCTGGGCAGCCTCAAACACACTGGTCTGCTCCACGCTGCGGGCGGAAATGAGACCCTGGTCATACAGCTCGGAAACGATGCTGCTCATGCCGTGATAGCGCAGGCCGCCGGCGTGGTTGGCGGAAGGGATGAAGCCGCTTCCCAGGGTGTACATCTTTGCCAGGGGGCAGACCTTGCCGGTATCGCAGAAATCATAAGCGTAAACGCCCCGGGTGAGGCTGGGACAGGAGGCCGGCTCCACGGCGATGATCTGATAATGGTTTTCACCCCGGAGCATTTCCCCGACGAAGGGGGCAACGAGGCCGCCCAGATTGGAGCCGCCGCCGGCGCAGCCGATGATCATGTCGGGCTTGATACCGTACTTTTTCAAAGCCGCCTGGGTCTCAAGGCCGATCACGGACTGGTGCAGAAGAACCTGGGCCAGGACAGAGCCCAGCACATAGCGGTAGCCCTCCTGGGATACGGCCGCCTCTACAGCCTCAGAAATAGCGCAGCCGAGGCTTCCGGTGGTACCGGGGAACTCCGCATTGATCTTGCGCCCGACTTCGGTATTCATGGAGGGAGACGGGGTCACGGTGGCACCGTAGGTCCGCATGACCTCTCTGCGGAAGGGCTTCTGCTCATAGGAAACCTTCACCATATATACCTGGCAGTCCAGGTCGAAATAGGAGCAGGCCATGGAAAGGGCAGTGCCCCACTGGCCGGCGCCGGTCTCGGTGGTCACGCCCTTAAGGCCCTGCTTCTTGGCATAGTAGGCCTGGGCGATGGCGGAATTCAGCTTGTGGCTTCCCGAGGTGTTGTTGCCCTCGAATTTATAATAGATATGGGCGGGCGTATCGAGCTTCTTTTCCAGGCAGTATGCCCTTACCAGCGGGGAGGGACGGTACATCTTGTAGAAATTCCGGATCTCCTCGGGGATATCGATATAGGGAGTGGTGTCGTCCAGCTCCTGTCCGGCCAGCTCCTCGCAGAAGATGCCCGAAAGCTCCTCCTTCGTCACGGGCTTGCCGGTGCCCGGATTCAGGATCGGCGCGGGCTTCTTTTTCATGTCAGCCCGGACATTATACCAGCTTTTTGGCATTTCCTGCTCTTCCAGATAAATTTTGTAAGGTATCGTGCTCATGTTTTTAGTCTCCATTCTCCGTTATTGAATGCAATAACAGTTGTAATTCATAAAACCGATTGCTCTAGAGACCCGGCCCGGCCAGGTCAGTCCTTCGTGCTGCTTGTTATGCCTGTGGCGGGAACCTCCTTCCTCATGGAATATACCACAGAGATTCCGTAAAATCCATTGTTTTTTACATAGAAAGGCAGATCATCTGTGACACGTGCATCCCCTTAAATCTCCCTGCAGGTCAGATACTATACGGATGACGTGGTTGATATCCTGCCTGATAAGAGTTAGGATGATTCTATGGAGACACAAAGGGCAATTCAATGGAACAAATAAGCATCGCATCGCTGACACTGAGTAATTACATAATGGTTGCGGAACTGCTGGGGCTATGGGTAATGCTTGGCTCCAATGTTCATCTGAGCAAAAAGACGATCACGGCTACGCGCATAGTTATCATTTTGATCTTTATGGAAGCGGTCTGCTGGGGAGTCGAAAGATACACGAGGGAGATCGGCTATCTGACCTGGACAAGGATCATCCTCACCCCCACGATCTACCTGCTCCATCCGATAATCATGCTCGGGATAATGGAGATGGCGGAACTTGTCAATAAGAACAGGCTTGCGCTGTATCTTCCCATCCTGATAAGTGCTCCGCTTTTATACTCTTCTCAGTGGACGCATCTTTTTTACTGGTTTGATCACAATAATCTGTATATTGCCGCGGACAGCATCCTGCAGTATTACCCGTATTTTCTCTTTCTGCTGTACGTATTATTGTTCATATCCGCGTTTACGATCCGCTATGCCAGATACGGAACTGCCGAGAGAAAGGGAATCCTGGTCAGCATTGTTGCCGCATTCATCGGTGTTTTCCTTCATATCATATTTGATGTCTATGCCGACTACAGCACGCTTTTTGCTTCGCTTCTGATCATCGATTATTTATCCCTGTATGTGCTGACGGCCAAGGAAGATACGCTTACGCATTTGCTGAACCGCCAGTGTTATTATTCCGATTCGGAAGGGCAGAAGGACATCATCACAGCGGTCGTATCCGTGGACATGAACGATCTGAAAAGGATCAACGACACCCAGGGCCATGACAGCGGAGACAAAGCGCTGAAAACCGTGGCTGAATGTCTGACGACCAACAGATTGAAGAATAAAAAGGTATATCGTATCGGAGGCGACGAGTTCGCGATCTTTTACTTGAATAAAAAGGAAGACACTGTGCTAAAGGATATAGAACAGATGCGCAGCGAACTGGCCAAAACAAAGTATGTCTGTGCTTTCGGTCATGAAATGGTCAGGGACAAGGATGTCCTTGGAGCCATGCAGCTGGCCGACCGCGAGATGTACTCAAATAAGGCAAAACTGAAGGACTCAGATGCAAGAAGGATCGCGGCCCACAGGGAAGCGACCATACGTGTAATGCATGAAGCACTGGGCTCCGGCATGTGGGGCATGGAGTTTGACGAAAAAGGAAATATGATATCGGTTGAGTGGAGTCCGGAATTCAGAAAGATGATCGGCTATTCGGATGAGAGCGATTTCCCCAATAAGCTGGAATCCTGGTCGGACCGGCTGTATCCTGATGATAAAGAACGGGTTTTGAAGGAATTTAATGACACGATAGCGGATTACTCCGGGGAGAAGAACTACGACGTGGAATACAGGTTTAAGGTAAAAGACGGCATGTGGAGATGGTTCCATGCGATAGGAAGGCTACTGCGACGCGAAAACGGAGTTCCGCTTTCCTATGTGGGAATGTTTGTAGACATTACCGATCAAAAGAATGGGCGTGAACAAAGACATACAATATAATTGGCAATAGATTGTTTACGGCTGTACAGCACAGGATCCAAAAGCCTGAAAAGCAGATAAGAGAAAAAGCCTCCGGGGGTAAACCCTGGAGGCTTTTGCTGTACAAAGGCTGCTTCTGATCAGACGGAGACGTCGAAATTGCCACCGACTGCGGGGTTGACCGACTGCTCCATCATCTTGACCATCTCTTTGCCGGCTTCCTGCTGGACATCCAGCTGCTTGGAGAGCAGCGCCGAGCCAATCTCTGTCCCAACGTTTACGTTAGCCGCCATGGAATTCAGAAGATTCGCCGAAATTGGGTTAATGCCCATGTCCACACCTCCTTGTACATCTCGATAAAGACCTTTATCACTAAATATATCGGAAGGGTTCCCGGGAAAATTAAGCCCGGCGCATTATTTTTTCAAAACAGGGGCTCACCTTCGTCAGACAAAAGAACCATCCCCTATCCTGAGTTTTTGGTTGACATGGCAGTAGTTTGGTGTATAATAAGTGTATTAGTTGATCTAGTACACTTGTGTCAAAGGGAAATTGTCATGTGGATTGAGATTGATTTCAGGGACAAGCGCCCGCTGTATGAGCAGATCGCATCGAAAATCGAGGAAATGATCCTTCGGGGCGTCCTGTCAAAGGATGAGGCCCTCCCCTCGGTGCGGTCCCTTGCCATGGAGCTGTCCATCAACCCAAACACCATACAGAAAGCCTACAGCACGTTGGAAGCCGAAGGGCTTACCTACTCCGTTTCCGGAAGGGGCAGCTTTGTGGCAGATGCGGGGGGGCTCCTGCCAAAGAAGAGGGAGGAGATCTTTCGGGAGCTGGATGGCATCATGCAGAAAGCAAAGGTGATCGGGCTGACCAGGCTGGAGCTCATGGCTTATATCCAGGGAGACGTAAAGTCTTCCCCAGGCAGAACCAAAGCAAAGGAGGAAAGTGACAGATGATCGAAACAGACGGCCTCACGAAATCCTTTGGCCGGATCAGGGCGGTGGACAGCGTGACCCTGTCCATTGAGGAAGGCCGCGTTTTTGGCCTGATCGGAACCAATGGCGCCGGGAAGAGTACCTTCCTGCGCATGCTTTCCGGAGTATTGAAGCCGGACGCGGGAACCGTCACGGTGGATGGGCGGGAGGTATATGAAAATCCTGAGGCAAAGGCAGATTTCTTTTATATCTCCGATGAGATGTATTTCTTCTCCAACAGCGTCCCCGACGATATGATGCAGTTTTATTCCAAGGTATATCCTTTATTCAATACCGGGCGTTATAAAAAGCTGATGGACGGCTTTTCCCTGGATCGGAAGCGAAAGATCAAGACCTTTTCCAAGGGGATGAAAAAGCAGCTCTCCGTGATCCTGGGGATGTCTGCCGGCACCAAGTATCTGTATTGTGACGAGACCTTTGACGGGCTGGATCCGGTCATGAGGCAGGGAGTAAAAAGCCTGTTTGCGGGAGACATGGCCGAGAGGCAGTTCACTCCCGTGATCGCCTCCCATAACCTGAGGGAGCTGGAGGATATCTGCGATACCGTGGGCCTGCTTCATAAGGGCGGGATGCTCCTGTCCGAGGATCTGGATGATATCAAGTCGGATACCCATAAGGTACAGTGCGTCATCCCCGATAAGGACAGGGAAGAGGCACTGCTGAAGAGACTTGATGTATTAAACATAGAACACAGGGGCAGGCTTACCACCCTGACCTGCCGGGGCAGGGAAAAGGAGATCCTGGATATCCTGAAGGAAGGGGATCCGCTTTTCCTGGAGGCGCTGCCGCTTTCCCTGGAGGAAATCTTTATCAGTGAAACGGGGGTAGAGGGATATGATATCAAAGCACTTATTCTCTGATTTGATGAAGGAAGACCTGAAACGAAGGATCTGGCCGGCGGCTCTTTCCATCCTGGGGTGCTTCTTTGCCATGCCGGTATACTGTCTGCTCATGACAGGCATATGGTTTGAAAGGCTGGGCAGCGGCCTGACCACCCTGGAGGATATCCGGCTTTCGTTTTATACCAATGTGCTGGGCTTCGGAAATATCCCGGTGCTGCTTTTGATCATCGCCCTGGCATTGGTCAACGGCCTGCAGGGGATGGGTTATCTTTTGAGCAGGGTGCAGTCTGATCTGTATGGATCCATTCCGGTGAAGCGGACCGTGCTGTTTGGTGCGGGCTATCTCAACGGGATACTGCTGTTTGCTGCTCCATATTCTATAATGCATATAACATGCGTGCTGATCGGCGCCTCCAGGGGGATATTGACGGAAAACAGCCTTGCCTTCGGCTTTATTAATCTGCTGGTTCAGGTATTGGCATATACGGCGATCTATACCGTGGTGGTGCTTTCGGCCATCCTTACCGGGCATATCGTGGTCGCCATGGCCGGAACCCTGGTGCTTTTGGGGATCGGTCCTTTTGGGATCCTCATGGATTATGCATATAAAACCACGTTTTTTCTTACCTGTTCGGATGAGCAGGCATCTGAGCACTGGACTACCCTTTTTTCATCGCCGGTAGCCACGCTGATCGGGCTTTCGGCGGAAGTCTTAGAGCTGAATGGAAGCGGATACCTATCCCGGAAATTCTGGATATTGACGGCCGTCATGCTTGCGGCAACCCTTCTGCTGGCTCTGGCCTGCTTCCTTTTGATCAGGATCCGCCCTGCAGAAGCCGCGGGGAATGCCATGGCTTTTTCGCCTACCAGGCCGGTGATCAAGGCTGCAGTCATGGTTCCTGCCGCTATGGCCTTTGGCATTTTCTTTTACTATATCGGAAGATCCTCACGCGGCTGGCTGGTCTTTGGGATCGTCATGGGGATCCTGCTCTGCCAGGCGCTGGCGGAGGTGATATTTGAGTTTGACTTAAAGGCGGCTGTGAAGCATCCGAAAAGCTTCGGAGTAGGAGTGGTGCTCTCCTGCTTTGTGATCGGCATCTATGTATTTGACCTACTTGGCTATGACCGCTATATCCCGGATCCCGGCTCCGTATCCTATGCGGCCCTAAGCGGATACGGGCTTCAGGATGGGATCACCTATCTGGAGGAGGAGCCGGGAAGCTATGGCTATATGGACAATACTGCCTACCGGCTGGAGCATATGCGCCTGACCTGTATCGGCGATGTGAACACCCTGGCCGGAGCCGGGGTGGAGTTTGCCAGGGCAAGGAGAAGGGGGGAGCTTATGTCCGGAGATGAAGACAGGAGCTATGCTTCTCTCACCATCTGCTGGACGAAAAAGAATGGAAGAAAGGTCTGCCGCCAGTATTCCGGGATAGATCTGTGCGATGCTGAGATCTTTGATGCCTATGACCGGATCTACCAGACAAGAGAATATAAGGATGGCGTTTATCCATGCCTTTCCCTGACCCCTGACCGGATGGACCTGGCTGTGGTACAGACATCTCTGGAGGAGAGACCTCTTGTGCTTTCCGACCGGGAAAAGCAGGAGCTTCTCAAGGTTTATAACGGGGAGCTTCTGAAGCAGGACGCCCGGGGGATCCGGGACAGCTTCCCCTGTGCAAGGATACGTACGGAGTGCTATTGGAAGCCGGGGGAGAATAAAAACCGTGGTTTTGATCCGGAAGGAGACGGCTCCTATACCACCGGAGACCTGTTTGTGTTCCCGGAGTTTGAGCAGACCGCTGCCTTCCTTAGGGACCACGGGGTGGATGTGGCTCAGAAGGCTGACCCGCAGAGGGTATCCCGGATCCAGGTCAATTGGTTTGAAGGGGAAGAGTGGCAGACGGCAGAGTACCGTGCTCCTGAGGATTCCGACAAGATTTCGGAGATCCTTGCGCATTCCATTCCCCAGGAATTTTACGGCATGAATTCCGCTCTGCAGCCCATGAATGGCGGGGGGAATTATAATATTGACGTGGAATACGGTAATCCCGGCGGGGCGGATAATGACTGGACATGGATGTCCGGATACCAGAGCTATGCATTCCTGCCCGGAGAAGTGCCGGATTTTGTAGGAGATGAGATAAAATAAGGCCTGCGCCGGCCGGTTTGCAAAGCCGGCGCGGCCTTGGGGCAGGACAGCCTCTTATTTGGACAGCCTCAAGCAAAGCACGCTTCCAGCCGGAAGGTTGACGGTTATTCCTTCGCTGTCCTGGGTGAAATCCGTGAATTCCTTTGCCGAGACCACATCAGGGTTTTCGAAGCTGTTGTGGTCGTGCAGGTCTCCGGAGAGGATCCGGCCTTTGACCGAGGATGCCTTGTATTCCACAGGCAGGATCCGGATGGATTCGGATTTGCCGGCAGAGGCATTGACCAGGGTCACGGTGATGGATCCTTCCTTATCCATGGAGGCAGAGTGGGAAAGCATCGGGATCTGCCATTTTTCGGGGCCGATGGTCTCGTTTTCCAAGAAGCTTCCAAGCAATTCGGCCTCCATATGATCCTTGTACAGGTCAAAGACATAGTAGGTGGGGGTCTTTACCATCTTCGGCCCCTCAGTGAGGATCACGGACTGCAGGACATTCACCATCTGGGCGATATTTGCCATTTTGACCCGGTCGGAGTGCTGGTTAAAGATGTTGAGGTTTACGCCGGCCACGATGGCGTCCCGGATGGTATTCTGCTGGTATAAGAAGCCCGGATTCGTGCCTTCCTCCACCTGATACCAGGTGCCCCATTCATCCACGATGAGCCCCATGAGTCCCTTGGGGTCGTATTCGGAGATGATGTGGGAATGCCTTGTGATCAGCTCCTCCATATAATAGGTACGGCTGATGGTCTCATAATATTCGTCCTCGGTAAAGGTGAGAGCCTTTCCTTTATTGTCCCATCCTCCGGGGAAGGTATAATGGTGCAGGGAGATGCCCTGGACCAGATCCCTGCCGGAATCTGTCTTGAGAAGCGGAGCCACGGTCTTCATGACGCCGCGGGTCCAGTCATAGTCGTCCACATTGGGGCCGCAGACGATCTTGTAGAGCTTCTTATCAGTATAATTCCTGCAGTAGGTGGCATAACGGCGGTATTCGTTGGCATAGTGCTCAGGGGTCATGTTGCCCCCGCAGCCCCAGTTTTCGTTGCCGACGCCGATATATTTCACGTCCCAGGGATCCTTGCGGCCGTTCTGCTCCCGAAGCTTTGCCATGGGGGAGAGGCCGCCGAAGGTCAGGTATTCTACCCATTCGCTCATTTCCTGTACGGAGCCGCTGCCCACGTTCATATTGATATAGGCCTCGCAGCCAAGCTGGGAGACGAGCTCCATGAATTCATGGGTGCCGAAGCTGTTGTCTTCGGTGACGCCGCCCCAATGGGTATTGATCATTTTCTTGCGGGAACTCTTCGGGCCGATGCCGTCCTTCCAGTGGTATTCGTCTGCGAAGCATCCGCCCGGCCAGCGGAGCACCGGGATCTTGATCGCCTTCAGAGCCTCCACCACATCGCTCCGCATCCCGTTTACGTTGGGGATGTCGGAATCCTCGCCTACGTAAAGCCCTTCATAGATGCATCTGCCCAGATGCTCGGAGAAGTGGCCGTAGAGCTCCTTATTGATCTTTGATTTCTTTTCAATGGCATTGATCACCAGTCGTTTCATTGGACACCGCCTTTCTGTCAGTGATGTGTGAACTGAACTAATAGTGATTTCACTATATCGGTTACGCATAAAAAAGACAAGCGACTTTAAGGCTTAGATTGCAAAAGGCAGGAGGAATTGCTAAATTGGGTGTATGGAGGATGGCAGGGATGGCAGATAATCTATGCCGGCTTTGTGAGATCTACCGCCAGGCCGGGGATGAGAAAACAAGGCAGATGACGATGCGCCTGATCGAGGGGATCCCGGCCAAGGAAAGGACCGGGGAGGAGCTTTATGCAAAGCGGCTGGATCTGTGCGGGGCCTGCAAAAAGCATGCCGCCGGAACCTGCTTATCCTGTGGGTGCTATGTGGAGCTTCGGGCCGCAAAGAAAGGAGCGCATTGCCCGGAAGGGGCGTGGTAATGGAGGAAAGAGAGTGCCGCATTGCCCGGAAAAAGGCGTGGTGAAGGAGGAAAGAGAGTGCTGCATTGCCTGGAAAAAGGCGTGGTGAAGGAGGAAAGAGAGTGCCGCATTGCCCGGAAAAAGGCGCTGCGATGGAAAAAGAGCTTGCATTATTGCAGAAAATGCGTATACTATATGGAAATGTGACCAATACATGTTTTGATCAAAAGGAAGGAAAGAAGGAAATGGAAGAAAATAAAAACATGGAGCAGGAAGCGGAAAACACAGGAGCCAAGGCAGAGGAAAGTACTTCGAAGTCTTTCACAGAACAGGTGAATGAAGTGATCGACAAGGTTGCGGAAAAGGCCAAGCCTGCCGTGAAGAAGGCCACAAAGAAGGTGAAGGAAAAAGCTGAGCCTACGGTCAAGGCCGTGAAGGAAAAGGCTAAGCCCAAGGTCAAGGCGGTGAAGGAAAAGGCAAAGGAAGTCAAGACAAAGGTTGACAGCAAGCTCTATGAGCATGAGGTCATCGTGCAGTATCAGGGAAATTCCTTCTATGCTAAGGATGCAAATGAGAAGTCCATCGAGGATTTTGTGGCAAACGGCGGAAAGAGGGATCAGATCAAGCAGGTGCAGCTGTATATCAAACCGGAAGAGAGAGCCTGCTACTATGTGATCAATAATGTGACGACAGGAAGGGTAGACCTGTAAGACCGGCATTCAGCGCGGTAAAATGAGGGGAACCCCCGGGTGATCAATGACGATCAGGCCGGGACCGGATGAGTATTTGTCCGGCCCGGCTTTTTGTTTTGATTTCTATGTGACGGCGGGGGGCGAATGTGATATAATTGGAAACATTGGAAATACGCGGATGGTTGTCAGGAGGAGGAGACATGTTGTTTGGAACCAGAAGGCTTCCCAGCATAGAGGCGGGGCATTACAAGAATACGGCGGCCATGCCGACCCAGGAAATGCCCATCCCCGCTGTGGTAAGCCTTTCTATGTCAGAGAATATCGGTGCACCCTGCAGCCCACTGGTCAAAAAGGGAGACCATGTGCTGGTGGGGCAGAAGATCGGCGACAGCGAGGCTTTCTTAAGCGTGCCGATCCATTCCAGTGTTTCGGGCACGGTCACGGGCATCGAGACCATGCGGAATGCCATGGGCGGGATGGATACCTACGTGGTGATCGAGACGGACGGGAAGCAGGAGGTCTGGCCGGATATCAAGGCGCCTGTCCTGGAGGATCAGCCCGGATTCATCAAGGCCATGAGAGAGAGCGGACTGGTAGGACTGGGCGGCGCGGCTTTTCCCACCTGGGTGAAGCTGAACCCCAAAAACCTGATCGATATCGATACGTTCATCGTCAATGGCGCGGAGTGCGAGCCTTTTATCACGTCAGACCATCGTACCATGCTGGAGGATGCGGATAATGTGATCGACGGCACCCTGGCGGTGATGAAGTGGCTGATCGCGGAAAACGGCTTCATCGCCATAGAGGACAACAAGCAGGATGCCATCGAGGGCTTCAACAGGCTCCTGAAGGAACGGGGCATCGAGAATATCAAGGTGTTTCCCCTGCCCGCCAGATACCCGAAGGGAGCAGAGCGGGTCCTCATTGAGGAGATCACCGGGAAGAAGTGCGCGGCGGGAGTGCTCCCGGCTTCCCTTGGCCTCATTGTCATGAATATCACATCCACTGCGTTTGTGGGACAGTACCTGAAGGACGGCATGCCCCTGACCAAAAAGCGGATCACCGTGGACGGAGATGCAGTGGCGGAGCCGAAGAATATCCTGGCTCCCATCGGTGCCAGCATCCGGGATATCATCGAATTCTGCGGAGGCTATAAAAAGGAGCCGAAAAAGATCCTCATGGGCGGCCCCATGATGGGCAGGGCGGTCTATTCTGACCGGATGCCCCTGATCAAGAATAACAACGCGATCTTGGCCTTTTCCGATGAGCAGGCCCGGATTCCGGAGGAAAGCGCCTGCATCAACTGCGGGAGATGCCATGAAGGATGTCCCTTCCATCTGCTTCCCTGCGCATATGCGGATGCCTATGAGAAGAAGGACGTGAAGCGGCTGAAGGATCTGCAGGTGATGCAGTGCATGGAGTGCGGCGGCTGCAGCTTCGTATGTCCCGCAAGGCGTCCGCTGACCATGATCAATAAGCTTTCAAAGGCACTGGTAAAGGAGGCGGGAGATAATGTCTGATATGCAGTTTCATGATAAGCTGAAGGTGACATCGTCGCCTCATCTGGTTTCGGCCCTGGATACGCGGAAGACGATGATCTGCGTCCTGCTTGCCGTGGCACCCTCTGCGGTGATGGGGATCGTTTATTTCGGGTTTTATTCCCTGATCCTTCTGGCCGGATGCATGGCCTTCAGTGCGCTTTGCGAATACGGATATGACCGGATCATGCATCTGGATAATACGGCAAGGGACTGCTCCTGTTTGGTAACGGGTGCTATACTTGCATTGACCCTGCCTCCCACCCTTCCTCTCTGGATGGCTTTTGTGGGATGCTTCGTAGCCATTGTCATCGTGAAGTGCCTTTACGGGGGCATCGGTCGCAACATAGCCAATCCGGCCATCGTAGGGCGGATCGTCCTGCTGCTTTCCTTCACCTCCCAGATGACCACCTGGAGGGTCACGAAGTTCATGGGCGCCGGGACGGATGCCATAACGGGTGCTACCCCGCTGGGGATGCTCAGTGAATCCGGAATGGAGGGAATGCCGGACCTGATGGCTCTGCTCCTGGGCAACCGGGGAGGGAGCCTTGGAGAATGCTGCATCCTGGCTATCCTCCTGGGAGGGATCTTTCTTATCGTAAAGAAGATCATCTCGCCGGTGATCCCGGTTTCCTATCTTTCGACGGTTTTCCTTTTCTCCCTGATCTATTACCTGGTCAGGCCGGAGGCGGGATACAGCGCCTTTTATATGGCTCTTTTCCATCTGCTGGCCGGAGGAGTGGTATTCGGGGCATTTTTCTGCGCGACGGATTATGTCACAAGTCCCGTGCTTCGGAATGGAAGAATCATATACGGCATTGGCTGCGGGTTCTTTACCATGGTCATCCGGCTCTTCTGCTCCTATCCGGAGGGGGCGAGCTTTGCCATCCTCTTCATGAACATCATGACGCCCCTTATCGACCGGTATACCATCGACCGGTATTACGGCATCACAAATAAGAAAAAGGAGGGTGAGATCAGTGGCTAAGGATACTTATAAGGAATATATTTATCCGGTGATCATCCTCACCGTGATCTGTACCGTGACTACAGCTCTCCTGGCGCTGACGAATCATGTATCCGCACCGGTGACGGCAAGGAATCAGGCAAATGCGGCCAGGCAGACGAGGATGGAGCTCCTTTCCGGAGCAGACGATTTTACGGACGAGACCGGGGAAGGGCTGGCTTCCAATGAAAAAGCCAGGGTTGTGGAGGCTTATAAGGCCAACAACGGAGCGGGATATGTCTATACCGTGAAGTGCACCTCCTTTGGCGGGGAACTTACCATGATGGTGGGGATCTCCGGGGATGGGGAGGTCACGGGGGTTTCCGTGACGGATCATTCGGATACCCCGGGAGTCGGGACCAAGAATTTCGACCCGGATTATCTTGCCCAGTATCAGGGCCGGGCCGGGCTTGACAGTGAAAATGTGAAAAAAGAGACCGGGTTTGAATTCATAACCGGGGCATCCGTGACGGGAGGCGCGATCCATGAAGGAGTCTATGCCGCCCTGGAGCAGTTTAAGGAGGATATGGGCAAATGAGCGAAAAAAGCAGGTCTGCCGTCTTTACAAACGGCATTATCAAAGAAAACCCAGTGCTTGTGCTGGTGCTTGGCACCTGTCCTACCCTTGCCACATCGACCTCCATCGAGACCGGACTTGGGATGGGGCTTGCGGCCACGGCGGTGCTGGTATGCTCCAATATCGTGATTTCCCTGATCCGCAGCCTGATCCCGGATAAGGTCAGGATCCCCTGCTTCATTACCGTGATCGCAGGCTTCGTGACCATCGTGCAGATGCTTCTGCAGGCCTATGTGCAGCCGCTTTATCAGGCCTTGGGGCTGTATCTGCCGCTGATCGTGGTCAACTGCATCATCCTGGGCAGGGCGGAAATGTTTGCCAGCAAGAATTCCACGCTGGATTCTACACTGGACGGCCTGGGGATGGGACTTGGCTTTACGCTTACGCTCTGTATCATGGGAGCGATCCGTGAATTATTCGGCACAGGCTCCCTCCTTGCGGGGGACTGGTTCGGGCTGGCCAAGGGCTTTAAGGGGATCCCGCTCTTTTCCCGCTTCATGCCGGGGATGAGCATCATGACCATGGTTCCCGGAGGCTTTTTCGTATATGCCATCGTGATGGCGGCAGTTCATTATTTTACCAAGGATAAGAGCAAGATCCGGAAGGATTTCTCCTGTGCCGGATGTGCGCTTGCCGGCAGCTGCTCGGATGAGCAGAAGGCACTGGAGGCGGGCTCTTGCGATAAGAAGGAGGTGCGGTGATGTCTCATATCGGAGCGATTTTCATTATCATCATCAGCATGGTTTTGGTGGATAATTATCCCCTGGCCCAGTTTCTGGGGATCTGCCCGTTCCTGGGCGTGTCAAAGGATCTGGACAGCGCCAAGGGCATGGGGATCGCGGTGACCTTCGTCATGGTGCTGGCTACGGCCGTGACCTGGCCGATCCAGAGGCTTCTCCTGGATCCCATGGGGATCGGATACCTGCAGACGGTGGTATTCATCCTGATCATTGCCGCCCTGGTGCAGTTCGTGGAGATGTTTATGAAGAAATCCATGCCGGCCCTTTATCAATCCCTGGGGATCTTCCTTCCGCTGATCACCACCAACTGTGCCGTGCTCGGGGTCTGCATTTCCGTGATCGACGACAATCTGAACTATATCGAGGCGTTGTTTACGGCCTTCGGAGCAGGGCTGGGGTTCTGGTTTGCTTTATTCATCATGGCCGGAGTGAGGGGAAAGATCGAAGACCAGAGCCGGATCCCGGAGCCCTTCCGGGGGGTGCCCATCGTTTTGATCACGGCGGCGATCCTGTCCCTGGCGTTTATGGGATTTTCCGGGATGTTTAATTAATACAGGGGAGAAGAAGAATGAACGAGATTGTAATAGCGATCATATTGGTGCTGGTCATCGGGCTCCTGGCGGGGGTGCTTTTGAGCGCCGCTTCAAAAATCTTTTTTGTGAAGGAAGACCAGGTGTTTCTGGACCTGAGGGAGAAGCTTCCCGGGGCAAACTGCGGAGGCTGCGGCTATGCGGGCTGTGATGATTATGCCCATGCGCTGGCCGGGGACCATTCCATTCCCTGCAACAAATGCTCCGTGGGAGGGCCTGAGACGGCTGAGGCGCTTTCTGCCATCCTGGGCACGGAGGCCGGGGACATGGACCGGAAGGTGTCGGTGGTATCCTGCGACGGGAAGGATGAAAACGTGGAGAGGCTCTTCGAGTATGAGGGCATCGAAAGCTGCCGGGCGGCAAAGACACTGTATGGCGGGGCTATGGCCTGCCCTTATGGCTGCCTCGGCCTGGGCGACTGCGTGAAGGCATGCGAATTCGATGCCATCCATGTGGTAGACGGCGTGGCAGTGGTAGACCGGGAGAAATGCACGGCCTGCGGGAAATGCGTGAAGGCCTGCCCCAACGGGCTGATCCATCTGACATCGGAAAAGAGCCTGGTGAATGTGCTCTGCTCGAATAAAGCCTTCGGAAAGGATGCGACCACCGTATGCAAGGTCAGCTGCATCGGCTGCGGCATCTGTGAGAAGACCTGTAAGTTTGATGCCATCCATGTGGTAGACCACGTGGCGGTGATCGATTATGAGAAATGCTTCAGCTGCGGAGCCTGTGCCCTGAAGTGTCCGAGGCACTGCATCATCAACCGCAGGGCTCAAAAGGGAGCAAGATCATAAAGACCCTGGGAAAAAGAAAAGCGGTTCTGCTTTTGATTCTGGCCTTGATCGGCGTCATTCCCCCTGGCTGCGGCCATCCGGGGATGCCGGTTGGCGGCCAGAGTTTTTATTTTGATACCATCTGCCAGGTTACGGTCTATAGTCTGGATTCCCATGAAAATGAGAGAGAAAGGGCGCAGGAGATCATAGACGGCGCCTTTCTTCTTTGCGCCGGATACGAGAAGCTTTTAAGCAGGACAAAGGAGGGGAGCGACATAGACCGGATCAATTCATCCGGGGGGAGGACGGTATCCTGCGACAGCCATACCCTGGAGGTGATCCGAAGGGGCATCCTTTGGGGAGAGCGTTCCCATGGACGGTTTGATATTACCATCGGGGGCGTGTCGGAGCTATGGGATTTTCATCCGGAAAAGCCGCGCCTCCCGGAGGATGCACAGATCAGGGAGGCTTTGGACCATGTGGATTACCGCCTGATCGAGATCGGAGACGGCGGGGTGAGGCTTAAGGATCCTGAGGCAAAGCTCGACCTGGGAGGGCTGGCCAAGGGCTATATTGCCGACCGGCTGGGGGAATATCTGCGGGAAAATGGCGTCACGGGAGCGGTCGTAAGCCTTGGGGGAAATGTGTCCGTCATCGGCCGTAAGCCGGGGGGCGGGGCCTTTAAGGTAGGGGTCGAGACGCCGTATTCGGAGCGGACGGAGGTCTCGAAGATCCTGGAGCTTGCCGATGAGACTGCGGTGACCTCCGGGGTTTATGAGCGGTTTTTTGAAGCGGATGGGAAGAAATACCACCATATCCTGGATCCGGAAACGGGATATCCGGCGGAAACGGATCTGATTTCCGTGACGGTCACGGCTTCAGAGGGAAGCTCCTGCGATTGTGATGCCCTCTCCACCATATGCCTGATCCTCGGAGAAGAGGAAGGAAAGCGGTTTCTGGCAGAGCAGGAAGGAGTGGAAGGGGTCTTCATCGGAGAGGATGGGATTTTGCCTTGACAGGGATCGCGGCGCTCTGCTATAATTGCTTTAACGCGTTAAAGTTTTACGCTATAAAGCGTCATGCTTCAACGCACTAAAGTATAAGAGGAAGCAGTGATCCTGCTTCGGAATGTGAGGGAGATATGCTGATCAAAATTTTGCTGTTGGTGTTGTTTTTTGCTGTGATGATATCCGTCGGGTTTTATTCCCGGCGGCATTCTACAAACGTGAATGATTTCGTGCTGGGAGGCAGGAAGGTCGGCCCCTGGCTTACCGCCTTTGCCTATGGCACATCCTATTTCTCCGCCGTGGTCTTTGTGGGTTATGCAGGCCAGTTTGGCTATAAGTATGGCATGGCGACCACATGGGTGGGGATCGGTAATGCCGTACTCGGATCCCTGCTTGCCTGGGTGGTGCTGGGCCGGCGCACCAGGATCATGACGAAATTCCTGGATGCCAAGACTATGCCGGATTTCTTCGGCAAGAGGTATCACAGCAAGGGGCTCCGCCTCACTGCCGCGGTGATCAGCTTTGTATTCCTGATCCCGTATACCTCCTCTGTATATAACGGACTTTCGCGGCTTTTCGGGATGGCCTTTAACATTCCCTATGCCGTCTGCGTGGTGGGCATGGCCGCCCTTACCTGCGTATATGTGATCCTGGGCGGATATATGGCTACGGCGATCAATGATTTCATCCAGGGCATCATCATGATCGTTGGGATCCTGGCCGTCATTTCGGCGATCCTGGCTCAAAACGGGGGGCTTATCGGAGCCATCATGCAGCTGTCCCAGATCCCTTCCGACATGCCGGCCACCATGGGTCAGCCCGGTGCTTTTGCTTCCTTCCTGGGCACGGATCCCGTCAATCTGCTGGGGGTCGTGGTACTGACCTCCCTCGGCACCTGGGGCCTGCCTCAGATGGTCCAGAAGTTTTATGCCATCCGGGATGAAAAGGCCGTGCAGACCGGCACGGTGATCTCTACCATCTTTGCCGTGATCATCGCAGGCGGCTGTTATTTCCTGGGAGGCTTCGCCAGGCTCTATGATACCCCGGCCATATATAACGAAGCCGGAAAGGTGGCCTATGATGCCATTATTCCCGCCATGCTGTCCACCCTGCCGGATCTTCTGATCGGTGTCGTGATCATGCTGGTGCTTTCGGCTTCCATGTCCACCCTGGCATCCCTGGTCCTGACCTCCAGCTCCACCATTACCATCGACATGCTGAAGGACAATGTGATCAAGGATATGGACGAAAAGAAGCAGATCGTGGTGATGCGGATCCTGCTGGTATTCTTCATAGTGATGTCTGTGGTCATGGCACTGAAGCCGCCCACATTTATCGCCCAGCTGATGGGCATTTCCTGGGGAGCCCTGGCAGGTGCTTTCCTGGCGCCGTTCCTGTACGGCCTGTACTGGAAGGGAGTCACCAGGATCTCAGTCTGGGCCTGCTTTGCGGTAGGCATCCTGATCACCGTGCTGAACCTCATTCCGGCCACCAAGTTCATCCAGAGCCCCATCAATGCAGGAGCCTTCACCATGATCGCAGGACTGGTGGTGGTACCCTTAGTCAGCTGGATCACGCCGAAGATGGAAGAGGGGGAGATCCGCTTTGTGTTTGACTGCTTCCTGGAGAAGCATATGGTGGAGCAGAAATATGCCCTGCCCAGTGAGGATTCTGAGAAATAAGAGACTCCCGGTCCGGCGTCTTGCGGCGCCGGATCTTTTTTTGTTTACATAAATCATTCTTTGCCTTTACATTTCTACATGCATCATGTAAAATATCGTTATCTTTTTGATGGAAAGTAACGGAGTGAACGAGTACCGTGTTCGCATGAGTACAGGGAAGAGCTGAAAGAATGGAAAAAGTACTGATCATTTCGTCCAATAAACAGAAAATGCGGGATATCCAGGAATACCTTCAGGGAAGCTACCGCGTACAGACCCTGCCTCTCTTAAACAGCAGCATTTACAGCGAGGTGACGGGGGGGATCCCGGACTGCATCATCGTGATCGTAGAGACCCTGACGAGAACAAAGCTCTTTGGGATGATGGATTTTCGGGAGCAGGAGGATATCATGGACGTGCCGCTTCTCCTCATTGCGGATGATGAGGATGAGATGGTCTTCCGCCAGAATGTGCACCCTGGGCTGGATGCCGTGCTGCGGAGCGACGCCTCCATGATGGATATCCGGCTTTCGGTGGAGCGTCTCTGCGCCACATCGGCCACGATCCACCATGTGCTGATCGTGGATGACGATCCGGTATCCCTGAAGCTGGTGCGCTCTTATCTGGACGAGACATACCGGGTCAACTGCGTGAAATCAGGGATGCTGGCATTGAAATTCCTGGAAAAGCAGAAGCCGGACCTGATCCTGCTGGACTGCTATATGCCGGAGATGAATGGCGCACAGACCCTGCAGGCCATCCGGGCCATACCGAGGCTGAAGGGCACACCTGTGGTATTTCTGACCGGCAATTCCGACCGGGAGATGGTCATGAGCTGCCTGTCCCTGCATCCCAGCGGATTTTTGGTAAAGCCGGTCAAAAAAGAAGACCTGCTTGCTAAGATAAAAGAGGTGATCTGATCCCCGCTTGTGCTTGACATGGTTCAGGCGGGGTTTTATGATACACATATACCCAGTAAACCAATAGGGAAATGGCAAAGGAGGAGAAATAACATGAGTGACATTAAGAAGAGCGCATTGGAGCTGATCGGGGGAACGCCGATCCTTAAATTGAGCAAATATACGGAGAAAGCGGGTGTTACCGATGCGGCGATACTGGCAAAGCTGGAATATCTGAATCTTTCAGGGAGCGTAAAAGATAGAATAGCTCTTGCTATGATTGAGGATGCGGAGGAAAAGGGACTCCTGAAACCGGGTGCAACCATCATAGAGCCCACCTCCGGAAATACCGGGATCGGCATCGCGGCAGTAGCGGCGGCGAAGGGATATCAGGCCATCCTGACCCTGCCGGATACCATGAGCGTGGAGCGGAGAAACCTCCTGGCGGCCTATGGGGCGAAGCTGGTGCTGACAGAGGGCGCAAAGGGGATGAAGGGAGCGATCGCCAGGGCTGAGGAGCTCAATAAGGAGATCGAAGGTTCCGTGATCCTGGGACAGTTTGACAACCAGGCAAATCCGGCTATGCATAAGAAGACCACCGGCCCGGAGATCTGGGAGCAGACCGGAGGAGAAGTGGATGTATTCATCGCAGGAGTAGGCACCGGCGGAACCCTCACCGGGGTAGGGGAGTACCTGAAGGAAAAGAAGCCGGACGTAAAGGTGATCGCAGTGGAGCCTGCATCCAGCCCGGTGTTGAGCAAGGGAACAGCCGGCCCCCATAAGATCCAGGGGATCGGAGCGGGGTTCGTGCCTTCCGTCCTCAATACCAGCGTATATGATGAGATCATTACGGTGGAGAATGAGGATGCCTTTGAGGAGGGCAGGAGATTTGCCGTGACAGAGGGGATCCTGGTGGGCATCTCATCGGGGGCCGCCCTGAAGGCCGCTTCCATAGTGGCTAAGAGGCCCGAGTACAAGGGCAAGAATATCGTGGTGCTCCTGCCGGACTCCGGAGACCGGTATCTGTCCACAGCCCTTTTTTCAAAAGAATAATTGATCCGGAAGCGTCTTACGATACAATGCCCCGGAGGCGGGATGTTTTCATTTCGTTATGAAAACAATCCGCCGTCCGGGGCATTTTTCATGGCTGGTTCTATGGAAAGCTGTACAGGATCAGCCGGAGGGCTTACGCATTCTTGTCGTAGATGATCTTCAGGCCCTTCAGCATCAGATCCGGCTCAAGGGAGATCTCGTGCCTGCAATGAGGAATGATGGTGCCTGCAAGCCCTCCGGTGGCAATGACGGTGGTCTTGCAGCCCAGCTCCTCCTCAAAGCGGTCGATCATGCCGTCGATCCGGGAGGCTTCTCCGTAGAGGATGCCGCTCTTCATGGCATCGATGGTATTGCTTCCGATGACCTTCTTCGGCTTGTCCAGTGCGATCCGGGGAAGGAGAGAGGCCTCAGCGGAGAGGGATTCGAGGGAAACCATCACGCCGGGGAAGATGATGCCGCCCAGATAGGCTCCTGTGCTGTCTATGGCGGCCATGGTGGTGGCTGTGCCCATGTCGATCACGATATTCGGAACCCCGTAATGCCGGATGGTGGCTACGGAATCCACCACCAGGTCTGCACCCATGGTGGCCGGATCATCCAGCAGGATATTGAGTCCGGTCTTCAGGCCGGCTCCCACGATCAAGGGCTCCTTCTTCAGGAGTTTCAGGAGGGCCGACCGGAGGATCTGGGTGAGGGGAGGAACCACGGAGGAAATGATGGAACCGCGGATATCCTCGCCGGAAATCTTATAGATGTCCAGGATCGTCTTCAAAAGCACGGCATATTCCAGCTCTGTCTTTCCCAAGTCGGTGGAGATCCTCTCCGTAAAGAGGGTGCCGGTATCATCCTTCAGGCAGCCTACGACGATGTTGGTGTTTCCCATATCGATTGCGAGAATCATTTCTTTTACCTTATCCTTTCTTCATTCATTTTCCTGTCACTCCGCGGAGCCGGAGAGCACAGGCAGGGTCATTATTTTTGCCGTTCCGCGAAGTCGGAGAGCACAAGCAGGGTCATTATTCCTGCTGCCCAGCTTTTTGCAACAAACAAGATGTGGAGGGCATTATGAAAACCTGCACCACATATAGTAGAATCTTATGTAAAACGATAGCCTTGTTATGTCGACTCAAATGCAGTTATGTAAACACATAAACGGATTATGTAAACCAAAAAAGCAGTTATGTAAATCGGATACTGTGTTATGTAAATAATAATTGACCTTTCCTGATCATCTATGATCCGGCTTGGTTGTTTACATAATATAATTTATGTAAATCAATCTCGGAGAAAAGATTAACATAATATTTTTTATGTCAACAAACTCCCAATAATATACATTGACATAATATAAATTATGTAAACAAACCTCAAAAATTGATTGATACATTAATATCTATGCCATCAAATCAGTTTATCTTTTTTTCAGGATAGTATTGATGATCTGGACGGTGGCGGCGCTGAGAACCAGGTTGATGGCCAGTTCCACGATGAAATTGATCCCCACCATGCCAAAGATCAGATAGGCGCCTGCGCTTTCGAAGCCGAGTCCGGCGGCCCATTCCTTGATGGTGTCATAGAAAAAGATCCGGCAGCCCAGCAGGAAGATGCCTGTATTGACTATGGGGGCTGCGATGCCTGCGGCTACCACAGCGACCACCCGGTTCTTAGACTGGAGAAAATGGTATATGGCTCCGGCACAAAGGCCGGCAAGAATGCCCTTCAGGATACAGGTGATGATGGTGCCGGGGATATTGACGGCCAGAAACACCCCTGCATCAGTGAAGAGAACGATGATGCCGAAGACCAGCCCGAGCCAGGCTCCGGCAAGCATGCCATAAAGGGCGGCTCCGACAATGATCGGCACCAGCACGAGAGTGATGTTGAACATGCCGAAGCGGATACTGATGGCAAGAGCCTGCAGAATGATGACAAGGGCAGTCAGAAGCCCCATGCCGGTGATGGTTTTTGTTTTCTGATTCATATGGATACCTCCTGCTGATATTCCTGAAGTACGCCTTGGCGCCTGAAATGGGATACATCGCAGAACTAAAATAACATAAGCGCGAAGGATTTACAAGGATGCATTGCCTTCTTTGCTGTTTATCACCAGAGTGGCGGAGCCGTATGCCTTCAGGGGATGCCCGTTCATGTCGAATTCTGTGGTATAGCGCACATGGAAGGGAACCCTGCCCACGGTCAGCGGGATGATGGCCTCCAGTTGGCTGACCCCGGCTTCGATCTGCCTGTGCCAGTCCCGGTACATGTCCGCATAATCCGGAGGGAAGATCCCCGCTTCGATGGCCGGCTCGGGATAATTCTTCACCAAAGGAGGGAGCCCCAGGTCACGCATGCAGCGGAAGCAGGGACGCATTTCCTTCGTAGCGACGGTATATTCCCAGGCATAGACATTGGCCTGCTCGAAGGCATGCTCAAATCTTCTTTCATTGCTCTCAAGCGCCAGGAAGCTGTTCTTCTCGGCGGTGATGTTCTGGACCATGGCATAGATCAGATGCTGTTCTCCGGCTTTGCCGATGATGCGCAGATTGGTCCGGATGCAGATTCTGTCTTCCCCGCAGCATTTGGAGGTGAAGCTGCGCCAGGTCTCGCAGCTTTCTTCATCTCTGGATGCGATGGCCTTTTTGATCGTTTCTTCATAAATCCCGCGGTTTTCTGCATCCATGCATTCCCAGGGATCGGAGCGGACGATCTCCTTTTCGGTCAGGTTCATGCCCAGCTCCCGGATATATTTTTCATTGATCCGGAGGATCTCCGCCCTGCCGCCCTCGTAGGTGAAGATGGCGGCGGCGCCTACGAAATTGCTGAAGATCAGGGTCTCCAGGGAGTCGGGATTCCAGAAGCGCCCGGCGTCCATGGTCCGGATCAGGTTCATGGCAGGAGCCAGGGGCTCATGTTCCCTTTGCTCCAGCTGTTTAAGGAATTCTTCCTCCGGAATGGGCATGGAATAAAGATAGCCCTGTATATAATCACAACCGATACTTTTCATGTAATCCGCCTGCTCCATGGTTTCTACCCCTTCGGCAATAACAGGCGTATTTAACCATTTGGTCATCTGTACCAGGGAGCTGATGATGGTAGCGCCGCGTCCTCCCAGGTCTCCCCGCAGGAACCGCATGTCCAGCTTGATGATGTCCACGTCCAGATCCTTCAGGATATTCAGGGAGGAATAGCCGTTGCCGAAATCATCCATCTCGACGATATAGCCGTAGGAGTGAAGCTGCTCCAGCACTGCGCTGATCAGCTCTGTCCCGCCGATGGCAGAGCTTTCCGTGATCTCGATCCGGAGGTACTGGACCGGGACATCGTACTTGCTTCGGATCGCTTCGATGGATTCGGCGTAGTTTGTATTGGCAATGTCATACCGGGACATATTGACAGAAATCGGCACGGGAGTAAGGGATCCGTCGATGCATTTTTTCTGGAACCGGCAGACGCATTCAAATACGTACAGGTCAGCATCAAAGATCAGCCCATGTTTTTCCAGGGCGGGGATGAAATCGGAAGGGAGCTGGATGCCGAAGCTGGGATCAGTCCAGCGCATCAGGGCCTCCGCCCCGATCATCCTCCCCGTGGAATGGTTGATCTGCATCTGGTAAAATACATAGATGTGTCCGTTCTTGACCGCTTTTTTGAAGCGGCTGACGAACTCCCGCTCTGTCATGGTTTTCTTCATGGAACCTCTCCAATCCATCGGTAGATCAAGCCTCTTTGGATATCCTTGGAGGCTTTGAAAGACGGCATATCACAGCAATATGATACCATCGGCGGTATGGGCGGTCAACCGCGGCTGAGGAGTGGATACAAGTTTTCGTTGTATCCCACGTTTTTTTTTGGTATCGTAAAGAACAGATAGCATGAAATGATCGAGAGGGAGGGCTTATTATATGAAACCATATGCGGAAATGAGCAGGGAAGAGCTGGAAGTGCTGCTTCGCCAGCTTCGGGAGGAATACAGGCATTTCCAGGAGATGGAGCTTCAGCTGGACATGAGCAGGGGCAAGCCCTGCAGGGAGCAGCTGGATCTTTCCATGGGAATGATGGATGCGTTGTATTCCGAAGCGGACCTGAGCGCGGAGGATGGGACGGATGTGCGTAATTACGGCGTTCTGACAGGTATCCCGGAGGCGAAGAGGCTGATCGGGGCCATGATGGAGAATGACCCGGATAATATCATCATATATGGCAATTCATCCTTAAACGTGATGTATGACACGGTGGCGAGGGCTTTTACCCACGGGATCATGGGCAGCACGCCCTGGTGCCGGCTGAAAAAAGTGAAGTTCCTCTGCCCGGTGCCGGGATATGACAGGCATTTTGCCATCACGGAATATTTCGGGATCCAAATGATTTCCGTGCCCATGACGGAGCACGGGCCGGACATGGACATGGTAGAGGGGCTCGTAGCGGAGGATGAGGCGATCAAGGGAATCTGGTGCGTGCCGAAGTATTCCAATCCCCAGGGCTATTCGTATTCGGATGAGACCGTCCACCGCTTTGCCAGGCTGAAGCCTGCGGCAAAGGATTTCAGGATCTTCTGGGACAATGCCTATGGGATCCACCACCTTTACGATGATGATCAGGACTATTTGATCGAGATCCTCCGGGAATGCAGGTCCTGCGGGAATCCGGACCTGGTATATAAGTTTTCTTCTACCTCGAAGATCACGTTCCCGGGGAGCGGGCTGGCGGCCATGGCCACATCCCTCAATAATCTTCAGGACATCAAGAATCAGCTGAAGGTGCAGACCATCGGCCATGATAAGGTGAATCAGCTGCGCCATGTGCGGTTCTTCAAGAATTTCGAGGGAATGCGGAAGCATATGCGGAAGCATGCAAACATCATCCGTCCGAAATTTGAGGTGATCGAGAGCATCCTGGAGGAAGAGCTGGGAGGACTGGGGATCGGAGAATGGACGAAGCCCAAGGGAGGATATTTCATCAGCTTTGATACCCTGCCGGGCTGTGCCAAAGCGGTAGTGGATAAGGTAAAGAAGGGCGGCGTGGTCATGACCGGTGCCGGCGCGACCCATCCCTACGGGCTTGATCCGGAAGACAAGAATATCCGGATCGCGCCCACATATCCCCCGCTGGAGGATCTGAAGACTGCTGCGAAGCTCTTTTCCCTCTGCGTAAAGATCGTCAGTGCGGAAAAGCTTCTGAAAGAGGAAAATGATGATTAAGGAATTTGAGCTCCTGGAAAGGAAGAAGGTAGATTCCAACCGGGTGTTTGATTATTGTAAGGATACGCTGAAGCTGCCGGATGGCCGGATAAGGGTATATGAGACCCTGGTGCATAAAGGAGCGGCTGCTATTGTTCCGGTGCTTCCGGATGGGAGGATCCTTATGGTCCGGCAGTACCGCCATGCCATCCGCCGGGTGTCCCTGGAGATCCCGGCCGGGGGAAGGAATGGCAGGGAAGAACCCTTTGAAGAAGCCGCAAAAAGGGAACTGGAGGAGGAGACAGGCTACCGGTGCGGTGAAATGACCCATCTGATCTCCATCGTCACGGCCATTGCATACTGCGACGAGGTGATCGAGGTCTACGTAGCCGAGGATCTGGTTCCCACCAGACAGAACCTGGATCCGGATGAATTCATTGATGTCTGTCCCTGTACGCTGGAGGACCTGGTCCGCATGATCTATGAAGGGCAGATCCAGGATTCCAAAACAATAGCATCCGTTATGGCTTATAAGGATAAATATGGGAATTGAAATCCGGCGGGGAAGGGTGATATGATGGAGTCGGATTAAGAAGGGAGCAGGCCATGCAATTTAAAGATCGGGAGGAGCTCATCCGGAAGCTGGCAGATCAGGCTGGGATGACGGATCAATATAATACCAAATATGCGGGGTCACGGTATGATTCCAACACCGGGACGTTTTATTGCGAGGGCATCGTAGTCACCCACAACAGCGTAGTGGAAGCGCAGAATTATTATAAGCATCAGATGGAGCATTATAAGGCTGTGGCGGCAAAGGACAAGAGCATGACCAACCAGTACATATTTGCGGCAGTGGCATATAACGCCATTACCATGATGGCGGATGACGGAAGATCTAAGGTCATGAAGGAGAATTGAGGGGAAAGCAAAGAATATAAAGAAAGGCGCATCCTATCTTCTTGGATGCGCCTTTTCGTATACTTCCCGGATATGGTTGTGGCTTAGGGCCGCATAGATCTGTGTGGTGGAGATATCGGAGTGGCCCAGCATCTCCTGGACGGACCGCAGATCCGCGCCGTTTTCCACCAGATGCGCCGCAAAGGAATGGCGGAGGGTATGGGGCGTGATGTCCATCTGGATCCCCGCCTTTTTCGTATAATACTTGATCAGCTTCCAGAAGCCCTGGCGGGACATCGGCTGCCCTGAGCAATTCACGAAGAGGGTATCCTCGTTCCGGTCCTCGATCATGGCTTCCCTGGAATGATCCATGTAGTTCTTCAGGGCATTCCTGGCCTCGATGCCGAAGGGGATGATCCGCTCCTTATTCGGGTCGTGGCAGTCCACGTAATTCATCTGAAGATTGAGATCCTGGACCCTTAAGGTAATAAGCTCCGTAACCCGCATTCCCGTAGCATAGAGAAGCTCCAGCATGGCCTTGTCACGGATGTCCTTGGGGCTGTCCCCGGAGGGCTGCTCCAAAAGGCGGATCACTTCGTCCTGGGTCATGATCTGGGGAAGCTTCTTTTCGATCTTCGGAGCCTTCAGCCCTTCTGCAGGGGAATCATCGATCTTCCCCTCTTTTTCCAGATAGTTGAAGAACGCTCTCATGGAAGCGATGCTCCTGGACACGGAGGCAGGCGCCGCCTTTTCCTCCTCGAAATGCTGCATGTATCTGGCCAGGTCTTCCTTCTTTACCGCTGTGGCATCCGTGATGCCTGCCTCCTTCAGGAAGGCACACATTTTCATCAGATCCCGCCGGTAAGAAAGCTCAGTGTTCTTCGAAGTCTTCTTCACATTATGTAAATAATTTATGAATGCTTCGATCTGCTGTTCCATATTCCCGTATATTTCCTCTCCTTGTGAATGCCCAAACAGGGCGTATCACATTAGACATTATATATACGAAAAATCAGAAAAGCAATGGTCAAATCCGCACAGTTACTGGATTTGTGAGGATTTTTTGGCCGAAAATCACAACATATCGACCAATGGATTTTTGGGTCTCACAAGATGTTGTGAAAAAAAAATTTTAAAAAAATTTTTCGTTATGTAAAATAATTATGTATAATTTTCTTCAATTTTATGGTAACAATCGTAATGTTTATGTAACCTTTTTGTAAAAATTAGGACTTCAGCCAATAGCCCTTCCAGATTCATGCTGTTCAAGGACTGTATTTTATGCCGGAAAGCCGGACCGGTTGATGTTTTCCCGTCCATCATCCATTGCAGGCATTGTGAAAAAGATACGGGAAATCCCGGTTCGTTGATATTCCACGCAAAATAGTTCATAATACCAATAGAAGCGCTGCAGCCCTTAAGCCGGGCGTGGATTACCGGACAAAACTATGGGGGCGTTTATTCAGGAGGAGCCTGGAAGCAGGAGAAATGAAAGAGAGACAGTATTCATTTGACGTGATCCGTACATTCTGTACCTTCATGGTGGTCTTCATCCACTGTGGGTATGTGTATGTGGAATACAATATCGCAGGCCCGCACCCGATGCTGATGACCTATGCCAGCGGCAACTGGGGAGGCTCCTTCGTCTCCATGTTTTTCATGCTGAGCGGCGCGGCCCTTTACTACAATTGGCGCGACCGGCTGAAGAAGATCAGGGGAAAGGGAGGGCTCCTGGATTTCTACTGGAAGAGATGGCTCACCATCTTTCCCATGTTTTATGTGGCGTGGTTTATCATGTATGTGATCAATTCCCGGAAGCTGGGTACCTGGTACTGGGCCGGCTCCAGGAGGATCATGTGGATGACGGCCCTTGGCATGGATGGGTATTTCATGCATCATGGGCTGAATTATTACTGCCTGGGGGAGTGGTTTCTGGGCGCGATCATCATCCTCTACCTGCTTTACCCTTTGATGCAGTTCCTTTTTCTCCATGCACGCTGGCCGGTGACCCTGCTCCTTACGGTGATCTTTGTGTTCAACGTATACCGCCATCTGCTTTCCAGCATGGAAAATACCAACCTCTTCATCTATCTGGTGAAGTATTACAACAGCCATATCACCATGCCGGACAGCCGGTGTGTCTGGACCTGCCTTTACGGCCTGTGGCTGGGGATGCTCTATATTCAATATAAAAATGTGCTGGGGCGGTTTGTGGCGGCCCTGGCAAGCCTACTGCTCATTATCCTGCTGGCGGTGGTGCATGTGCCCCTGCCGGAGGTCATCGCATCAGACGTGATGGGCTTCCTCTGGTTCATCCTGCTTTCCTGGGTTACGGATTTCTGTGTGGGGCAGTACCGGAAGGGGAGGTTCCATGACATCTTTTCCGGGCTTCTTGCCCGGTGGATACGGTTTATGAGCAAGTATTCCTATGGGATCTTCCTGACGCACCATGTGATCCTTTATGCCCTTATGGAGCCCTTCCGGGGCGGGGAAGTGAAGAACCTGGCACAGAGCCTGCTTTTGATCCTGTGTGAGTTTGTGCTGGCAAGCCTGGCGTCCTTTCTGCTTACGGAAGGGGTAAATGGCGCTCTGAAGGGGATCGGAAAGCTGACCGGGAAGCGCAGAGAGGCAGCGTGAGAAGAGGAAAGGCCGGGAGGCGCAGGGAGACAGCGTGAGAAGATAATCCGCGGCTTAAGAAGAAGGCGCGGCAGAAGGATCCAGGCTGACCTCCGAACGGATCCCTTTTTCAAAGACAGAATAGCTGTGAAAGCCGCATGCGGAAAGGATCTCCTCCACCCGGTGGAAATCCCGGGCAAGATCGGAGGTGATATGGGCATCCGAACCGATCGTGGGAGGCAGCCCTCCCAGCTCCCGGTAGCACCGGATGATGGGCACGGCAGGGTTCGGCCTGTGCAGGGGGGAGCGGAAGCCGCCGGAATTGATCTCCAGGACCTTATTCCCGGCAATGAGGGCTGTCAATACCTCCCCGAGGATATCATAAAACGGCTCATAGCCAATATCCCGCGTGGACTGCGGGGCATAGCGCAGGGCATAATCCAGATGGCCGAAGGAATGAAAGCAGTCATAGAGCGAGAGACAGGCAAGCTCTTCTTCAAAATAAGACCGGACCGCGGCCTCAGGGCTTTCAAAGGACTCCCAGTAGGACGGCTTGTAGGGATCGAGCCCGCAGGCGAAGTGGGCAGAGCCGATGATGAAGTCAAAGGGAAAGGCCTTTGTATATTTCCGGAAATGCTCCGCGATTGCGGGATCGTTTAAAAGGCCGATCTCCACCCCGAAGAGGACCGTGATCCGGTCCTTATATTTTTCCGCAAGCTCCAGGTATTTTTTGCGATAGGCCTCCGTATCCACCACGAAGGCGCCCGGCCCTTCATCAAAGCGGGCACCGTAGTCATTATGCTCCGTAAAGCAGATCTGCTTTAAGCCCAGGCGGATGGCCTCCTTTATCATGCTCTCCATGTCGGAGGTCCCGTCCGTGGAAAAAGTGGTATGTGTATGAAAATCGCTTGTTATCATTTCTTTGTGGAAAACTCCTCTATTCCCAAGAACGGCGCCATTAAGAAACGACTGTTTCCGAAGTCAGCCGGTACAGATCCTTTCCTGTGGGGTCGATGACCACGATGCAGGGGAAATCTTCGATCTCAAGCCGCCGGATGGCTTCCGTCCCCAGGTCATCATAGGCAATGACCTCCGAGCGCTTGATGCACTTGGAAAGCAGGGCCCCGGCGCCTCCGATGGCCGCGAAATAGACGGCATGATTGCGCACGATGGCCTCATGGACCTCCTCGGTGCGCTTCCCCTTGCCGATCATGCCCTTAAGCCCCAGGTCCAGGAGCCTTGGGGTATATTTGTCCATGCGGCTTGCGGTGGTGGGGCCGGCGGCACCGATGACCTGACCCGGCCTTGCGGGAGAGGGCCCCATATAGTAGATGATGTTGTTTTTGATGTCAAAGGGAAGCTCCTTTCCGGCAGACAGGGCCTCCTCCATGCGCTTATGGGCCGCATCCCGGGCGGAATACACGATGCCCGAAAGGCTGACCCTGTCCCCTGCCTTCAGCTTCAGGATCTCTTCCTCCTTCAGTGGCGAGCTTAATCGGATCTCAGTCATCTTTTTTCCTCTTTTCCTTATAATTCCCTTGTGATGTGCCGGTTTACGTGGCAGCAGATATTTACGGCGACAGGAAGGCCTGCGATATGGGTGGGATAGGTATTGATCTTGACCGCCAGGCAGGTGATCCTTCCCCCGAGGCCGCCGGGACCGATCCCGGTCTGGTTGATCAGGCCCTTAAGCTCCTCCTCCAGCGCCCGGATATGGGGCAGTTCAGAGGCGTCATCGGCTTTCCGGGTCAGGGCCTCCTTCGCAAGGATCGCGGCTTTTTCAAAATCTCCGCCGATCCCCACGCCCACGACCATGGGAGGGCAGGCGTTGGGCCCTGCGTCCTTCACCGCCGTCAGTATGGCATTTTTTACCCCTTCGATGCCCTCTGCCGGCTTGAGCATAAAGATGCGGCTCATATTCTCACTGCCAAAGCCCTTTGGAGCAAGGGTGATCTTTACCCGGTCTCCTTCTACGATCCGCTCATGGATGACGGCGGGGGTATTGTCTCCCGTGTTTTTCCGAAGAAGCGGGTCGTCCACCACGGACTTTCTCAAGAAGCCCTCCGTATAGCCAAGCCTTACCCCCTCGTTGACGGCATCCTCCAGCGGTCCGCCGGCAAAATGCACATCCTGGCCGGCTTCCAGAAATACCACCGCCATGCCCGTGTCCTGGCAGATGGGGATCTCATCCGCACAGGCGATGTCCAGGTTCTCCTGAAGCTTCCGCAGGATATGCTTACCGTTTTCGGAGGTTTCCTCGTTTTCGGCGGCCAAAAGGGCTTCCTTCATATCGCCGGACAATCTTAAGTTTGCCTCGATGCACATATCCCGAATCGCTCCGGTTATTTCCGATACTTTGATTTCACGCATAATCCTTCCATCCTTTATTTATTATGATCACAGGTGCAAAAACCCGTTATTTCAGGCTGTTCAGCTTTTTCATGCAGGCGGTGATCTTGATGCCCATGGGGCAGATCCTCATGCAGGCCAGGTCGAAGGCACAGCTGTCCTTAAAATGCTCCTGGTAGATTTCCAGGATCTCATGGGACTTCTCCTGATTCCTGGAGGCCACAAGATAGCAGTCGTTGGCAAAGGGCGCCCCGTAGAAGGTCCTCCCGTCGGTATACTTCGGGCAGCATTCGATGCAGAGTCCGCATTTCAGGCACTTGGCGGAGGCGTAATCCTGCTCGTGGTCCCCGTCTGAAGGAGGCTTATAGGTCTCGATGCAGACATTATTGTGCCGGAGGCTGTCATAGATGCCGGACCGGTCGACCACCAGATCGCGGATCACGGGGAACTTGCTCAGGGGCCGGAGGCTGATCTCTTCGCCCTGGATGTCCTTTAAGAAAGCCTCGCAGGCCAGGGCAGGCACATCGTTTACGATCATGGCGCAGGCTCCGCAGATGCCCTGGATGCAGGAGCATTCCCAGCTGATGCGCGTGGTCTTCTCGCCTTTGTCATTCAGAATGTCATCGTTATAATTGATATAATCCAGGAGCCCGGCGACGGTATTGTCTTCGGATCCGTCGTAAAGGAAGCTTTCCCAATAGGGCTCCTGCTCCGGCGTCATGCGCCTGAGGACATTAACTTTCATAAGCATGCTCCTGGTCTGGACGGATCTGAAACTTACCGTCCTGATATGAGACAAGGGTTGCATAGCCGTACCGCTCGAGGGTTTCCGGGTAGTCGCTCCGGAAATGGGCGCCCCGGCTTTCCCGCCTTTCCCTGGCGGAGGCAAGGGTGGCTCCGGCAATGCAGAGGATCGGCTTCAGGCTGAAATTAGAATAGGCCGGCACGGAGCGGTCATAACGGATCTTCTCCGCGATGGACAGATAGTATCCGATGTCGGTCAGTCCTTCCTCCAGCCCCTTTTCATCCCTGACGATGCCGAGATGCTCTGCCATGGTCATGGAAAGCATGTCCCGGATATAGAATACGGGGAAGGTGCTTTTGGAGGCAGAGCTTTTCTTCAAAAGCCTCCGTTCATCCTCCATAAAGGCGGTGAAATCTGGATATTTTCTGGCCGGAGCCCGCCCGGCGATCTCGTCGGCAGCCACGAAGCCACTGTAAATGGCAGAAAGCAGGGAATTCCCTCCCAGGCGGTTGGCCCCGTGATAGATGGAGGCACATTCGCCTACGGCAAAAAGGTTGCGGAGACTGGTCTCATGGTTTAAATGGACGGCCAGCCCGCCCATGAAAAAGTGGACGGAGGGAGAGACTGGGATGGGCTCCTTTTTGATGTCGATGCCCCGGTACTTGATGCAGATGTCCCTGACCTCAGGCAGGCGCTCGTCGATGGTCTGCCCGTCTAAGAAGGAAATGTCGAGGTAGACGTCCTTCCCTGTGGCGTAGATCTCCCGGGAGATCACATCCCTGGTCATCAGGTTTCCCCGTTTTCCGTATTTTTCCTCCATGAAATAGACCCTTTCGCCGTTTTCCACGTAAAAGAGCCTCCCGCCCTCCCCGCGGACAGCCTCAGAGATCAGCATCTTTTTCTGGGCAGTTTCCAGGGTGGTGGGATGATATTGGATGAATTCCAGATTTTTCAGCACAGCCCCCTGCATGAAGAGCCGGCCGGCCGCATACCCGTCGCAGAGGGAGGAGCCGGTGGTCTTTCCGAAGAGGGCATTCTGCCCGCCAGTGGCCATCACGAGGAAATCGGCATAACAGGCTTCCAGCCGGGCGCTGGCTTCATCATAGAGAAGGGCGCCGTATGCGGCCCCGTCCCGGATCAGCGCGGAATGGAAGGAGCAGCGAAGCCTCCGGGTGATCATGCCAAAGGCCTCGAATCTTCGGCATTCCATGGCAAGGGCAGAAACGATCTGCTTTCCTGTGGCGGAACCGCAGTAATACGTGCGCTTGTGGCTCTGACCCCCGAAAGCGCGCCGGACCGGCTTATTGGCGCCGTCCACGCTGAAGACCGTGCCGATGCTTTCGAGATAGCGGATGATCTCCCCGCCGTGTTCGCACATGCCCCGGACGGCTTCTTCCCCGCCCAGGCCGCTTCCGCCCTTTAAGGTATCCTGGATATGGCTTTCTACCGAGTCCCCCTCTTCATTTCCGGAAACCATGGCGTTGATCCCCCCTGCCGCCATGACGGACTGGGAACGTTCTGAAGGATATGGGGAGGCAAGGACGACGTGGATGCCCTGTTTCGCAAGCCGAAGGGCACAGGCCATGCCTGCGATCCCGCTTCCGATCACTAATGCTTCCATAGGCTTTTAGAGGCTCTCCAGTATGGGATCCGTGATCTCGCGGACCACAGCCACTGATTTATGGAAGCCGTCCCACTCTTCGGGGGTCATATGAATGGGCACGATGCGGATGATCCCTTCCCGGCCCAGGAGGCAGGGTACCGAGACGGCTACCCGCTTGTAATCAAGCTCCCCATCCAGCTGGATGGAAAGGGGATAGATGTCCTTGGTGTTATTGGCGATCCCTGAGACGATCTTGGCCGCGGCCGCGGCGACGCCGTAAGCCGTATAGCCCTTCGCCCCGATGATCTTTCCGCCCACGGCCCGGACAAAGGAAGAGAGCTTATCCTTACTGATCCCCATATCGGATCCGGTTTCGAAGGCAAAATAATCGTTCAGAGGCATGCCGATGATCCGGACGGCGCTCCAGATCACGCAGGAGCTGTTGCCGTGCTCTCCCAGCATCAGCCCGTTGATGGAGCTGGGGGAGATATCCAGGATGGAGGAGATCTCTGCCACAAGCCTTGCGGTATCGAGAAGCGTGCCGGAGCCGATGACCCTTTCCCTGGGGAAGCCGGTCACTTCCCGGATCACGGCGGTGAGCACATCCACGGGATTGCTCAGGACGACAATGATGGCATCGTGGTTTACCTTCATCACTTCGCGGAAAATGTCGCTTGCAATGGATACATTCGCTCCGGCCAGCTCCAGGCGGCTCTGCCCGGGCTTCCGTCCGACTCCGGCGGCATAGATGATGATATCGGCTCCCTCTGTCGTATCATATCCTCCGCAGGATACCTTTCCATAGGTGGCCGTGGGAGAAAGAACCTGGGCATCTCTGAAATCCATCAGCTCTGCCTGAAGCTTCTCCTGGTTCCTTCCCACAAGGACCAGCTCGTTGATCTCCCGGAGCTTCTGCAGCTCCCGGAAAACCGCCATTCCCACGTTTCCGTTACCGATCACAGCCACTTTCATATAAGATCCCTCCTTATCATTGATCCCCTTCGACGGGTCTTTTTATCATCAGGATTTCTGCTATAAACAATATGGCACAGGAAAGCCATATGGTCCGGATCCCCAGGACCCCGGAGAGGATCCCTCCCAGTCCGGCCCCCAGGGCAAAGATCAGGATGATGCCGTACAGACCGAGGGCGGAGTGGAGATCCGAGTTGTCTTTTGTGCGGAAGAAGCGGGTCATGGATTCGGTTCCGCTTTTCAGATTCCCTATACACATGGTGCTGGCATACCGGTTGGCATGGACGGAGCGGAATGAATGAACCTGCATGGCGCAGGAAAAGGACACCAGGATATTCGGAAGCGTTTCATATGGCAGAGGGATAAGACCTACAATAAAAAGCAGAAGGATCTCAATGAACAGGACGATCTGCCGCCAATGCACCGTCCGGCAGAACTTGAACCTGCCCTCGATCAGATCGGAAAGCAGGATCCCGGCCATAAACGAGAAAACGGGAAGAAGGTAATCGCTGCCCTCCATCCAGCGGCCCGTCATGAAATTCTGGCTCATGAGCACCACATTGCCGGTCTGGGCGTTGGCAAAAACATGTCCCCTTAAATTGTACGTATAGGCATCCTGGAGCCCTCCGGAAAAGGAGACCAGGGCGCTTAAACGGTAGGTTTCTGAACTCTGCATTGGTTTTCTCCATTGGATATATTACCATATCCTCCATAACGGGTCAAAATGGAGTGAGATTTCTCTTGAATTTCTGACCTAAATCAAGTATGATAGAAAAGCTGACCGGGTACTGCGGGCGAGTGGCATATCCGCGAAAGCCGCTTCATATGAAGTGCATCGTTCGTTTATTTTCACTTTTTAGGAGGAATTGAAAATGGCAGTAAAAGTTGCAATCAATGGTTTCGGACGGATTGGACGTCTTGCATTCAGGCAGATGTTCGGCGCAGACGGATTTGAGATCGTGGCGATCAACGACCTGACCAGCCCCGAGATGCTGGCTCATTTGCTGAAGTATGACTCGACACAGGGCAGGTATGAACTGTGCGACAAGGTCAGCTTTGGCGAGGATTCGATTTCCGTCGATGGAAAGAAGATCACGATCTACAAGGAAGCAGATGCAAAGAACCTTCCCTGGGGACAGCTGGGCGTGGATGTCGTCCTGGAGTGCACAGGCTTCTATACCAGCAAGGACAAGGCTCAGGCACACATCGATGCAGGCGCAAAGCATGTCATCATTTCCGCACCGGCGGGCAACGATCTGCCCACTATCGTATACAACGTGAATCATCAGAGCCTGACGGCAGATGACAAGATCATCTCCGCGGCATCCTGCACCACCAACTGCCTGGCACCCATGGCAAAGGCTCTCAATGACTGCGCTGCCATCAAGTCCGGCATCATGTGCACGATCCACGCATATACAGGCGACCAGATGACCCTGGACGGCCCGCAGAGGAAGGGCGACAAGAGGCGTTCCCGTGCAGCCGCGGTCAATATCGTTCCCAACAGCACCGGCGCTGCGAAGGCTATCGGCCTGGTCATCCCCGAGCTGAACGGCAAGCTGATCGGTGCAGCACAGCGTGTGCCGACCCCTACCGGCTCCACCACCATCCTTACGGCAGTGGTAGAGGGCAATGTGACAAAGGATCAGATCAATGCGGCCATGAAGGCTGCCAGCAACGAGTCCTTCGGCTACAACGAGGACGAGATCGTATCCTCCGATGTGATCGGCATGACCTACGGCTCTCTGTTTGATTCCACACAGACCATGGTGCTGCCTCTGGACAACGGCACCACCCAGGTACAGGTCGTTTCCTGGTATGACAATGAGAATTCCTACACCAGCCAGATGGTGCGTACCATCAAGCATTTCGGAAGCCTGCTGAAATAATCCCATAGGCAGGATAACGGGCAATTCAATGAGGGGTCCGGTCTGAATAGGACCGGACTCCTTTTTTCAAAACCAAAAATAAGGAGGTTCATTATGGGACTGAATAAGAAATCCGTAGACGACATCAATGTCAAGGGAAGAAAGGTGCTGGTCCGCTGTGACTTCAATGTGCCGTTAAAGAATGGCGAGATCACGGACGAGACCCGGATCGTGGCAGCTCTTCCCACCATCAAGAAGCTGGTGGAGGACGGCGGCAAGGTTATCCTCTGCTCCCACTTAGGCAAGGTGAAGAACGGCCCCAACGAGGGCGAGTCCCTGGCGCCTGTGGCAAAGAGGCTTTCCGAGAAGCTGGGCAAGGAAGTGAATTTCGTGGCAGACTATAATGTGACCGGGGATGCGGCCACAAAGGCTGTGGAAGCCATGAAGGAAGGGGACGTGGTCCTGCTTCAGAATACCAGGTTCCGCGGGGCAGAGGAGACCAAGAACGGCGAGGACTTCTCGAAGGAGCTGGCGGCCCTTGCAGACGACTATGTCTGTGATGCCTTTGGTTCTTCCCACAGGGCTCACGCTTCGGTCGAAGGCGTGACGAAGTTCATCCGGGAGAAGGGCGGCGCCTGCGCGGTAGGCTACCTGATGCAGAAGGAGATCAACTTCCTGGGCAATGCCGTGGAGAATCCGGTACGTCCCTTCGTCGCGATCCTGGGCGGGGCAAAGGTTGCCGATAAGCTGGCGGTCATCGATAACCTGCTGAATAAGTGCGATACGCTGATCATCGGCGGAGGCATGGCTTATACCTTCGTAAAGGCAAACGGCGGCAAGGTGGGCAACTCCCTGGTGGATGACACCAAGCTTGACTATTGCAAGGAAATGATGGCAAAGGCCGAGAAGCTGGGCAAGAAGCTGATGCTCCCGGTGGATACCGTGGCTGCGGACGGCTTCCCGGATCCCATCGACAATCCGGACATCAAGACGGTGGTGGTGAAGACGGACGAGATCCCGGACGACAAGGAAGGCCTGGATATCGGGCCGGAGACCGCAAAGCTCTATGCAGAGGCGGTAAAGAGCGCCAAGACTGTGGTCTGGAACGGGCCTATGGGCGTGTTTGAGAATCCTGTGCTGGCAAAGGGAACCATTGCCGTGGCGGAGTCCTTAGCCCAGACGGATGCCACCACCATCATCGGCGGCGGCGATTCTGCGGCAGCCGTGAATAACTTAGGCTTCGGCGATAAGATGACCCATATCTCCACCGGCGGCGGCGCTTCCCTGGAGTTCTTAGAGGGCAAGACCCTTCCCGGCGTAGCGGCAGCGGATGATAAGTAAACATGCCCTTTGCAAAACATGTCCTTTGGCTTGTTTAGGCAGTAAGCGGGAAAAAACAATTTAGTGAAACAGAATGGTGAGTCAGGGCTGAATACCGTTAGCGGCCGTTTTTGGCCGGCTGCGGTATTCGCATCCGACCGGTGTAAGTCAGAAAGAACCAAGTGTTTATAGAGGAGGATAGGAAAGAATGGCAAGAAGGAAAGTAGTAGCCGGAAACTGGAAGATGAACATGACCCCCACCCAGGCGGTGGAGCTGATCGAGACCCTGAAGCCCCTGGTGGCAAGCGATGAGGTAGATGTGATCTTCTGCGTGCCCGCCATCGACATCCCGGCGGCCGTGGAGGCGGTCAAGGGCACCAATATCAAGATCGGTGCCGAGAATATGTATTTCGAGGAGAAGGGAGCCTATACCGGCGAGATCGCTCCGGATATGATCGTGGACGCAGGCGCCACCTATGTCATCATCGGCCACTCCGAGAGGCGTGAGTATTTCGCCGAGACCGATGAGACCGTGAATAAGAAGGTGCTCAAGGCCTTCGAGCACGGCCTGACCCCCATCATCTGCTGCGGAGAGTCTCTGAAGCAGAGGGAGCAGGGCATCACCATCGACTGGATCCGCCAGCAGATCAAGATCGCCTTCCTGGAGGTCACCGCAGAGCAGGCAAAGAAGGCGATCATCGCCTACGAGCCTATCTGGGCCATCGGTACGGGCAAGACCGCGACCTCAGATCAGGCCGAGGAGGTCTGCTTCGCCATCCGCTGCTGCATTAAGGAGCTGTATAATGAAGAAGTGGCGGAAGCCATCACCATCCAGTATGGCGGCTCCGTGAATGCCGGCAACGCCGCAGAGCTTTTTGCAAAGCCCGACATCGACGGCGGCCTGGTGGGTGGCGCGAGCCTGAAGCCTGATTTCGGCAAGATCGTGAATTACAAGTAAGAAAATTGGCAATTAAAGCAGAAAAGGGGGACGGTTTGCAGCCGTTCCCTTTTTTATACGGCAGCCACATGTGGGGGCTGTTTTTTCTTTTTTTCGTGAGTTTTTCGTGAGTTTTTCGTGTCCTGAAAATTTTATTGAATTTTTTTTCAAATAGGTGAGTAAAATCGAAAAAATCTGCATTGTATATAGTGTAAGACATTGGGATGGTTCGAGACCATTTTGTCTGCATTTCGTCAATCGGGGGATTGGGGACGGATGGACTGACCTTTACATCCGGAAGCAGGGCTACAGCCAAGAAATATACGGATACGAGCGTATCCTACAGAAGCTCAGATACATCCGTTGCAACGGTTTCGAAAAGTGGGTCAATGCACGTTAATAAGGGCGTGGCTGCAGGAAAGACTGCGACGGTCTATGTGGAAAGTGCCGATGGCAGGCAGAAGGCTTCGATCCGGATCACCGTGAAATAAGACACGCGGCTCCCCTCCATGCTGTGTTTTTCTGGCACAGCTGGAGGGGCCGGTTTTTTGGTTTAGAGGAGGTGAGAGCGCATTTCCTCCGGGCTCAAGGGGCTCAGGTCTGCGGGAGCCACGTCAAAGACGGTCTTGCACCCGAAGCTTCCCCGGCTGTTCATCCGGTATGCCGCCCTGGCATAAGCTACCAGCACACAGGAGGTAAACTCGGGATTGGAGTCCAGCTTCAGGCTGTATTCGATCACATGATCATGCTCTTTATTCATGCCCGTCTTTCCGGTGCGGATCACGAAGCCTCCGTGGGGGATGCCGGCGTGATCCCGCAAAAGCTCCTCCTCGGAGATGAAGTGGACCGTGGTATCGTAATCCGCGAAATAATTGGGCATGGTCTTGATCTCATTTTCGATCTGCTTCAGATCTGCCCCCTCCTCGGCTACGACAAAGCATTCCCTGGTATGCTTCTGCCTGGTGGTAAGCTCTGGATTCTCGCTGGCGCGTACCCTCCTTAAGGCATCCTCCACGGGGATGGTATACTGCTTCGCATTTTTCACCCCGGGAATCCTTCTTATGGCATCGGAATGGCCCTGGCTTACGCCCTTGCCCCAGAAGGTATAGTCCTTTCCGTCCCGGAGGATCGCATTGGCATAGAGCCTGTTCAGGGAAAACATTCCCGGATCCCATCCCACGGAGATCAGGGCCGTCTTGCCGCCCTCCTTTGCCGAGGCATCTACCTTTGCGAAATGCTCCGGGATCTTCGCATGGGTGTCAAAGCTGTCCACCACGTTGAAAAGCCTTGCATATTTCGGAGTCTGCTCGGGCAGGTCGGTGGCAGAGCCTCCGCAGAGCATCAGCACATCGATGTCCTCCTTCATCCCTTCCAGATCACGGATCCCATATACCGGCACTCCGCTCTGTGTCTTTACGCTTTCCGGTGCCCGGCGGGTAAAGACGGCCTGAAGCTCCATGTCATCATTCTGCTTTACGGCGCATTCTATGCCCCGTGCAAGATTTCCGTAACCTAAAATTCCCAGTCTGATCGCCATTTTTTTCATTCCTTTCTTGTAGTCTGTATTCTTTACAGAAATAGCCGGTCTCGTGTCCTGTACGGAGACAGCCTGTCCTGTGTCCTATACGGGCATAGTCTATCACGGATGCCCCGGACTTGCCAGTAGGTTTTTTCAGCGGATCCAGCCCTTCTTTTATTGACAGGGACGCTTATAAGGCATTATATTCTTATCGTAACTGCAATTTCAGACCAGGGGGGAGACAAAATGAGCTTTTCAGACATTATTGACACGATTGACAGCTTCCTATGGGGATGGCCTCTGATCATCATGCTGGTGGGGACGCATCTTTTCATGACATTTCGGACGGGATTCATCCAGAAGGACATCTTTAAGGCGATCAAGCTTTCGGTGACAAAGGATCCGGACGTGGAGGGGGATGTATCCCAGTTCGGAGCCCTTACCACAGCGCTTTCATCCACCATAGGCACAGGAAACATCATCGGCGTGGGTACGGCCATTGCCATGGGCGGGCCGGGATCCGTGCTCTGGATGTGGCTTACGGGAATCTTTGGGATCGCGACCAAATATGCAGAGACCCTGATCGCCGTAAAGTACCGGGTAAAGAGCGAGGACGGCTCTATGCTTGGCGGCGCCATGTATGCCCTCGACAGGGGGCTTCACAAGAAATGGCTGGGCATCGTCTTTGCCTTCCTTGCGGCTGTCTGCGCCTTCGGCATCGGCTGCATGGTGCAGGCCAATGCAGTGGTCTCCAATGTACGCCATAATTTTGCAAGCAGTGAAGCATCCGGCAAGGTGGTGACCATCATCACGGCAGTGGTCATGTGTGTTGTGGTGGGGCTTGTCATCATTGGGGGCATCAAATCCATCACCAGGGTATCAGAGATGCTCGTGCCCTTTATGGCCGCCTTCTATGTGCTGGGCTGCCTTATCATTCTTTTCCTGAATGCGGATGTACTTGGGCAGACGATCGCGGCCATCGTTTCCTCTGCATTTACCGTAAAGGCTGCCGGGGGAGGCTTTGTGGGAAGCACGGTCGCCATAGCCTGCAGATACGGTTTTGCCAGAGGGCTTTTTTCCAATGAATCCGGAATGGGCTCTGCGCCCCTCGTGGCATCTGCGGCCCAGACCAGGAATCCCAAAAGGCAGGCTCTCGTTTCCATGACCGGGACCTTCTGGGACACGGTGATCGTCTGTCTGATGACCGGACTGGTGCTCGTATCCTGCATCATCAAATATCCCAATATCGACGGGCTTTCAGGAAACGGGGCGGAGCTTACCAGCATGGCCTTTTCCATGATCCCCATCATCGGGGTACCGATCCTTGTGATCGGCCTGGTGTCCTTTGCCTTCTCTACGATCCTTGGGTGGTATTACTATGGAGAGCGCTGTGCGGTCTATCTCCTTGGAGAGAAGGTCATCATGGTATATAAGATCCTATGGATCATCGGGATCTTTCTGGGATCGGTGGCCGAGCTCAATCTGATCTGGAACATCGCAGACCTGCTGAACGGCCTCATGGCGATCCCCAATATCATCGCTGTGCTGCTGCTGTCCAAGGTGATCGCCGATGAGACCAAAAGATATTCGGGCACGCATCTGGAGGATAAGGACGATACCGCGATACCAGTACTGAAAAACGCCAGGAAGGGCGTGCTTGGCTGAAAAAGCTGAAAATTAAAAAAAGTAGAAAAAGCATGCGGCCTATGGGAAGAGCCGCATGCTTTTTTCTGCGCGGATTGCGAAGCTTCCTATACCTATCCCTTCAGCTCCTTCCGGAGAAACTGGATCAGTTCCTTCACGGACATCCTTTCATCGTTATCATAGATATCATCCTCCAGGGTAAGGCATTGAAATGTCCTGTCATAGATGACCTGCGCCACATGGTTGTACTCCAGGTCGAATTCGATGGGGGAGCTGGAGGTCACCCTTCCGGTGCCGGAAGCGTGGGCAAGCTGGATAAATACCACACCTCCGTCATTCTCCCAATAAACATTGAGGACTTCGTTCAGGTCCAGAAGATGCTCCAGTTCCTTTGTATCCTTCAGGTTTTTTTCAAATTTCTCAGATATTCTGGCCAGCTGCATGGCAATCAACCTCCTTTTTCGGTAAAGAGCAGATCAAATGATCCGGTTCCCCTTGAAATGCTTCCATCATTCTACTACAAAAACCAAAGAAAGAAAATTGACAATAAGCCTTCTAAATGATTATCTTATTATCATAGAAGATCGGTAAGAAGCCGGTGAACTACAAGGGAGCGCTGGCCGGAGGAGGCTGGAAATAAGGGCGTTTGGCCGGCACAAGTGCTGACGGGAGAGACGGATCCTTCGTATCAATCAGGGGGAAGGAGGGCATCGAAATGGAGATCATACAGCTGGGAAAGAAGACGCTTCCTTTGTTTCAGGAGATTCTTTTTGAGCCGGAGAGGGCGCTGCTTCCCTCTTCCCTGGCCATCGGGATGGTGGAGGACGGGGTGCCTGCCGGCACGGCGGTATTCGGCCTGCATCAGGGGCAATTGCGGCTTTATTCCATCTATGTCCGGCCGGAATACAGGCGGAGGGGGATCGCGTCGAAGGTGATCCGGGATCTGGCGGCCTTGGGACAGAGCGCGGATGCCCTTTTCCTGGAGGCGGATTTCATGGACACCCAGGAAGACGTGGGGGAATTCCTTCATGCCATGGGTTTTCTCCTGACACCGGATTCTGCAGTTTATGAATTTGACCTCCGGAGGGCAAGGGAAAGCGAGGCTGTCCGGAAATGGCTTTACCGGAAGGAATATCCGGGGAACCTTAAATCCTTCGCTGCCCTGGAGGAGAAGGAAAAAAGAAGGGTCTTGAGATTCCTGGAGGATACCGGCTATCCCTTGGAGCGGCTGGAGGAGAGATCCTTCGACCCGGAGCTTGGCCAGTGCATTTTTTTCCCGGGGATCGAGGTGCAGTCGGTGCTGGTATGCCTGATGGAGGGCGGGGATATCATTATCGACCATTTTGCTTCTAAGGGGAAGATGAGCCTGGAGAGCGTCCATCTTTTCCGCGGGTTTCTGGATGCCCTGGACAAAAGGGGCGTTGAGGATGCGAAGGTGCTTTTCCTGCCGGAGCAGGAGAAGATCGTGGAATTTGCCGAAACCATCCTTCAGGAAGAGATAAGGCAGACCGGGGTGCTGGTCCACTCCGTCCTGGAGCTTTGCTGACGTAGAAAGGAGAGGCGGACATGTGTGATACGAAGGGAACGGATGGCGCTAGCTCGACTACAGGGGCTTCTTTATTAAAATCGAAGGGGAAAAAAGTGACCTTTGGGGCCGGAGCCGGAGTCCTCGGGGAAGGCCTGAAGAAGGAGGCCGCGCCCCAAAGCAGGATGGGGACCGGAGCCCCGCCGGATGCAGGCGGCCATGGGGGAGCCCTGCCGGATGGGGGCAATCCGGCCGTTTCTTCCGGAGCAGATTCGTCAGCCGCAAAAGCCCTGTCGGCGCAGGCAAGAGAGAGCCTGGACTGGAAGAATGACGTGCTGGATACCATCAGCGGGCTGTCGCTTTCGGATGCACCGGACAGCGCCTATGCAAACGAGATCCGCCAGCGCGAGATCGAGTATGCAAAAGCAGGCTTATCCTATTCGGCATACCGCCCCAAGGATCCCGCCCAGGAGGATGACACCCTGAAGCTTGCCAGGATGGTGGATACGGTAAGGATCTTCGATCAGACGAAGCAGGTAACCTCCAAAGGCCTGCGGAAAAGGGAAAGGCGGCTGAAAAAAAAGCAGCAGCGCTTCAGTACGGAGGCGGTACAGGATTGGAGAATGAATGGGCGCTCTGCCGCATTTATGGACCAATGGAGGGCGGATCATGAGGCTGAGCTTCAGGCTGAGCTGGATGAAGAACGGCAGAACAGCTCTCCCCTTACCGAATCCGATATCGAGGAGGGCCGTCCTACCGCGGGAAGGGTACGGAAGCACAAGGAGACGATCCAGGCGCTTATTTCCTGCCAGACGGACTTCCTGGGCTATGCCGATGATACGGATTTTGTGAAGGATTTCGAGGTCAACCTCGGCACCCTGAATTCCTTCGCGGCCCTGAAGGAGGTAATGGAAAACTGCACGCAGCAGACCCTGAATGCGGTGCTTTTAAACAGCTATCCCGTGGAAGAGCTGAAGAAGGCCATCGGAAGATATGAGGGAATGAGGGATTTCTATCTGGCAAAGATGGATATCATATCCAGCCCGTTTTATATGGTGCTCTCCAAGGAGGACACGGAGTATGCCACGCCGGAGCTTTTGGAGCGGAAAGCCCAGGAGTGCAGGGATGCGGGAAGAGATGAGCTTGCGGAGTACCTGGATGCGGTCAAGAGGCTCAAGGAGCTTGAGAAGAATAAGACAAAGAGAGAAAGTGAGGGTCTTGGGGTCTTCCGTAGCGCCAGGAAGGATGCCAGCGGGCGTTTTACGGGAAGTGCCGCGCTTTTCACCAAAAAGACCGAGACCCAATTCCGGGTCCTCGGCGCCAAAATGTCAGGACCGATGAATTCTGAGTTTGGTACACCGAGGGACCGCTCAAAAGAAAATATGACGGATGAAGAGAAAGCAGAGATGAAAAAGAATGAGACCAGCTACAAGGTGGATCTCTTAAATGCTTCTGCTTCTGCTCAGGTAAAGCTGGCGGAGCTTAAAGGCCAGGCAAGAAACCGGTCCGGCACGGCAAAGATCCAGGCAGAGGCTTCCTTCCTGGATGTGAGGGCAGAGGGAAGTGTCGGCGCCTATCTGGGAATCCGGGACGACGGGGAACTGACCGGAGGGCTCGGGGCATCCGCCAAGGTGAGCGGCGCCGTGGCAAAAGGCAAGGTGGGAGCATCGCTTCAGACTCCCAAGTTTGGTAAAGATAAATCGATGGAGGAGGGCTTTTTGGCGGCGGGCCTGGAAGCCAGCGGGGAGGTTCTGTCCGCATCGGCAGAGGCATCCGCCAAGATTGGCTGGCTGAAGGAAGGAGAGGGATTCAGCGCGAAGGTGGGAATCGATGCGTACGCATCCCTTCTTTCAGGCAGGGCAAAAGGATTTGTTACCATAGCCGGGGTCAAGATCGGAGCGTCCATCTCCGGGGATGTAGGGGCTGTGGGCATTAACCTCGGGGGATATATCAAAAACGGCAAGGCCGGTGGATCCATCGGGGCGGCCCTGGGCCTGGGCGCCCGGCTGAATATCGAGGTGGACTTCAGCTATTGGACGGAAAAGTTTAAGAAGTGGGCCAAGGGGAAGTATACGGATCACAAAAAGAAACAGACCGACGAGAAGAATGCCATAGGACCTCTGACCGGCGTGAAGAGCTTCGAGGGGGTCAGGCCGGAAATCATGGAAGCATATGAAAGGGGGATCGCGAACCTGCTTGGCAGCAAAAAAGCAGTGGATCGAATCCTGGAGGATGCCAGGCCCAGGATCCAGGAAGGGAAGGATTATGCCATCAACCGGATGACGGTGGCCAGAGTTGATCCGAACCATCCCGGACAGATCGGGGACGGGGTGGCGCTGCCCGAAGGGATCCGCAAGACCCAGAAGATGCAGATGGCGTTAGATATCAAAAGGCTTTTGGAACAGGGGAAAAAGGTGGTTCTTTCGGATTCCAAGGGAGTCAAAGGGCTCAGGATCGTGGGAATAGATGATAGCTTTGAAGCAAGCTATGCAGAGGCATTCCTCGATTTTAGCGAACGCTTTATGAAGGCGAAAGACGGAAAGAAGCCTAGCGTGCCTTCCCTTCCGGTCGCTCATGCACAGAGGGATTTCAAAATAAAGGTGATAAATGATGAAGCCCCCGGGGATCCGCGGCAGGAAGAGCTTTCCCTGGAAGAGCTCCTTAGGGTAGAGGGGGGCAGCCTGCAGCTAAGCTGGGTATCTGATCCTGCGGAGATTGCAAAAAAGCATTCAGATTTCGTGGGACAGTTCGGACTCCGGGAAGATGCGGTGATCATGGAGCCGCCGAAGAGCCGTAAGGAAGCGAAGAAGGGAGTAAAGCCTTCGCCGGAAGCATCATCCACTACATCCAAGAAGTCCACGACGACCACGACTACAACGACGACGGGCAGTGCGGCCACGCCGCCGCCGGTGACGGTAACCAAGAAGAATGATGCGGAGGATCCGGCCACGCCGCCGCCATCGACGGTAACCAAAAAGGACGCGGCGACGGATCCGGCCACGCCGCCGCCATCGACGGCAACCAAGAAGAATGATGCGGAGGGACCGACCACGCCACCGCCGGTGACGGCAACCAAAAAGGACGCGGCGACGGATCCGGCCACGCCGCCGCCATCGACGGTAACCAAAAAGGACGCGACGGATGATCCGACTTCGCCGCCACCATCGACGGTAACGAAGAAGAATGATGGGGAGGATCCGGCCACGCCGCCGCCATCGACGTCATCTAAGAAGGCCGCGAAGAAAAAAACGGAACCATCGCCCTTCGAAGAACATAAAAAAGAAGAGCCGAAGAAAGAGGAAAAGAAAGCTCCCGCAAAGCCCGTACCGGAAAAGGCAGGGGTAGAAAAGCTGCTGGACAGCGCCCTTCTTACAATCCAGACCTTCGGCAATCCGATCACAAACATGGCTGAGGTCACGAGGATCAGCGAAGACATCCGGGAGCAGGCGGTCCGGCTGAGGCGGTCCGGCCAGGAAATGGACTATACTGAGGCAGAAGGCATGATCCCCGGGGTTGAGCCGTTACAGGCTGAGGAGATCATTTCTGCCATCAAACAGGAGGTGGGCATGCGCTTTCTGGATGCTCCGGCAGGAGAGCAGCCGGATGCGAAGCTTGCGGCACCCTATGAGAAGCAGCCCCTGCTCAGCAACAACTGCTGGTGCTGTTCCGGAGCCGCCCTGTTTAACCAATTCCTTTCTTTGAGGGGGGAATTAAGTGACCAGACCCGGGTCAGCCAGTTTGACCTTCGTCATTTCCGTATTCCGAAGGAGGAATGGAGAACCCTGGAGGAGGCCAGGGCCATGACAAAAGAGGGTACGAAGGACGAGGACATCATGATCCCGTACTTTAATGCACAAGAAGACCTTGAGAAGGTAATGGATCCTTCGCAGCATCAGATCGGCAATATTTTTGAGATGGCGGATTTCTTCCTGCAGAGGCGGAAGGATCTTTATATGACGGAAATGACGTTTAATGTCGGAAAGGAGAAGCAGAAGGGGATTGAAAAAGCCTTCTGTGACTCCATCCGGGAAGTCCTTGCAACGGGAAACCTGGTCTCCCTGCTGGACGGTGAGAAGAAGCATTATATCACCATCACGGAGATCGATGATCAAAACCAGATCACTTATCTTAACTCCATGGATGCAGTGGGGAAGATGAAGCATACCGCAACGCCGGACCAGCTGCTGAAGGAAGGCAGGACAATAAAGCTTGCATGGATGTCCGCGCTGAAATCTCCTGAGGAGATGCAGGCAGAACATCCGGGCCTTGTATTAGACAGCAAGGGGGAATTCCAGTATCATGGGGATAAGGCCATGCTCCAGGGGGGAATGGTCAATCTGGTACAAAAGGAAGGGATCTGCATCGAGGAGGATGCGCATTCGGATGCAGTTGAGGCCCGGGGATGGCATAAGGCGGTATATATCCCGAAGCATCCCGACTTTTCAACAAATCCGGCGGGAGGGGGCGGAGCCTCGCAGTGACCTTCCGTCAGGAATAGCGCGAAGCAGGAAAACGCGGGAATAGCGCGAAGCAGGCAAACGCAGGAATAGCGCGAAGCAGGCAAACACAGGAATAGCGCGAAGCAGGAAAACGCGGGAATAGCGCGAAGCAGATAAACATAGAACCAGCGATAAACAGAAAGCAGAAGATACACACGGGATCAACGAGAAAACGGAGGTAGAAGCTATGTATGGAGATTTGTTGCCCATCGGATCAGTGGTGCTCTTAAAGGATGCAAAAAGGAAGCTCATGATCACGGGAAGGATCCTGTCCGATGAAAACCTGACGCAGATCTTTGACTATGTCGGGGTGATCTATCCGGAAGGAAATACCGGAGAAGAAAACCAGTATTTCTTCAACAGGGAAGGGATCGAAAAGGTTTATTTCATCGGCTTCCAGGATGAGGAGGAATTTGCCTTCAAGGAGAATGTTCTTTCCCAGCTTGGCGAGCTGGAGATCCGCGACGGGCAGATCGTGCCGAAGGAGTAAGAGCAGGGCGGCGCAAGCCCTGAGATTTAAGATAAAGGATGATCAGATCCATGCGTTTTTGGAATAGAAGCAAGAAGAGAAAGACCCTGTGCCGGATCATGGCCATGGTCTTTCTGTCGTGCCTCTGCCTTGTAGGCTGCACCGAGGAGGACGGAGCAGAGGAGATATCCGAAAAATACAGCGTATCCGAGGACAGGGAGCTTATCGTCTATACCTCCCATAAGGAGAATGTCTATCTTCCCATCATAAGAGAATTTGAAGACCGGACCGGGATCTGGGTCAGGCTCCGGTCCGGAGGCACCGAGGAGATGCTTCAGGAGGCGAGGAAGGCCTCTGAAGCCGGGGAATGCGACGTCATGTTTGGCGGCGGGGTGGAAAGCTATGAGGCAAACCGGGAGCTTTTCCTGCCCTATGCTTCCAGGGAAGAGGGGAGCCTGAATCCTCTCTACCGGTCCGGGGAGCATGCATGGACCCCATTCACGGAACTGCCGATCGTATTGATCTACAACAGCACCCTGGTATCCAAGGAGGATGCCCCGAAGGGATGGGAGGATCTGTTCGATCCGAAGTGGAAGGGACAGATCGCCTTTGCCGATCCATACCGCTCCGGCACCAGCTATACCATCTTTTCCACCATGCAGCAGGTCTTCGGGGAGGAGCCGGAGGTGCTTTTAAGGCGCTTTATTGCCCAGCTGGACGGCAGGCTTTTAAGCGGTTCCGGGGACGTGAAGACCCGGGTGGAGGACGGGAGCTTCTTAGTGGGGATCACCCTGGAGGAAACAGCCCTCAGGGCGGTGCGGGAAGGAGAGGATCTCGCCATGCTTTATCCCGTGGAGGGCACCAGCGCGGTGGCCGATGGCTGCGCCGTCGTAAAAAATGCGCCCCATGTCCGCAACGCGGAGCAGTTCATTGATTTCGTGGCAGGGAAGGACACCCAGGAATACTGCACCCGCCAGCTCTTAAGGAGGCCGATCAGGACAGATATCGCGCTGTCGGACTCCTTTGAGGAGATCTGCCTGGTGCCCTTTGACATCGAAGCCTCTGCAGCCGGGGAGAAGGAATTCTTAGATCTCTGGAGCATCCTCTGGCAGGAGGACTGAAGCGATGAGATGGATCCGGCAGTCCTTCCGCAGGCAGATATTCTGGATATTCCTTTCCGTGGCGCTGATCCTTGCCATTTCCGGCGGGATCCTCACCCTCCAGGGCTATGAGGCAAGGCTCAGGGCGGACTATGTAAGGAGGGACCTGCAGCAGGCGGAGGCGGTCAATGCCCAGGTCACGGAGCTTCTGGTCCTTTGCCGGCAGGCCTTAAACAGCATAGCCCGAAACCAGGTGATCCAGTCGGGCATCAAGGCGGGGACGCGGGCGCCCCGGACGGTTTACGGGGCCTTGTACCGGGAGACCGGGGAGATCCGGGATTATTCCGTGACAGAGATCTATGAGGGAGAGATCTGCGTCTATGCCACCAGCAGCCAGGACAGGCAGAGGACCCTTCCCCTGAACTACGCCGTCCTGAGGGAGGCGCTTGAGGCAGGAGGCGGCATCGTGGCAGGCCAGGATCCTCTGGATATGGGGGAGAGCGGCTCTTCACTGCTCATGGCCAGGCAGATCTCTTTCGGGGATATGCCGGGCTTTGCCGTGATCCGGATAAGGGAGGAGGATCTTAAGGCCTGGCTGAAGGGAAGCCTGAATGCGGGAGAAGGCTACGCCCTCCTGGATTCCTTCTTCCGGCCGTTCTGCCTCTTAGGCCAGGCGGATGACATGAAGGCCGTCTCTCAAATCAGAAACAATCTGCTCACGGGGGAGGGCGCCCTTTCCGGCGTGGAAGAGGCGGCCTATATCAACGAGCTTTCGGATACGGGGCTTTTAGGGATCTACATGACCAAGCCGGTCCGGGAATCCTTCTTTTCCGAGAGAGGATACCAGATCATCGTGCTCCTTGTGGTGATCAGCGTGATCCTGAGCCTGATCGCATCGGTTCTTCTCAGCGGGTATTTCTCAAAGCCCATCCATTCCCTGGTCAGGGGGATGCGGCGGCTCCGGAAGGGCGACCTTGACGTGAGGATCGAGTCTGACCGGGAGGATGAATTCGGCCTGCTTGCCAATGGCTTCAATAAGATGGCGGAGCAGCTGAAGGACTATATGCAGGAGCAGGTGGCGGCGGAACGGACATTGAATGAGACCAGGCTTGCCATGATGCAGGCCCAGCTGAATCCCCACTTTCTGTACAATACCCTGGATACCATCAAATGGATGGCGAAGCTTCACGGAGCCCCGGAGGTAGGGACGATTTCTGCGGACCTGGCGAAGATCCTGCGGGCAAGCATTGCGGGAGACCGGTTCTGCAGCCTGGAAAGCGAGCTGGAGCTGGTAAAGAATTACTGCGAGATCCAGCAGTTCCGGTTTGACGATTCCTTTGAACTGTTGATGGATGTGCCGCCGGAGCTTTCCGATGCGCAGGTACCGAAGCTGATCCTGCAGCCCATCGCGGAAAACTCCATCATCCATGGGCTGGAGGGGCATAGCAACGGCCATATCCGGATCGAAGCCAGGAGGGAGGCGGAGGATATGGTGATCCGCGTGACGGACGACGGAAACGGCATCAGCGACGAGATCATCGAGGCGGTGCAGAGCAAGGATCCGGAGGCCTTATCCGGACATCTGGGGCTTGGGAATGTGAATACGATCCTGAGGCTTTATTATGGGGAGAAATACGGGCTTCAGGCCGAAAGGCCTCCGGAGGGGGGCACCCGGATGACCATCCGGCTTCCATATACAGAGGACATGGAGGAAGGGAAGGGGACAGATGACGGACAAAATGGATGATAAAGCGAATTCTTCCTCGGAATTATTCTATGACATCATGCGTAATCTCTCCGAGGGCGTGATCACGGTAAGCCCGAAGGGTGTCATTACCTACATCAATCCGGCAGGGCGTGCCATCCTTGATCTGAAGGAGGATATCCTCGGAAAGAAATTTTCGGAATGCTTCCTGGAGCAGCCGGGAAATTCAGGCTTTGTGGATTCCTTCATGGATGCCGTATATGCGCGTGCGGAGGGCAGGGAGAGCATCGTGTCCTACCGCGGCGGGAAAGGGGAGCTGCTGCTGTATCAGGTCCTGGAGATCGGAGAGCCCTACAATGTGAAGGGCCGGTGCGAGGTATATGAGCCAAAGCCTCTGAAGGAGCCCATTCCGGTGTGCTTTTCTGGGTATCAGGGAGAGGTACAGATCGAGCCGCTTCAATTCCCCATCCGGCTGGGAGAGCTTCTTATCGAGGGGATCCAGGGAAACCACCCGGGTGGCTCGGTGATCATGAGGCTTCGCTATCAGGGAAGATCGATCGTTTATGCCACAGACTATGAGCATGAGGAGGGATCTTTTGCGAGGCTTAAGGACTTTTCCCAAAATGCGGACCTGATCCTCTATGACGGGCAGTATGAGCCGGAGGAATACGAGAGAAAGAAGGGCTTCGGACATTCCACGGCCCAGATGGGGATCAGGCTTCTGGAGGAGTCGGGCGCCTCGTTCATGCTGCTTGTCCACCATGATCCCCTGAGCACGGACGAGGAGCTGAGGAAGAGGGAAGAAGGCCTTGGCCGCAGCGACATCCGCTATGCCAGGCAGGGAGAGACGGTGGAGCTGAGATGACCAGGGTCATGGTGGTGGATGATGAAAAATATGTACGCAGGGGCATCGTGGAGCACACGGACTGGCAGCTGATCGGCTGCGAAGTGGTGGCGGAAGCGCCCAATGGGGAGGAAGCCCTGCGCATGGCGGAGGAATCAAGGCCGGAGCTTGTGATCTCGGATATCCGGATGCCGAAGATGGACGGGCTTGCCATGGCGGAGGAGCTGATGAAGCGCTATCCGGGGATCAAGGTCATCTTCCTTACGGCCTACGATGAATTCACCTATGCCAGGCAGGCTGTCCGGATCGGGGCTTCGGACTACCTGCTGAAGCCCTTCGACGACGGGGAGCTGGAGGCATCCGTCCAAAGGCTTCTGCATCTTCATCCCAATGCTCCGGTGGATGAGGCGATGCTTGAGGAGGAGCTGATTCCCCTAGATGTGGGAGAGGGGGTATCCAACCGATATGTCCGGGAGGCCATAGCCTTTATCCGGGAGCATGTCTCGGATAGCGGCTTTACCGTAGGGATGGCGGCACAGTCCCTGGGGGTCAGCGAGGGCCATCTGATGAGGCTTTTCAAGTCGGAGACCGGCGTCGGGATCAATACCTACCTGACCCGCCTAAGGATCCGCAAGGCTATGGATCTGCTGAAGGATGTGCAGGTCCGGGTAAATGAGGCGGCATCCCTTGTGGGCTACCAGGACATCGCTTATTTTTCCAATACCTTCAAGAAGCTGGCCGGCGTCTCACCCTCCGATTACCAGGCAAATGGCCTGAAAAATCTGCGCCCAAAGGAGCCCTGATCAGAGCCGGCCCGGCCATGCAGGCGGGCAGAAGGGAGAAGGGCTGCTTGCAAAGATCCGGGAGCTGTGTGAGGAATACGTCAGGTCTTTAAGGAGCGCCTGATCATCGGCGCAGGCGGACAGGCCCCGGTTGTTCCAGAGGCTTTGGACTTAGGAGGATAGAGGATGAGGTGGTCACGGAGATCCCCGGGGATGACCTGGCGGCCTACCTGAGCGGCAAGCCGGATAAGCTGATGAAGGTGCTGCGGCTTTTGAGCAGGCGTACCCGCGAGACCGATGAAAAGTACCTGGAGGTATGCCGCATCGTATATGAAAGCGACCAGGCCGAGAAAAAGGGAGTGGCACGAAGCGCCAAGCTGGACAAGGAGCTTCAGCGGGTCACAAAGGAATACGGGGAGCTCAATACGCTTTGGCTGGATTAGCTTAAGGCCAAACCTTCGGCGGGGAGGGGCAGAGATCCCGTAAAGGAAGCAAAAAGGCGGCATATCACCGGACAGCCGGGGATATGCCGTTTTTGATTTGAAGGTTTTTTACAAGATATATCAGTTTTGCCCCATACCCATCCTTAAGCCGGCTCACTATAATGAAAGACAGATCACGGGGGTTTATGTGTGACCCTAAAGCGAAAACGAAAAAGGAGGAGCAAAACAGTGAAGAAGAAGATCATTTCCATCCTGCTTGCAGGAGCCATGGCAATCGGAATGCTTTCAGGCTGTGCGGAGGGAGTACCGCAGGCGGCACCGGCAGCGGGCACAGGAGAGGCAGAGGCCGCGAAGCCGGAGGAGCTTACCGGCATCGATGCCATCATCGCAGAGGCCGAGACCATGAGCCTGGAAGAGCTTGCGGCAAAGGCCATCGAGGAATCCAACGGCAAGACCTTCTACGGAGTCGGCAATTCCAGCCGGGGCAAGTCAGCCCTGCCGGTATTCATCGAGTACCTGCAGTCCATCGATCCGAATTATACCATGGAGTTTGAGTGGCAGCAGCCCAAGAATAACAAGATCTTTGAGCAGCTGACCTCGGATTCCCTGAAGGGCACCGGCACCTTCGCCATGACTCTGATCCAGGACGGCAACCAGATCCAGACCAAGATGGTGGATACAGACATCCTTAAGACCTTCGTTCCCAAGGAATGGGCAGAGGCAAAGGGCACGACCCCGGATGCTTATGAGGGCTTCCTGCCGCTGCAGACCCTGAATAAGGTCTTCATGTACAACAATACCGGAAGCGCGACCTACGGCAACTGCTGGGATTTTGTGGCAGAAGGCTCCCATCCCCTGTTCATGGGCGTGGATTCCGAGATCGTGGGCAAGAACTTCCTGATGATGCTTACAGAGGATAAGTACGCAGGCTGGCTGAAGGATGCCTATGACAAGCTGGATGATTCCAAGAAGGCTTATTTCGATCCGGTCATCAAGGAAGTGGAAGCGGATGCGGCCGACCTCGGCTTAGGCGAAAACGGCAAATATGCCCTGGCATGGATCAAGCTCTGGGTCAATAATTACAATGAGCAGACAGACGACGGCCCGATCTGCAACACCCTGGTGGATGCTTCCGCCACCGACCAGTCCGGGCTTCTGGTTTATTCCAAGCTGCGCTCCGTGGAGGAGTCTGCGGGCGTCTCCGTGGCAAACGTCAACGTGGCGGCTTATGACGACGGCTATACCGGCATCGGCGGCTACGGCTACTGCCATTATCTCTTCCTGACCAAGAACAGCCCTCTTCCCTGGACGGCATGCGCCTTCATCGCTTACATGACCTGCACAGAGGAAGGCTTTGACGCATGGGGCAAGGACATGGGCGGATATTCCTCCAATCCGAAGGTGGCAGAGGCCATCGAGTCGACCTATCACCACAGCGAGGGCGGCGGCGAGGAATTCCCGGCAAAGAACGACCGCGGTTATGACTGGTGGACCGGCGAAGGACAGGGCGAGCTGGTGCTGGAAGATCCGGCATACTGCTCTGAGGTTTCCTTCAGCGTCGGCAGCTGGATCGACGTGCTGGATCACTACAGTGCCGAGTAAGTAAGGACGGGAATCTTTAGATGAACCAAGGGGCGCCCGCAATAGGCGCCCCTTTCAGAAGGTAGTAGACTAAGGAGCATGACCATGAATGAAGCCGTAAAGCCCGACAAGGGGGCAATATTCAAGAATAAGCTTAAAACCTGGTTCTCCCAGCCACAGAATATCATCCTGCTGCTTTTCGGGATCGTCCTTACCTTCAGTACAGTTGCGCCGATCGTCGCCATCGTGGAGGATACCTTCAAGATCCACCCGGGCACCATCGACCAGCATCTGACCGGGAAGGTGAGCGGACATACCATCGTCAATTATATCGACCTGTTTACCAGCAAGCTGGCGAAGACCAACCTCTGGATCCCGCTGATGAATACGGTGATCCTTTCTGTTCTGACCTGTGCCATCTCCATCCTGTTTGGCGGACTGTTTGCCTTCCTCGTGACGAGGACGGACATGAAGTACCGGAAATACCTAAGCTCCATCTTCATTTTCCCCTACATCATGCCGCAGTGGACCCTGGCCGTGGTCTGGCAGCATATGTTTTACAGCAACAAGATCACCGGTACCTCGGACGGGCTTCTGGCCTCCCTTTTTCATGTGTATTTTCCCAATTGGTGGTGCCGGGGCGTATTTCCGAGCGCGGTCGTTTTGGGGCTGCATTATGCGCCCTTTGCCTATATCCTGATCGGAGGCATCTTTAAGAATATGGATGCGAACCTGGAGGAGGCGGCCACCATCCTGGATACGCCGAAGTGGAAGATCATGACGAGGGTCACGCTTCCCATGATCAAGCCGGCCATCCTATCCACGATCCTTCTGGTATTCGGGAGCGCCATGGGAAGCTATCCGGTGCCCCATTACCTCAACCTGACCACGCTGTCCACCAAGTATATCTCCATGAACAGCAAGTATACCGGCGAGGCCAGCATCCTTGCCATCATCATGATGATCTTCGGGGTGCTGATCCTGGGGGTGAACCAGATGAGCCTGAAGAGCCGGAAGAATTATACCACGGTCACGGGCAAGTCCGGTCAGCTGACCAAGATCTCCATCGGCAAGGCCGGGAAATATGTGGTGGGGATCATCTTCATCGTGATCACCTTCTTTACGAGCATATGGCCCATCATCCTGTTTACGCTGGAAACCTTCCTGCCGAACCCGGGAGATTACAGCTTCCTTTATACCAGGGATGTGAGCCACCTGACCACGAAATGGTGGATCACCAATGAGAATGTCACCGAGAACGGGATGTACGGCCAGCCCGGGATCCTGTATAATTCCACGATCTGGCACGCCTTCAAGGGAACACTGTTGCTTGCCGTGGCCTGCGCCCTGATCGCCGGGACCATCGGCACGCTGATCGGCTATGCGGTCTCCAAGAAGCGCCGGAACAAGTGGGCGAACTATGTGAATAATGTCGCATTCCTTCCCTACTTGATGCCTTCCATCGCGGTAGGCGCGGCGTTCTTCATCCTGTTTTCCAATGAACACATCAATCTGTTCAATACCTATACGCTGCTGATCATCGCGGGCGTGGTGAAGTATATCCCCTTTGCCTCGAGAAGCTCCCTGAATTCCATGCTTCAGCTGAGCGGAGAGCTGGAGGAGGCCGCGGTGATCATGAATACGCCCTGGATCAAGCGGATGACCAGGATCATCATACCGATCCAGAAGTCCTCCATCATCAGCGGATACCTGCTTCCCTTCATGACCTGCTTAAGGGAGCTGTCCCTGTTCCTGCTTCTTTGTACGCAGGGCTTCATTCTTTCCACGACGCTGGACTACTTCGATGAGATGGGCCTGTATGCCTTCTCCAGCGCCATCAACCTGATCCTGATCGTGACGATCCTGATCTTTAACACATTGGTGAATAAGCTGACGGGTGCGAGCCTGGACAGCGGCATAGGAGGTTGAAGCATGCCGGAAATCATTTTGAAAAACATCACAAAGCGCTGGGGAAAATTCTTCGGAGTGGACAATGTGAGCCTGGAGATCCCCGATAATTCCTTTATTACCCTGCTTGGACCCTCCGGCTGCGGGAAGACCACGATCCTTAGGATGATCGCCGGATTGGAGACGCCTACGGAGGGGCAGATCAAGATCGGCGACCGGGTGGTCTTTGACAGCAATGCGGGGATCAACGTGCCGCCGAATAAGAGGAAGGTGGGCTTCCTTTTCCAGAATTATGCCCTCTGGCCCAATATGACGGTATATCAGAATATCTCCTTCGGCCTTAAGAACATCAAGGAGGAGCTGCCGAAGCTGGATGTGGAGGCGAAGCAGGCCCAGGATATGATCCGGGCTCTCCAAAACGGGAATAAGGTCCGTGAGATCATCGAGGAATGCCGGGACAAGAACGGGAAGCTGGATGAGAATAAGGCCTGCGTCAAGCTGATCGATAATTTCACCCTTTCCATGTATACGGCAAAGGAACTCTTCGCCCTGAAGATCCATGAGGCTTCGGATCCGGCGGCCCAAGCGAAGGAGAAGCTGTCGCAATATGAATCCAGGCTGAATGACCTGAAGTCAAAGCATAAGGCCGAGGGGGAGGAGCTGAACGAAAAATGCGAGGCCGTAAAGGGTGGCAAGGTGGTGACCCAGGTAAGGAAGCTTTCCCAGGAGGAGATCGACTCCAGAGTCCGTGCCTGCTCCAGGATCGTCAAGATCGGGATGTTCATGGACCGGTATCCGGCAGAGCTTTCCGGAGGGCAGCAGCAGAGGGTGGCCATCGCCCGTACTCTGGCTCCGGAGCCGCAGGTGCTCTTCATGGACGAGCCGCTGTCCAACCTGGATGCGAAGCTGAGGCTGGAGATGCGCTATGAGCTGCAGAGGCTTCATCTGGAGACCGGGAGCACCTTCGTATATGTGACCCATGACCAGATGGAGGCCATGACGCTGGCTACCAGGATCTGCCTTATCAATAATGGGGTGCTGCAGCAGTATGCCGCGCCGCTTGAGGTATACAACCGTCCCTCCAATCTCTTCGTGGCGGACTTTGTAGGCAACCCTTCCATGAACTTCATCGATGCAAAGGGGGAGCAGGAATCCGACGGGAGCATCCGCCTGAAGGTCTTGGGCGGCATGGATGCGCGCTTTATCCCCAACGATCCCATGGATCTTCGGGAATGGCAGAAAAAGCGGGATCAGGATGCAGAGGATAAGCAGAATGCGGAGAAGGAAAGGCTTAAGAAAAAGGGCGCGGTAGAAAAGACAAATAAAGATGAGGTATTCAAATACCACGTGCAGATGGTGGAGGAAGAGGACGACAGCATCCAGGACGAGCCGGTGGTGACGGATTCGGACTTTGTGCTGGGAGTCCGCCCGGAAGCCATCGGGATCGTGGAAAACGGCGGGCTTTCCTCCACGATATACGGCGCCATGCCTACCGGGATGGAGTCTACCTTAAAGCTCAGGGTAGGGGATTATCTGCTGACCAGCGTCATCTTCGGCGGAGTGATCTACCAGATCGGGCAGGAGACCGGGATCGAGATCAAAGGGAAGGACATCCTGCTCTTTGACCGTAAATCCGGCAGGATCGTCTCGGCCGGAAGCCTTGCCATCGGCTGATGCGCTATGTCAGCGTCGTCACTTTATGAAAAATTAGGAGCAGAATCTTCCGCAGCGGCAGCGATCCTTTCTGTGGCCATGATCCTCATTGCAGGATTTCTCATGACCCGGATCACGAAGAAGCTGAGGCTGCCCAATGTCACGGCATATATCCTGGCCGGGATCCTGATCGGGCCTTATGGGCTCGACCTGATCCCGGCCGGGGTCGTTCAGGGCATGAATTTCCTGCCGGATATCGCCCTGGCCTTCATCGCGTTTTCCACCGGGGAATACTTCCGCATGGAGACGCTGAAAAAGAACGGCACCGGCGTAGTCCTCGTTACCTTCCTGGAGGCCGCTCTGGCCACGGTTTTGGTCTTCGTCCTCTGCGTCTTTGTGCTCAGGCTTTCCCTGCCCTTTGCGGTGGTGCTTTCTGCCCTTGCGGCGGCTACCGCGCCGGCCTCCACCATGATGACCATAAGGCAGGTCCATGCGAAGGGACCCTTCGTGGAGACGCTGCTGCAGGTGGTGGCACTGGACGACATCATTGCCCTGGTGGCTTACAGCGTAGCCATCTCCATCGCCATAGCGGAGGCTTCTGAGGGCGCAAGCCTTGCGGGGAATGTGCTCCTGCCCTTCCTTATCAATGTGGGGGTTCTGTTCCTGGGGGCCTTTTTCGGCTTTCTTACCATGCTCTTTATGAAGAACCGGAATTCCAGCGACAACCGCCTTATCATCGCCGTTACCATGCTGTTTTCCTTCTGCGGCATCTGTGCCCTGCTTGAGACCTCGCCGCTGCTTGGCTGCATGGCCATGGCCACGGTTTACATCAATCTGACGGATGACGAGCGGCTGTTCCGGCAGCTGAATTATTTCAGCCCGCCGATCCTGATGCTCTTCTTTGTCCGCTCCGGGATATCCTTCGACCTGGGTGCGCTGCTGCAAAAAAACGCATCCATCGGGGGCACGCCGCTTCTGCTGATCGGGGTGGGCTATTTTTTGGTGCGGATCTTAGGCAAGTACGGCGGAGCCTTCCTTGGCTGCCAGATCATAGGAAGTGATAAGAAGATCCGGAATTACCTGGGGCTTGCCCTGATCCCCCAGGCGGGGGTCGCCATCGGCCTGGCGGAGCTTGGGGCCAGGACCTTGGGAGGCGACAGTGGCAGGGCGCTTTATACCATCATCCTGGCATCCAGCATCCTCTATGAGCTGATCGGCCCCTCGGCGGCAAAGGCGGCGCTGTATCTTTCCGGCTCTTATTCCAATGACCTGGAGGAGATGGTGAAGCTTCAGGATCAGGATGATTCCGAAAGTGCAGGCGGGCAGGAGCAGTCTCCGGTGGAGAGGCTTATCGGGCAGATCCAGAAGATCCAGGAGGAGCTGTCCTTAGAAGGGGAAAACCGGGACGAGGCGGTCTTTTCGGAGGAGGCGGAGGAGCATTACCAGGAGATGATCAAGCCCGAGCCTGCCAAAAAGAAGCAGAAGAAAGAGGGCGGCTCGAAGAAGGGCGATAAGCGCGTGGGGAAAAAGCTGAGGGAAAAGGCCAGAAAGAAAGCCGGAGAGAAGAGTTCGGACAGAGCTAAGGAGAAGGCAGGAGACAGAGTTAAGGAGAAGGCAGGAGAGAAGGCAGGAGACAGAGTTAAGGAGAAGCCGGGAGAGAAGGCAGGAGACAGAACGAAAGAGAAGCCGGGAGAGAAGCCGGAGGAAGTGTTTGGGATGCAGGAAGGAGATAAGAAATGAGCATGGAAGTGAAGATCATCCTGTTTCGGATCGTGCTGGCCGTACTCTTGTGTGCGGTGATCGGCTGTGAGCGTTCCATAAAAAGGCATTCCGCGGGGCTTCGGACCTTTATGGTCATGGGGCTTGCCTCGGCCTCGGCGGTGCTTACGGAGCTGAAGCTTACCACGGGAGGCATCTATCCGGACGGGAAAGCACAGGTCTATCTGCTTTCTGCGGCGGTGCTCGTGGCGTCTGCCTCCATCAGCGTCCACTCTCTGTTCCGCAATGCCAGGAACCAGATCCTCGGCCTTACCACCGCGGCGGCGCTGTGGAGCTGCTGCATCATCGGCATTGCCTCCGGAGCAGGGTTTTATGCCATCGCGGTATTCTCTGCCGTGATGCTTCTGCTGTGCCTCATTATGATGCCCTGGCTGGAGCAGTTTCTGAAGGGGGTCTCGAGCCATATGGAGGTTCATCTGGAGCTGGTAGAGAGCCGGCATTTGGGGAACTTCATCACCACCATCCGGAGGCTCGGCCTGTCCATCGACGACATCGAGCTGAACCGCTCCTACCGGGAATCAAGGCTCAGCGTCTATACCATCTCCATGACGATCACAAGCCCGGAGCTGAAAAAATACAAGAACCATTCGGAGATCATAGAGGCACTCCGGAGCCTGGATTATGTTCTGCATATCGAGGAAATGTAAGATATGGACTGGCCGGGACAAACACCGGCCTGGCCGCATGCAGATACGGTTATCCGGCGTGAAAGTAGGTTTGTGTCATCAACCACACATCGAGGCGCATGCGTGCAGATACGGTTATCCGGCGTGAAAGTATCGGAAATAAAGGATCTGTTGGTTCAGAAGAGATAATTGTGCTGCAGATTGACCGCGCCCTTGAGCTCTTCGATCAAATGATCGTAGCGGCTGTCCGGAGCGGGCAGATAGAGGTCGGAGGCAGGCTTGATCTCCTTCCGGCAGGCCTCCACAAAGGCTTTGAAAAGCCGGGTGACTACGGCCTGGTCGGCGTTTTTGGCACAGTGCTCGGCTATCGACAGCTGGTCTTTGGCATTGGTGCCGGCACAGAGATAGCCTAAGAGATGCCCTCCGCGGAAGCATGCCACGGAGATGCTGTCCATGACCCGGATGGTGGCGAGGGCTCCGCCCCGGAGCTTCAGGCTCATTTTGTCCGCTTCTCGGCGGGCTGTTTTTTTCTCCCTCGGTGAAAGCTCAGAAAAGAGCCTTACGGAACGGCATTCATAGCCCTTCGGAAAGTATTTGGACTGGAACAGGCTCTTTATGGGGATCCGATAGAGGCGCTCCAGGTCGCTGCTTTCCCTTCCGCCATAGGCCTTCACGAATTTTTCCAGCTCCTTTGCCTCCTTCAGGTCTTCTGTATAAGAAAGCACGGAGGATCTTATGCCTTCTGCGCGTACCGTGGAAAGCAGCGCGTCCATGAGCATCGTGGCTCCCCCCTTCCGACGGTGATCCGGGGCCACGAAAAGAGAGGCGATGCTGAACACATCCCCGTCATCGGCAAAGCCGACCACAGCACCTACGGCCTTGCCCTCGTCTAAAAGCCCGATGGCGGTGATGGGCAGGCCCCGCTTCAGGCCCTGTGCTACGGAGGGCAGGAGGACGGGCTTGAAGGCTTCCATATTCTTATTTGTGATCATTCCAGTCTGCATGGATTCCTCCTTCGCGCATATGGTCCGGTGCGCCTCCCATTCTACCACAAAAACCATATAACCGCAAAATCGAACAGAGATCGATCGGGGGTCTGCTGTTAACCCGCATCACTCCGATCAGGCAGTAGGACATCCTTCATCATGGGAAGCCTCCTGAATAATGTTTCTTGAATGGTGCTTCATGTTCATTTTTCAAACATCCGATGGGATTAATATCTACGCCAGCTTCAATTATATGACCAAATGGGTTCCGGTTAGAACGATTTTCAAATCAGGCAATATGCGTGTTTTAGCCGATTTTTCAGTTGTAAAAGTACAGGTTTAATTTTTCATTCTAAGTATTATAATCAATGGAAAGGATACGATGAACAGGATGATAACCATGACTTTTTCTGATGAATTTACAATTGGTTCCATGCAGGAACTGATTAAAATAATAAAAGAAACCGGCTTTGTCCCGTTTTTTGCAAATGAGATCGAAGGCTTTTCCATAGAGGAGCATATTGCGGAGGGCTGCTGGTATGATGATGCCAATGAAGACTTCTGGCCCGCCTGGGAATGGAAGGGACCTGTCATCAGGAAACTGAAATGTGCTTACGGAAAATTTCTCCGAAACAAAGCTATGTATATCAGTCCTGAGTGGTTTCCCGATTTTGCCAATTTCAGAAGAGACGGATATGACTTTGATGCAAGATATGAAGACGGACTGGCTTCATTCTATGACAGGGAATTGTACGAACTGCTCGATGCCAACGCACCTGTCATTTCAAGGCAGCTGAAGCAGGCCGGAGGCTACGGGAAAGACGGTAAAAAAGGTTTTGATACCATGATCACGAGGCTTCAGAAGCAATGTTACGTGATCACTGGTGACTTTAAGTATATGGTCGACAAATCCGGAAACCGGTATGGATGGGGTGTTGCAGAATATACCACACCGGAGAGATTTATGGGGAAAAAGTTTGTGGATGCAGTTTACAGACGCACACCGGAGGAATCATATGCCAGAATAGTAAAGCATTTCAAGAAGATACTGCCGCAGGCTGAAGAAGCTCAGATAATCAGGATATTGAAATGAACGGGTATAAGGCGGCGTGGAAATGAAAGTCCCGCAGGCGGCGCAGCTTTGCCACAGCAAGAACCGTCCCCTTGTCTTTTGGGTATAGGAAAATTGGATAGCTGGATATAGGTTATAAGTATTTGCACATTTGCGGCAGATTGAGTACAATCAGTTTCAGAAATTCAAAGGAGGAGAATAAACATGATGAAAAAATGGATCAGTACTATGATGACAGGCGTATTGGCGGCGGGGCTGCTGGCCGGATGTACATCCGTGGCACCGGCACCGGCACCGGCGGCAGAGGCACCCGCTCAGGATGCAGAAGCAGAGGCACCTGCTCAGGATGCAGAGGCAGAGGCACCGGCGGCAGAGAGTTCTTCGGATAAGAAGATCGTGGTGGGCGCCACCCCGGTACCCCATGCAGACATCCTGGACAATGTGGTGAAGCAGGTGCTTGCGGAGCAGGGCTGGGAGCTTGAGACGGTAGTATTTGAGGACTACGTCCTGCCCAATACCTCATTGGAATCCGGGGAGCTGGATGCCAACTATTTCCAGACCCTTGGATATATGAACCAGCAGAATACCGATGCCGGCCTGCATCTTGCGGCTACCGCGGGAGTGCATATCGAGCCCATGGGCATCTATTCCGAAAAGTACAAGTCTCTTTCGGAGATCCCGGACGGCGCGGAGATCGGGGTACCGAACGATCCCGACAATATGGAGCGCGGGCTGGCGCTCTTGGTGCAGAAGGGGCTTTTGACATCCCTGGTCCCCATTGAAAAGGTCAACGATGACAAGGAGGCAAATCCCCACGGATATAAGATCACTCCGCTGGAGGCGGCAAGCCTTCCCCTTTCTCTGCCGGATCTGGATGCGGCCACGATCAATGGGAATTATGCCCTGGGAGCTGACCTTCCTGCAAAGTATCCGGCTCTGGAGATCGAGGAGTTTGACGATGAGACGACGGTAAAGCGCACCAATTTCATCGTGGTGCGGCAGGGCGAAGAAGAGAGCGAGAAAAGCAAGGCATTGAAGGAAGCCATTCAGTCTGACGCGGTCAAGGCATACATTGACGAGCATTATAAGGGTTCCGTGATTTCAAGCTTCATCGATCCGGAGTAAGGCTTTATGATTGAATTAAGGGATGTCAGGAAAACCTTTCAGGACCTCAGTGTCCTGAAGGGTGTTTCCCTTTCTATCGGGGATGGGGAAATATATGGTATCATTGGACAGAGCGGCGCGGGGAAGTCTACGCTGCTCCGATGCATTAACGGGCTGGAGCCTTTCGACGGCGGCGAGATCACCGTGGACGGCACGGCCTTATCTGGTCTTGACCATGCTTCCATGCGGCAGCTGCAGCGCGGAATGGGCATGATCTTCCAGGGATTCCATCTTCTGGAGAGGCTCGATGTCTACCACAATATCGCGCTGCCCATGCGGTTCTGGGGCATTTCCACAAAGTCTGAAGAAGCAAGGAAGAAGATCACGGACCTGGTGGAGCTGGTTGGTCTTTCCGATAAGCTCCATGCCAAGCCCCGGGAGCTATCCGGCGGGCAGAAGCAGAGGGTAGCCATTGCCAGGGCTCTGGTGCTGGATCCCAAATTCCTGCTCTGTGATGAAGCCACGAGTGCCCTGGATCCGGAGATCACCAAGGGGATCTTAAGCCTCTTGCAGGAGATCAACCGCGAGATGGGCATCACCGTCATCGTGGTGACCCATCAGATGGAGGTGGTAAAGCAGATCTGCGAACGGGTGGCTTTCTTAAGTGACGGCACCGTGCTGCAGGAGGGCCGGCCGGAGGAGCTCTTTGTGAAGCCGGAAAGGCCGGAGATCAGGGCTTTCTTAAGGGAGGGAAGCGAGAGGCTTCCGGAGACGGGGGTCAATATCCAGCTTTTCTTTAACGGGGACAATAATTATGAGCCGGTAGTAGCCCAGATAGCCAGGACCCTCGGCATCGACGTGTGTATCTGCTGGGCGAAGCTGGAGGATTTCCGCACCACTGTATATGGAAGCCTGGTGCTCAATGTGGAGGAAAAGGACCGGGAACGGGTTTGTCAGTTCCTGGAGGAGAGAAAAGTGCTTTGGGAGGTGTTGTCATGATCGGCGTATCATCCGGGGCGGGGATGACGGATATCATCCTGACCGCCTTCTGGCAGACCATTTATATGGTGTTTTGGTCCACGATCTTTTCCGTGGTTCTGGGCTTCATCCCGGCTGTGGTGCTGACCCTTACTGCGCCGGACGGGCTGAAGCCGAATAAGGCCGTATATGAGATATTAAGCTTCATCGTGAATGTGTTCCGGAGCTTTCCCTTCATCATCCTGCTGGTGATCCTGATCCCCTTTACGCGGATGATCGTGGGCAAGGCCATCGGGACCACGGCCTCCATCGTACCCTTGACGGTATCCGCGATCCCCTTCATCGCCCGGGTTTTTGAGACGAGCCTTCGGGAGACGGATCCGGGGGTCATTGAAGCGGCCAGGTCTTTTGGGGCGTCAAACCTGCAGATCCTGTTTTTTGTGTATGTGAAGGAGTCCATCCCCAGGATGCTGAACGGCATCGTGCTGCTCATCATCTCGCTGGTGGGCTATTCGGCCATGGCCGGCACCGTCGGCGGAGGCGGCATCGGAGACATCGCCATCCGCTTCGGATACCAGCAGTACAAGACGGATTATCTCATTGTCTGCTCGGTGATCCTGATCATCTTCGTACAGCTGATCCAGATGCTTGGAAACCACATGTATAAGAAGCTGTCGTAATGACCGTGTTTATGCAGTGGAGCCGGCGGCAATGCGGGCATTCCGCCTTGAGAGGAGATTGAATGACAGATTATGCTATGATCAGGGAGCAGGTGAAGGGCCTTGCGGAGGCTTCTACTGACTATGTACCCCTGTTTTCCAATGTTTCGGCCATCCTTTACGAGCAGCTGCCGGATCTTAATTGGGCCGGGTTTTACCTCATGGATAAAGGCTGTCTTTTGGTGGGACCCTTCCAGGGGAAGGCGGCCTGCATCAGGATCCAGCTGGGGAAGGGGGTCTGCGGCACGGCGGCCGCGGAAGACCGGATAATCCGGGTGGAGGATGTCCATGAGTTCCCGGGGCATATCGCCTGCGATGCCGCCTCCAATTCGGAGATCGTGGTCCCGCTTCACGGAAAGGAAGGGGTGGTGGGGGTGCTCGATATCGACAGCCCGAAAAAGAACCGCTTCAGCGAGGCGGATGAAGAGGGGCTTGCCGGCCTGGGAGCTCTTTTGGATCAGATCACGGATTTTTCCAGGCTCTCCATATAGTTTACATAATGCAAGATGTTGATTTACATAATTCATCGCATTAACTTACGTGATTCAAAGCAGGAATACACGTGATTCAAAGCATGGGTACACATGATTTAAGTCATAAGTTTACATAATTTACCCTTTAGTTTACATAAATGCAGTTTACATAATCCTTTATGGTGATCAATACATCGGTTTTTTTTGCAGTGCTTTTTTTCGGTACCCTCTTCCTCTGGATCGGAGTAATGGTACTCGAACGGCGCACCATATACAGCGGCTTTCTGCTGCTTTTAAGCTCCGCTTTTCTGGGAGCTTTTTTGCTGAGCCTTGCCATGAAGTATCCGGCCTGGTTTTCCGCCCATCTTTTGGCGCATATCCTGCTGGATGCGGAGCTTATCTTCCTTGGCCTTTTATTTGTGGGCTATCCTCTGGTGCTGACGCCGGTATTGATGATCGGCGGGGCGATCCTGATGAAAAGGGAGGGGGTCCGGTTCCAAAACCTGTTGGCCCTGATCCTTGCCTTTCTGCTGCTGGCTTTTGACGCGGCATATCCGCTTTTTTTCCCCCTTTCGGGACGGGGCTTCTTCACCTATCTCTACTGGTATCTTACACTGGTCTCCCTCTATTTCGTGATGCAGACGGCTTCTTTTGCCTTGTCTGCCCTGCTGAACCTGATCCATGTGCGGAAGGATCATGGCCTGGCCTATGTCGTGGTTCTGGGGGGCAGGGTCCGGGGCTATGAGCTCACCCCGCTGTTGAGAAACAGGGTGGAGCGGGGCATCCGTGTCTATCGGGAGAATCCCGGATCGAAGCTGATCTTTTCCGGAGGGCAGGGGGAAGACGAGCCCATGCCGGAAAGCCGTGCCATGGCAGAGTTTGCCATAAAGGCCGGGGTGCCGGAAGAGGATATCATCGAGGAGGACCGCTCCAGGAATACAGAAGAGAACATCCGGTTTTCCGCTGAACTCATGGAGCCCGGAGCCTTCTTCGGGATCGCTACCAGCTCCTATCATGTTATGCGCTCGCTCTTGATCGCAAGGCGGCAGAAGCTTCGCTGTATCGGCTTCGGGGCAAAGACCAGGGCCTATTACGCCATCAATGCGTTCCTTCGGGAATATGCAGGCTATTTCCGGGATACCCGGAGGGTGCGGCTTGTCCATCTGGCTCTCCTTACCCTGGTATATCTGATCTTCTGTCTCCGGACAGGCTGGCGTCCGGCGGCGGTTTGAAGAAGCCGCCGCTGTTTGAAAAAAATGGATAAAGATCTGCTGCCGGAAAGCCATGGTGCTTCGTATATAAGTAAGGAGAGCCTTTTGAAGGGACTTTTCAATAAGGGCATGGGTCATAAAGGAGCCGGATCCGTTGGCGCTGCGTTTTGGGCCGGTCAAGGTATCCGCGTCCGACCGGTATAAGTCAGATATATACATGCGTTGATAAAGGAGGAGTCATGAAGGAAGAAAACAGGATGGAAGATGATCTGCTGGAATCCGTTACGGGCGGGATCGATCTTGGGATGGAGCATGATCCGGTATTCCGTGCATTTTCCAATTTTTGGAATAATAAGCAGGGGGGAGGAGATACGGGCATGGAATCAAGGACAGCCTTTTTAAGTGCCTTCCGCAGCTGGTTTTCGGACGGCATGCCGAAGGATATCGCCGGATGGTATGCCCGGCAGACCGGAAAAAGACCGGGCATTTAAGACATTTGGACAGTTTTTTCGAAAAATCATGACAGTCTCTCCGGCTTCCTTCCGGAGTGAGACATTTCGCAGATATTATGATGCTTTTATCAGGTAGTACTAATGACAAAAAAGAGAGTTTTGATCGCCGACGATTTTCTGATGTCCCGGCAGGTATTTGAAAAAGCCATAGAAGAAGCGGAAGACCTGGAGCTTGCTGGGTCTTTTCCATCTGCCGAAGAAGCCGTAGACTTTACGCGCAATAAGTACGCTGATCTCGTGATCCTTGATATCGTGATGACAGAGGGCATGAACGGCCTTTCTGCCGCAAAAAGGATCAAGGATATACGGCCTGAAACAAAGGTGATCATGGTGACCTCCATGCCGGAGGTATCCTATATGGAAAGAGCAAAGGAAACTGGAGTGGAAAGCTTCTGGTACAAGGAGGTCCAGGAGCAGCCCATCATAGACCTGATCAGGAGGACTCTCGACGGAGAGAGCATATATCCCGAAAACGCACCCGTGGTAAATCTCGGCAATGCGCTTTCAACTGAGTTTAC
>JAILLN010000013.1 GCA_024693135.1 Lachnospiraceae bacterium | reverse complement strand
AATGAAAACGGTGAAGCAGATTCTATAAAAGACGGACAGGTCTATGATATATACGGCATTTACAAGGATGAGCATAATCATATGACCGGTAAGCCGTTCATCGTCTATACGATCAAGTCCGGCGATTATGACCGGAAGCGGTTTGAGCTGAGCTTTGGGATGTATGACTTCCCTTATCAGGACGGGATGGAGGAGGAGCCCCTGATCCCTTCCTATGAGGAGGCAAAGGAACCCGATGACTGGGATACCCGGGATCCTGCCTGGAAGTTTTGGATTTACGCTTATTGCACAAACTGGAAGGATAAGGTAGATGGAACCTACCGGATCAAGGCCATCAAGGAAAAGGATCCCCATTATGAAGATTTCTTGAAGCAGAAGGACTTTGACGGCCCGTATGGCGTAGAGGTCACCGGGCTTTATGATGATGAAGAAGGATGGGTCATAGGGGATTATGTGGCGGCGGCCTATTTTGAACCGAACGATGAGACCAACTGGCTGCCACGGGTGACCTTTAGGAGCTTTTCCATTACCCCTACATATTTCAAGGCGAAATGGAATCTGAATACCGACGGGGAAAAGATGGACCGGTACTACAACGTAGCTTCCGGGAGCAGCATCGGATATGAGGATATCCTCTTCGACCTGATCGGTGCCACCAGAGAGGATGAAAAGGGGATCCAGTATCTGGCAAAGGATAAATTTGAGCTTACGGGCAAGCCGGAATCGTTCCAAATAACCGTATATGAGAGACAATATTATGAGGATGAGGATGGAGGATGGTATGATTACGATGAGATCGATTCTTTCGAGCTGAGAGAAGAAGGAGAGCCTCATATCTTTACAAATGACACCGGCAGTCCCAAGACCTATTACCTGTATGCAGAATACGATGACAGCAGCCTTTCCTTGATCCGAAAGGACACCGGGAAGGCGGATCCGACTTATTCTATTTATACCGGAGAGGAATACTATGGTTCCCGCCAGATCACTGTCCATCCGAAGGGCACGGTCTCCACGGCCCGGATCACCAACCTGCAGGGCTATACGCCAAAGCTTTATTACGGCATGGCTCAGAAGCTTACGAATGATAATGCCACAGATTTTATGAAGCAGCTGGTCTCGGTGACGACCTCCATGACGAGCCGGGGCGGGATAGAGGACGTATCGGATCATTCGGTATACCGCTTCTCCACGGTATCCGGAGGAAGCTTTGTGAAGGCGGGAGAGCTGGACAAGTCAAAGCTTACGGTAGGCACTACCCTCTATGTGAAGGGAAGATATCTGGGGATTGATTCGGCCACGGAGCCGGTGGGCTTTGTGATCGAAAAGCAGCCGGTGGCGATCCAGGCATCGGCCGAGACCATCATCGACCGGTACGGCACCCTGGTGACGGAATATAACGGGGACATCATGGTAAGGGATGTGACCACCGCAGGATGCCTGTGGCCTCTGACTTATTCGGAGGAGACCAACGGCTCTGCGCCCCTTACGGAATGGGCCACGGCTTCGCCGGTCCAGTTCGATGCCTCCGGCGTGAATCCGGCAGAGCCCGGGAAGCAGAAGGCCGGGCTTAAGATCACCCTGAAGGAGGATAAGAGCGCGAATTACGAGGTGAGGTCCACCGGTGCGGTCTATATCGTCCGTTCGGGGGGCGCGGTCAGCATTGAAGAAAAGGATTATGAGATCTTCTTCGAAAATGCTGCAGACCACAGCAGGCTGTCCGCTCCGCAGAATATAGCGAAAAAGGCAGAGAGCAAAAAGACGGAGCCGATCTCTACGGAAAAGGCCGTCAATGCCTGGTATATGGAGATCAATGATTCCGGGGATGTGCAGAATATCACGGGATCCGGCATCGTGGAAACGGTCAGCTCCGGCGGGGCGTACCGGCATACCTTTGATGTGGGCCGGGCCGCGGATCAAAGTGCCCTGAATGCCACGGACGTATACCGCATCGTCTTTTATGCTTCCTTTGAAACAGAGGAAAAGGGCGGGAATAATTACATCGCGGTGGGCGCGATCCCTTCGGTCACCTATACTGGCAAGGCCCATGTATCCACATCGGATACTTCAGAGAAAAAGAGCGGGGATCTTTGTGTATCCGTCTATGAATATACCGGGGATTCGGACCGGATCCTGCTGACGGAGGGCGTGGATTATCAGCTGAGCTATAAGAATAATACCAATGCGGCAGGCTCCTCGGATGCCAAGGCGCCTGAAGTGACGATCAAAGGAAAGGGAGCACATAAGGGGCTTCTGATCACCAGAAAGTTCTCCATCCTTCCCATGGATCTGTCGGGGAATGCGGTCCAGGTCGAGGTAAAGCCTTATTATCATTTCACTTCCAAGGGGATCAGCGCGGCGCCTGCCGTGACCCGGGATGGAAAGAAGCTGAAGGCGGGAGAGAAAAAGGATTATCAGGTGGTGCTGATCGATGCCGATACCGGGAAGGAAGCCGATCCCTCCTCTTATGCAGGGCATGCGTCCGTGAAGAGATTTAAGCTCCGGATCCAGGGCATAAATAATTATAAGGGTATCCTGCAGTCCGACGACTTTTACGGGGTTCCCAAAAAGATGAAGACTCTTTCCGTGAAGCTTAAGAATAAGTCAGTGAAATGGGAGGAAGGAAAGAAGGAAAGCATCACCAAGGAGGATTTCTTCGGCACAGGGAATGAATCTGTGATCAGCAATTATAAAGGAGCCGTATCGGCAAACCTTTACCTTTATGATGAGGGCAGATATAAGGAGATCCAGAGCACAAGGGATGCGGGGAAGGCGTATTATATCGGGGTTGTACCCGTATCGGAGGCGGATGCTGTAAAAGAAAACATTGCTCCGGTCCCTGTGTATATCAAGGTGAATTTCAATGGCCTGAAGTTCAATAAGAAGCTGTTTAAGCTGAGCAATGCCCGGATCGAATATACCGGCGGAAAGATTCCGCTTAAGCTCCTGCCGAGGAATGAGGGCGGAGTGAAATGGGATTATACAAATGTATATTTCGGGAATTATTATTTGGAGGATGGAGACCGGGATGTGCTCTTTGAGGGAGTGGACAGCCCGGAGGTCAATAATCCGGAAAATGAAAAGAGCAAAGCCCTGAATAATGATTTCCCCGGAAAGTACAGCGTGATCATTGAAGGAACGGGCTGCTACAGCGGGACGGTCACCCTGACCTATAAGGTTCTTCCGATGAAGGCTGTATTGTCCGGATCGAAACAGAATCTGGAGGCTTCGGTCAACAGCGGAAACGGAGTGGCATATAATGCGGGCGGGATCGATGAGGCCCATGCACCGGTGGATCTGACTTATGTGGGAAGCAAAAAGATCGTTCTGAATGGTCTGGAGTTTGACCGGACATATGCGAAGAGCCGTCAGACCGGAGATGGGAAGGGAACCGTGGTCTTAAGCAATATCCGGGATAAAAAGACCGGGGTAAAGATCTTTAAGAATAAGGTCGCGGTACCGTTTAAGCTCCTGCCCGCGTCCCTGGCGGAGGGGATCAGCCTCTGGAAATCCAAGGGGACTGCCTACGGAGCCATCCGTCCGAAGGCTGTGGATAAATCGGCAAAGGCGCCCAGGCTCTATCTGGAGCAGTATGGCGATAATGGCTGGGTGGAGCTGGACAAGACAGATTTCAACGTAAACCAGCTGAAGGATCTGCTGGATACCAAAAAGCCGGTGGATATCACGGTGAATGCGGAAAGCAGGACCGGAGCCAGGTTTGAGGGAAGCAATGTCATCGTACCGGTAGAGTGCTACAGCCAGAGCTGGAAAAAGGCGAAGCTTAAGATCGTCATGGAAAAGAACGAGTGGGAATATACCGGAAGCCCGGTCTCGGCCAATGTCATTGTGGAGGATAACGGCACGAAGGTAGATCCAGCCAATTATGTGGTAGAATTCCGGAACAACACGGAGCTGACCCAGGGCAGGAGCCCGGCGCAGGCGGTCGTGACCTTTGTCCGGCCGGGCGCGGAGGGAACCGAGTATAAATATGGCGGGAGCAAGACCCTGACATTTAAGATCACAAGAAAATACAACTGAAAAAAGCCGGACAGAAAAAGCTATGGGGGCAGGATCATCCTGCCCCCGTTTTATTTACTCGTGAGCGAAACCGGATGCATTTTTCAGCCGGGGTAACTGTGCGTATACTCGTGATTCTCATCTAAGCATTGCCTGTCAATCATGCGATCGGGCTTAAATTGGCGGCGGGGAAGCGGGCTTTACCGGAGCAGCCGGTTGATGGCCTGGCCTGCACCGAAGAGCAGCCAAAAGACCGGCGCGGTACAGACGCTGGAATCTACGGTGAATCCAGAAAGCAGGTAGGCGGCTACCCCAAGGAAGATGGCAAAGCCGGTAAGGGAAAGGAGGCTGCTTCGGTCTAGGACATCCTTCCTCCGGTACAGCCGGAAGGACTGCAAAAGATAATGCAGGAGCGCCGCAAGAAAAGCCAGCAGGGCAAGGGCACCGTTTTCCGTAAATTGCTGCAGATAGAGGCTGTGAGCTTTTACATCCAGCATGGTCTCCTCCCCGGCATAGGCCTTTTGAAGCCAGTCGTCCTGAGGATAGAAGAATAGAAAACAGTTGGCGCCCCTGCCAAGGAGAAGCACAGATTTAAGCCGTGGCAGGATATTGTTCCAAAGCCGGCCACGGCCGGTCAGGAAATCCTCCGGGAAGAAGGAGGCTCTCTCCATAGCATGGGCGCTTACCCATTTTCCGCTGGGAGCATAATACCAGTAGCCCTCCGCCGGATCCTTTGTGACAGTTAGCTCTATGCCGTCTGCGCGCAGGTCGAGGCATACCCTGTCATGGAAGAGGACCGGGATGCAGCTTAGCCCCGGATACTCTTCCAGCTCGTTTCCGGCCTCGTCTGTGAGGGTGAGGGCTATGGTCCCGTCCTGATTGTCTTCAAAGGCTATGCTCAGATCACTGCCGTCTATGGTGAGGAGAACGGAATCCTTCAGGGTAGAAAATGCGGTGATCCGCCGGGCTGATGAAGCCTCCTTTTCTCCTGCAAAGCGCCGGAGAAGGGAGCCGAACCCCTCAAAGCGCAGGGCGAAAAAAAGGAGAAGGCAGGATAGGACAGCCAGTGCGGGCAGTCCGATCCGGACCAGATCCCGTTTTGTCCGGAGAAAAAAGGAAAGGGAAAAGAGGCCGGTAATGAGCATGACCACAAGTCCCGTTTTGGAATAGGCGCTGGCAAGGGCAAGGATGGAAAAAAGAGTGAGACTAGCGCAAAAAGCCTTCAGGGGAAGACGGGAGGGCTTCCAGAAAAGCAGGGCGAGGCAGATGGGGATCAGAAAGCAGAAATACTGGATCAGCTGGTTGGTATTGTAGAAGCTTCCATAAGCGATATGGTCCGGAAAGGTGAAGGCCAGGGAGGAGAGGCTTTCATGGAAGGATGCCGGGGTGATCAGCCGTTTCACCGCTTCCTGGCGGAAGGGATCCCGGTTCAGGAATTGAAGAAAGCAGGTCAGGCAGAGGCATGCGGCTCCCATAGACCCGGCGGCAAGGAAGCGGCGGACCGATCCTTCCTCCCTGCAGATATGGAAGCCGTACCAGAATAGGATGCCATAGGAGAGGAGCACGGGAACCGGCTCAAAAACCTCCATCGTGCCAAGAAAAGCAAAGCGGCGCTCCCTCGAGAAAAGGCCGGAGAGCAGCACAAAGAGGAAATACAGGATCAGGGGAAGATATTGTCTTACCGCGTCCTTGATGTCTTCGGGGGCGGTATCGGAAAAAAGATCCCTTAAAAGGAGGGACAGCATGATGAGGGATACAAGGCAGACCGAGACAGCCTTGAAATAGAGAAAAAAATCATAGGAGACGGACTCCCCGGCCGGATACCAGCTGTAGGCGGAAAGCCCCGGATCATAGGCATACATCCGCACCAGAAGGGGGATGAGGGAAAGGATGAAAAAGACCGGAACAGCCCGCCCATATTTTTGAAGGATAGTTTTCATATCGGATCGATCATCTCAATGCCGGCTGCAGCCTGCAAGGCGTGCACCAAATATCTGCTTTCGTTGGGGAGTATAGCACCCCTTCCCCTGGTTTACAAGCGCTGGAGCGGTTTAAGTCAGATCGGAAGTCCAATGTCCTGGCGAAAATACTTGTCGTCTGACAGGAAAGATAAGATGATATATCAAGATACAAAATTAATAACTTGACATACCGAAAATAAATAACTTGACATATATCCTGGTTTGTGAAAAAATACAATTGGACATTCGGTTTTGCGGCTCCCAGGGTGATCCGCATTGATGCAGGGAAGGGGTGGAAATGAAATATCTTGATGTTCATGAGGCATCGGAAAAGTGGGAGATGACACAGCGCCGCATCACGATGCTGTGCCGTGACGGAAAGATCGACGGCGCAAAAAAGGAAGGCAAGCTGTGGAAGATCCCGGCAGGTTCGCCGAAGCCTTTTGACGGAAGGACAAAGGAAGCACAGAAAAAAGCAAAACGCGGGAAAGAGAAAGAGAGGTCTGCTATGGGCAAGTATTTCGGTACAGACGGTTTCCGGGGTAAGGCAGGGGAGGTATTGACGGCAGAGCATGCCTTCAAGATCGGCCGGTATCTCGGATATCATTACGGCAAGGAAAGGCCGGCCAAGATCGTCATCGGCAAGGATACCAGGCGTTCATCCTATATGTATGAAAACGCCCTTTCCGCCGGCATCACTTCCTCAGGCGGGGATTCCTTCCTGCTGCATGTGACCACTACGCCATGCGTCAGCTATATCACCCGGACGGAAGGGTTCGACTGCGGCATCATGATCTCCGCCAGCCATAATCCCTTCTTTGATAACGGCATCAAGCTGATGAATTCTGAAGGCGAGAAGATGGAGGACGAGATCCAGGATCTGGTGGAGCAGTTCATCGACGGTGAGCTTGACGAGATCCCCTGGGCTACGGATGACCGGATCGGCCGGACCATCGACTTTTATTCCGGACGCAACCGGTATATCGGCTATCTGACCAATATCGCGCCGGTGTCCTTTGAGAAATGCAAGGTCGCGCTGGACTGTGCAAACGGCAGCTCCTGGATGATCGGCCGGGCCGTGTTTGATGCATTAGGGGCAAAGGTCAGCGTGATGAACGATGCTCCCGATGGAGTGAACATCAATCTGAACGCCGGCTCCACCCATATCGAGGGGCTTCAGAAATATGTGCGTGAAAATAAGGTGGACGTGGGCTTTGCCTTTGACGGGGATGCCGACCGCTGCCTGGCCGTGGACGAATACGGCGATGTGGTCAACGGAGACATGATCATGTATATCTGCGCCAAATACCTGAAAAATAAGGGAATGCTCCCGGACAATACCGTGGTGACCACGGTGATGTCCAATTTCGGATTATACAAAGCCTTTGACAAGATCGGCATCCTTTATGAAAAGACGAAGGTGGGAGACCGGTATGTCTATGAAAACATGAAGGAAAATGAACACATGATCGGCGGGGAGCAGTCCGGCCATGTGATCTTCCGCAAGTATGCCCATACGGGGGACGGCCTTTTGACGGCCATCATGCTGATGACGGTGCTGGTGGAGACCCATCTGCCTCTTTCCGTGCTTGCATCAGAGGTGAAGATGTATCCCCAGGTCCTGAAGAATGTGGAGGTCGATGATAAGGAGAAGACCTTGGCGGATCCGGCGGTAAAGAACGCCGTAGAATCCACAGAAGGCTCTTTGGGAAGCGACGGCCGGGTCCTGCTGCGCGCATCCGGGACCGAGCCTGTGCTCAGGGTGATGTCGGAGGCCCTTACCTACAAGGACTGCGAAAGATGCGTGGATGAGATCATTGATTCGATGAAGGCCTCCGGTCATCTGGTAAAGGTTCGTTGAAAGGACGTTATCAAGCATATTACGGTCAGAAAGGAGCAGGAAAAAATGAAGTGTACAATACAGGATCTCTACGATCTGTCCCATACCCTGGCAGGGGATTATCTGAAGGGATTCACTTATCCCTGGGAGGCGCTGGACGGCATCAAGGAAATGATCCTTGCGCTCGGGCAAAGCCTGCCGGAATCGGAATACGATCATCCGGAGGAGGGTGTCTGGATCGCAAAGGACGTCAAGCGTTTTCCGAATAATTACATCGGCGGACCCTGCATCATCGGGCACGAGACGGAGATCCGCCCCGGGGCGTTCATCCGGGGGTCGGCTCTTGTGGGCGATCACTGCGTGGTGGGAAATTCCACGGAGCTGAAGAATGTGATCCTCTTTGATTACGTTCAGGTACCCCATTACAATTATGTAGGAGATTCGATCCTCGGATACAAGGCCCATATGGGAGCCGGATCCATCACCAGCAATGTCAAGTCCGACAAGACCCTGGTGGTGATCAAGGATGGAGAGGAAAAGATCGAGACCGGGCGCAAAAAGGTAGGCGCCATGCTGGGAGACCGGGTAGAGGTGGGCTGCAACAGCGTGCTGAATCCCGGAACCGTGGTGGGAAGGGATTCCAATATCTATCCCGTATCCTGCGTAAGGGGAGTCATCCCTGCAGACAGCATTTACAAAGAAGCCAAGAAAATTGTCATCAAGTCCAATTAAAGGCCGGGACAACCGGAGCCTTTGGGATAAACCGATCGGATTCACGAAAGGAAGGAAAGCACATGAAGGTCATTGTAGCAGAAAATTATGAGGACGGCGCAAAGAAAGCGGCAGATGTGATCGAGGCTCTCGTAAGGAGCAACCCGGCATGCACCCTGGGCCTTGCCACAGGCTCCAGCCCTGTAGGGATGTATAAGGAGCTGGCCAGGAGATGTAAGGAGGAAGGCCTTGATTTTTCAAAGGTACATACCGTCAATCTGGATGAGTATGTCGGGCTCGAGCCGACGCATCCCCAGAGCTACCGGTATTTTATGGACGATAATCTTTTCAACCACATCAATATCGATAAGGCGAATACCTATGTGGCCAAAGGAACCGGGGATGTGGAGGCAAACATCCGGGAATTCAATAAGATCCTTGATCAGACAGACATCGATCTGCAGGTTTTAGGGGTGGGTCCGGACGGGCATCTGGGCTTTAACGAGCCCGGAGCTGTGCTTTACGAAAAAGCCCATCAGGAGACCCTGGAGGACAGCACCATCGATGCCAATACCAGGTTTTTTGAAAGCCGGGATGAGGTGCCCCGCTTCGCCGTGACCATGGGCATGGGCAGCATCATGAAGGCAAAGACCCTTCTCATGATCATTAACGGCAATAAGCAGGAGGCCGCCAGAAAGCTCCTGATGGAGGACCGGATCGATCCCATGTGTCCGGCCACCTTCCTGCGGCTGCACAGGGATGCCGTCGTGGTGATCGAAAAGGAACTGGCAGAGGAGATCGGATACAAGGCGTAAGAGCATAAGGAGAATCGGAATGTGCGGGATCGTAGGATACGTGGGGAAAAAACAGGCGGCTCCGGTGCTGCTTCAGGGTCTGTCAAAGCTGGAATACAGGGGGTATGATTCCGCCGGCCTTGCGGTGAGGGACGATGAGAATCCTTCCGTGGTGGTGAAGACCACCGGGAAGCTCAATAACCTGATCGAAAAGACCGATGAGGGGAGGGCCTTGCCCGGCACCTGCGGCATCGGCCATACCCGGTGGGCTACCCATGGGGCCCCGAGCCAGACCAATGCCCATCCCCACGTGTCCGGCAACTGCAGCAATTCCGGCTCCGGGCTTGTGGAATCCGAGGTCGTGGGAGTCCACAACGGCATCGTGGAGAACTATCAGGAGCTGAAGGCAAAGCTGGAGCGGCATGATTACCGTTTTTATTCGGAGACCGATACCGAGGTTCTGATCAAGCTGGTGGATTATTATTACAAGAAATACAAGGTCGGCCCCATCGACGCCCTGGCAAAGACCATCGTGCGTGTCCGGGGATCCTATGCCCTGGCGGTGATGTTTTCCGACTATCCGGGTAAGATCTTTGCCGCAAGGAAGGAATCCCCTATGATCATCGGCGTCAACCAAGACGAGGCCTTCCTTGCATCCGATGTCCCCGCGATCCTGTCCCATACGAGAAATGTCTACTATATCGGCAATCTGGAAATGGCGGAGCTTTCGGCCGGAAGCGTGATCTTCTATAACCTGGACGGAGACCGGGTAGAAAAAGAGGCCGCGGCCATCGAATGGGATGCTGAGGCCGCGGAAAAGGGCGGCTATGAGCATTTCATGATGAAGGAGATCCACGAGCAGCCGAAGGTGGTGCTGGATACCCTGCATAAATACATCCGGGAATCGGAGGCGGAAAAGTATATCGACCTTTCGGAAACGGGACTGAGCGATGACCTGATCCGCTCACTTTCCGCAGTATATATCGTGGCCTGCGGCAGTGCCTGGCATGTGGGAATGGAAGCGCAGTATGTCCTGGAGGAGCTGAGCGATATCCCGGTAAGGGTGGAGCTGGCATCGGAATTCCGCTACCGGAAAAGCAGGCTTCCCAAGGACAGCCTGGTGATCATCATATCCCAGTCGGGAGAGACCGCCGATTCCCTGGCGGCCCTCCGCATGGCAAAGGAAAAGGGCCTTAGGACCATGGCCATCGTCAATGTCCTGGATTCCTCCATTGCCCGGGAGGCGGAGCATTGCATGTATACCCTGGCCGGCCCGGAGATCTCTGTTGCGACCACAAAGGCCTATAGCTGCCAGCTGATCTGTTTATTCCTGCTTTCCCTCCAATTTGCCCGGGCGAGAGGCACCCTGGACGGATATGGCACATATCTGGAGGAGCTGCTCTCTATCCCGGAGAAGATGTCGAAGGTTTTGGACGACCAGGAGCGGATCCAGTGGTTTGCTTCCAAGTATTCCAATGCAAAGGATATCTTCTTCATCGGCAGGGGGATCGATTATGCCGTATGCCTGGAGGGCTCCCTCAAGATGAAGGAGATCAGCTACATTCATTCGGAGGCTTATGCGGCAGGGGAGATGAAGCATGGGACCATTTCCCTGATCGAGGACGGCACGCTGGTGATCGGAAGCCTGACACAGACCGATCTGTATGAAAAGACCCTTTCCAATATGATGGAGTGCGCCAGCCGCGGCGCCTATCTGATGGGGATCACTTCCTACGGAAAATATGATGTGGAGGATACGGTGAATTTTGCGGTATATGTTCCCAAGGTGGATGAGCATTTCATCGGAAGCCTGGCCATCATCCCGCTGCAACTTCTGGGATATTACCTGAGCGTATCTAAGGGGCTGGATGTGGATAAGCCCAGAAACCTGGCAAAGAGCGTGACCGTGGAATGATCCAAATCCTCACAGGTTTTTGAAGTATTCCGGGTTCGTGGTGGACTTCAGCACTACCCATCTGGGCAGCCTCCGGTAGTTGGCGCCCAGCAGATATCCGGCATACCTGGCACAGTATTTCAGGATGAAATCCGGGAGGAGGATCAGCTTCCCCTGGCGCTTCAGGTAAGAGATGCTGCCAAGGACCAGCTTCTTCCCTTCCTTCTCCGAAGAGATGCCCCGGAATGCTTCGGGATGCTCTGCCTGGGATACCCCCAGGTCGAAATTGCGGTGGAACTGCTCGGCCATGCTGTAGTCATGGGAATGATAGACACAGGCTTTGGATGCATAGCTGATCCGGTAGCCTGCCCGGACAGCCTTTGATGCATAGATCATGTCTTCGTTAAAGATCGTATTCTTTACAAATCCCCCGAGAGAGTCGAAAATACGCCGGTCATAGCAGGCGCATACATTGGAGCAGAAGAAGGTCTTGATCCCAAGCTTCTGCAGGTCGGAGGCTCCCTTCACGATATCCCGGTCCGGATAATTAAAGACCCGGTTATAACGCTCGATGGGGCTGCAGTTTTTTGGGGGAAGCTGCCTTGCATAGGAAACCGCCACGTCTTTATCCCGGAGAGCCTGAAGAAGCTTTCCGATCAGGCTCCGGTCCTTCGGAAGCGCATCCTGGGTCATGAAGAGAAGATGGTCTGCCCCGGAATAAGAGGCTCCCAGATCACGTGTCCCTCCGTGGTTGAAATCCTTCTTTGCGATATGATGGATCTCCAGCAGCTCTTTGGCCGGAAGGTCTCCGGCATTTGCGGCAAAGGAATTCCAGAAGGCCTCCTCCGTATTCATCAGGATGATCTTTTGCGGGCGCACGTCCTGTACGGAAAGCATCCGCAGCACCTTAAGGAATCTTTCGTCCGGCTTATATACGGGGATGATGACATCTACGGAATCAGAGCCCATACGCATTCCTGTCATTCTGGATCTTTTTGCTGATCTCCTGTACGGTATTGGTGGGGGAATAATCGGATTCCCCGTAAAGGAAGGCATGAAGCTCCTCTACATTCTGCCCCATGTCATCCGCCACCACGCAGCTGCCGGCCTTGCCCATGGTGCCCGTGACCCGCTCGAAGGGAAAGCCCTGGGCATCCACCACATTGAGCCCTGCCGCCTTTGCCGCATAATCTGCAAATTCAGAAGCCGTCATGCTGGTCTTTACCTCGGGCAGCACATCGTCGATGATCTTGTTCAGCGTCGGCAGGCCGGCGGTCTTTGCCTTTTTGGCGATCTCCTTCAGCACTGTCCTCTGGCGCTCCGTCCTCCGGAAATCGTCTCCTTTCGTATAACGGATCCTGCAGTAGGCTGTGGCCTGCAGGCCGTTTAAGGTCTGGAGCCCGGCTGAGGTCACGGGGATCACGGTCTCCCCGGTGGGCTTGCCTCCCCCCAGCCCTTGTACGATACTGGTCTGGTAGTCATTGAGGAAGCCGATCTCCTCTGCCTGCACATCGATCTCGATCCCGCCCAGGTCATTGATCACATCCTCCAGAGCCTGGAAGTTCACCGTGATATAGTCGTCTATGGTCAGGTCCAGGTTCATATTGAGCATTTTGATGGCCTGCTCGGCGCCTCCCCTGGCATAGGCTCCGTTTGCCTTGTTGTAGGTATCATTTCCCAGATTCAGATAGGTGTCCCGGTAGACGGAGCAGAGCCGGATATCCCCGGTGTCCTGGTTCAGGGAAGCGATCATGATGGTATCCGTCCGGGTCTCCCCCGCATCGACGCCAAAGAGGGCCACATTCTTATAGCCGGACATCTTCCAGCTGTCCTCGCCCTTTTCTACATGCTCCTCGATCTGCTGTGTCACCTCTTCGTTATAATAGATCTCGCTTTGGTCTAAGGTCTCCTTATCGACCTTATCCCACTTCAATATAATGAATAAAGCGGCGACAAGAGCAAAGAAAACAAGAATCTCTGTGATGAGCAGGGCTGTCCGCCTCCGCCTTCTCCTCCTTGCGCTCCGCCTGCTTTTATTCCCTGATCCGGAAGCCATGCTGTTCTTTCCTCCCTTATATACAATATATAGTCATTCCAAAGGATACACACCACAAAATCATTTGTCAACCAAACCCGACAGCCTTATCGGTTGTATTCACCCGGTTTTAATGGTATACTATACCTTGTGTTTTTGTGTATGGCAGGGACGAGATATAGATAAGGAAACGGGGAGATGGAGAAGAAAAAGATCATTGTGACCGGATGCGACGGCCAGCTCGGGCGGGCGGTAAACCGGGTATTTGCCAAGGATGAGCACTATGAGCTGGTCAATACGGACATCAATGCGGATATTAAGCTGGATATCACGGACATCGATGAGGTGGTGCGCCTGGCAAAGGAAGTGAAGCCTTATGCTGTGGTAAACTGCGCGGCCTATACAGCGGTAGACCGGCAGGAGAGCGATGAGGATCTGTCTTTTAAGATCAATGCCATCGGCCCCAGGAACCTGGCCATCGCGGCATCGGAGCTGGGCGCCAGGCTGGTGCATATCTCCACGGACTATGTCTTTTCCGGAGATGCGGCAAAGCCTTACCGGGAATATGACGAGACGGGGCCCGTCAGCGTATACGGCAGGACGAAGCTTTGCGGGGAGCAGTTTGTGCGTCAGTTTGCATCAGGATATTATATGATCCGCACGGCCTGGCTGTACGGGGACGGAAAGAACTTCGTGCGTACCATGCTGAGGCTGGCCGAAGACCATGAAGAGGTCAGCGTGGTAGACGACCAGCTCGGGACCCCTACCGGGGCGATGGAACTTGCAAGATGCATATATGCGCTGCTTCCTACAGAGAATTACGGCCTTTTCCATGGTACCTGCGAGGGAGATACCAATTGGGCTGAATTTGCGGAGATGATCTTCCGCCTCGGGGGAAAGAATACCCGCGTACGCCATGTATCCTCTGAGGAATATGCGCGGATGAATCCCTGCGCGGCACACAGGCCCGCCTATTCCATCCTGGACAATTACATGCTGAGGATGACGGGAGGATACCGGTTTGCCCATTGGGAGGATACCATACGGGAATACTTTGAAAGCGGGATTGTCTGAATGAACGGGATAGAGGATCTTCTTTCCAACCGGCTTTTGATCGCGGCAGTCTTGAGCTGGGCCGCGGCCCAGGTTATCAAGACGATCATTAATTATGGGCTGACGAAATCCTTTAACCCGGAAAGGCTCATCGGCTCGGGAGGCATGCCGAGCTCCCATTCCGCCTTTGTATCCGCATTATGTGCGGCAGCGGGGATCCACCACGGGCTGGCCTCCTCGGAGTTTGCCATTACCTTCGTGCTTGCATTCATTGTCATGTATGATGCCGTAGGGGTAAGGAGGGAGACCGGAAGGCAGGCGGAGCTTTTAAATGAGATCATGTCCGTATTCCAGGATTATGAGGGCTTCCCTTCGGCGGAGGAGCGGCTGAAGGAGCTGGTGGGGCATACGCCGCTGCAGGTATTGTTCGGTTCTCTTTTGGGGATCTTGATCGCCTTTTTGAGTGCATGAGAAAAAGAAGATAGGATAAGTCAGAGATAAATAAGCGATTATGAAGGAGAAAGCATGAGACACGTAGCATTGATCACGGGGATCACCGGGCAGGACGGATCGTATCTGGCGGAATTCCTTCTGGAAAAAGGATATGAGGTACACGGCATCATCCGCAGGCAGTCCAGTATCAATACGGTCCGGATCGACCACCTGTACTACAACAAGGAGATCAAGGACAAAACCTTCTTCCTCCATCACGGGGACATGACGGATTCCAGCAATTTAAACCGTCTGATCGAGCAGATCCAGCCGACGGAGATCTACAATCTGGCGGCCCAGTCCCATGTGGGGGTGTCCTTTGAGGTACCGGAATATACAGCCGAGACTACCGGGGTCGGGACCCTCCGGATCCTGGATGCCATCAAAAAATCCGGGGTGAAATGCCGGTTTTACCAAGCCTCTACCTCCGAGCTTTTCGGAGGGCTTCCGGATACGGCGCCGCAGTCAGAGAAGACGCCCTTTTATCCGAAGAGTCCTTATGGAGCCGCAAAGCTTTATTCCTACTGGATAACCGTAAATTACAGGGAGGCCTATGGGCTTTATGCTTGCAACGGCATTTTATTCAACCATGAATCCCCCAGGCGGGGGGAAACCTTCGTGACCCGAAAGATCACCCAGGCCGTGGCGAATATCGCGGCGGGCAATTATGAATCCTTCTCCCTGGGAAATCTGAATGCAAAGAGGGACTGGGGCTTTTCCGGGGATTATGTGGAGGGCATGTGGCTGATGCTCCAGCAGGATGAGCCAGGGGACTATGTATTGGCCAGCAATGAGACCCATTCCGTCCGTGAATTTGTGGAGCTGGCATTCCGGGAGATCGGAGTGGAGATCCGCTGGAGAGGCAGGGGAGTCAATGAAAAGGGCTATGATGCCAAGACCGGCGTGGTGCGGGTAGAGGTCAATCCCAAATATTTCCGGCCGGCGGAGGTGGAGCTTCTCTGGGGAGACTCTTCGAAGGCAGAAAAGATGCTGGGATGGAAGAGGAAGGTAGACTTCCCTCATCTGGTGGCCATGATGGTGGAATCCGACATGAAGGATATCGCCGGGATGACGCCGAAGGAATATATCAAGAGAAGTGAACCGGGGGAATAAGGAAGAATGGAGAAAAACAGCAGGATCTATGTGGCAGGACACAGGGGCCTGGTAGGGGGCGCAATCGAAAGACGCCTGAAGGCTATGGGCTATGAGAATCTCATTACCAGAACCCATAAGGAGCTGGATCTGACGAACCAGGCGGCGGTATTCCGTTTTTTTGAAGAGGAGAAGCCGGAATATGTGGTGCTTGCGGCGGCCCATGTGGGAGGGATCAATGCGAACCAGACCTATCCGGCTGATTTTATCTATATCAATTCCAGCATTCAGTGCAACGTGATCAAGGCGGCCCACGACCATAAGGTAAAGAAGCTGCTCTTCCTGGGAAGCTCCTGCATCTATCCGAAGCTGGCCAGCCAGCCTATGTCGGAGGATGCACTGCTTACGGGGCCTTTGGAAACGACGAATGAAGCCTATGCCGTAGCAAAGATCGCAGGGCTTGAAATGTGCAAATTCTTTAAAATGCAATACGGGGATGACTTCATCAGCTGCATGCCCACTAATCTGTACGGACCGGGGGATAATTTCAACCTGGAAAGCGGCCATGTGATGCCTGCCCTGATCCGGAAATTTGATGATGCAAAGCGGAAGGGGGACGGCAGCGTCACCCTTTGGGGCACCGGGAAGCCCATGAGGGAGTTTCTCTATGTGGACGATATGGCGGATGCCTGCATCTGCCTTTTGGAAAAATACAGCGGGCTGCAGCATGTCAATATCGGAACCGGAAAGGAGATCTCCATTAAGGAGCTGGCCGGGCTCGTGAAGGAGATCGTGGGATATGAAGGAGAGATCCGGTGGGATGCATCCATGCCGGATGGTACCCCCCGAAAGCTGCTGAACGTGGATAAGCTCCGTGAGATCGGCTTTACGGAAAAGGTCTCCCTCCGGGATGGGATCCGCAGGACTTATGAATGGTATTTAAGCCAGGATGAGAAGGATCTGAAAAAATGACCCTGGCACTGCTTGGGCTTCTTGCCCTGTTTTTAATGGATCGGAAGGAAACCAGGATCCTGCTTTGTTGTCTTTTGCCGGCATTCCTAGCATTGCCGGCATTTTTCAAGACAGGGGGGCTTCAGGATGCCGCTTTTTTGTCGGGAGCGGTCCTGCTTTGCGCATCCCCGGTACTGGAGTGGGCTTCGGGGCGGATCGGAACGGTCTGCCCGAAAGAGGGAGAGGAGGATATCGATATTTTGAGCCAGAAAGGGAAATGGAGGCTGATCCTTGCCGGATATGCGGTTATTTTTCTGTTCATGATATTTGCCATATTTTCCATCCTGAGGCTGAACAGCAAGCTTAACAGCCTTCATGATTTCTCGCAGAACCAGCAGCTCCTGGTCAATGAGCAGGCCGAAAGGATCAAAGAGCTTCAGGATGCGGTATCGAAGCTTCAGAGCGGGGCAGAAGATCCATGATGCTCCTATATGCCATTGCCCTGATCCTGGTGAATTTCATCCTGTATTTCTTTTTTGGGCTGCTGCTCTGGCCGCTGGCCAAAAAAGAAGGCTTTTCCGTATGCAGGACCGTCTTTTCCGGATTTTTCCTGTATTATCTGCTGTTTTCCCTGATCTGCATTCCCGTGATGCTTCGCTGGAGGCCTCTTTCCTTCATGACCAGGATCTGGACGGCAGTGCTTCTTTTGGTATTCAGGATATCCTTAGGTTTATTCCGGCGTGAGTGGAAGGGCCTGATCAGCAGGATGGGATCCGCCTGGAAGACAGACTGGTGGTTTTGGGGCTCTGTGCTTGCCCTGGTTATCGTCCAGGCTCTGTTTATCCTGATGAATTACCAATTTACGCTGGATGCGGCTTACTATGTGGCCAATGTGACTACCTCCCTGAAGACGGATATGATGAATGTTTATGATCCTTATACCGGGGAATGGCAGGATCATTTTCAGATCCGGTATTTCTTTGCATCCTATTCCATGAATGATGCGGTGATGTGCCGGCTTTTTCATGTGCATCCCCTGATCTGGTGCAAGACCACCATGGCGGGTACGGCCATCGCCCTGACCAATATGGTCCTTTGCATGATCGGCAGGGAACTCTTTCCGGGCAGGAGGCGGGAGGTGCTCCTGTTCCTGTTTTTTGCGGGAGTCATGAATTTTTTCTTCATCACGATCTTTACGTCCTCCAACTTTCTGCTGACCCGGACCTATGAGGGCAAGTGCCTCCTTGCCAATGTGGTGCTGCCGGGGGTGCTGTATCTGATGATGGCGCTTTGGAAGGATACAAAAAGCCTGTGGGGCTGGGTGATGCTCCTCGTCATGAGCATGGGCTCTTCAGCCCTTTCCAGCTCGGCCAATATGCTCCTGCCGGCGGCCATGGGGGTGACCATTCTGCCGCTGGCGCTGATCCGCCATGATATCAAGGTGGTCTGGAAGACTGCGGCCTGCATGGTGCCGAGCCTCCTTTTAATGCTTGCTTATGTGGCATATGTGAAGGGAGTCTTTGTCTTCTATACCTATCCGAAATGAGGGATAATCATGCAGACGCTGAATGTGGCTGAGGCCGGCATAACCTATCTGTTTCGATGCATCCAATATTATGCGGAGGGATGCAGCTACTTTCTTCTGTACTTTCTTGCGCTTTTGTGGATCGGCCTCAAGTCCGAAAAAAGGATGCGGCAGATGTTCCTGCCCCAGGCGGTGATGCTCCTGGCTACCGTCCTGAATCCGGTATTTCCCGTGATCTTGAACCGGATCTTTGACGTGAATAAGGAATACTACCGCTTCCTTTGGATCGTGCCGGTGGGGATATGCATTTCCGCGGCGGCAGTCCTTTTGGTCTGCGACCATGTGAAGGGGACGCTCCGGAAGGGAATCGCCGTCCTGGCTCTGGTGCTTATTTTCGTGTCCGGGGGGACCTTCATCTACAAGGACGGATATGTGAGGGCAGAAAACCTGTATAAGATGCCCACTGAGCTTCTGGAGGTATCCCGGATCATCCATGAGGATACGGATGTGCCTTTTCCGAAGGCAATGTTTGAATATGATTACCATATGCTGATCCGCCAATATGATGCATCGATCCTTCTCCCCTGTGGAAGGGATGAGTATCTGGACGCCCTTTCAAACGGCATCACGGAAGAGCAGCTTGAAAATGAGCTTTATGCCAGGCTGCTTGCCGTGGCGGCTCTTGGCATGGAGGTCGGCCTGGATGACTTTTATGAGGCGATGGAGCATACGAATACAGAATACTTTGTGCTTACCAAGGGCAATCCGGCAGTCTCCTACCTTAAGAAGGCCGGTCTTTGGGAAGCAGGGAGCACGGCAAATCATGTGGTGCTCCGCTATGACATGAAGGAACCCTGGGTATTTACGCTGGAAGATTATTCAAAGATATGGGGATCAGACTGACAATATTTACGCCGGCCTACAACCGGGCCGAATTGCTGAAAAGGGCTTATGAAAGCCTGTGTGCCCAGTCGAGAAAGGATTTTGTCTGGCTCATCGTGGATGACGGATCGGAGGACGGCACCAAAGAAGAGGTGGCGCAGTGGATCGAGGAAGGGAAGATCCGCATCCGTTATTTCTGGCAGGAAAACGGCGGGAAGATGCGTGCCCATAACCGGGGAGTGAAGGAGTGCGAAACCCCTTTATTTGTCTGCCTGGATTCCGATGATTATTTTACAAAGACTGCCGTGGATGATATATTGAACAGGTGGGAAAGCCTTGCAGATAGGGAACATTATGCCGGGATCATAGCCCACAAGGGAAGCGATGAGGCGCATACCCTGTATGGCGCCATGTTTCCGGATCATGGGGATACCACCTTGAGGGGGCTGTATCGGAAAGGCTTCAAAGGGGAGACGACGCTCATCATACGCACGGATCTGCTGAAGAAGCATCTCTTTCCGGAGATCCCCGGAGAAAAATATGTGCCGGAGGATGTGGTATACGACCGGATCGACAGGCACCATGTATATGCCGTCCTGCCGAGGATCCTTACGGTATGTGAGATCGTCCAGAGCGGATATACGGACCGGGTCCATCAGCTTCGCAGGGAGAATCCCACAGGCTGGCTGATCTATTATTCCCAGAGGGCGAGGAGCACTCCCATGTCTGTCCTGAAGCTGAAATACGCTTCCCATTACCTGAGATTTGAAAAATTAGCTGTAAAAACGATCAGGAAGGAGTATCCGCTTCCGGCCGGGATGAGGATCTTAGGCATTCCGGGCGCCTTCCTGCTGCGACTAAAGGGAAAGCTTTGATGAAATCACAGGATGCGTTAAGAAGATTATTTATCCTGTTTACCGCCGCTGTCCTGGTGCTCTTTCAGACCGGGATGGCTGTATTGCTGCTGCATGAGACCTATAACCGGCTGTTCAGGACTCAGCTCTATTTCCGCGGTCATGTATTGATGGCGCTGATCTATGCCGTCATGGTGATCTTTGTCGGCCGGGTATTCGGGGGGCTTTTGATCGGCATCCGGAAAAGCGGGGAGGTGGTTTTTTCCCATGTGTTCACCCTTCTTTTTTCCAATGCCGCCTATTATGTGCTGATGGTGCTGCAGTCCTTGATGTTTCCGGATCCCCTGCCCTTAGTCCGGATGACGGTCCTGCAGTTTGCCGCGGCGGCCTTGTGGATCTTTTTCATGGGAAGCCGTTACCGGATCCTTTTTCGTCCCTATGATGTGCTGCTGATCTACCAGGGGGATTCCATCCGGGACTTTCAGGGCAAGCTGGATACGAGGAAGGATCAGTTTCTGGTAAAGGAGCGGCTTTCGGCGGAAAGCGACCCGGAGCAGGTCAGAAAGAAGATCGATGAGAACCATACCGTGATCCTGTGGGACATCCCGGCAGAGAAGAGAAACCGGATCTTCAAATACTGCTATGAAAATTCCAAGCGGATCTACGTGATGCCCAATATTTCCGATATCATATTGAACGGGGCGGAGCCGGTGCATCTTTTTGATACCCCTTTGCTGCTCACGGACGGAAATCCCCTTGAATATGAAGAACGGGTCATCAAGCGGTTTTTTGATATCCTTCTTTCCCTGATTCTGATCGTCCTGCTCTCTCCGCTGATGCTCATCACGGCTTTGGCGATCCGGATATCCGACGGGGGGCCGGTGCTTTACCGGCAGATCCGCTGCACGAAAAATGCGAGGCGGTTTAAGATCCTGAAATTCCGGAGCATGGTGGTGGATGCAGAAAGCCGTGGCGGAGCACAGCTTGCCAGGCAGAAGGATCCGCGGATCACTCCGGTGGGACATGTGATCCGTAAGCTCAGGATAGACGAGCTTCCCCAGCTTTTCAATGTACTCGTGGGAGACATGTCCTTCGTGGGGCCGAGGCCAGAGAGACCGGAATTCATCGAAAAATATATGGAGGACATGCCGGAATTCTCATACCGGATGAAGATCCGGGCAGGGATCACGGGATATGCCCAGCTGTACGGGAAATACAATACCAGGCCTTATGACAAGCTGAAATTTGATCTATACTACATGGAGCAGTATTCGCTGCTGCTGGATATCAAGCTGATGATCCTGACCTTTAAGATCATATTTACCAAAGAAAGTACAGAAGGGGTGAAAGAAGATGTCACGGCATCAGGTGTCGATCATCATACCGGTACATAATGCCGGCCGGTTCATTTATGACACGATCCAATCGGTTCTGGCCCAGACCTATCATGACTATGAGCTGATCCTGGTAGACGACGGATCGGTGGATTCCAGTGCGGAGATCATCGGAGAGTTCTTGGACCGGGGGAATATCCGCCTGATCAGCTTAAAGGAGTCGATGGGCGCGGCCCTTGCAAGGAATGCCGGCCTGGAGCAGGCAAAGGGCCGGTTCGTATGCTTCCTGGACGCAGATGACCTGTGGGAGCCGGAAAAGCTGGAGGAGCAGCTGGCCTTCATGAAGAAGGGCGATTATGCCTTTACCTTCACCGGCTATGAATTTGCAGATGAAAACGGGGTGAGCATCGACCGTATCGTCCGGGTGCCGAAAAGGATGACCTATAAGAAGGCCTTGAAAAATACCACGATCTTTACCAGTACGGTCATGTTTGATACAAAGAAAATCCCCATCGGCATGATCAACATGCCGGAGGTTCCCAGTGAGGATACCGCCACCTGGTGGAAGATCCTGAAGGAGGGCTATGTGGCATATGGGCTGAACCGTCCGCTGACCCTTTACCGCAGGAGTGGAGGCACTCTTTCTTCGAATAAGGCCGTGGCGGTGAAGCGGATCTGGAATCTGTACCGGAACGTGGAGGGCCTAAGCGTGCCCTATAGCGCATACTGCTTTGTCTTTTATGCGATCCATGCAGTCTGGAGAAGGCTTTGAATCCGGTTTCCGTACTGCTCTCGGTCATGAAGGAGGGGGACTGCCTGGATTATCTCAGCCTGCTCAATATCCAGACGGAGTGCGTCATCGTCAGCCAATGTGATGAGGAGGGGGAGGAAGTCTTCCGGCAAAGCTTCGGCAGGGTACTGGTACATAAAAGCCGGGAGAGGGGCTTGAGCCGCAGCCGGAATTTAGGCCTTTCGCTTTCTGAGACGGACTGTGTGATATTCTGCGATAATGACGTGAGATATACGGATCAGGCCTTTGAGCAGATCGGAGATGCTTTCCGGCGGTATCCGGATGCCGGGATCCTGGTTTTTTTTGTGGAACGCCCGGAACGCCATGCCCCGGTTTATGGGAAGGAAAGGGATATGAGCCGTCCGGCCATGATGAAGATCTTTTCCCCGGAGATCGCCGTAAGGAAAAGCCGGATCGGAGACCTGCGCTTCGATACGGACTTCGGAGCCGGAGCGAAGTATTCCATGGGGGAGGAAAATATCTTTCTCTTTGAGGCAAAGAGAAGGCATATCCGGGTCGTCTATATCCCGGTAAGGATCGGGGGGCTGATTCCCAACGAGTCCTCCTGGTTTACCGGTTATCATGAGAAATTCTTCCGGGACAGGGGCGCAGGCTATGAGGCAATGGAGCCTGGGTGGTGGCAGCTGTTTTCCATCCAGTTTTTGATCCGTAAAAGGAAGCTTTACCGGAAGGATGCGCAGATCTTTTCGGCATATCGGTGGATGGCTGAGGGGAGGCGGGAATACCGTCTGTATTGCCGGAGGAAAAATGAGCGGGAAGGGATTTAGGCTATTTGTTGTAGGAGATAATTTCAGCAAGACCGGGCCGGCCATCGTGACGGATTCCCTGATCAGGAATCTCCCGAAGGAAACCCTGTACCTTAAGCATAAGAGCAAGGCCGCGAGGGCCTTTGAGATTTTCTTTAAGATGTTTCCGGCAGATGCCGTGGTTTTTTCCGGATTTTCGAGGCAGAATCTCTATGGGATGCGCCTGGCCCGGCTTCTGGGGAAGAAATGTGCCTATCTCATGCATGGCTGTGTGGAGTATGAGAATGAGATCAACCGGGAGGTAGACCCTTCCGAGGCCCGGGATGAGCGGAAGATGCTTTCCCGTGCAGATAAAATCCTGGCGGTCTCCCGGCAGTTTGAAGCATGGCTTAAGGGCAGGTATCCCAAAGAGGCGCATAAGATCGGGCATCTGACCAACGGCATCGATTGGGACCTGATGACAGAGCAGCCGGGTCCGGAGGAGAGAGATCCCCTGGGGGTCATCAGCGTGGGCGGAGGCATGCCGAGGAAGCGGATCCTCGTGATCTGCCAGGCTATCCAGAAGCTCCGTCGGGAAGAGGAACTGGACATCACCCTGACGGTGGCCGGGGACAAGGGCGCCGACAGCGAGGCCATCGAAGGTTTTGATTTTGTGAAGAATGCGGGGCTTGTGCCGCACGATGAGCTGATGTCCCTGTACCGAAGGAATAAGCTTTTTGTGCAGAACAGCTGCTTTGAGACCTTCGGACTGGCACCCTTAGAGGCCCTTCTTTCGCAGACGGATGTCCTGATCTCAGAAAAATGCGGTGCCCTGTCGGTGATCCGGAAGGCGGAGGACTGCGATGTGATCCATGATACGGAGGATGCGGATGAGATCGCCGGCAAGATCCTCGCGCTGCTTTCCGGGGAGAATCATATCCGGCTAATTTGTGAACTGGACAAGGAGTCAACCTCATGGAAAAAACGCTCCAGGGAGTTATTAAACATAATGAAGGAGCTGGCCGGACAAAAGACAGGCTGACCTGGATCCCTCTTATCGGGATGATGGTTTTTTATGCGGGAACCTGGAGCTCGCCTTTCTTTTACCATATCACGGAGAAATATAATTCCCTGATCGTTTTTGCCTGTCTGGGCCTGCTTTTTCTTCTGCAGGCAGACTGGCTGGACTTTCTGAAAAGAAGGGACTGGATTCTCCTTTTAACCTTCGGCACGATCCTCATCGCCTTTGGGAATCTCTGCATGATCGGCTCGGGAAAGGGTGCGATCCTGATCCTGTCGGACTTTCTTCTGATCCTTTATATGAGCGGGGAAGTCCGCATCACGGATCGGCAGAGGAAGGTTCTTGCCTGCTTTTTCCTTCTGATGTATACCTCCTGGTTTCTCTATGACCGGGCCTTTTCCTATAATTCCAATACCGGCGCTACCTATACCGTCTTTACGCTTTTTGCCGCCCTTATCGCCCTGAGGCGGCTCACGGAAAGAAGGGAGATCCTGGGGGTCTTCATTGTCATGGCCTTCTTAAGGACCGGGACACTGGTTCTTTGGCACCTGGCCCGGGGGGCTTTCATGGCGCTTTTCTTTTTCGCCGTATTTTTCATCCTGTTTGGCTATCTTTCTCCGGCAAGCTGCCGAAGGCTGTATCTGGGGTTTTGTATCTTCGCCGTGCTGGGATCCCTGCTTTTTGTCTTCTGCTACGTGAAGCTTTCGGAGACCGGATTTAACGCCCAGATGCCCTTTTTCTACAAGAATGTGTTTTCCGGAAGGGAGGAGATCTGGAAGGAGATCTGGAAGATGCTGAAGGGGCATATCCTCACGGGCATCGGGTCGGGATATCAGCTGGATTCCTTTTTCGAGTACAATATTCACAATGCGATGTATGACATATTGGCTGTACACGGGCTGATCGTGTTTGTGCTTTCTGCCGTGCTTATCGTAAAGAGGCTGTATGAAGCAGGGAAATACGTGGATCATGGCATTTCCTCCCGCATCGCCCTGGCTGCGGTCTTTGCGATTTTCTTTGAATCCTTCATCGATATGGATCTTATGTGGGCGGATTATTCGCCGGTGCTCCTCTTCCTCTTTTTGGAGGCATTCCGTGGGAAAGACAGAAAAGCTCTCTAAAGGATCCTATCTGGTCCGGAATATGGCCTTCTTTACCGTCAGCAATTTTGTGTCCAAAATCCTGGTTTTTCTCCTGGTGCCCTTTTATACCGGGATCCTTTCGGAAAGGGAATACGGGATCGCCGATGTGATGCAGGCTTCCCTTCTCCTTCTGGTGCCGCTGCTTTCCCTGAATGCGGGGGAGGCGGCCCTAAGGTACGGTCTGGAGAATGAGGACAGGAGGGGGAGCATCCTCCGAAGCGGCCTTGCCCGGGTTTTTTATTCCTGGGTGCCGGTTCTGATCGGCTGTGCCGCGGGCATCCTGCTGCCGCTTTCCGGGGAGCTGAAAAAATGCCTGGCTTTATTTGCGGTTTTGTTCGTCTGCAACTCGGTCTATGAATTCCTTCTGCTTTTCTGCCAGGGCGCAGAGAAGATCAAGGTGATGATCACCGGGTCGGTGAGTTGTACCATCCTTGTGATCGCATGCAACCTGTTCTTTCTGCTGGTGCTGAAGCTGGGGCTTGACGGATACCTGTTTTCCCAGATGATCTCCTTCTTCGGGGCATCCCTCATCCTCTTTTTCGGAGGGGGCTGCCTGTCCTTCTGGAAGGAAGAGGAGGATAAGGAGCTGAGGGCAGAGATGGGACGGTACGGGAAGTCCATGCTGCTTTATTCCACATCCAGCTGGGTTAACAATGCTTCGGACCGGTATTATATCCTGCTTCTTTTAGGACCGTTCCAGAACGGCCTGTACGGCGCGGCTTACAAAATTCCGGCCATATTGATGGTATTCCAGCGGATCTTTGCTCAAAGCTTTCAGATGACTGCCACCAAAAGCTATAAGGAGCAGGACAGTGTCCGGTTTTTCTCGGAGCTTTACCAGCTGTACCAGGCCGTCATGGTGGCGGGCTCCAGCCTGCTGATCCTCTTCCTAAAGCCGGTAGCGTCCTTCATGCTCCGGAAAGGATTTTATGAAGCCTGGATCTTGGTGCCTCCGCTTCTTCTTTCCGTTATTTTCGGGGCATTGAACGGATACCTGGGGTCGATCTGCTTAGCCTACAAGGATGGAAAGAGCATGGGGATCGCCACAGGCATCGGTGCCGCGGTAAACCTGGTGCTGAATTACGTGGGGATCCTTTTCTTCGGGACCATCGGGGCGGCCTTTGCCACCATGGTGTCTTATTTTACGATGTTTGCCATCGCGTTTTATAAAACAGGGAAGCATGTGAAGCTGAAGGTGCCGGTCTTAAAGGATGCGGGAGCATATCTCCTGCTCCTTTCCGAGACACTGATCACCATGAGGGGCACGGAGCATGCCTGGATCCTGAATGCCCTGATCTGCCTGATGCTTTTGTATCTTTACCGGGAGGTGCTTTGGAAGCAGTTCAAAAAGCTGAAAACAAGGTTTTTATGGTAGCCTTCATCTATCTGCTGCTCACATCCTTTTTGGATCAGAGGCTTTATGCCCTGGCAGGGCGCCTGGCGTCCCTGGTGGTCTTTTTCGTGCTGTCCTTCCTCCTTCTGCCTCATGGGAAGGAGATCTGGGCGCATAAACGGATGAAGGCAGTCCTCGTCGCAGGGACAGGGATTTTGGCCATGGGGAATTTGATCTGGCTTCACTCCAATAAGGGAGCGGTGCTGATCCCCTCTGACCTGGCGCTGATCTGCCTGGCATCGGATCAGGTACGGCTTGACCAAAAGACCATGAAGCGCACAGCGGCTCTGGGGGGAATCCTTACCCTGGTCTGGTATCCCTTCGTACGCTGGGATTATAATTTCAATATGGCCGGCCTGACCTTCCTGCTCTTTATGGTGATGAGCGTGACCTTCCTGGAGCTTTTGAAAAAGGAAGGGAAATATGCCTATCTTTCCCCGGTCCAGCTGTTGATGTGGGTGACGGCCTTCTTTTATGCGCTCCTTTATCATTCCCGGTGTGCCCTTGCGGGGATCCTTGTCTTTGGGCTAAGCCTCCTTATGATGAAGCGGATCTTAAGGCACAGGTGGATATACCGCGGGCTGATTCTTTTGCTGACCCTGGGAAGCATTGCATTTACGGGGCTGTATGTGGCCCTGGCTCACGGAGGAGCTAATGCCACGATCCTTTATAAGGAGGTGCTTTCCGGAAGGCAGGATATCTGGAGGGAGCTCTGGGAGGCCTTTTTGAAGCATCCCCTGACCGGCATCGGCTCTTCCTATGTCTTAAAGAGCTTTGAGATCTTTGAAGTGCATAACGGGCTTTTTGACATCCTGGTGGTCCATGGGATCCTGGTTTTTATCCTGGTGGAGGCGCTGCTGCTCATGACTCTTTTTTCCCTGGAAAGGGCGGAAGGAAGCGTGGCGCATATCGGGATCGCCGCTGTCTTTGCCATGCTTGCCGCTTCCTTCTTTGAAAACTTTTTTACGGTTCCGCCCTACTCCTACTTTTTCTTTGCCTTCATTCTTTTTATCCAGTCATCAGGCTTTGGATCCGGGGATCCTTCCCGATGCATAGCGGCCGATCCGGCAGAACCCTGAACGGTCCGTTTTCAACTTGAAGGAAATATGCCGGGAACCGACGGGTGTTTCTGCCGATATTGCAAAATCGGCTTGTCTTTGTTATACTGTTTTCTACAAATGTCCGTGAATGGTGTGGGATAAGCACGGGACGGAAAGGGGCGGTCAGAGTATGCGCTTTGTCATTACAGGAAAAAATATTGAGGTCACGCCGGGCTTGAAACAGGCGGTTGAGGAGAAGATCGGAAAGCTGGAAAAATACTTTGCACAGGATACCGAGGTACATGTAACCCTCAGCGTGGAAAAGGACAGGCATAAGATCGAGGTGACGATCCCCGTGAAGGGAAGCATCATCCGTTCGGAGCAGGTCAGCAATGATATGTATGTTTCCATCGATCTGGTGGAAGAGATCATCGAAAGGCAGCTGAAAAAGTATAAGACGAAGATCATCGACAGGGAGCAGGGAGCGGCTTCCTTTAAGCAGGAGTACATGGAGCGGGACTTCCAGGATGAGGACGAGGTGAAGATCGTCCGTTCCAAGCATTTCAGCATCAAGCCCATGTATCCGGAGGATGCCTGTGTGCAGATGGAGCTTCTTGGGCATAATTTCTATGTATTCCAGAATGCGGAAACGGATGAGGTCAATGTAGTCTATAAGAGAAAGGGAAATACCTACGGCCTGATCGAACCGGAGCAGTGAGAAGGATAAGAAAAGCCTCTTTCGGCAGATGCTGAAAGAGGCTTTTTTCACGCCAGAGGATTTTTTTATTCGTAGGTGATCTTTATGCTTTCCATCACCGGCTGGGCATCCGCGGGAATGGTGCCGTTGTCGTCAACGGGCTGGGCATCCGCACAGATCTGGTCTACGACCTCGATGCCTTCCGTAACATAGCCGAAGCCTGCATATTCGCCGTCCAGGAAGGTGCTGTCGGACTGTACGATGAAAAACTGGGAGCTGGCGCTGTCCGGGAATTGGCTTCTTGCCATGGAGATGACCCCTCTTTTATGGGATATGTGGTTATCTACCCCGTTTGAGGCAAATTCTCCTTTGATATTGGTGTCGGCTCCGCCGGTGCCGTTGCCGTCAGGGTCGCCTCCCTGTATCATAAATCCATCCATGATCCGGTGAAAAGTGAGTCCGTCATAAAAACCGCTCTCCGCCAGTTTGATGAAATTCTGGACAGTCAGGGGAGCTTCCGAAGGATCCAGCTTTACCTTTATGGTGCCGTAGTTTTTGACGGTGATCACGGCATAGGGCGTTTCCTCTGTACTGGCCGGGGCTGCCTCCTCTTTCTTCGCACCGCAGCCGGAAAGCAGGACTGTGGCCATGGTGGCTGCGAGAAGCATGGCGGTCTTTGTCGTTTTCTTCATATTTACTCCTTTCAATGATTTTTCATGCATCCGCCCAATCATAACACAAAATAAACCTGTGAGTAAATTGAAATTTGCATAGAGACGGGGGACAGGCTTATAATCTTGTGGAACGCTCGGGAAAGGCAGAAGGCAGCAGATGAAAGGCTTTATTAAGCAGTGTTGCAAATACAGATCTGAACTGGTGATCGCTGGGATCTGCCTGGCATGCTTCATCATAAGGCTGATCCTCGGCTATACTCACTATGAGATCAATGACGACATGCATATGAATCTGATCGCGGCCGGGGCATATTCTGCAGACAGCCAATATCTGATCTTCTGCAATATCCTCTATGGATATTTCTTAAAAATCCTTTATCATCTGATCCCCGGGGTCAACTGGTATCTATGGGTATTCCTGCTTTCAAGCCTTCTTGGGATCACGGCGCTTTGCATAGTCCTTTCCGGAGGAAGGGATGTGCCTCTTTCCGGTGCAGTGATCACGGCGTTCCTGATCAACTGGCTTCTGGGGGAACAATTCTATAATTCCATCCAATGGACAAAAAACGCCTCATTTTATGCCATCCTGCTTTTTATCTTTCTTCTTTGTTTTTTGAAAAATGGAAAAAGAAGATACCTGCTGCTTGCCCTTCTTTACTGCTTCCTTTCCATAGGGATCAGGGACAGCTGCTTTGCCATGGTGCTGCCCTTCGGGATGCTTTTTGTGGCAGGCTTTCAGCTGGCTGCTGGAGATGGGATCAGGAAAACCGTCCTTAGGACGCTGATCGTCGCGGCCGGGCTTTTTTTAATCTACCTTTCCATGTCCGGGATCCAGAAATACGCCTATGGACAGGACGGATGGAAGGAATTCCGCGCCTATACCCTGGCAAGGGCTTCGGTGCTGGATTATGGCACCATCGAGGAGATGGGGGAAAAGCATGAGGGAGAGCTTTCAGAGATCGGGGTATGCAGGGAAGATATCGATATGCTCAAAAGAAGCCTGTTTGATGATCCGGATTTTTTTACGACAGACCGGCTGAGAGCGATCTCCAAAACCATCCGGAGCGGGGAATCAGCCCATAAGACGAGCGCATTCCTTGCAGGGGAGGTATTGGGCCAGGTGGCTCACCGGACCCTCATGTTCCGGATCTGTATGATCTTTTGGGGGATCTTATTGGCCGTCCTGATCTTTTCCCAAAATGTTATTTTTAAGCTTTTAAGCCTTGGTACGGCATTGGGGATCCTGGGAGAGTACTACTGTCTTGCCAGGATCGCAAGGATGGTATGGAGGGTGGAATACGGCATCTGGCTTGCGGCCGTGCTGCTGCTGTCCGGTACCTTTGTCCTGCTTTACGGGATGAAGTGGGATCGAAGAAAATTAAACATGATCCTGCTCATTTTTGCCGCCCTGCTTGTGCTCAGGGACGCCTACCGGCTCTTTAACGTTTTTTCAACGGAAAAGCAATACAGCATAGCGGGCAGGGAAGGGACGCATTATGAGTTTTTCTCTGAAATAAAGGATGACAGTGTTTTTTATCTGGGGGACGGATATATCTTCATGGCCGGCGAATGGGCAAAAAACATTTATGATATTGACCGGTCATACGAAGGGTATTTCAGCCGTTTTTCTTCCCTGGGGGATTGGGATACGGGATCGCCTCCCGTGGTGGAAAAGCTGGCTTCTGCCGGGATCCCGAATCCCATAAGAGCCTTGGCTGAACATGGGGATGTGAGGCTTGCCTCGGACGAGGAGGGAGCCGGGGTCGTCCTGCGGTATCTCAGAGCGCATTACGATCCGGAGATCGAGGTTGTAAAAAGAGAATCCATCGGCGGAGTGGAGATATGGCAGTTTAGTGCAGGACACAATTAGCCCCCAAAACAGTTCATCCGGCGTGGCTTTTTGGACCGGGAAGGGCGGCTGGGAATCGTAACGATGAAGCCGGATCTGCTGGTCCCGGCTTGATTGACAAAGCTTCACGGAGGGGAGTAAAATCCCGGGCAGGAAAAAGGATTCTTTCATGGAAGACAATGAGGATTGTATTCGGGAAGAACGGGGATACTGGAGGCTGCTTCTGGGAAGGAATTTTAGGTGAGGGTGGCAAAAACCATGGATGGTATGGTATCATATTCTGCGGAAAAATGAAAAGAGTTCAGTCAGGAGGTCTTCATGCCAAAGAGAACAGATATTCATAAGGTACTGATCATCGGATCCGGTCCGATCGTCATAGGTCAGGCATGTGAGTTTGATTATTCCGGAACCCAGGCGTGTAAAGCTTTGCGGAGCCTGGGATATGAGATCGTATTGGTCAATTCGAATCCGGCCACGATCATGACGGATCCGGAGATGGCCGACGTAACGTATATCGAACCCTTAAATGCAAAAAGGATAGAACAGATCATCAAGAAGGAAAGGCCTGATGCGCTGCTGCCAAACCTGGGAGGGCAATCCGGCCTTAATTTATGTGCCGAGCTCTTTAAGGAGGGGATCCTGGACCGGTATGGCGTGAAGGTCATCGGCGTCCAGGCAGATGCCATCGAGCGGGGCGAGGACCGGGTCGAATTCAAGAAGACCATGGAAAGCCTGGGGATCGAAATGGCACGGAGCGAAGTGGCTTACAGCGTGGAGGAAGCCCTTAAGATCGCCGAGGAGCTGGGTTATCCGGTGGTATTGCGTCCGGCCTATACCATGGGGGGTACGGGAGGAGGACTGGTCTACAACCGGGAGGAGCTGAAGACGGTCTGCGACCGGGGGCTGCAGGCTTCCCTGGTCCATCAGGTCCTGGTGGAAGAGTGTGTTTCCGGCTGGGAAGAGCTGGAATTGGAAGTGGTGCGGGATCAGGACAATAACATGATCACGGTCTGCTTCATCGAAAATGTGGATCCCATGGGAGTGCATACCGGCGATTCCTTCTGCACGGCGCCGATGCTGACGATTTCGGAGGATGTGCAGAAGAGGCTTCAGGAGCAGGCATACCGTATCGTGGAGCATATCGGGGTCATAGGCGGGACGAATGTCCAGTTTGCCCATGATCCGAAGAGTGACCGGATCATCGTCATAGAGATCAATCCCAGGACGTCCCGGTCTTCGGCGCTGGCCTCGAAGGCCACGGGTTTTCCCATCGCGCTGGTATCGGCCAAGCTTGCCTGCGGGCTGACCTTAAAAGAGCTTCCCTGTGGGAAATACGGCACATTGGACCGCTATAAGCCGGAGGGGGATTATGTGGTGGTCAAATTCGCCCGCTGGGCATTTGAGAAGTTCAAGGGCGTGGAAGACAAGCTCGGCACGCAGATGCGGGCCGTAGGCGAGGTCATGAGCATCGGCAAGAATTATAAGGAGGCTTTCCAAAAGGCCATACGTTCCCTGGAAAAGGGGCGTTACGGCCTGGGCCATGTCAATCATTATGACCTGATGGAGAAAGAGGATCTGATGAAGAAGCTCATCACGCCCTCCAGCGAAAGGCATTTTGTGATGTATGAGGCCCTAAGGAAGGGCGCTACGGTAGAGGAGATCCATGAGCTCACCCATGTCAAGGAATACTTTATCCAGCAGATGAAGGAGCTGGTGGAGGAAGAGGAGAAGCTGCTGAAGTCCGTGGGCAAGCTTCCTTCCGATGAGGATCTGATCCAGGCAAAGAAGGATGGATTCTCGGACAAATATCTGAGCGAGATCCTGGAGATCCCGGAAAAGGATATCCGCATGAAGCGGGAGGCCCTAGATGTGAAGGAGGCCTGGGACAGCGTGCATGTCAGCGGTACGGAAGACAGTTCATACTATTATTCGACCTACTGCGCAAAGGATAATGACCGGGTCAGTGAGGGCAGGGATAAGATCATGATCCTGGGAGGAGGCCCCAACCGCATCGGACAGGGCATCGAGTTTGACTATTGCTGCGTCCATGCTGCTCAGTCCCTCAGGAAGCTTGGTTTTGAAACCATCATCGTAAACTGCAATCCGGAGACGGTCTCTACGGACTATGATACTTCGGATAAGCTGTATTTTGAGCCCCTTACCCTGGAGGATGTGCTGAGCATCTATCGGAAGGAAAAGCCGGTGGGCGTCATCGCGCAATTTGGGGGGCAGACCCCGCTGAACCTGGCTTCCGAGCTGGAAGAAAACGGGGTAAAGATCCTGGGTACATCTCCGGCGGTTATCGATCTCGCGGAGGACCGGGATCAGTTCCGGCAGATCATGGATAAGCTTGGGATCCCCATGCCGGAATCCGGGATGGCGACCACGGTGGAAGAGGCTGTGGGCATCGCATCGAAGATCGGATATCCCGTCATGGTCCGGCCTTCTTATGTGCTGGGCGGAAGAGGCATGGAGGTCGTCTATGACGATGAGAGCATGGAAGACTATATGAGCGCGGCTGTCGGGGTCACTCCGGACCGCCCGATCCTCATCGACCGTTTCCTTCACCATGCGATGGAATGTGAGGCAGATGCCATCAGCGACGGGACGCATGCCTATGTGCCCGCCGTCATGGAGCATATCGAGCTGGCAGGGATCCATTCCGGTGATTCCGCCTGTATTATCCCCTCCAAGCATATACCGGAGGAAAACCTGAAGACGATCCAGGAGTATACCAGGAAAATCGCGGAAGAGATGCATGTGGTGGGATTGATGAATATGCAGTATGCCATTGAGGACGGCAGGGTCTTTGTGCTGGAAGCAAATCCCAGGGCGTCCCGTACCGTTCCGCTGGTATCAAAGGTATGCGGGATCCGGATGGTGCCGCTTGCTACGGAGATCATAACATCCGAGCTGACCGGCGCAGCATCTCCCGTGGAGGTCCTTTCAGAGCGGGAAATCCCGTATTATGGAGTCAAGGAAGCCGTGTTCCCCTTTAATATGTTCCAGGAGGTAGACCCGGTACTGGGACCGGAGATGCGGTCTACCGGAGAGGTTCTGGGGATAGCGGAAAGCACCGGCGAGGCCTTTTATAAAGCCCAGGAAGCGGCTAAGGCGGACCTTCCTCTGCAGGGTACGGTGCTGATGAGCGTAAATACCCAGGATAAGCCGGAAATCGTGGATGTGGCAAGGGAATTTCATGAGATCGGCTTCAATATCGTGGCCACGGGGAGGACCTGTGAGCTGATCCGGAATGCGGGCATCCCGGTGGAGCATGTGAATAAGATCTATGAGGGAAGGCCTAATATCGTGGATCTGATGACCAACGGAAAGATACAGCTCATCGTGAATTCTCCCGTGGGCAAGGAGAGCAGCCATGACGACAGCTATCTGAGAAAGACGGCGGTCAAGCACAAGATCACCTATATTACGACTATTGCCGCGGCTCATGCGGCAGCGGAGGGGATCCGTTATATCAAGGAGCATGAAAGCCAGGAGATCCGCTCCCTACAGGAGTGGCACAGAGGCATAAAAAATAAAGGTTGATATTTTGCCGTTAGTTCATTATAATAGTGATGTTTGGACGGGGTCGTAGCTCAGCTGGGAGAGCGTCTGCTTGACGTGCAGGAGGTCTGCGGTTCGAGCCCGCACGGTCCCACGGCATGATTAAACCCGGAGGTCTGCATAGGCTTTCGGGTTTTGTTCAAAAAAGGGGGAGGACATGAAAAATTTCATCAAGGAATTTAAGGAATTCATTACAAAAGGCGATGTCATGAGTATGGCCGTAGGTATCATCATTGGCGGCGCCTTTACGGCCATCGTCAGCTCCCTTACCGATGATGTGATCGGTCCCCTCATCGGGCTCCTTGTAGGAGGGGTTGATTTTGCGGGTCTTTCCTTTGGCATAGGGGATGCCCAGATCATGATCGGCAATTTCATTCAGGCGGTCATCACCTTCCTGATCACGGCTCTGGTCTTATTCTTCATCATGAAGGGCTTCAATGCGTTTAAGGATAAGGCGGATAAGCTTGCGGGCAAGAAAAAGGAGGAAGAGGCAAAGGAGGAGGCGCCTCCGGCAGACATCCAGCTTCTCACTGAGATCCGGGATCTTCTGAAAAAATAAGAACTGTTTGAAAAAAGGGGCTTGACAGGCTCCTTTTTTTTGTGTATCTTTTACATATGAACAGTTATTCATATGTTCATAAGATAAAAAGGAGATGGGACGATGGCGATCGGGGATGTGGAATGCTGCGATATCCTGCATGAGCATGATGATCTGAAGCGGATCACGGATGGGATGCCGGATGAGGACGAACTGTATGATCTGGCTGAGCTCTTCAAGGTTTTTGGGGATTCGACGCGGATCCGTATCCTTTTCGTTCTGTTTGAAGCAGAGGTCTGTGTCTGTGATCTGGCCTGCGTGCTTAAAATGACACAGTCTGCGGTATCCCATCAGCTGAAGATCCTGAAGGCATCCAAGCTGGTAAAGTCCAGAAGGGATGGAAAGCAGGTGTTTTATTCCCTGGATGATGACCATGTACGTTCGATCATAGCCCAGGGCAGAGATCATGTATTGGAAGGAGAAAAGATATGAAAAAGAAATTTAAGCTGACCGATCTGGACTGTGCCAACTGCGCGGCAAAAATGGAGGATGCGATCAAAAAAATCCCCGGGATCCGGGATGCCTCCGTAAGCTTTATGACACAGAAGATGACGGTGGATGCGGAAGACGACCGGTTCGATGAGATCATGAAGCAGGTTGTGGAGACCTGTGCCAAGATCGAGCCCGACTGCATCATCAATCTGTAAAGCCATGACACAGAAGCAGAAAACGGTAAGGACAAGGATCATCATCACGGGAGTTCTCTTTGCGGGACTTCTGGCACTGGAGCATTCCATCGGTGTCACCCTGCCGGGCTATGTGATGCTCCTGCTTTATCTCCTGCCCTATGGGATCGTAAGCTATGATGTGCTTGGCCGTGCTTTGCGCAATATCAAAAACGGGCAGGTCTTCGACGAGAATTTTTTAATGACCATAGCCACCTTTGGGGCGCTGGCCATCGGGGAATATGCAGAAGCAGTGGCCGTCATGCTGTTTTATCAGATCGGGGAGCTTTTTCAGTCCTATGCAGTGGGAAAATCCCGGGAATCCATCGCGGCGATGATGGAGATCGTCCCCGAGGAGGCATTTCTGGAGGAGGATGGGAAGCTTGTGGCAGTGGATCCGGATGACGTCGAGATCGGACAGATCATCGTGGTAAAACCCGGTGACCGGATCCCTTTGGACGGGGTCGTGGAAGAGGGGGAATCCTTCCTGGATACCTCTGCCCTGACCGGAGAATCTGTACCCAGAAGGACTTCGGAGGGGGATGAGGTTTACAGCGGATGCGTAAATGGAAGCGGCACGCTCAGGATCCGCGTGACGAAGGAATTTGATGACTGTACCGTATCCAAGATCCTGGAGATGGTGGAAAATGCAACTGAGCGTAAGGCAAAGACGGAGAACTTCATTACCGGCTTCGCTAAGTATTATACTCCCGTTGTGACAGTCGGTGCATTGATCCTGGCCCTTGCCGGACCGCTCCTTTTCGGAGGAAATTTCATGGCCTGGCTGCACCGCGCCTGTGTCTTTCTGGTGATCTCCTGTCCCTGTGCCCTGGTGATCTCTGTGCCTCTTGGGTTCTTCGGAGGGATCGGTTCGGCCTCCAGGATGGGCGTGCTGGTCAAGGGAAGCAATTATATCGAGGCTGTAGCAGGGATCACCGCCTTGGTCTGCGATAAGACGGGCACGCTGACGAAGGGAGAATTCCGGGTCAGAAGCATCGTTCCGTCCGAAGGGTTTACCGAAGAGGAGCTTTTGGAGACCGCGGCCCTGGCGGAAGGATATTCCGGGCATCCTATCGCTTCTTCCATCCGTGAGGCTTATGGATCTCAGCCGGATCTTGGCCGGGTGGAGGATGTACAGGAAACTGCCGGCAAAGGAATAAAGGCCAGGATTGACGGAAGCATTGTCTATGCGGGGAATGCCGTATGGATGAAGGAAATGGGGATCCCTCTTAATGGGGTTGAGGCCTCGCAGGCAGGGACTGTCGTATTTATCGCAAAGGACGGCATTCTTGCCGGATGGATCGTCATCGCAGACGAGGCAAAGGAGGGGACGGCCTCTGCCATCGCCGCCATTAAGGCAGCCGGCGTGAAAAAGACCGTAATGCTGACCGGCGATGCCCAAAAGCCTGCCATGCAGATCGCCTCTGAGCTTGGGATTGATGAGGTCCATGCAGAGCTTCTGCCGGGAGATAAGGTGGCAGAGTTTGAAAAGATCCTTGCCGCCTGCGCCAAAGAGGATGCCAGGGGAAAGGTGGCATTTGTCGGAGACGGCATCAATGATGCCCCGGTGCTGGGCAGGGCAGATATCGGATTTGCCATGGGCAGCATGGGGAGCGATGCCGCGATCGAGGCGGCGGATGTGGTGATCATGGATGATGACCTGGGGAAGATCGCCCGGAGCATCCGGCTGGCAAGGAAGACGATGGCCATAGTCCGGGAAAATATCGTATTTGCCCTGGCGGTCAAGGCGTTGATCCTGATCCTGGGGGCTTTGGGGCTTGCGGGGATGTGGGGAGCCGTCTTTGCCGATGTGGGGGTTTCTGTGATCGCGATCCTCAATTCCATGCGGGCGCTGCATTAGGCTTATCTCAATCCGGCGTCCCGGCCTTCGGAGCAGGACAGCCCTCCGGAGGGGTTTGTAAATTTTCACATATTTTTTCATTAAAAATTTATTAAGTTTGTTTCCTTTTTGGGATTGCAAAATCTGCAGATTGGGAGTAAGTTAGTATTTAGAAAGCGACGGTGCTGAAATTCACTTTTCGGTGTCGTCGTTTTGTTATCTGTGTCTTTTTGTTCATCCCATGATACAATGATTTTATGAAAGATGCATTAATCAAAGCAGCCGGCTTTATTGTGACCTTTTTACTGGCGGCATTTCTGATCGGGCGGTACGTGAACCGTGGAAGCGATGATATGACTGTGGATATGGCCCAGGCATCCCTTCCCGTGGTGACCATCGTATTAGCGGACAATTCGGTCAATACACTCCATGGATATAAAAATCCGGTGGACTTGAAGCGGTTCCGGGGATCTTTGACTCCTCTTACAAAGGACCGGGCCTTGAACATTCATGTCAGCCGGTATGGAGCAGAGATCAGCAGCCTGTATTATGAGGTGAGGAGCCTGGATGGAGAAAGGCTGATCGAACAGACGGAGATCGGCTCCTTTACCGCAGAAAATGATCAGATAAATGCCGTGTTTCAGGTAAAGGATCTGATCGAAACCAAAAAGGAATATTCTCTGTGCCTTGTGCTGAAGGATATCAACGGGCAGGAGCTTCGCTATTATACCCGCATGATCTATGATCCGGATTTTCATGCAGAGGAGATGGCCTCATTTGTCCGGGACTTCACGATACGGACCTTTAACAAGGAATCCGCCAAGTCCATTGCCTCCTATCTGGAAAGTGATGAAACCGGGGATAATACAAGCTATGCCCATGTTAATATTCATTCGAGCTTTGGACAGATTACCTGGGGAAACCTCTCTCCCCGGCTGCTGACGGGCATTGATACCACGATCCTGGAGATGGACAGCCGCAGTGCATCCTTTCTCCAGCAGTATGAGGTGGAGGCAGGGCCGGAGGATTTACGATGCCAATATGAGATAAAGGAATATTTCCGGATCCGCTATTCGGAAGAGCGCAAGTATCTGCTGGAATTTGAGCGTACGATGAACGAGATATTTACGGCGGACAGGGATCATTTCATTAATGACAAGATCATGCTGGGGATCCATGATCCAAAGGTGCCGCTGAAGGAAAATGCGGAAGGAAATGTTCTTGCCTTCGTGCTGAATGGGGCGCTTTACTGCTATAGGCAGTCAGACGCCCGTGTGGTGCGTATTTTTTCCTTTACCGACGAGGATAACCGGGATGAACGTTCGAAATATGGAGAGCACGACATCCGCGTGCTGAGCGTGGATGAGGGAGGCAACATCCGTTTCCTGGTCTATGGCTATATGAACAGGGGAAGGCATGAGGGGGAGGTCTGTGCCTGCGTCTATTATTATGACCGCTCCTTTAATACCATCGAGGAGGAGATCTGCATTCCCTACGGAGGATCCTATCAGCTGTTCCGCCATGACCTGGAGCTGCTTTCGTATTCTGACCGGGATAATCATTTTTATCTGTATGTCGACGGTGCGGTATACCGGGTGAAGCTGAATACCCGCCAGGCAGAGCGGATTGCGGATGGGATCGAGATGGAGGATATCGTATCGTCGAAAAGCGGGCGGACCGCCGCCTGGGTCAACCGGCCGCACCAGACCGGCACTGCCGGGATTGGTACGGAGTCCGGGACCGGAGAGAGCACCATCACGCTGATGGACCTGGAATTCGGCCAGTCCAGGGTACTGGAGGCGGGAGAGGGAAGCATGTTTACCCCCATTGGCTTTGTGGGGGAGGATTTTGTGTATGGAATATCGGGTACAGAGGATCTGGTTCCCACGGCAACCGGAGCCGTGCAGGTCGCCATGCATACCATCATGATCGAAAGCCGGGAAGGAGAGGTGCTCAAGGAATATAACGGCAATGGGGCTTATATTTCGGACGTGACCATCGAAGGAAGCACGATCCATCTTTCCAGGGTATCCAGGTCTGAGGAAACAGGCAAGCTGGAGCAGGTGGAGGACGATCAGATCATGAGCGGCAGCGAGGAGGGAAGCGATAAAAATGTCATCGTGATCGCAACGACGGAAAACAGGGAGAATATCACGGAAATACAGCTTACCGGGACCGTAGCGACGGATTCGCTGCAGCTTCTGACCCCGAAAGAGGTGCTGTTTGAGGGTGGCAGGCAGGCAGACCTGGAGGGCAGGAGCGCCGGCGGAGGGATCGACCTGGGAAGGATATGCTTTGTCTATGCGAAGGGCCGCGTCCCGGAGGCGCTGCTCAAGCCGTCAGAAGCCATATCGGCGGCGGACAGGGAGTCCGGGGTGGTGGTTTATGATGCAGGAAAATATATCTGGAGAAAAGGAGTGAGGGATCCGGAGCATATGGTGGCCGGGATACAGACAGCGGCAGACGCCGTCCTGGAACGGGGCGAGACCGGCACAGAGGCCTGTCTGGATACGATCTTTGCATTGGAGGGTCTTCCCGTGCTTTCCGGACCGATGCTGTCGGAAGGGGGGACGGCGTATACGGTATTGTCGGACAGCTTAGAGGGCCTTGTTCTGGATCTTGAGGGCTGCAGCCTGGATGAGGTCCTGTATTATGTGGGACGGGACATTCCGGTGCTGGCTTCGGCCGGGGATGTCAGTTTTCTGATCGTGGGTTATGATTCAAAGAATATATCGGTTCTTGATCCGGAGGAAGGGAATATCCATAAGATCGGATTGAACGACAGCAGGGAGCTTTTTGCAGAATATGGGAATGGATTTATCTCTTATTTGGCATCGGATCCGAATTGAAAGGAATCCGGAAGGATGGCGAAGCATCTCTTCAGGAGGGGATAGATGGCCAACCCCAGCACTCCGGCCGACAGGATCTCGCCGATGCCTACCGTGAGCATGAAAAAGAAGATACTGCCCTCGTAATGATAGACCCAGGATAGAATAAAAGGAACAATGATGGTATTGGACAGGATGGGAGGAAGAGGAGCCAAAAAGCGGCTTTTCTTCCGGAGAAGAAAGGTACCGAAGGCCCCGATCAGGGTAGCGAGGCTTCCGAATACCACATCCATAGGGGCACAGCCGGTGATCAGGTTGCTGATGAGGCAGCCTGCAAAAAGACCGGGGATCGCGGCCGGAGTAAAGACAGGGAGAATGGTCAGAGCCTCAGAGACTCTTACCTGAATGACTCCGGAGGCCAGATCGAAGCTGTTGATGAATACGGTCAATACCACATATAAAGCAGCGATCATGCCTCCAAGGGCGGCATAAGATGCATTTGATCTGGAGGACGGCTTTGTCATTGCTCATTCACCTCCGGTAAGCTCTCCTCTTTTGTATTTTGCCACGATGGACTGGATCCGGTCATTTGGATTCAAGAGATCGCTGATCGAAGAATCATGATTCAGCGTATCAATGATATAAGCGATGTATTTGCTCATGTCGCAGGATACATACCATTCCCGGTCAAATAACTCCGGCATCTGATAGACCAGGTTTGTGGTCAGGACACCATGGATCTGGCCGTTTTCGTAGGCTCTGTCAAAGTGGTCGAGACCCTTTGTGAAGAGCCCGAAGGTAGATGCGATGTAGATCCGGTTGGCTTTCCTCTGCTTCAAGGCGGCGGCCACCTCCAGGACGCTTTCTCCGGAGGAGATCATGTCGTCTACCACAAGGATATCCTTGCCTTCTACGGAAGAACCGAGGAATTCGTGAGCGACGATGGGATTACGTCCGTCTACAACCTGGGTATAATCCCTCCTCTTATAAAAGGTTCCCATATCCAGCCCCAGGACGTTTGCCAGATAGATGGCGCGGCTCATTCCTCCTTCATCCGGGCTTACGACCATCATATGGTCTGTATCGATCGTCAGATCCTTTACATGACCCAGAAGGCCCTTGATGAATTGGTAGGAGGGCTGGATGGTTTCAAATCCATGCAGCGGGATGGAATTCTGTACCCGGGCATCGTGCGCATCAAAGGTGATGATATTGTCTATCCCCATACCGGCCAGCTCCTGCAGGGCCAGGGCGCAGTCGAGAGACTCCCGGGTCTGCCTTCTATGCTGGCGGCTCTCATACAGGAAGGGCATGATGACCGTGATCCTGCGGGCTTTTCCACCGACGGCGGCGATGATGCGCTTCAGGTTCTGATAATGGTCGTCGGGAGACATGTGATTGATCTCTCCGAACATTTCATAGCTGACGCTGTAATTGCAGACATCCACTAATAAAAACAGATCCATTCCCCGGACGGATTCCTGGATCATGCCTTTGCCCTCGCCGGTGCCGAACCGGGGAAGCTTGGTATGGAGCAGATAGCTGTCCCTTTGATAGCCCGAAAAAACAAGGGAATTTTTATGTTCATTTTCCCGTTCCGTCCGCCATCTCACCAGATAATAGTCAATCTTGCTGCCCATGTCTTCCGTGCCCTGAAGGGGAATCACCCCCAGGGAGCCTACGGGAATGCTTTCCAGATTTCTTTTTTCCTCGTGTACTGACACTTAGACCTGCCTCCGTTTCATCAACCGTATATCGGGACCGTTAAAGCGAATCACTTCATAATTGCCGAGAAGCCTGGAAAAGGATCGTTCCTCATAAGCTTCTTTTAAGGCATCAAAAGAAAGATTGCTGGAGATCAGGGTGGATCTATGCGCCATGTCCCGCTCGTCCAGGATCTCCAGGAAGGAGGATGTGACCATGGTGGCCGAATAAACCCCTTCCGTGCCAAGATCGTCAATGATCAAAAGGGAGCATTGAAACAGGTTGTTGTAAGATTCAGCGTCATAATCGGGATCCCTGCTCCGAAATACATGGCTGTTCAGGATATCAAACAGCCTCAGGGCCGTTACATAAATGACGGAATAACCCTGATCCATCAATGCCTTTGCAATGCAGTTGGATAAGAATGTCTTTCCATTACCCACACTCCCATAGAATAGCATATTCGTATAATCATTGGCAAACCGGTCTACAAAGCTCCTGGCGATCTTATAGATCTGTTTCATCTCCGCTAAGACATCTCCGGAAAAGTAGTCAAAGGAGAAGGTATCAAAATTTTCTTCCTTCAGCTTGGGATAAAAGTCGGATCTGCGGTACATGCCGTCAATGATCCGCTGCTTCAGGCAGTGGCATTTTTCATGACGGATAAAGCCGGTATCCTTGCAATCCGGACAGACATAGACCGGCTCCAGATAATCCAGAGGAAAGCCGTTTTGCGCCAGAAGCTCATTTTTCTTCCGGGTGATCTCGGATATTTCGGACTCTGCCTCAACAGGAGCCTGGGAATCACCCAAGATCAGCTTCGTGGCGGCTTCTGTGGAGATGTCGGCGATCTTATGATCCAGCTCACGATACAGGGGAATTGCCTGATATATCTCTTCCCGGCGTTTTCTTTGGAGACGCTCGCTGCGTGCCCGGCGCTCCTCATATTCCTGCATAATGTCGTCCGACGGTAAATTATGGTAGGCCATGGCGGTTCCTGTATCCTTATAATTTGCCGGCTTTTGCCAGCGCTGCGTTGGTCAGCTCCTTTTCTAAGAGCTTCATGTCATAATCCCGCTCAGCATGATTTTTCAAGCGGTTTGCCGCAGGGCGGGCCGTAGATTTCGGATAAATATTGCCCTGGGACTGGTGCTTTGCATCCAGCGCGGAGATGTCCACAGGCTGCTTCACTCCCTTGCTGTGCCAGTCGGTCAGGATGGCGTCGGCATAGGGAAAAGAGGGCCGGGCAGTCTGGCGGATGGTGCGGGCGATGGCTTCCCGGATGATCTCCGGCGAAAAACGGTAATCATTTTTCCATTTGTCGATAAAATCAGCCTCTGCCCGGGTCAGACCCCGGTTCGTGATGCCAAATTCCTTCAGGATCCGGTAGCTGTCTGAATCATGAAGACGGAGATATTCCCTGGCATCGTTGGGACTATGGATGCCTTCGTCGCTCCAGTTTAAGGCGACGGCCTGGATGTAATTCATATTGCCCTTCCCGGAACTGACACAGTATTCGATCAGATACTCGATCAGGTCTACCGAAAAATTCAGGTCATCATACAGATAAATGATGGTCTGCATGTCTGCTTCGCTTAAGGTGCGCCGGAAATACTGCTCGGCGGCAAAAATAAGCTGGCGTATCTCTGCCCTGTTGCGGAAGGAAGAGATCCGGTCCACGGAATAAGAGGGAACCGCCGCAAGCTGGACCGGCTCCTCCGGCTTAACAGGCTTGGATGAAACCGCAGGAGCTTCCTGAGGATCATTCAGGATGATCACGGAAATGTCCTTCCTCTCATCCAGCTCCATGGTAACGATGCCCTTATTAGCCCAATAGCAGAGAGAACGGAGCACATCCTTTTCCGTATAATTAAAACGGTCGGCCAGAGAGGATACCGATACCGGCTCATCCGCCTCGATGCACCGCATCAGATACAGATAGATCTTCAGCTGGGCTTCATTGGCATCGGCCATGTACTTGTCAATGAAACAGTTGGATACAATGGTATTCCCAGAGTACCTGCTTCCGCATAATTTTATGTCATTCATGTATTTTCCAACCAATCCAGAATGTTTTCTTTCAGCGTCGTGGAGTATAGCACATCAAAAAACAAAATGAAATAGGCTATCCGGCAGCCCCCTCAGAGAGGGTTATAAAGTGGATAAAGTGGATAATGTGAATGAAAAATGAGTGCTTTTTTTTGCAGGTAAAATAACGAGCAATCTCTTTCCGGAGGGTGAACATTTATTTTGTGGAAAATGTGAATCACCTTGTTTGAAGCAGGGAATCTCCCAATTTTGTGATGTTTCCGGCACCCATAGTTATCAACAAATCTCCGTTGACGCAATTTGCCCTCAGAAAATTTTCAATCTCTTCGAAGGAGGGGAAGTAGCGGCAGGAGCCGCCCAGACGGGAGACTTCCTCAGCCAAAAGCTTTGAGCTGATCCCCAGATCGTCCGTTTCCCTTGCGGCATATATATCCGCGAGGACGATCTCGTCGGCAAGGCACAGCGCTTCGGCAAAATCATGGAAGAGAGCCTTGGTCCGGCTGTAGGTATGCGGCTGGAATACGCACCAGATCCTGCGGTGGGGATAATTTGCCGCAGTAGTAAGGGCGGCCCGGATCTCTGTGGGATGATGGGAGTAATCGTCTATGACGGTGACGCCTCCGAAGGATCCCTTCTTTTGAAAACGGCGGTCCGTGCCGGAAAAGGACAGCAGAGCCGCTTGTATGCGGTCATCCGGAATGCTGCCGGCCTGGTCTATGGCGGCCACGGCGGCGGCGGCATTCAGCACATTATGCCTGCCCGGTACGCCGAGGCTTAAACGGAGCTCTCCGGCATGGCTCCCCCTCTTTAGGACGAACGATGCCCTTGCAAGCTCATCGTAGGAGATCTGCTCCGGACGGTAATCCGCATCCGGATGCACCCCGAAGGTCACGATCCTGCAGGAAAGACCCGAGATCAGCTCTTCAAACCGGTCAATGTCGCGGCTGATGATGAGGGTGCCCTCCGGAGGAAGCTTATCCGCAAATTTCCGGAAGGAGGAGCGGATGTCTTCGATATCCTTGAAGAAGTCCAGATGATCTGCATCCACATTTAAGATAAGGGCGATCCTGGGACAGAAGCTGAGGAAGGAATTCTTATATTCGCATGCCTCCATGACAAAATAATCTTCCGATCCGATCCGGAAATTCCCGCCCAGGGGAGCCAGATTGCCCCCGAGAGATACCGTGGGATCCAGTCCGGCCTCCAGAAGGATCATGGAGATCATGGAAGTAGTGGTAGTCTTGCCATGTGTGCCGGAGACTGCGATCGGAAGATGGTAGCATGACATCACCTGCCCCAGAAGCTCCGCCCGGGTCAGCAGGGGGAGGCCTCTTTTTTTGGCTTCCACAAGCTCCAGGTTATCCGGACCGATGGCGGCGGTAGCAACAATAACATCTGTTTCCTCTGGAATATTGGCTGCTTTTTGCGGGTATCCGATGCGGGCTCCTGCCCGGGCAAGCTTTTCGGTCAGTTCAGAGGGAGCCGTATCCGATCCGGACACGGAAGCGCCCTCGTGAAGCATCAGCTCGGCAAGGCCGCTCATGCTGATCCCGCCAATTCCGATAAAGTGGATCGCAAGGGATCCCAGATTTTCAAATCGAATTTTATACATATTACTAATATATCATAAAATGTGATATAATGAAACGCATAACATATCCTTGCCGTATCCGGATTCACATTTATGAAAGTGAGATTGATTCAATGATTAAAAAAGAGATGATTGCCATGCTGCTTGCCGGTGGGCAGGGCAGCCGGCTCGGCGTATTGACGACGCGGATGGCCAAACCAGCGGTACCCTTCGGAGGAAGATACCGGATCATTGATTTTCCGCTTTCCAATTGCATTAATTCCGGGATTGACACAGTGGGGGTGCTGACACAGTACCAGCCCTTAAGGCTCAATACCCACATTGGGATCGGGATCCCCTGGGATCTTGACCGGAATATCGGGGGAGTGACGATCCTCCCTCCCTTCGAGCGGAATATCCATTCGGAGTGGTATACCGGCACAGCCAATGCCATCTATCAGAATATCGAATATATGGAAAGCTATCATCCGGAATATGTGCTGATCCTTTCCGGCGACCATATCTATAAGATGGACTATGAGGTCATGCTGGATTTTCACAGACAGAACAACGCGGCGGTAACCATTGCCGCGATGCCGGTTCCGCTGGAGGAAGCAAAGCGGTTTGGCATCGTCATCACGGATGAGAACCGCAGGATCACGGAATTCGAGGAAAAACCGGAGGAGCCGCATGGGAATCTGGCATCCATGGGGATTTATATTTTTACCTGGGAGGTACTGAAGGAAGCACTGATCGCTAATGAGAACCAGCCGAACCTGGATTTTGGAAAGCATGTGATTCCTTACTGCCATGACAGGGGAGAAAGGCTTTATGCTTATGAATACAGTAGTTATTGGAAGGATGTGGGCACGCTGTATTCCTACTGGCAGGCCAATATGGAGCTGATCGATATCGTGCCGGAATTTAACCTGTACGAGGAATATTGGAAGATCTATACAAAGTGCGAGACCCTGCCGCCACAGTACCTGTCAAAGGAATCCTATGCCGAATCCAGCATTATCGGAGAAGGAAGCGAGATCTATGGCAAGGTCTATAATTCCGTGATCGGATGTGACGTAAGGATCGGCGCCGGTACGGTGGTCAGGGATTCCATCATCATGAACTCCACGGAAGTGGGGAAATCCTGTGAATTGAATAAGGTGATCGTGGCGGAAAATGTCCGGATCGGAGACGGCGTGGTCATGGGAGCGGGGGAAGAGAAAGAAAACGAAACGGATCCGGAGATCTACAATCATGGGCTTGTGACCGTGGCGGAGCATTCCTTGATCCCGGATGGCCTCAGGGTAGGGAAGAATACGGTGCTTGGCGGGAAGTTTGACGCGGCGGATTTTCCGGAGGGAGAGCTTTCCTCCGGGAGGACATTCATAAAGGCAGGTGAGAGACGATGAGGGCGATCGGGATCATACTGGCCGGCGGCAGCAGCCATCGGATGAAGGAACTTTCAAAAAAAAGAGCCATTGCGGCCATGCCCATAGCAGGGAGCTACCGGAGCATTGACTTTGCACTCTCCAGCATGACCAATTCCCACGTTCAGAAGGTGGCGGTCTTTACCCAATACAATGCGGGATCGTTGAATGAACATCTCAGTTCATCCAAATGGTGGGACTTTGGACGCAAGCAGGGGGGATTGTTTGTTTTCACTCCGGCGGTGACCTCCGATAATAACTACTGGTATCGCGGCACAGCCGATGCGATCTACCAGAATCTTTCATTCTTGAAGAACAGCCATGAGCCCTATGTGATCATCGCATCCGGGGATGGTGTATATAAACTGGACTTCAATAAAGTATTGGAGTATCATATTCAGAAGAAGGCGGACATTACGGTTGTCTGTAAAAAGATGGAGCCAGGTGAGGAGGTGGAACGATACGGCATAGTCAAAATGGACAGCGAGGACAGGATTGAGGAATTTGAAGAAAAGCCCGTTGTGGCCAGATCCAATGTCGTGTCCTGCGGCATCTATGTGATCAGAAGACGTCAGCTGATAGAACTCATCGAAAAGAGCGCAGAGGAAGACAGGCATGATTTCGTGAGGGACATACTGATCCGGTACAGGTCTTTGAAGCGGATCTATGGTTATCATATGACGGATTATTGGCGGAATATAGCGACCGTAAATGATTACTTCAGAACAAATATGGATTTTCTGAAGCCGGAGATCCGGGATTATTTTCTACATCAATATCCGGACGTCTATTCCAGGGTGGACGATCTGCCGCCGGCGAAATATAACCCTGGGTCAAATGTATCAAACAGCCTGGTTTCTGCTGGATGTATCATCAATGGGATTGTAGAGGATTCCGTGCTGTTTAAGAAGGTTTTCATCGGAAGCAACTGTTATATCAGGAATTCCATCATTCTGAATGATGTATATATTGGAGACAATGTACATATTGAGAACTGCATCGTCGAGAGCAGGGGGACAGTACGTGCAAATGCCCGGTATGGGTCAGAGGATGGGATCCGGGTTGTGGTGGAAACGAATGACCGCTACATTATTTGAACAAGCTAACATGGGAAAGGGATAAGGAAATGGAAATAACAGATATAAGAATCAGGAAAGTTGAGAAAGAGGGAAAGATGAAGGCAATTGTTTCGATCACGCTGGATGATGTGTTTGTCATCCATGACATCAAAGTGATCGAAGGAGACAAGGGTCTGTTCATCGCAATGCCCAGCAGGAAGGGGGCAGACGGGGAATTCCGTGACATCGCGCATCCCATCAGCTCGGAGATGCGGACGATGCTTCAAAATATGATCATTGAACGTTATCATCAGGACATAGAAAGCCAGGAGGCCTGATGTCAGAAAAATCTTTTTGGATTTGAATCGGAGGCAGAAGGACTTCGAAATGGTTCGGAGTCCTTTTTGTCGTTTTCGGAAAGGATAGGAAAGAAGGGCAGGACTGACCGGCATGGTTTTGATCGCAGGACTGGGAAATCCAGGATTGAAGTATGAGGGAACACGGCATAATACCGGATATATGGCAGTGGATGAGGTGGCAGTCCGTTCTTCCATCCATTTCACGGCGGAACGGTTTCGTGCCGTGTTTGGCAGCGGGACCGTGGGCGGGAAGCGCTCGGTGCTTCTGAAGCCGGTCACTTTTATGAATCTGAGCGGAAAAAGCATCCGTGAGGCAGTTTCTTTTTACCATGCGGATCCGGCGAAAGACCTTATCGTGGTCTATGATGATATTGACCTGGATGTGGGACGCATCCGGATCCGCAAGAATGGTTCTGCCGGCGGACACAATGGGATGAAGAGCATAATCCGTGAGCTTGGGACAGAGGATTTTATCCGGATCCGGATCGGAATAGGGGGAAAGCCCGAGAAATGGGATCTGGCAGACTGGGTGCTGTCCCGCTTCACCCCGGAGGAGGCGGATGCAATGGGAAAAGCTTCCCAAAGGGCGGCTGAGGCGGCAGAAAGCATCCTTACAGAGGGGATAGATAAGGCCATGACATTGTACAACAGGCGGGAAGACACATGATAGCTCTGCTGGAGCCGATCCGGGAGCTCGGCGTATTCGATGAATTAAAAAAAGCTGTCCGCAGTGAGGGGATCACAGACCTTGACGGCTGTACGGATCCGGTCAAGACGGTGATCCAGGCGGCCCTGATGCCGGAGGGGGTGTCGGTCATCGTCACGGAGGACGACGTGGCGGCATCCCAGATCGCAGAGGAACACCGGCTTTTTGGCCGGAATGTTTTTCATTACCCTGCCAAGGATATCATCTTTTATCAGTCTGACCTGAACGGAAATTACCTTACTTCCCGGCGTATGGCGGCGATCCGTGCCCTGTCGGAATACAAGAAGGGGGACAGCCTGGTGATCGTCACCACATTTGGCGCTTTGATGGAGCGGCTGCCGGAGCTTGAGGTGATGACAGGCCATGTACGGAGCATCAAAAAGGGAGACGAGCTGGATCTGGAGGAAATTTCCCGGTTTCTTACGGAATGCGGCTATGAGAGGAACGTAGAGACAGAGGGTCCCGGGCAGTTTGCCGTGAGAGGGGGGATATTGGATATCTTTCCGCTGACGGACGATAATCCGGTCCGGATCGAGCTTTGGGGAGACGAGGTAGACTCCATCCGGGCCTTTGATGCCATGAGCCAGAGATCCATCGAGCCTTTGGAGGAGGTCGTGGTCTTTCCGGCTTCAGACCTGATCGTGGACAGAGACCGTCTCAGGGAGGGGAGGGAACGGATCGAAAAGGAGGCTGGAAAGCGGGAGAGCGATTTCCAAAAAGCCATGAAGACGAAGGAGGCTTCCCGGATCCGGATCATGGTGCGGGAATTCCTGGAGCAGCTGGAGGAATACGGCGCGGCCGCAAATTTAGCGGGCTTTGCCGGGTATTTCTTTGACCGCCTCTGTTCTCTTATCGATTATTTTGACCGGGATACGGTTTTTTTCCTGGATGAGCCGGCAAGGCTTCTGGACAGGGGGGCTGCGACAGAAAAGGAATTTGCGGAGAGCGTATCCCACAGGCTGGAGGGAGGATATATCCTTCCGGGACAGGCAGACCTGCTTTTTGGTGCAAGGGAGGTCTTTGCGGCTCTGTCACGCCGGAGGTGCATTTCTTTTTCCGCCATTGCCATGCGGCGGGACGGATATGAGCCAAAGGCTCTCCACGGGATCCAGTCCAGGCCGGTGGGCTCATATAATAAGCGGTTTGAATTGCTGGTAGAGGACCTGAAGAAATACCGGAAGGATAAATACCGGACGGTGATCCTCTGCCCGTCCCATACCCGGGCGGAGCATATCGCAAAGGATCTGGAAGAGTATGATATCCCGGCCTTTTATTCCAGGACGGCAGACCGCGTCCTGTCGGCGGGGGAGGTCATGACTGCCTATGGGAGCATCCGGAAGGGATATGTCCTGCCGGATATCCGGATGGCAGTGATTTCAGAAACCGATATTTTCGGCGTAAAAAAGACGATCCGAAAAAAACGGGTTGAGTATGAGGGAACAAAGATCTCCAGCTTTACGGATCTCGTCGTGGGGGATTATGTGGTTCATGAGGCCCATGGGATCGGCATATACCGTGGGATAGAGTATATCCAGATCGACGGGGTGATCCGGGATTATGTCCGGATCGAATACGGCGGAAACAGCTATGTGAATGTGATCGCATCTAATCTGGAATCTCTTCAGAAATATGCCTCGGCGGATACGGAAAAGAAGATCCGCCTGAATAAGATCGGCGGCACGGAATGGAAAAAGACCAGGCAGAGGGTACGGGGAGCCGTGGAGGAGGTTGCGAGAAAGCTCGTAAGCCTCTATGCCGCCCGTTCCCTTGACCAGGGATATGAATATGGAGAGGATACCGTCTGGCAGCGGGAATTTGAGGAGATGTTTCCCTTTGAGGAAACGGAGGACCAGCTCCGGGCCATCCGTGAAGTAAAGCACGATATGCAGAGCCGCAAGATCATGGACAGGCTGATCTGCGGAGATGTGGGCTTCGGGAAGACGGAGGTTGCGCTGAGGGCGGCATTTAAGGCTGTGCAGGAGGGGAAACAGGCGGCTTTTCTGGTGCCTACAACCATATTGGCGGAGCAGCATTATAATACATTTGTCCAAAGGCTGGCCTCATTTCCCGTGAAAATAGACCTGCTCTGCAGGTTCCGGACGCCATCCCAGCAGAAAAAGACCATTTCCGACATGAAAAAGGGGCTGGTGGATATCATCGTGGGAACCCACCGGATGCTTTCAAAGGATATCGGCTTTAAGGATCTGGGGCTGCTGGTCATTGATGAGGAGCAGAGATTCGGCGTGACCCATAAGGAGCGGATCAAGGAAATGCGCAAAAACGTGGACGTGCTCACCCTGACCGCGACCCCGATCCCCAGGACCCTGCATATGAGCCTTACCGGCATCCGGGATATGAGCCTTCTCACGGAAGCTCCGGAAGACCGCCGTCCGATCCAGACCTTTGTCATGGAATACAGCGAGGAAGTGGTCCGTGAAGCCGTCAGCCGGGAGATCGCCCGGGGCGGCCAGGTCTATTATGTGTATAACCGCATCAATACCATCGCGGATGTGACGGCAAAGATCCGCTCCATCGTACCGGAGGCCGAGGTGGAGTTTGCTCATGGCCAGATGCCGGAAAAAGAGCTGGAAAATGTCATGCTGGACTTTGTCAACGGGAAGATCGACGTGCTGGTATCCACTACCATCGTAGAGACCGGCTTAGACATTCCAAACGTGAATACGATGATCATCCACGATTCAGACAGGATGGGCCTTTCCCAGCTTTATCAGCTGAGGGGAAGGGTAGGGCGTTCGAACCGGACGAGCTATGCTTTCCTGATGTACAGGCGGGACAGGCTTCTTCGGGAGACCGCAGAGAAACGGCTGGCTGCCATACGGGAGTTTACGGACCTGGGTTCCGGCTTTAAGATCGCCATGCGCGACCTGGAGATCCGCGGCGCTGGAAACGTGCTGGGTTCGGAGCAGTCCGGACATATCGAGGAGGTAGGATATGACCTGTACTGCAAGATGCTGGACGATGCCATAAAGCGGGAAAAAGGGGAGAAACGGCGGGAGGATTTCAATACATATCTGGATCTGGATGTGGATGCATATATTCCCAATACCTATGTCCGAAACGAAAACATCAAGCTGGATCTGTATAAGAGGATCGCGGCCATTGCGGATGAAGGGGAGGCACAGGATATGAGGGAAGAGCTTTCAGACCGTTTTGGGGATGTGCCCGTGCCTGCTTCCAACCTGATCACCATTGCCCTGCTTCGGACCAGGGCGCATGAGCTTTATGTGGAAAGCATGGAGGCCGACCGCAGGCAGGTACGGATCGATATCTATGCCAGGGCGCAGATCGATCCTCTTTCCATCGCTCCGATGCTGGAGAGATTTGAGGGCAGGATGTCATTTCATTCTGCCGGAAAGCCGTATTTCCTGTATGAGATCCCGAAGGAGGATGGCAGGGAACTGACGGTCATCGTAGAGGAGATATTGGAAAAAATGCGGATTCTTGTGGATGCAGAAGAAAGCGAAGTATGCTAATATATATAGCTGTACTTGATCGCGGCCGGAACCGGATAATGCGGCACGCATCTGCCGGCATGCGGCCGGAGAAAAGCGGATAATGGATGGAAAGGAATAAGAATAGGGGGGAAAATGGACAGACAGAACCTGTCTCTGCTCACGGATCTGTATGAGCTGACCATGATGCAGGGCTACTTCAGGAATGAAAACGCAAACCAGACGGTCATTTTTGATATGTTTTACCGGACCAATCCGCTGGAAAGCGGGTATGCTGTCATGGCCGGACTGGAGCAGATGATCCAGTACATCAAGGAGCTCCGTTTTGAGAAGGAGGATATTGATTATCTCCGCACAGTGGGCATATTCGGGGAAGATTTTCTGGAATACCTGAAGAATTTCCGCTTCACCGGCTCCATCTGGTCGATTCCCGAAGGAGAGGTCATCTTTCCCAGGGAGCCGCTGGTCAAGGTGATCGCCCCCATCATGCAGGCCCAGCTGGTGGAAACAGCCATCCTGAATATCATCAACCATCAGTCCCTGATCGCGACAAAGACCTCCAGGGTATGCTATGCGGCCAGAGGGGACGGGGTCATGGAGTTCGGCCTCAGGCGGGCGCAGGGTCCGGATGCCGGGACCTACGGTGCCAGGGCGGCCATGATCGGCGGATGTGTGGGGACGTCCAATGTTTTGGCGGGACAGCTGTTTGATGTCCCGGTCAAGGGAACCAATGCCCATTCCTGGGTCATGAGCTTTCCGGACGAGCTGACGGCATTTCGGAAATATGCGGAGATCTACCCGGATGCATGCCTTCTGATCGCGGATACCTATGATACGCTGAAGAGCGGCGTGCCAAATGCCATCCGCGTGTTTCAGGAGCTTAGGGATAAGGGCATTCATCCGAAGCTTTACGGGGTACGGTTTGACTCGGGAGACCTTGCATATCTGTCCAAGAAATCCAGGAAGATGTTTGACGACGCAGGGTTCCCGGATGCGGTGCTTTCTGCCAGCAACGATCTGGATGAATTTCTGATCGATTCCCTGAAGGCACAGGGAGCCATGATCACCAGCTGGGGAGTGGGGACAAATCTGATCACATCCAAGGACTGGCCGGCCTTTGGCGGGGTCTATAAGCTGGCGGCCGTGCGGGATAAGGAGGGCGTATTCCAGCCGAAGATCAAGATCTCTGAAAACAGCGAGAAGGTCACGAACCCCGGGAATAAAAAGATCATCCGGGTTTATGACAAGGAGGGCAAGGTCAAGGCAGACCTGATCTGCCTGGTGGAAGAGGAATTTTCAGAGGACAGGCCGCTGATGCTCTTTGATCCGGCGGAGCCCTGGAAGAAGACCCGGATGGAGCCCGGGGAGTTTTCCTTAAGGGAGATCATGATACAGGTATTTGACCGGGGGGAATGCGTCTATGAATCTCCCACGGTCATGGAAATGAGAGAGTTTTGCCAAAAAGAGCTGAATACCTTGTGGGATGAGACCAGGAGGCTTGTGAATCCCCATAATGTCTATGTGGACCTGTCCCAGAAGCTGTATGATACAAAGATTGCCCTGTTGAATGAGATGTCGGGGACAGGGAAAGATTTAGACTGATCGGAAAGAAGCAGAAAGAAAATGATTGCGAGGAGGATCCATGTATAAAAAAGTCAACACAGACCTGAATTTTGTGGAAAGGGAAAAGGAGGTGGAGCGCTTCTGGAAGGAAAACGCCATCTTTGAGAAATCCATGAAGATCCGGGAGGGGGGAGAGACCTATACCTTTTATGACGGTCCTCCGACGGCAAATGGAAAGCCGCATATCGGCCATGTCCTGACGAGGGTGATCAAGGACATGATCCCCAGATACCACACCATGAAGGGACAGTTTGTGCCCAGAAAGGCAGGCTGGGATACCCACGGGCTTCCGGTGGAGCTGGAGGTGGAAAAGAAGCTGGGGCTGGATGGCAAGGAGCAGATCGAGGAATATGGGCTGGAGCCATTCATCAAGGAATGCAAGGAGTCTGTCTGGAAGTATAAGGGCATGTGGGAGGACTTCTCCTCCACCGTAGGATTCTGGGCGGATATGGAGCATCCGTACGTGACTTATGAGGACGACTATATCGAGTCGGAATGGTGGGCACTGAAGCAGATCTGGGACAAGGGGCTACTGTATAAAGGCTTTAAGATCGTGCCCTACTGCCCCCGCTGCGGCACACCCCTTTCTTCCCATGAGGTGGCGCAGGGATACCGGAACATCAAGGAGCGCTCTGCCATTGCCCGGTTTAAGGTGAAAAACGAGGATGCCTACATTCTGGCATGGACCACGACTCCCTGGACACTGCCCTCCAACGTGGCGCTCTGCGTCAATCCGGAGGAGAGCTATGTCAAGGTAAAGACGGCGGATGGCTATACCTATTATCTGGCAGAGGCACTGGCAGAGAAGGTGCTGGGAGGAGAGGGTACTTCACCCTATGAGATCCTGGAGAGGTACAAGGGAAAAGACCTGGAGCAGAAGGAATATGAGGCGCTCTTTGAATGTGCGGCAAAGGAAGCGGCAAGACAGCATAAAAAAGCCCATTATGTGGTGTCGGATGATTATGTGACCATGGAGGACGGCACGGGGGTGGTTCACCAGGCTCCCGCTTTCGGTGAGGATGATGCCAGGGTCGGACGGAAATATGACATGCCTCTGGTGCAGTTTGTGGATGAAAAGGGATGCATGACCGAGGAAACTCCCTTCGCAGGCCTCTTTGTGAAGGATGCAGATCCTGAAGTGCTGAAGGATCTGGACCGGAGAGGACTTCTTTTCTCCGCACCGAAATTCGAGCATGATTATCCCTTCTGCTGGCGCTGCGATACTCCGCTGATCTACTATGCAAGGGAATCCTGGTTCATCCGGATGACCGATGTCAGGGAGGACATGATCCGCAATAACGAAAAGATCAATTGGATCCCTCCGACGATCGGCACGGGGCGTTTTGGGGAATGGCTTAAAAACCTTCAGGACTGGGCCATCTCCAGAAACCGCTATTGGGGCACGCCGCTGAATGTGTGGGAATGCCCGGGCTGCCAGAAGAGGATCTCTGTGGGCTCGAGAGAGGAGCTTTACCACTTAAGCGGCATGGAGGAGGCGAAGACCGTGGAACTTCACCGTCCTTATGTGGATGCCATCACGATCCCCTGCCCGGACTGCGGGAAAACCATGAAGCGCGTGCCGGAGGTGATCGACTGCTGGTTTGATTCGGGAGCCATGCCCTTTGCCCAGCATCATTATCCCTTTGAAAATAAGGAGCTTTTTAAGAGCCAGTATCCGGCATCCTTCATCAGCGAAGCCGTAGACCAGACCAGGGGATGGTTTTATTCCCTTCTTGCGGAAAGCACCCTGCTCTTTAATTCGCCCTGCTACAATAACGTGATCGTGCTGGGGCTGGTACAGGATGCGGATGGACAGAAGATGAGCAAATCCAAGGGAAATGCGGTAGATCCCTTTGATGCGCTGGAGCGTTTCGGTGCAGATGCCATCCGCTGGTATTTCTACATCAATTCGGCACCCTGGCTTCCAAACCGCTTCCATGACCAGGCCGTGATGGAGGGCCAGAGGAAGTTTATGGGTACGCTGTGGAATACCTATGCGTTTTTCGTACTCTATGCAAATATCGATGGGTTTGATGCCTCGAAATACAGCCTGGACAGGGAAAGCCTGTCGGTCATGGACCGCTGGATCTTAAGCCGGCTTAATTCTTGTGTCAGGGAAACGGATGGGGACCTGGATCAGTACCGGATCACGGAGGCGGCGAAATGCCTGCAGGATTTCGTGGACGATCTTTCCAATTGGTATGTCCGCAGGAGCCGGGACCGCTACTGGGCGGCGGGCATGGAGCAGGACAAGATCAATGCCTATATGACGCTCTATACCTGCCTGGTGACGATATGCAAAGCGGCCGCTCCCATGATCCCGTTCATGACGGAAGAGATCTATCAGAATCTGGTACGGAGCGTGGATCCGGATGCGGCCGAATCCATTCATCTTACGGATTATCCAAAGGCGGATGAGTCGCTGATCGATCCGAAGCTGGAAAAGGAAATGAAGGCCGTATTGAATATCGTAGTTTTGGGCAGGGCGGCAAGAAACGCATGCAATATCAAAAACCGCCAGCCCATTGCAAAGATGTTCGTGAAATCCGAGGGAGAGCTTTCCGGATTGTACAGGGAGATCATTGAGGATGAGCTGAATGTGAAGAAGGTGGAGTTCTCTCAAGATATCCGGAGCTATACCACGTATCTGTTCAAGCCGCAGCTGAAGACCGTAGGGCCGAAGTACGGAAAGGTCCTGGGCTGGATCCGGGAGGTGCTTTCCGGGCTGGATGGAAATGCGGCTATGGACCAGCTGGATCAGAACGGGGCATTGGTTTTTGATGCAGACGGCACGGAGGTATCCCTGACAAAGGAGGATCTTCTGATCGAGCAGACAAGCCGGGAGGGCTTTGTGGAGCAGGGAAATGCCCAGATCACGGTCGTGCTGGATACGAACCTGACAGAGGAGCTTCTGGAGGAGGGCTACGTGCGGGAGCTTATCTCCAAGATCCAGACCATGCGTAAAGAAGCAGGCTTTGAGGTCATGGATAAGATCCTGGTTTATTTATGGGGCAATGATACGCTTGCAGGATATCTTGAGGCGAACCGGGCATTCCTGCTGAAGGAAGTCATGGCCGATGATGCGGTCATTGGTTCTGCTGACGGAAAGCCGGAAGCATATGCTAAGGAATGGAACATCAACGGAGAAAAGGTGTCATTGGCAGTTGTGAAGAAGGAGGGAGCATGATCATCACACATTCATTCGACAAAGAGGCGTTCAAGAAATCCGTCAAGGAAAATGTCCGGGTGCTTTACCGGAGAAACCTGGATGAAGCATCCAAGCAGCAGATCTACCAGGCCGTCTGCTATACGGTGAAGGACACGATCATTGAAAAGTGGATGAATACCCAAAAGGCATACGAGAAGGAAGATCCCAAGACGGTTTATTATCTGTCCATGGAATTTCTGATGGGACGTGCCCTGGGGAACAATCTGATCAATCTCTGCGAATATGAGGAAGTCAAGAAGGCCCTGCATGAGCTGAATATCGATCTGAATATGATCGAGGACGAGGAGCCGGATGCGGCTTTGGGAAACGGCGGCCTCGGAAGGCTGGCGGCCTGCTTCCTGGATTCCCTGGCCACATTGGGATATTGTGCCTATGGCTGCGGGATCCGGTATCATTACGGGATGTTCAGGCAGCAGATCCGGGATGGCTATCAGAGGGAGGTGCCGGATGACTGGCTTCGGGATGGCAATCCCTTTGAGCTGAGGCGGAGGGAATATCAGAAAGAGGTGAAGTTCGGCGGATATGTCAAGGTGGAAACCGATGATAAGGGCAGGAATCACTTCATCCAGGAGGGCTACCAGTCGGTCAATGCGGTGCCCTACGACATGCCCATCGTAGGCTATGGAAACGGCATAGTAAATACTTTGAGGATCTGGGATGCGGAGCCGGTGGAATGCTTCCGCCTGGATTCCTTCGACAAGGGAGATTACCATCAGGCAGTGGAGCAGGACAACCTGGCCAGAAACCTTTGTGATGTGCTTTATCCGAATGATAACCATTACGCGGGCAAGGAGCTTCGCTTAAAGCAGCAGTATTTCTTCATTTCTGCATCGGTGCAGGAGGCTGTGGCGAAGTACATGAGGAAGCATAGTGATGTGCGCAATTTCTATGAGAAGAATGTCTTCCAGCTTAACGATACCCACCCCACCGTGGCCGTGGCGGAGCTGATGCGCATCCTCATGGATGATTATGACCTGACCTGGGATGAGGCCTGGGCAGTTACCACCAAGACCTGCGCATATACAAACCATACGATCATGTCCGAGGCTTTGGAGAAATGGCCGATGGAGCTTTTCTCCAGGCTGCTTCCCAGGATCTACCAGATCGTGGAAGAAATCAACCGCCGGTTCTGCCTGGAGATCGCAAAGGATTATCCGGGCAATCAGGAGAAGATCCGCAAGATGGCCATCATCTACGACGGCCAGGTCCGTATGGCCAACCTGGCGATCTGTGCCGGCTTTTCCGTGAACGGCGTGGCCAGGCTGCATACGGAGATCCTGAAGAAGCAGGAGCTGAAGGACTTCTATGAGATGATGCCGGAGAAATTCAATAATAAGACCAATGGCATCACCCAGCGCCGTTTCCTGCTCCATGGCAATCCGCTCCTGGCGGCCTGGGTCACAGACCATGTGGGAAGCGACTGGGTCACGGATCTGTCCAAGGTCAAGGGGCTTAAGGTATATGCAGAGGATAAAAAGGCACAGACGGAGTTCATGAATATCAAGTTCAAGAACAAGGAAAGGCTGGCGCAGTATATCCTGGAGCATAACGGAATAGAAGTGAATCCCAGATCCATCTTTGACGTGCAGGTAAAGCGGCTTCATGAATATAAGAGGCAGCTGCTGAATATCCTTCATGTCATGTATCTGTACAATAAGATCAAGGCGGATCCGGGCCTGGATTTCTATCCCAGGACCTTCATCTTTGGCGCAAAGGCCGCGGCCGGCTATAAGAATGCCAAGCTGACCATCAAATTGATCAATTCCGTGGCGGATGTGATCAACAAGGACGAATCCATCAAGGGCAAGATCAAGGTGGTATTCATAGAGGATTACCGTGTGTCCAATGCAGAGATCATCTTTGCTGCGGCAGATGTTTCCGAGCAGATCTCTACGGCCTCCAAGGAGGCATCCGGCACGGGCAACATGAAATTCATGCTGAACGGAGCCCTGACCATCGGCACTATGGATGGGGCAAATGTGGAGATGGCAGAGGAAGTCGGGGAAGAGAATATGTTCATCTTCGGCATGTCCTCGGATGAGGTGATCCAGTATGAGAACAATGGCGGATACAACCCCATGGATATCTTCAATAATGACCAGGAGATCCGGGAGGTTTTGATGCAGCTGATCAATGGGTTTTATGCTAAGAATGATCCGGAGCTTTTCCGGGATCTGTATAATTCCCTTTTGAATACGCAGGTTACCAGCAGGGCGGATACATACTTTATCCTGAAGGATTTCCGCTCATATGCCGAAGCCCAGGAAAAGGTGGAACAGGCCTACAAAAATCAGTCGGAATGGGCCAGGAAAGCCATCCTGAATGTGGCGGCCTCCGGAAAGTTCTCCTCAGACCGTACCATCAAGGAATATGTAAATGATATCTGGCATTTGGACAAAGTAAAGCTCAGAAAGAAATAAAAGAGGATCGTGTTTATGTTTAATTATTCACCTGCAGTGAAAGACTGCGTTTCCGTAAGAAATGCCGGAACCTTTGTGGTCGGCCAGAAGCCAGCCCCCCGGGGAGAAGAGGAGAGGCTTGACCGTGATGAGGCGAGAAAGGGAACCATGGCTTACCGGATCCTTAAGAGCCACAATACCTCCGGCAGCATGGAGCATCTGAAGCTGCGCTTTGACTGCCTGACCTCCCATGACATTACTTTCGTGGGGATCATCCAGACGGCCAGGGCATCCGGGCTTGAGAAATTTCCGGTGCCCTATGTATTGACAAACTGCCATAATTCCCTGTGCGCCGTGGGCGGTACCATTAATGAGGATGATCACGTCTTTGGATTATCCTCCGCCAGGAAATATGGGGGGATCTATGTGCCTCCCCATCAAGCCGTGATCCATCAATATGCCAGGGAGATGCTGGCCGGATCGGGCAAAATGATCCTGGGATCGGATTCCCATACCCGGTATGGCGCCCTGGGAACCATGGCCGTCGGGGAAGGAGGACCGGAGCTGGTAAAGCAGCTTCTGTCCCAGACCTATGATATCGACCGGCCGAAGGTGGTGGGGATCTTTCTGACGGGGAAGCCGGGAAAGGGCGTGGGTCCGCAGGACGTGGCGCTTGCCCTGATCGGGAGGCTTTTTCCGGAGGGGATCGTAAAGAACAGCATTATGGAGTTTTTCGGGCCGGGTGTCGGAAACCTCTCCGTGGATTTCCGCATCGGGATCGATGTCATGACGACGGAGACCACCTGCCTAAGCTCCATCTGGCAGACGGACGGGGCGGTGGAGGAATGGCTTGCCCTGCATGGCAGAAGCTCGGATTATAAAGAGCTGAAGCCGGAGGATACGGCTTATTATGATGACCTGGTCGAAGTGGACCTGGGCAGGGTGAAGCCGATGATCGCCATGCCCTTCCATCCTTCCAATGTATATGCCATTGATGAGGTCAATGCGTCTCCCGGGGATATTTTGTCGGAGGTGGAAAAGAGGGCAGAGGTTTCCTTTGGGAAGGAGGTTTCCTTCGAGCTTCACAGCAAGCTTAAAGATGGGCGTCTTTTCGTGGATCAAGGCATCATTGCAGGCTGTGCCGGGGGCGGCTTTGAAAATCTCTGCGCCGCTGCGGACATCCTGGAGGATGCAGACATCGGAAACCATGAATTCACCATGAGTGTTTATCCGGCTTCCATGCCGGTATATGCGGAGCTTGTAAAGAATGGGGCGGTAAGCCGGCTCATCGATGCCGGAGTGGTGATCAAGACCTGCTTTTGCGGGCCGTGCTTCGGCGCGGGGGATACTCCTGCAAATCATGCCCTGTCGATCCGGCATTCCACAAGGAATTTCCCCAACAGGGAGGGTTCAAAGCTTCAGCAGGGGCAGATCGCATCGGTTGCCTTGATGGATGCCAGGTCCATCGCCGCCACTGCGGCAAACAAGGGAAGGCTTACCGGTGCTGACCATGTCGACAGGGAAGCAAAGAAATACAAGTACTTTTTTGACCGTACCATCTACGCAAAGAGGGTGTTTGATGCCTGGGGAGCCGCAAGGCCGGATGAAGAGGTGGTCTTGGGGCCGAATATCAAGGACTGGCCTGCCATGCCTGCCTTGACCGAAAATCTCCTTCTTAGGGTGGTATCCGAGATCCATGATCCGGTGACGACGACGGATGAATTGATTCCTTCCGGAGAAACCTCGTCTTACCGTTCAAATCCACTTGGGCTGGCCGAATATGCTCTTTCCAGGAAGGATCCGGCTTATGTGGGGCGTGCCAAGGAGGTGCGGTCCTTTGAAGAAGCAAGGGAACAAGGGGAGGCGGCCATGGGGGAAAGGCTCGCTTCGGATCCGGCGCTCTCTCAGGCATGGGAAGCGGTCCGGTCTTCCTTCAACGAAGCAGACTGGTCGAATACAGGTGTAGGCTCTGTGATCTTTGCGGTAAAGCCGGGAGATGGATCGGCCAGGGAGCAGGCGGCTTCCGTACAGAAGGTTCTGGGAGGATGGGCAAATATCGCTAATGAATATGCCACAAAGCGCTATCGCAGCAATCTGATCAACTGGGGCATGCTTCCCTTCCTGATCAAGCCGGGAGAGCTGCCGTTCCAAAATCTGGATTATCTGTTCATCCCTGGGATTGCTGAAGCGGTATCGGAAAAAAAGCCCTCGCTTAAGGCCTATTCGATAAAGGGCAAAGAGCTGGTGGAATTTGAGCTTGCCCTGGGAGAGCTTACCGATGATGAGAGGCAGATCATTCTGGATGGCTGCCTGATCAATTACAATAAGAAAAAGGCATGGACTTAGAAAAACAGGCAAAAGCGCCCCTTTATGAGGCGTTGGAAAATTTTAAGAAAAAAAGAGTGGTGCCCTTTGACGTACCGGGCCATAAGCGGGGAAGAGGAAATCCGGAGCTTGCCAAGCTTTTGGGTGAGCAGTGCGTGAGCTCGGATGTCAACAGCATGAAGCCCCTGGATAATCTCTGCAACCCGGTGTCGGTCATCGCCGAGGCAGAGGATCTGATGGCAGATGCCTTTGGCGCGGCCAGCTCCTTCTTTATGGTAGGGGGCACCACCAGTGCTGTCCAGGGCATGATCCTTTCGGTATGCAAATCGGGGGATAAGATCATTCTTCCCCGCAATGTGCATAAGAGCGTGATCAATGCCCTGATCCTCTGCGGAGCCGTCCCCGTTTATGTCAGGCCTGCCATCCACAAGGTGATCGGCGTGGCTTTGGGCATGGAGGTAAAGGATGTGGAGAAAGCCATCCGGGACAATCCGGATGCGGTGGCGGTGCTTGTCACAAATCCCACCTATTATGGGATATGCTCCGACCTGAAAAGCATCACGGAACTGGCCCACGCCAATGGGCTGAAGGTGCTGGTGGATGAAGCACATGGTACACATCTGTATTTTGGACGGGATCTGCCTATCCCGGCTATGCGTGCCGGAGCGGACATGGCCGCCGTGTCCATGCATAAGTCCGGGGGAAGCCTTACCCAGAGCTCCTGCCTGCTTTTGAATGAGGGCATTGACCGGGATCATGTCCGGGAGATCATTAACCTTACGCAGACAACGAGTGCCAGCTATCTCCTTCTTTCCAGCCTGGATATTTCGCGCCGGAATCTTGCTCTCCGCGGAGAGATGAGCTTCGCCAAGGTAACGGAGATGGCAGAGTATGCCAGGGAGGAGATCAACCGTCTGGAGGGCTATTATGCCTATGGCAAGGATCTGATCGACGGGGGAGCCGTCTATGATTTCGATGTGACCAAGCTCTGTGTCTATACGAAGGGGATCGGCCTTACGGGAATCGAGGTCTATGACCTGATGCGGGATGAGTATGATATCCAGATGGAATTTGGCGATATCGGAAATATCATGGCCTATATTTCCATTGGAGACAGGATTCAGGATATCGAACGGCTGGTAGGGGCGTTTGAGGATATCAAAAGGCTGTATCGCAGGATGCCGTCTGACATGGCTTTTGTGGATGCGGTGGTACCGGAGGTGGTATACAGCCCCCAGAGATCCTTTTATGCCAAAAAGGAGACCGTGCCCATCGAGCTTTCGGCAGACTGCATCTGCGGTGAGTTCGTGATGTGCTATCCCCCCGGCATACCCATTCTTGCACCGGGAGAACGCATCACGAGGGAGATCATCGACCATATCCTGTTTGCAAAGGACAAGGGCTGCTCCCTCCAGGGCACGGCAGACCCTAAGGTGAGTCAGATCCAGGTATTATCCAATCATTGAAACATAGCCGAACATTACCACATAATGGCAGAGGGTCCCGGCCATGATGAAGCAGTGAAAGATCTCATGGGAGCCGAAATACAGATGGCGTGCGTTAAAACGGGAAAGCTTTAAGGCATAGATGACTGCACCGGCCGTATATAGGACGCCTCCCAAAAGAAGCCAGATAAATGCCCCAAGAGGCAGGGCGTGAAGGATTGCCGGCAGTGCCGCCATGCAAAGCCAGCCCATGACAAGGTACAGGAGGGAGGAGATCCACCGGGGACAGGTATACCATACCGCCTTAAAGATGATCCCGATGACCGCAAGGATCCAGATCGCCGCAAGCAGCGCATATCCGATCCGGCCCTTTAGTGCGGTCAGGCAGATAGGCGTATAGGTGCCGGCGATCAGGATGCTGATGCTCATATGGTCGATCCTGCGGAGTCTTTCCGTCATTTTTTTATTTCCTACCACAGAATGATAAGCGGTGCTTGCGGCATAAAGCAGGCATGCACTGATCAGAAATACCCCCATGGATGCTTCGGTCGCGGATGAACCACAGATCCTGGCCTTGAGAAGAAGCGGGCCGGCGCCGATCAGGGTGAGCATCAGGGCTATGGCATGGGTGAAGGCGGATCCGGGTTCCCTTATGGGGATGAAGATGGATTCCGGCAGCCTGCCAAATCTTGTCGCGGTGGTATTGAGAGGGATTCTTTCCATTCCGTCCATGTGATCCTGCCTTTCTGTAAATTCTACTCTAAACTATGTCATGTAGTAATCAAAACTACATGTTTGAGATGATAATACTACCATCAGACAGAAAAATCAAGATTATGGCTGGGATTTGGGGTCAATCCTCTTCCAGAACGGATATCTCCAGATAATCAAAGGGGATTTCGTCGATGAATGAATCGGAATAAAACCTTGTCTTGCTGTGTTTTTTGAATTCACTGACATTGGCGGCAAGCCAGATCGGGGTGGACAGGTCGAAGGAAAGGCATACCTGTTCCAGGGTGTGGAAAACCTTGTGGGTGCGGGTATCTTCCGATGCATCGGAAATGACGATGTCTCGGAGCATTTTATTGTTTTTCCATTCCTTAGCCCATAATTGGAACATCTGTAAATCTCCGTAAGGTTATGTTATAATTAGAAAATACTATCTTGCAGATCACAGCCGGACTGCCGTATGCCGCCCGTATGGAGAGGATGGCTGCTCCCCGGATGCAGGGGCAGGCCTTTCTTATTCCGGGAAACGGTTTTAGGATCCGGCAGTGAGCGGTGCTGGATCAGATTGGATGGAGGGGATCAGATATGGACGAGCAGGGGTTTGATTATAATGGCGTGGACAGTTGGACAACGATCATCCTGTTATATAATTCTGCACTGAAAGAAGTCGGGACCAAGCTTGCGATCCTGAATGATGAATTTCAGCATGTCCATCAATACAACCCGATCGAACATATCAAATCAAGAATAAAGACCCCGGAGAGCATTGTCAAGAAGCTGAAGAGGAGGGGTTACGAATCCACCACGGAAAATATGGTGAAATATGTGAATGACATTGCGGGCATCCGGGTGATCTGTTCCTTTACCTCCGATATCTTCCGCATTGCCGATATGCTGGCGAGGCAGTCCGATATCCGGGTTCATTCCATCAAGGATTATATCCGCAATCCGAAGGAAAGCGGATATAAAAGCTATCATATGATCGTTTCGGTTCCGATTTTTCTCTCCGACCGAAGCGTGGATACCCGGGTTGAGATCCAGATCCGGACGGTAGCCATGGATTTCTGGGCAAGCCTGGAGCATAAGATCAACTATAAATATGAGGGCGAGGTTCCGGAGCATATTAAAAGAGAGCTTTCGGAATGCGCAGAGATGGTATCGGACCTGGATGCCAAAATGATGTCGCTGAACGAGGAGATCAAAGAGGCAGATGAGGAGGAAAGGGTATTGTCTCCTTTTCTGGTTCCGTAAAAAGAAGACCGGGCCGGGAGGGGAAGCTTATGGTCGGCATTCATAATAATAACGTGCGATATTGCAATGATCCTGCGCATTATGCACAGAAGAAGGCATCAGCGTCATGAGGTTTATTGTGAACCATGATGATAGATCGGAAACTGTAATGAAATGATTTGCGCATGGGATGGTTTAATGGTACACTTATGCTGTTCCGGTTCTTTGACAGATGTTGAGGGTATGATGTATGGATAATTTTATGGACAGGCTGGCAGATAAGATCAACCAGCAGAATAATTCAAGATCACAGTCGTATCGGGAGAGGGATGGCTTTTCCGATGGTTTTCAGGATGAATACCGGGACAGCTACCGGGATGATCGTCCGGGCCGTTCCTCTTATCGGGACAGCATGACATCCAGGGATCCTGGGAGAGACCGTGATATGCGGGGTGCCCGGGATTCGTACAGGGATCGTGACCGGAGAGAACCTTATGATATGGACTTTACCCGTGCACAGGAGAGACCTCAGCTGCCGCAGAGAGAGCGGGATATGGTGATGGAGGCCGGAGCGGTACGGGAAGACGTGGAAAAGCTTGCCCTTGCCATGAGACAGGCGCAGACAGTCCAGACTGCGGAATTCGGCGAGACCAGGGATATGATCCGGAACAGCTCGGACCGGATCATGGGGGCGATCACGAACCTTTCGGATCAGGTGGCAGAAGCAAAGAAAGCCCCTGTGCCGGGGACAGAAGCCGGGAAGCAGGAAGGCGAAGGAGCCCTGAACCTTCAGGCTGTTGAGGAGATAGCCACATCGGCCAAGGAAGAGATGGGCGCTATGGTCAGTGATGTCATCCATAAGGAAGATGTCAAGCTGTACCGCAATGTCCAGGCTGTCATCCAGGATGAATCCACAAAGACGATGGAGAGGCTCAAGATACTGGATCTTCTTCAGGGCCTGCAGAAGCTGGATCAGATGGATGGATCGGCAGATGCCGTAAAAAAGAGGATGGCGGGGATCAAAGGAATTCTGATCGCGAACCTTGTCCTTCTTGGATTGAATTTCTGCGGGATCATCCTGTTGATCCTGAAGCTGGTGGCGGAACTGTTTTGATGTATTGACCGCATGGGATGGCATCCTGAAGCCATTCATGCGTGTAATCGTTAAACCGCATGGCAGCCATGGAAATGGCGGCTGATTTTTGTCTGCGGTGATAAAGTGGAGATTTGATGAAAAAAGCGGGAGAGAAAAACGGAGACCATTACGTGATCAGGGGAGGGATTCCCCTGGTCGGGGAGGTGGATATAGGCGGAGCCAAAAATGCGGCTCTGGCCATCGTGGCCGCATCCATCATGACCGATGAGACGGTTACGATCGAGAATATGCCGGACGTAAGAGATACGAATGTCATGCTGGAAGCCATGCAGGGGATTGGCGTCACGATAAAAAGATTGGATCGGCATACCGTCAAGATCAACGGATCGATGGTCAAAAATGTGATCGTCGATACGATCAACATCCGAAAAATACGGGCATCCTATTATCTGCTGGGTGCCTTGCTTGGAAAATATAAGAATGCAGAGGTTCCGCTTCCCGGAGGATGTGATATCGGCAGCCGTCCCATAGACCAGCATGCGAAAGGTTTCCGGGCTTTGGGCGCAGAGGTGACCATCGAAGGCGGTATCGTCAACGTCAAGGCTTCATCCCAGCATCTCCATGGTGCCCACATCTATATGGACGTGGTATCCGTAGGTGCTACGATCAATGTGATGATGGCAGCTTCCCTGGCGGAGGGCAAGACCATTATCGAGAATGCGGCGAAAGAGCCTCATGTGGTCGATGTGGCCAATTTCCTGAACAGCATGGGTGCGAATATCAAAGGGGCAGGTACCGATGTGATCCGCATCTCCGGCGTAGAGAAGCTTCATGCCTGTACCTATTCCGTGATACCGGATCAGATCGAAGCCGGCACGTTCATGTTTGCGGCGGCTGTGACTAAGGGGGATGTCCTGATCAAGAACGTGATCCCGAAGCATTTGGAGTCCATAACCGCGAAGCTGATCGAGATCGGCTGTGAGGTACAGGAATTTGATGATGCGGTCCGGGTGGTGGCTTCCAAGAGGCTGAAGTCGACCCAGATCAAGACGCTTCCGTATCCAGGCTATCCTACGGACATGCAGCCTCAGGCTGGGGTCGCGCTGGCTCTTTCGGGTGGAGTCAGTACCATTACCGAGAGCATCTTTGAGAACCGCTTCCGCTATGTGGACGAGCTGGTGAGGATGGGCGCCCAGATCCGTGTGGAAGGGAATACGGCCATTATTGAAGGGGTGGAGGGATTCAAGGGAGCCCATATTTCCGCTCCGGACCTCCGCGCAGGCGCAGCACTTGTTATCGCAGGGCTTGCGGCTGAAGGGATCACCGTGATCGATAATATCTATTTTATTCAAAGAGGATATGAGGATTTTGATGCAAAGCTCCGGCATCTGGGAGCCCAGATCGACGAGGCGGAGGATGAGCGTGATATCAAGAAATTCAAGTTCAAGGTAGTTTCATAACGTATGATATTAATATTCGGGCCGCATGGGCTCATGTAATAATAACAATAATAACAGGCGCATCTGATCAATGATCAAGGATGCGCCTGTTATGTTTTCAGATGAAGTACGGATGTTATTCAATGCCTGTCCTTAGGCACGGCTGAAATGCATCAATACCTCAGCCTATGCCCAGGACTGCCGCATCGGATCACAGATATTTTTTCAGAGCATCTGCCTTATCCAGCTTTTCCCAGGGAAGATCTGCGTCTGTCCTTCCGAAATGGCCGTAGGCAGCGGTCTGCTTGTAGATCGGCCGGCGCAGGTCCAGCATCTTGATGATGCCTGCGGGGCGAAGGTCGAAATTTTCCCGGATGATGTCTACGATCTTTTCATCAGAAACCTTGCCGGTACCATAGGTGTCTGCCATGATGGAGGTAGGCTGGGCTACTCCGATGGCATAAGACAGCTGGATCTCGCAGCGGTCTGCAAGTCCGGAAGCCACGATATTTTTGGCTACGTAACGGGCCGCATAGGCTGCGGAACGGTCTACCTTGGTGCAGTCCTTGCCGGAAAATGCACCGCCGCCATGGCGGGCAAAGCCGCCGTAGGTGTCCACGATGATCTTTCTGCCGGTGAGTCCGGCATCTCCATGAGGCCCGCCGATGACGAAGCGTCCAGTGGGATTGATGAAGATCTTTGTCTTGCTGTCGATCATGCTGCCGGGAACGATCTGGTCGATCACATGCTTGCGGATATCCTCATGGATCTTTTCCTGGGTCACGTCATCGTCATGCTGTGTGGAAATGACCACCGCTTCCAGCCGGGAGGGCTTCCCGTCCTCATCGTACTCTACCGAAACCTGGGATTTGCCGTCAGGCCTCAGATAGGGCAGGGTGCCGTCCTTCCGGACCTTGGTCAGCTGCAGGCAGAGCTTATGGGCCAGGGAGATGGGATAGGGCATGTATTCCGGGGTCTCATTTGTGGCATAGCCGAACATCATTCCCTGATCCCCGGCACCGATGGCTTCGATTTCTGCATCGGACATCTGGTTTTCCCTTGCTTCGAGAGCCTTGTCTACGCCCATGGCGATATCTGCCGACTGCTCGTCGATGGCAGAAAGGACAGCGCAGGTGTTGGCATCAAAGCCATATTCGGATTTCGTATATCCGATCTCCCTTACGGTGTCCCGCACTACCTTCTGGATATCTACATAAGCCTTGGTTGTGATCTCGCCGGTCACAAGCACAAAGCCGGTGCAGGTCGCGGTTTCGCAGGCAACACGGCTCATGGGATCCTGTCTCATGCACTCGTCAAGGATGGCATCAGAGATGGCATCACAAACCTTGTCCGGGTGGCCTTCCGTCACAGACTCTGAAGTAAAAAGCCTTTTTTCCATATTGAATCTCCTTTCATAATAAAAAAGCCCGCATATGCGGGATCGACGTCGATATCAATCCCTCTCATTGTTCGATCACTCGCTCAAGGTAGGCACCTTCCGCGGAAGAAATGTCCATCCGCAGGGGTTGTCGTGGTTTCACAGATCCTTTGCATCTCCGCCACTCTGAATAAGAGAAATACGAATATTATGAAGTTTTGATGTCAACGGTTACATGCTTATACTACTATGTTTGCGTCTGTCCGTCAATGGGTATAAAATAGAACCATAACGCTTGCATATGTGCGTTCCGGGACGGGATCCAGCCCCGGAGAAGAAGGAGGAAGCCAGGGATGTCATTTGTCCATCTGCATTCCCATACAGAGTATTCTCTGCTGGATGGTGCGAATAAGATCAAAGAATATGTGGCCAAAGTAAAGAAGATGGGGATGACAGCCGCCGCCATCACCGACCATGGGGTTATGTACGGCGTGATCGAGTTTTACCGGGAATGCCTTGAAGCGGGGATCAATCCTGTACTGGGCTGTGAGGTCTATGTGGCACCGGGCTCCCGGTTTGACCGGGAAGCGGGGCAAAGGGAAGAAAGGTATCATCATCTGATCCTTCTGGCAGAGAATGATCAGGGTTATCAAAACCTGATGAAGATCGTTTCTGCAGGCTTTATTGAAGGATATTATTACAAGCCCAGGGTAGATAAGGAAATTCTCAGCCGGTATCATGAGGGGATCATTGCTTCTTCCGCATGCCTTGGAGGAGAAGTGCCTTCCAAGATCCTGGCCGGACAGATTGAGGCGGCAAAGAAGGCGGCCCTTGAATATCTGGAAATATTCGGGAAGGATCATTTCTATCTGGAGCTTCAGGATCATGGCATGGAAGAGCAGAGGCTGGTAAATCATGCCCTGGTGCAGATGTCCCAGGAGCTTGGCATACCGCTGATCTGCACCAACGACTGCCATTATACCAATCATGAGGATGAAAAGCCCCACGACATCCTGCTCTGCCTGCAGACAGGAAAGAAGCTGTCGGATCCGGACCGGATGCGGTATGCCGGAGGACAGTATTATGTGAAATCCGAAGAAGAGATGCGGGAGCTTTTTCCCTATGCCCTGGAAGCCATTGAGGAGACACAGAGGATTGCGGACAGATGCCATGTGGAGATCGAATTCCATAAGACAAAGCTTCCTCATTTTGATGTACCGGAGGGCTATGATGCCCTGGGCTATCTGACGCATCTGTGCTATGAAGGGCTGGAAAAACGGTATCCGGAGGATGACGGGACGCTGAAGGAAAGGCTTGACCAGGAGCTTCAGATCATCCTGAAGATGGGATATGTAGATTATTTTCTGATCGTTTGGGATTACATCCATTATGCGAAAAATCACGGCATCGCTGTAGGACCCGGACGTGGTTCGGCAGCGGGTGCTATTGTATCGTATTGTCTTGGGATCACAGACATAGATCCTATAAAATACAACCTGCTATTTGAACGCTTCCTGAATCCGGAGCGTGTATCCATGCCGGATATTGACGTGGACTTTGATTACGAACGGCGCCAGGAGGTCATCGAATATGTGGTGCAGAAGTATGGACGCAGCAGATGTGTTCAGATCGTGACCTTCAATACCCTGGCGGCAAAAGGGGTGATCCGGGATGTATGCCGGGCCATGGATCTTCCTTATTCCAGAGGCGATCAGCTTGCCAGGATGGTGCCCAGGGAACAGCAGAATATTACCCTTGAGCAGGCATTGGAAAGTAACAATGAATTCCGAAAGCTGGTTGAGGAGGATGAGGAGGTAAAGGAGATCATCGATATGTGCATGAGGCTGGAAGGGCTTCCCAGGCATTCCTCCACTCATGCGGCCGGGATATTGATCACACCGGAGGACGCAGACCAGTATGTGCCTCTGTCCAGGGGAGGCAACGGAGAAATCACGACGCAGTTTACGATGACGACCCTGGAAGAGCTGGGCCTCCTGAAGATGGACTTTTTGGGGCTGCGCACCCTGACCGTGATCAAGGATGCGGTCATGGCCATAAACAAAAGAAATCCGGGTCTTAATCTGGACATCATGAAGATCGACTACGATGATCCCAAGGTCATGGAATACATCAGCACCGGCAGCACCGAGGGCATATTCCAGCTGGAGTCCGGGGGGATGCAGGTCTTCATGAAAAAGCTGAAGCCGAACAGCCTGGAGGATATCATAGCCGGGATCGCACTGTACCGCCCGGGTCCCATGGACTTTATTCCCAAATATATCGAGGGGAAGAACCACTCGGGTGAGATAAAATATGACTGTCCGGAATTGAAGCCGATCCTGGAATCAACCTATGGATGCATCGTATACCAGGAGCAGGTCATGCAGATCGTCCAGGCACTGGGAGGATATACCCTGGGAAGGGCGGATATCGTCCGGCGGGCTATGAGTAAAAAGAAGAAGGCCGTCATGGAGGAGGAGCAGGCAAACTTTGTCTACGGCAATAAGGAGCAGGGAGTTCCGGGCTGTGTGGCAAGGGGCATTCCGGAGGATGTGGCAAAGAAGATCTATGGCGACATGATGGATTTTGCCAGGTATGCCTTTAATAAATCCCATGCCGCGTCCTATGCCTATGTCACAATGCAGACAGCCTGGCTTAAGACATATTATCCCGTGGAATTCATGGCCGCGCTGATGACCAGCTTCATCGACAATTCAGGGAAGGTGGCGGAATATATCCTGGTCTGCCGGTCCATGGGGATTTCCATCCTTCCTCCCGATATCAATTTCGGAGGGGACTGCTTCCAGGCAGAAGGCAAAGCCGGAGAAAAGAAGATCCGCTTTGGGATGCTGGCGGTCCGTTCGGTAGGATCCCCGGTGATCAGGGCTGTCCTTCAAGAGCGGGAGCATGGAGGAAGATATAAGAGCCTGGGTGATTTCATCAAGCGTACAGCGGGAAGAGAGGTCAATAAAAGGGCAATTGAAAGCCTGATCAAAGCAGGGGCGATGGATTCCCTGGGAGGCACGAGAAAGCAGTATATCCAGGTCTATGAAAGCCTGGTGGATGAGGCGATCGAGGATAAAAAGAAAAATCTGGATGGACAGATGTCTCTCATGGATCTGGTACAGGACATGAGCAGGGGCAGCGCCGAAGGGATCACCGAGACGCTTCCCGATGTGGGAGAGTTTCCCAAGGAGATGCTCCTGAATGATGAGAAAGAAGTTTTGGGAGTTTATCTGAGCGGACACCCCCTGGAGGAATATGAAAAGATCTGGAAGAGGAGCATTACAGCAAAGACTCTGGACTTTTCCCTGGATGAAAACGGCATGTGCCTGCTGGAGGATGGCTCGAAGCAGGTCATCGGAGGCATTATTTCAGACATCCGGATCAAGCAGACCAAGAAGGGCGACACCATGGCCATCATCCAGGTGGAGGATCTGGTGGGTACCGCTGAGGTGATCGTATGGCCGAAGACCTACAGCGAGTACAGGGATCTGATCCAAATGGACCAGAAGGTCATCATCGAAGGACGGGTGAAGACGGAGGACGAGCGGGACGCCCAGCTGATGGCCGACCGGGTCAGGATGCTGGGTGACATGCCGATGAAGCTGTATGTGCAATATGAGAATATTGCCGCATATGAAAAGGGAGCAGAGGCGCTGGAACAGATCCTCCGCGCCCATAAAGGACAGGATACCGTGATCGTGTACTGCCGTGAGGAAAAGAAAAGAAAAACATTGGGACAGAGAACGGATTCCGGGAAAGCGGCGGAGGAATTGCAGAAGCTCCTGGGAATGGATAATATAAAGATTGTATGACATAATGACAACAGATCACGATGAAATTGTGTGGCCGGAGGGCCGCCGGGAGGACGGGGGATTATGGCAGAAGGAAAAAAAATCAAGAAGATCGGAATACTGACCAGCGGAGGGGATGCGCCGGGCATGAATGCCGCCATCCGGGCTGTGGTCCGGAAAGCCATTTCGGACGGATTGAAGGTAGTGGGCATCCAAAAGGGATACCAGGGGCTGCTGAATGAAGAAATGTCGGAAATGACGGCCAGAAGCGTATCAGACAGCATCCAGCAGGGAGGCACCATCCTCCGTACGGCAAGAAGCGAAGAATTCAAGACCCCGGAGGGACGGGAAAAAGCCGTGCAGATCTGCAGGAAGCATAAGATGGATGCCGTGGTGGTCATCGGAGGAGACGGATCCTACCGGGGAGCCCTGGAGCTGAGCAGAGCCGGAGAGCCGGTAGTCTGCCTTCCGGGCACGATCGACCTGGACATTTCCTGCACGGACTATACCATCGGATTTGATACCGCGATCAATACGGCATTGGAAGCCATCGACAAGGTCAGGGATACCTCTTCCTCGCATGAGCGCTGCTCCATTATAGAAGTCATGGGCAGGAATGCCGGATATATCGCCCTTTGGTGCGGCGTGGCAAGCGGTGCGGAGGATATCCTGCTCCCGGAAAAGTATAATTATGATGAGCAGGAGATCATCAACCATATCATCGAAAGCAGGAAGATCGGGAAGACGCATCATCTGATCATCAATGCGGAGGGAATTGGGCATTCCACCTCCATGGCCAGGCGGATCGAGGCAGCCACGGGAATGGAGACCAGAGCCACTATTCTCGGATACATGCAGAGAGGGGGATCTCCAACCTGCAAGGACCGGTACTATGCCTCGGTCATGGGCGCCATGGCGGCAGACCTTCTGAAGGAGGGGAAGACCAACCGGGCGGTGTGCTACAGGGACGGGGATTTTACGGACGTCGACCTGGAAGAAGCCCTTTCCATGACAAAGAATATTCCCGAATACCAATATATGGTATCCAAGGCACTTTCAATCTGATGGGACAGGGCCTTACCCGGCGCCAGCTGGGAGAGATCAGAATGCTGCAGAAGAAAGCCTCTGCCCGGAGGGAGCAGGGGCTTTTTGTAGTGGAAGGCCTGCGGATGGTCAGGGAGGCTCCGAAAGATGATGTGGTGAAGCTGGTGCTCTCGGAGAGCATGGCGGCTAAGCCCGGCATGGCGCAGGAGTTTCCGGATGCAGACGTGATTTCCGATGATTCATTCTGCAAAATATCCGATACGGTGTCTCCCCAGGGGATCCTTGCGGTAGTGAGGCAGAGGGAGCATGCCATGGATTCCCTTTTGTCAGGGGATAAGGCATTATTCCTGGAGGGCATCCAGGATCCCGGAAATGTAGGAACCATCCTTCGTACTGCGGAAGCTGCCGGGGTATCCGGACTTTTTATGGACAGGCTGACCGCGGATATTTATTCACCGAAAGTGGTCCGGTCGACCATGGGATCGATCTTCCGCGTGCCGTTCATGGTCTCGGATGACCTGAAGAAAACCCTGTGCGATGTGAAAAGAGCAGGCTTTACGGCTTATGCGGCACATTTGGGGGGCAGATCCTTATATGAGCTTGAAATGAAGAGCCCCCGGGCATTCCTCATCGGGAATGAGGGCGGCGGGCTTACGGATGAACTGGCTTCCCTTGCAGATGAGCGGGTTTATATCCCGATGCAGGGGCGGGTGGAATCATTGAATGCGGCAGTGGCGGCCGCGATATTGATGTACCGATAGATCAGAAGCTGCATATTTGGTTACATAATTGTTACAATACAAAATATAGTACATATCTAGCAAAATCCGGGCAAATTTGACAATTTGTTAAGGAATTGTTAAGATATGAATGCTATGAAGAAGATCAGTCTGGCGGTTGTGGCGCTCCTTGGCTTTTTCGTCGCAGCTTGGATAACTTCATATGATGCTTTCGCGGCAGATATCTTAGGGGATCTGTGTGCAGGCTCTGGAAGGAGCATGTATGCGGCATCGGTATATGATACGGATGAATCCATTCTGGAGCGGATCATGAAGTCGGCAGCAGAAACGCCGGCCTCTAAGCTTATGGCGGGAGCTGGGGATGTGGCTCCGGTTTCTGCGGCAGATACAGATGCCATGAAGATGATCGAAGTCACCTTCGAGTCCACTGAGACGGAGCCCGAGGTAGAGGAAGGGCAGGATAAAGAGCAGGATGAGCTGGACGGCCTTTGTGTTGCGGATGTGACCAATTCCATGAACGTCAGGCAGGATCCTTCTGAGGAGGCTTCCCTGGCCGGATATCTGTACAAGGATAATGTAGCAGAAATTCTGGAGCAGCAGGACGGCTGGACGAAGATCCAGTCCGGCAGGCTGACCGGATGGGCAAAGGATGAGTATCTTCTCTTTGGAGATGAGGCGAAGGAGAGGATCCGGGATATCAGCTGGATGACCGCCACGGTCAATACGGAAACCCTGCGGGTAAGGGGGGATGCGGATGAAGAAGCAGGGATCAACGCTCTCCTGGCAGGCGGCACCGAGGTGGAGGTTCTGGATGCAGAGGGAGAATGGACCAGGATCCGGTATGATGATGGCACAGAGGGTACGGGGGAAGGATTTGTTTCCAACGACTACATCTCCATTGGCTATCATTTTAACGAAGGGGAAACGATAGAGGAAGTATCGGAGAGAGAAAAGGAGTCTGCGGAAAAGAAGGCGCAGGCAGAGGAAGCAAAAAAGAAGAAAGAGAAAAAGGAGGAGGCTCCCAAGAATAACGAGAATCCTCCGCAGGAAGCCGCTCCCGGACAGGAGAATCCTCCGGCGGCAGGGAATGAGACGCCTGCTGTGGTGGACAACGGAGCAGTAGAGGCGACCTATGATGATGAAACCCTGCTTGCGGCTTTGATCCAATGCGAATGCGGACAGCAGCCTTATGAAGGCCAGCTGGCGGTGGGGGCGGTGGTAATGAACCGCGCAAGGGGCTCCTATGGCAGCATCCGCAATGCTATTTATGCACCCTATCAATTCGGACCGGCATCCTCCGGAAAGCTGGCAATGACTCTGGCCAGCGGAGCGATCAGCGGCACGGCCAGGCAGGCGGCAAAAGATGCCATTGGCGGACTCTCTAATATCGGGGCTGCTACTCATTTCAGGAATGTGCGTTCCGGGCATGCAGGGATCGTGATCGGAAGCCATGTATTCTGGTGATGCTTATGGATATTTTTAATGGTTTCCTGTCCCCGTCTCCGGCAGCGGGGATCTGGCTTTTTGTTTTGATCGCTATGCTGGTGGTGGAGCTTACCACCGTATCTTTGACATCCGTCTGGTTTGCGGCTGGAGCCTTTGCCGCGCTGGCGGCTTCTTTATTTCATGCGCCCGTCTGGCTTCAGGCGGCATTGTTTTTTTTCGTTTCTTTTGCTATGCTCTTGTCAGTCAGGCCTTTAAGCGTAAAGCTCTTTCGGAAGGGGCTTACGAAGACGAATGTGGAAAGCCTGATCGGCAGGGAAGCAGTGGTGACGGAGGACATCCGGAATGTAGAAGGAACCGGTGCCGCTGCGGTGGGAGGCGTGATCTGGTCTGCCAGGATGAAGGAGCCGGAGGGTGCCTGCAAAAAAGGGAGCATATGCATCATCGACCATATCGAGGGCGTGAAGCTGATCCTGGTGGAATCCCGGTCTTTGTCTTAATAAAACGTGCCGGCCGGCACATGGAAAACACAGGGTAAAATAAGGAATCATACGGAGGGTAAAAATGGGCGGATTAGTTGTGGTTTTTGTATTGCTGATCGTTGTTCTGCTGATCCTGGGAAGCTGCATCAAGATCGTGCCTCAGGCGCAGGCGGCCATCGTGGAGAGGCTCGGAGGCTATCTGACGACCTGGTCTGTGGGCATGCATTTCAAGCTTCCGATCATTGACCGGGTGGCCCGCAGGATGTCATTAAAGGAGCAGGTGGCTGATTTTGCCCCGCAGCCCGTGATCACAAAAGATAATGTCACGATGATGATCAATACAGTGGTCTTTTTCCAGATCACGGATCCGAAGCTTTATGCTTATGGCGTGGAGAGACCGCTTATGGCCATCGAGAACCTGACGGCCACTACCTTGAGAAATATCATCGGCGAGCTGGAGCTTGACCAGACCCTGACCTCCAGGGAGACCATCAATACCAAGATGCGGTCTACGCTGGATGTGGCCACCGATCCATGGGGGATTAAGGTCACTAGAGTAGAGCTGAAGGATATCACCCCTCCTAAGCCGATCCAGGAGTCCATGGAAAAGCAGATGAAGGCGGAGCGTGATAAGCGGGCGGCCATTCTGGAAGCAGAGGGCCAGAAGCAGTCCGTGATCCTGGAAGCAGAGGGCCGCAAGCAGTCCATGGTATTGAATGCGGAAGCAGAAAAGCAGGCAACGATCCTTGCCGCAGAAGCGGAAAAGGAAAAGGAAATCCGGGTTGCCGAAGGACAGGCAGAGGCCATCCTCAAGATCCAGCAGGCTACTGCAGACGGCATACGCCTGCTGAAGGATGCCGGAGCAGATGAGGCGGTATTAAAACTGAAATCCATTGATGCATTTGAGAAAGCCGCAGACGGACAGGCGACCAAGCTGATCATCCCTGCGGAGTTATCCGGAGTGGCTTCTGTAGCAAGCGCAATAAAAGATTTTATTAAATGAGGACGATATGACACTGAAGGGAAGAGACTTTCTGACGCTTAAGGACTTTAGCACAGAAGAGATATTATATCTGATCGATCTGGCGGCATGGTTTAAGAAAAAGAAAAAGAATGGGGAGCTTCATGACCGGCTCAAGGGCAAAAATGTGGCTCTGATCTTTGAGAAGACATCCACCAGGACCAGGTGCTCCTTTGAGGTGGCCGCCCATGACCTGGGCATGGGTACTACCTATCTGGATCCCGCCGGATCCCAGATCGGGAAAAAAGAGAGCATTGAGGATACAGCCAGAGTACTGGGAAGGATGTTTGACGGCATAGAGTACCGCGGCTACGGGCAGGAGATCGTCGAGAGCCTTGCGGAGAATGCAGACGTGCCGGTATGGAACGGACTGACAAACGAGTACCACCCTACCCAGATCCTGGCAGATATGCTGACCATGAAGGAGTATTTTGGCGAGCTCAAGGGAAGGACCCTGACCTATATGGGGGATGCCAGGTATAATATGGGCAATTCCCTGATGATCGGCTGCGCCAAGCTTGGCCTTAATTTCCGTATAGCCGCTCCGGGAAAGTACTTTCCGGATCCTGCCCTTGTGGCGGAATGTGAAGCCTGGGCGGAGGAAAGCGGGGGCAGCATCTGCCTTTCAGAGGATGCGGAAGCAATGGTGGCGGATGCAGATGCTGTATATACGGATGTATGGGTTTCCATGGGAGAGCCGGATGAGGTCTGGGAGGAAAGGATACGGGATCTTACCCCCTACCGGGTGACGATGGATCGGATGAAACGGACGGCCAAGGGCTCGATCTTCCTTCACTGCCTGCCGGCCTTTCATGATCTGAAGACCAAGATCGGCGCAGAGAAGGGAAAGCAGTTCTCTTTGACGGAGATGGAGGTCACGGACGAGGTATTTCAAAAGTACAGCGCTTCTGTCTTTGATGAAGCGGAAAACCGCATGCATACCATCAAGGCCGTGATGGCGGCGACGCTGGCTGATTGGGAAATTGGATGAGGATCAGCCTGAACAACAAAGGAATGTGGATCGATCTGCTGAATATGGTGATCGGATTGGCGATCATCGTTTTGGCGGTGCTTGCGATCCTGAAGGAAAACGGCGGAGGGGAAACCTGCGCCGTTGTATTTGCATTGGGAGCTGTCATGTTTCTGTTGAATGCGGCAAAGGCTTTCCCCCATAGCCGGATCCGTGCTTTTCTTTTCTGCTTCCTGTCTGTTTTTCTGACCGCATCAAGTCTCCTAGCCGCAGGGATGATCCGGCTGCCTGCATGAATACCGGGATCCTCCAAAAAGAACTTCATACAAAATGGATCGGAAGGCAGACCCTGGCCTTCCATGAGATCGACTCTACCAATGATGAGGCATTTCGAAGGGCAGGAAACGGAGCAGAGGAAGGGCTTCTGGTCATGGCTGATTTCCAGACCAAGGGAAAGGGAAGGAAGGGAAGGAGCTGGGATTCCGTATCCGGAGGGAACATCGCCATGAGCATATTGCTCCGTCCAGATATTTCACCGTCTGCCGCACCGCGGCTGACCCTGGTCATGGCCCTGGCTTGTGCGGAAGGGATCAAGGAGGCATCAGGGATCTTGACTGGCATCAAATGGCCGAATGACATCGTGGTGAAGGGGAAGAAGATCTGCGGCATCCTGACCGAAATGAAGGTCTGTGGGGCGGATCCGCCCGAAATCGTGATCGGCGTCGGCATCAATGTGAATACGGAAGGCTTCCCCGAGGAAATAAGGGACAGGGCAGCTTCCCTCTTTTTGGAAAGCGGAAAAAAACAGTCCTGTGAGAGGGTGATGGCATCCATTCTGGAACGGTTTGAAAAATATTATGCGGTCTTTCTTAAGACCGGAACCCTGGCGGAGCTGAAAGACAATTATGATCAGGCCTGTGTGAATAACGGAAGACGCGTCTGTGTCATGGATCCGAAGGGGCAATATGAGGCAGAGGCAGTAGGGATTAATGAAAAGGGAGAGCTTTTGATCATCCGGGATGATGGAAGCATGGATTCGGTGTACGCAGGAGAGGTGTCAGTAAGGGGAATTTACGGATATGCATAAAAGGGTTGTGCTTTGCGGAGCAAGCTGCTATGACAGGAAATATTATTTTAACCGGGATTTTTCAAAGCTTCCGGAATCGGTGCAGAATGAGATCCATATCATCTGCGTCCTTTTTACGGAGGATGCCGGCGGCATATTCCGGATGGAGTTCAATGAGGAAGGAGAGCTGGAGCTGGTCACGGAGGCAGAGGAGGATGACATTTTGTATGATGAGATCAGCGCAGGGCTTTTGGTGAGGGAGCTGCAGTCAAGGCGCAGGGAGCTTTTCGAGGAGCTGACCTGTTTTTACAGGGTATTTATCCTGGGAGAGCCTCTCCTATGAGGATCGGAGATGTAGTATTGAGGAATCCTTACGTATTAGCGCCGATGGCAGGAGTGACAGACCTGTCATTTCGTCTGCTCTGTGCCGAAATGGGAGCGGGGCTTGTCTGCATGGAGATGATCAGCGCCAAGGCCATCCTTTATCATAATAAAAAAACGAAGGAACTGATGAAAATATCGGAGGGGGAGCATCCGGTTTCCCTTCAGCTGTTTGGTTCGGAGCCGGAGGTTATGGCCGAGGCGGTACGGATCATGGAAGAGGAGCCTTATGATATTCTGGACATCAATATGGGCTGTCCCGTGCCAAAGATCGTAAATAACGGAGAGGGTTCGGCATTGATGAAGGATCCAAAGCTTGCCGGAAGGATCCTCCGCGCAGTATGCGCCGCATCCAAAAAGCCGGTGACGGTCAAGATCCGGAGAGGCTTTGATGAGGAGCATGAAAATGCCGTACAGATCGCGCAGATCGCAGAGGCGGAAGGAGCCATGGGCATCACGGTCCATGGAAGAACCTCGCGTCAGATGTATGCCGGGCAGGCAGACTGGAGCTCGATACGCAGGGTGAAGGAGGCAGTTTCGATCCCGGTCATCGGAAACGGCGATGTATTTTCCGCTGAAAGCGCGAAAGAAATGATGGAGCAGACAGGTTGCGATGGGATAGCCGTCGGCAGGGCGGCGCGTGGCAATCCCTGGATCTTTCGGGAGCTTACGGGTTCCTTGAAGGAGGCGCAAAAGCCTGCCCTTTCTGAAATGAAGGAAGTGATGCTAAGGCATTGCGCCCTTCAGCTTCAGTGCAAGGGAGAATATATCGCAGTCCGTGAGATGCGGAAGCATATAGGCTGGTATACGGCAGGCCTTCCCCATTCCTCAAGCCTGCGTGACCGCGTGAACCGGCTGGAGAAGATGGAAGAGATCTACAGCCTCATTGAAGAGCTGTAAGCCGGATATGTCCGTTGCTGCCGGGGGATAAAGGTTCTGTCTTGTCCCGGCTCTGTGCTTGTTATAGCAAAAAAATATCATTGGCGAACACCTTTACGCCGGGAGACCTGACCATCTCCTTTGACGAAAACATCCGCTCATATCGTTATGATATGTTTGACGGCGTGAATTATAAGATCAACATAGGAAAAGCCCCGGGAAACCGGATCGAAGACCTGGCCTGGCGACAGGACTCTCAACGTAAAATCCATCACGGTGGACGATCTGCAGTAAAGACGGGGGGACACATACTCTCCCCCTGTCCTCTGTTTGTAAAATTTCCTCCTGTTGTGTAAAATTAGGAAACGACAGGAGGTTTTTTACGGGAGCATATGCTTAAGGAGCATGATACCGTTCGAGGCGTATTTTGCTTAAGTTACGGGTTCCGCATCCCGCCGGTGTGAGTCAGATTAAACAAGCGTTTATTGAGGAAGAACAAAATGAAAAAGAAGATCGTCGCTTTATTGGGAGTCTTTATTATTGCCGCCAGCTCGATCAGCGGATGCAGCAGCCCTGAGAAGCCGGAAACACCTGCGGCAGCTGATACGGGGGAAGCAAAGGATGAAAGCAGCGCGCAGGAAACGGCCGGGGATAACGCAGAAGAGGAAGAGAACAGCGTGGGGATGGCTAATCCCTGGGTGGATATCACGGAGGAAGAAGCAAAGGAGATCATACCCAGGCTGTTTCAGGCGCCTGAGGGTGCAGAGGTCCGGGGCTGGATGAAATGCGAGAGCCTGGGCGATGCCAAAAAGGGAATCAGCCCTTTGATCCAGCTCAGCTTCAATCTGGATGGCATGGAGTATACGGCCAGAGTTCAGCTGGGAGCCGCTGAGGATACGGATATCGCAGGCAATTATGTGGAATGGACAGCTGGACCCGATGACGTAACGCTGGCTAACTGGGGCGGCGGAAATATGGCCGGCAAGGTCTGCCGTTCAATAAGTGAAACCGGATATGTGGATCAGATCACATGGTATGATGTGGAGATCGGAATACTGTATTCGCTTTCTGTCGCAGACAAAGATCTGGACGGTTTTGATATTCAGGCTGTTGCAGAACAGATGTATTCAGCAGAAAACGAGCCCCTCTGAGCTGTTTCCTATGCGCCGGAACCGGCAGAACATTAGCGTCGTCTGGCATAAAGGATCATCCCCTGTAATGAATGGAGAAATGGAAGATGGTGGAAGTAACGTGGCTTGGCCAGATGGGTTTTTTGATCAGGGCGGGAAGCAGTGCGGTCTGTATTGATTATTTTGCATCGCCGCATGAAGCCAGGCAGACACCTGCGCTCCTTAAGGCAGATGTGTTAAGAAATATGGATGCTTTTTTGGGAACCCATGACCATATCGACCATATGGACCACGAATCCTGGCGGAACTGGGCGGGGATGAATCCATCGGCGAAATTTGTTTTTCCGGAAGCACACCGGGAAAAGGTACTTGCAGACGGAGTGGCTGAAAGCAATGCCTTGGGAATGAACGACGGGGATACCGTAAAGGTCGGGGAGGTGACGATACATGCTGTCGCCGCCGCCCACGAATTTCTGGATCCGGATCCCCAGACCGGTCTGTACCCCTATCTGCAATATATCATGGAAGCCGATGGTGTCCGGATCCATCATGCAGGGGATACGGTCCGGTATGAGGGGATGCTTCCAAAGCTCCGGGCCTTCGGAGAGATCGACCTGCAGTTATTGCCCATAAACGGGCGGGATGCTGTGCGTTACCGGAGAAACTGCATTGGAAACATGACCTATCAGGAGGCGGCGGACCTTGCGGGGGAGACGGGTGCAGCCATGGTCATCCCAGGGCATTGGGATATGTTTGCGGACAACAGCGAGGATCCCCGGCGGTTTGCCGATTACCTTGAGGTCAAATACGGGGGCAGGATCAAATGCGTGATCCCGAAAGTGATGGAAACCATCCGAATCTGAGATGCTGTGTTTTTTACGCTGCATGCCCAGGATGACCGGCGGTCTTCATATCCGCATATCAGATGCATTGGAATAAGGCAGTCAAGCCCATTGGCTGTTGTAGAGCTTTGCGTAGAAACCATTCTTTAGCAGGAGCTGCTCATGGGTGCCCTGTTCCACGATATGTCCTTCATTCATGACCAGGATACGGTCTGCACTTTGGATGGTAGACAGCCGGTGGGCCACAATGAAGCTGGTCCTGCCTTTCATCATTTCCGTAAAGGCATCCTGGATCTTGCGCTCGGTACGGGTATCGATGGAGGAGGTAGCTTCATCTAGGATCAGCATGGGGGGAAGGGCAAGCATGACGCGGCTGATGCAGAGCAGCTGCTTCTGCCCCAGGGAAAGGCTTCCCCCGTCCGAACCGATGACCGTGTCATATCCGTCCTTCAGACGAAGGATAAAGCTGTGGGCATGGGAAGCCTTGGCGGCCCGGACCACTTCCTCGTCGGTGGCATCCGGCTTTCCCATAGTAATGTTTTCCCGGATCGTTCCCTTCTTCAGCCAGGTTTCCTGCAGGACCATGCCAAAGGAGGCCCTAAGGTCCTGTCTTGCCATGTCCCGGGTATCGATGCCGTTCAGGCAGATCCTTCCATTGACCGGATCATAGAAGCGCATCAGGAGGTTGATCAGGGTGGTCTTTCCAGAGCCTGTGGGACCCACGATGGCGATCCGCATGCCCTCCGAAGCTTCCAGGCTGAAATCCTCGATCAGAGGCTTATCCTCCACATAAGAAAAACAGACCTTTTCAAAGGATACGGAGCCTGTTTCATGAAAGGAAGGACTGAGGGGCTTTGCAGGATCCGGCTTTTCGGCAGGGCTGTCGATCAGTTCTAAGAGCCTCCCCGCACAGGCAATGGCATTCTGCAGCTCAGTCACGACTCCCGATATCTCATTGAAGGGCTTGGTATATTGATTCGCATAGGAAAGGAAGCTGACCAGGCTTCCTACGCTCAAAGCCCCCCGGATCGCAGAAAAAGCGCCGGCCACGCCTACCCCGGCATAGACCAGTGCATTGACAAAACGAGTCACGGGATTGGTCAGGGAGGAATAAAATGTGGCATCCAGGGAATCCTTTTCCAGCCGTTCATTGATGCCGTCAAATTCCGAGAGAATCTCCTTTTCCCGGCTGAAGGCCTGCACCACCTTCTGTCCTTCTATGACTTCATTGATGAGGGCAGTCTGCCGTCCTCTTTCCTCCGACTGTTTCTGAAACATATGGAAGGTTCTCTTTGCAATGAAGCCTGCCGCAAAAAGGGAGAGAGGCGTGATCAGGATGACCACCAGCGCGATCATGGGATTGATCCAGACCATGATGACGAGGGTTCCGGCAATGGTAAGGAGGCTCGTAAAAAACTGGGTGAAGCCCATGAGAAGACCGTCTGAAAACTGGTCTGCATCGGCGATGATCCGGCTCACCATGTCCCCATGGGGGTGGGAGTCGATATAGCTCAAGGGCAGGACCTGAAGCTTCCGAAAGGCTTCTTCCCGGATATCCTTCACTACATTAAAGGCGATCCGGTTGTTGCAGATATTCATGATCCATTGGAAGGCGGCCATGATGAGAGCCGCGGCTCCCATTCTGAGCAGGATCAGAAAAAGAGCCGGAAAAGAAACCTGTACCGGTCCTGCGATCTGATCCACGGCCTGCCCGGTAAGTACCGGCAGATAGAGGGAGGCCGCCACGGAAACCGCCGCGGAAAAAAGCGAAAGAAGGATCGCCGGGCGGTACCTCTTTACCCTCTTCCAGATCCGTTTGATTGTGGTGATCTGATCATTCCTTTTCATGGCTCATGTCCCCGATGCCGTTTTAAACTGACTTTCGTAGATCTCACGGTAAATATGGTTCTGCTTCAGAAGCTCCTCATGCGTGCCCGTCCCGGAGATCCTGCCGTTTTCCATTACCAGGATCTTGTCTGCATGCATCACGGAAGCGGCCCTTTGGGATACGATAAAGACGGTCATGTCTTCCGGCATGGAACGGATAGCGGCCCGCAATCGGGCATCTGTGGCAAAGTCCAGGGCGGAGGCGCTGTCGTCAAGGATCAGGATCCTCGGCCTCCGCACCAGGGCTCTGGCAATGGTAAGCCTCTGTCTCTGCCCCCCGGACAGGTTCTTGCCGCCTTCGGAAAGAGGGCTTTCCATCCCTTGCGGCATCCTGCTGACAAAGTCCCAGGCCTGGGCCGCGATCAAAGCTTCCTTCATCTCTTCATAAGAAGCATCTTTATTGCCCCACCGGAGGTTGTCTGCGATGCTTCCCCGGAAGAGAAGTGCCTTCTGCGGTACCATTCCCACGAGGCACCGCAGATCTTCCTGCCGGCAATCCTTCACATCCACTCCGTTGATCAGGATCCTTCCTTCCGTCACGTCATAAAAGCGGGGAATGAGATTTACTACGGTGGATTTCCCGGAGCCGGTACCCCCGATGATGCCGATGGTCTCACCCGGATCCGCCCGGAAGCTTACCTCGCTTATGGCATCCTCTCCGGATTCCGCATATTTCAGGCTCACGTTTTCAAAGGCTACAGCGGGAGCTCCCTCAGCCGGAAGCTCCGGAAGACCGGCTGTCCCATCCAGGATGTCCGGGCGGATCTCCAGGATGTCCGCCACCCGGCCGGCAGACGAGAGGGCCTTGCTGATGGTAACGATGAGATTGGCAAGCTTCACCAGCTCTACCAGGATCTGGGACATATAGTTTACCAGGGCGGTCAGCTCTCCCTGGGTGATCACGGCCGCATCTACCTGGATGGCTCCGGTATAGAGCAGGACGATGGTCGCCGCATTGACTACGACGAGAGTCAGGGGATTCATGAGGCCGGAGAGCCTGCCTACAAACCTTTGCAGGCCGGAGAGCCTTTCGTTTTCTGCATCAAAACGGAGGGTTTCGGCCTTCTCCCTCCGGAAAGCACGGAGCACACGGACCCCCTCCAGATTTTCTGAGGTGGTAAGGAGCACGGCATCCAGGGCAGACTGCACCTTCCGGTATAAGGGCATGGTAAGGGCCATGATGCCCAACACGATGAGAGCCAGCACAGGGATCGTGACCACAAAGATCATGGCCTCTCCGGCATTGACCTGGAATGCCATGACCATGGCGCCGAAGACGATGAAGGGAGAGCGGAGAAAAAGCCGGAGGGTCATGTTGACGCCGGCCTGGGCCTGGTTGATGTCGCTTGTCATGCGGGTGATCAATGTGGAGGTGCCGATGGTATCGAGCCGTGAAAAGGAAAGCGTCCCGATATGCTCAAACAGGGCATGCCGGAGCCGGGCAGAAAAGCCGGTGGCGGCTTTGGCGGCAAAAAACTGTGCCGTAAGGGAGGAGGCCAGGCCGACCGCGGCAAGGAGCAGGAGCAGGCCGCACATCCTGGCGATCTCAGCCTTGTCCGCGTTTGTGATTCCTATGTCGATGATCCGCGCCATGACCAGGGGAACGAAGAGCTCAAAGATGGCCTCCAGCATTTTGAAGAGGGGGGCAAGCACACATTCCTTTTTGTAGCTGGAAAGATAAGGAAAGAGGCGTCTCATGGTTCTCCTTAAATCCGAAAATGCGTCCGTTCTTTTTCGCCTGCATGCAATAAAAGAAGGAAGCCGCTTATGCACAGCTTCCTTCTAGTCCATGCTGCTGTCCAGAATCGAACTGGAGACCTCCGCACTACCAATGCGGCGCACTACCGACTGTGCTACAACAGCAACAGACATATATTATCATAGTAAAAACGGTCCTGTCAAACAATAATTCTACAAAGACGGTTCTTTTGTCTGGTGTGGCAAAGATGCGCCGCCTGCGGGTCTTGCGTTGTGGCAGGTCTGCGCCGCCTGCGGGCCTTGCATTTCCACGTCGCCTCACCGCTCACTTAATGCGGAGCTTCCCGCCGGCTCCGACTATGCAATCTCAGCCATGCGAGCCAACTTAAAAGCGTGTTGTCTCGCATGACGGCTGATCTTGCAAGTCTACGCAGGCGGCAATCTCCGCGTGTTCGCGGTAAGAGGCTCCTTAGGAAACACCAAGGCCCGCAGGCGGCTCACCCTTCGCAAAATAAATGGTAGCCAGCGAAGGCTGTTTCAAACATGTAATATCTTCTCATGTTCTATGCTTCTTTTATTCGTTACGCAGGCTGGACCCAATATGCACAGTGTGGAGGGGGAGCCGGGAAAAGGAACTCTGCAAGACCCTAATGCCGGTATTTCTATGCGAGCCCGAGGCTCACAAATTTCGCGAGTGCGAAGGCTGGGCCTGCGCCGTAAAGCCCGCTTCCCTGCGGAAAACCGGCCTGGCGCAGGACCAGAACAGCGCCGAGCGAAATTTTGTCATGAGGCGGCGGGCGAGGTTAGAAACGACCGAGCGCCGGCAGATATCATTTTTTCGGCGAACCAAAACGCAAACCTACATTTCAATCAAGAAACCGTCCCCCTGTCTTCAGCGTCAATCTGGGCGGCACTCAGGCGTAGGCCTGCTTTGCCAGATCGTACTGGTGCATGAGGCCTGGCCTCCCGGTGCTTTCATGGAGGAAGACCCCGCTTCTTCGAAGCCTTGCCCGTGTGTCATTATTCATCCGGTCTTTAACGGTAAAATCCGTAGCCTGGCTTTGCAGGCAGATCGCACCCACGTCGGCCTGCTTCAGGCTCAGGAGGACATTGCTGCCGTCATGGTTTTTCGTCCATATCTTCAGCTTCTGGAAGATGGAGTCATTTTCATCGATCCATCCGTTTTTGTCCTCGTCATATTGCGAAAGATCCTGGAACCCGTTGCCGCTTTCCGCGCCGAAAAGCTCGGATCCGTTGTTGATGATGCCGTCCTCATTTTTATCCAGGGCAAGGAACCCTGCGCCCTCCACGAGGCGGCTGATCCGGTCTTCGACCCCGTCGCTGTCGATATCAAAGGAAAAGACCTGATCGGAGATCACATCCGGGCAGTCCTTCAGGTTGATGACGAGGGGGTCGGACAGTTCCACCGGACCCATGCGGACCTCCTGGGCGGTCTCTTCCATGAAGGACCGGCTCATTTCCAGGGTGAGGCCGAAGGAGATCTGCCTGCCGTCCTCCGTACAGACCCTTCCCTCAGTCTGAAAGGTAGTGCTTTCGCTTTCTTCATGATAATGATACTCTCCATAGGTCATTTCCAATCCGGAGGAGAAGGAAAGGCCGGTATGGATGCTCCTTTCCCGGAGCTCTCTCGGGTCGATGCCCAAAAAGAGGACCAGGAGATAATCGATGCAGGCGGTCCGGATCCGGTAATAGGCGTCCTGTTCCTCCCGTTCCGTGTCCTGCCTGAGCTTCTGAAGGGCGCCGGTCTTGTAGTTTGGTTGGTAAGCCGCATCCTTCAGGGTTTGGTAAAATGACCGGCCTTTTCCGGGATTTTTGGATTTCCCATAGCCGGCAAAGGAACCGGGAAAGCCGGAGCCGCTTCCGGCCTTTTGGATCCCGATCCGTATCACATCCTTATGCATTTCGGTATAGTTCCGCTCGGACTCCATTCCTATGTTGGATGAAGTGATTTTGATAATGATCCCTCCTTTCGCGAGATCAGACTGGAACATGAGGCGGTACGGCAAGAACCGCAAAATAAAAAAAGCAGGATGAAGCCGGGTTCCGTCCGGCGCTCAAATGCTTCCTGCATATAGGATATCGGCAGGAAGGAGGGATTCCTTAAGCGGCTCCATTCACTTTATGTTTGCGGCAATTCTTTTCTTATGCTAACCTATAAGGAAACAGGCTGGTAAAGCTATAAGGATTTTTGGTTCGAGGGAGGTATTTCGATATGGAACTGGAAAAGAAGCTGGACGAACTGACCAGGAAGCTGTACGGGCGGCCTATGCATCAGGTCACTGACCAGGAGATGTATCATGTGCTGCTTTCTTTTACGAAGCAGCTGTCCGAGGAGAAGGAGGAGATCGACGGGGACAGGAAGGTCTATTATATTTCCGCGGAATTCTTGATCGGCAAGCTGCTTTCCAATAACCTGATCAATCTGGGAGTCTATGATGAGATCGAGGAGATCCTGAAAAAGAATGGAAAGTCCATCGCTGCCCTTGAGGAGGAGGAGCCGGAGCCGTCCCTTGGCAATGGCGGGCTGGGCAGGCTTGCGGCCTGTTTCCTGGATTCCATTGCCACCCTTGGCCTTCCGGGAGCCGGCATCGGGTTGAACTATCACTTCGGCCTCTTTAAGCAGGTATTCCGCGATCATCTGCAGATGGCGGAAAAGAATGACTGGATCAGGAAGGATTCCTGGCTGAGGAAGACCGATACCTCCTTTGAGGTGTCCTTCGGGGGAGGCAGAAAGGTCAAGTCTGTACTGTATGACATCGATGTCATCGGATATGAGAACGGGATCGACAAGCTGCATCTCTTTGACCTGGAATCGGTGGATGAGAGCCTGGTGAAGGAGGGCATCACCTTCGACAAGACGCAGGTAGAGAAGAACCTTACGCTGTTTCTTTATCCGGATGATTCCGATGAAGCAGGCAATCTGCTCAGGATCTACCAGCAGTATTTCATGGTCTCAAATGCAGTCCAGCTCATCATTAAGGAAATGAAGGATAAGGGCTTTGACCTGGCGGAGCTGGATAAGCATGCGGCGATCCAGATCAATGATACCCATCCCACCATGGTGATCCCGGAGCTGATCCGGATCCTGACCTGGGAAGAGGGTTTTACCATGGAGGATGCCATTCAGGTGGTGAGCCGGACCTGTGCCTATACCAATCATACCATCCTGGCCGAGGCGCTGGAGAAATGGCCGTTAAAGTATCTGGAGGAGGTTGTGCCCCAGCTCGTGCCCATCATCAAGGAGCTGAACAACCGGATCGCGAAGGTCAACAAGGATCCGGCGGTGCAGATCATCGACGGGGACAAGCGGGTACATATGGCTCATATCGACATCCATTACGGTTATTCCGTAAACGGCGTGGCGGCCATCCATACGGACATTTTGAAGGAGACGGAGCTGAACTGCTTCTATAAGCTCTATCCGGAAAAATTCAATAACAAGACCAACGGGATCACCTTCCGCAGATGGCTCTTATCCTGCAATCATGAGCTCGCGGCGCTCTTAGACCGGACGATCGGAAAGGAGTACCGCAAGGATGCCATGAAGCTTTCCGACCTTTTGAAATATAAGGAGGATGAAGCGGTCCTGGATGAGCTCCTTCGGATCAAGGCTGGGAAGAAGCAGGCCTTGGTTCAGTATATCGAGAAAAATGAGCATGTCACCTTGAATCCGGATTCGGTCTTTGACATCCAGGTAAAGCGGCTTCATGAATACAAGAGGCAGCAGATGAACGCCCTTTACATCATCCATAAGTATCTGGAGATCAAGGCGGGAAAGAAGCCCGTAAGGCCCATTACCTGCATCTTCGGAGCCAAGGCCGCCCCGGCCTATGTGATCGCAAGGGACATCATTCATCTTCTCCTTACGCTGCAGGAGATCGTCAATAACGACCCGGACGTAAAGGATTACCTGAAGGTGGTGATGGTCACGAATTACAACGTAAGCTATGCGGAGAAGCTGATCCCGGCCTGCGATATATCCGAGCAGATCAGTCTTGCTTCCAAGGAAGCCAGCGGCACCTCCAACATGAAATTCATGTTGAACGGGGCTGTGACTTTGGGCACGGACGACGGGGCTAATGTGGAGATCCATGAGCTGGTGGGAGATGAGAATATATACATCTTCGGAGCGGATTCGGATACGGTCATCGGGCATTATAAAAAAGCGGATTATGTGTCAAAGGATTATTATGAGAAATCCGAGGTCATCAAGGAGGCCGTGGATTTCATCGTCGGGAAAGAGGCGATGAAGGTCGGGCATAAGGAAAACCTGGAGAGGCTTTACAAGGAGCTTTTGAATAAGGACTGGTTCATGACCCTTCTGGATCTGGAAAGCTACATCAAAAAGAAGGACGAGATGCTCCTTGATTTTGAAGACCGGGATAAATGGAAGAGGATGATGCTGGTAAATATCGCAAAGGCGGGATTCTTCTCCTCTGACCGCACCATCGCAGAATACAACAGGGATATCTGGAAGATCTGATGGAGATGGGGGAGGTCTCCTTGGAAACAAAACGTCATTTCCTTCAGGTCATGGGTTTTCTTGTCCTGGGCTTTTTGATCCTGGCTCTGCTTTCGGCCATGGTCAATCCCGGGGAGGTGCCGGTCTATAATGTGGTGAAGGTGACGAAGAAGCTGGAGGCGCTGGGCGGGGAAAAGCCCGGGACGCTGGAGGTGCTCTTTGCCGGAAACAGCCTTGCCTGCAATGGTTTTTCACCGCTCATGCTCTATGAGGACTATGGCTTCACCTCCTATGTCATTGCGGAGGAATCCCAGCGGCTTTGTGACAACGTGGCGGTTTTGGAGGAAGCCATAAAGCATCAGGACATCAAGGTATGTGTGCTGGAGGCGGATACGGTTTTTTCGGATGCCTCGCCCTACAGGGTGAATTATGCCCTTCCCACGAATGCCCTGGAAAAGCTTTTCCCCATTTTTCATTATCATATATTCTATAAAGGCGTGCTGGAGAATCATAAGGGAGAAGAGGAGCGGCTCAATAAGGGCTTCCTGCCGGTAAAGGATGCGGTTCCCTTAAAGGAGGGCCTTGATCCCATGGGGGACGGGGCCGGGCCGGTCAGCCTGGAATATGATTCCGTCCAGTTTATGGCAAAGCTTTCCAAGATCTGCAGGGAGCATGGCGTCGACCTGGTGATCGCGGCGCTTCCCTGCCCGGAATACTGGAACCGGGATAAGCATGAGACAGCGAAGGCATGGGCCGAGGAGAACGGGGCGTACTTCCTGGACATGAACGAAATTTCGGAGGAAATGGGGATAAACTGGGAGGAGGACCTGTCGGATGGAGGCTCCCATCTGAATGTGAGCGGGGCCGGGAAGGCAACGGATGCCATCGGAAGATTCCTTTCGGACCGGTTTGCCCTTACGGACCACAGGGGGGATCCTGTGGGAGAGAGCTTTCTTAAAAGTGCCGGAAGAGAGGGGGACGGATCGTGACCCCGGGTCTTTTTATCGAATGCATCAAGCTCTGGTGGCAGATGTTCTTTTATTCGGAATGGTTTTATTTTGCCCTCTTCCTGCCGCTTACCGCCCTGATCTATCAGGCGGCGGGAAGGAAGAAGAGGAAGTTTGTATTGCTTTTGGCGGGCTGGTTCCTTATGATCACCTTGAGCGGCTGGCTCTTCCTTTGCAATCTGGCGGCGGTCATCATCTGCAGGGAGCTGGGAGTCCGGATGGGGCGGATCGATGAGGACGGAGCCTTGAAGCGGAAGGAAAAAGCCGCAAAAAAAAGACGGCTTCTCATTCTTGGGGTGCTGCTGCTCTTATCGGTCCTGCTTGGATTCAAGTATCTTGATTTTTTCGGGGAAAACATCTGTCTCTTATTGTCTGCCTTAAGTCTTCATGCAGAATGGAAAATCCTGGATCTGGCCGTTCCCATGGGCATTTCTTACTATACCCTGGAGGCCATAGGCTATCTTACGGACGTGTCCGGGGGGAGGCAGAAGCCGGAAAAAAGCTATGCAGACCTGGCACTTTTTTTAAGCTTTTTCCCCAAGATCATCGAAGGCCCCATCGAGCGGTACGGCCATATCCATGAGGAGCTTGCCGGGGGGTCTCCCATCCGGTACGAAAGCCTTACGGAGGGTTACCAGCGGATTTTGTGGGGGCTTTTTAAGAAGCTCATGGTGGCAGATCATCTGGCACCGGCAGTGAGCGCCCTTTATGGGGATGTGCCAAGGGACGGCTCCACTGCCCTTGCCGCCGCGGTTTTTTTCACGGTGCAGGAGTATGCGGATTTTTCCGGAACCATCGACATCGCCATCGGAAGCGCCAGGATCTTTGGGGTGCATCTTGCGGAAAATTTCCGCCAGCCCTTTTTTGCGAAGAATGCATCGGATTTTTGGCGGCGCTGGCATATCACCCTGGGCGCGTTCTTCCGGGATTATGTGTTTTATCCTGCGGCCATCAGCAAAAAGGTCATGAAGCTTTCAAAAAAGCTGGACAATAAGATGATCCCTACGGCGGTGGCTCTCTTTGCCGTATGGTCCTTAAACGGCCTCTGGCACGGCCCTAAGTGGAATTATATTTTTTTCGGACTGTATTATTTTGTGGTGATCCTTTTGGAGAATATCCTGGAGGAGCCCATGGGAAGGCTGTATGAAAGGCTTAAGATCCGGGAGGATTCCCTGGGGCTCAGGCTTTTCCGCTTTGTGAAGCTTGCCATGATCGTCATGACGGGGGAGATGTTCTTTCGGGCAGAAAGCGTAAGGACAGGCTTTCAGATGCTTGGAAGCATCTTCACGAGCTTTCATTGGAGCGTATTTGCAGAGTCCATGGGAAGCCTGGGGATGGATGTATTTGATTACTGGACGGTGGCCCTGTCCCTTGGCGTCATGCTGGCTTTTGGCCTTATGAAGGAAAAGGAGATCCCGGTCCGGGAGCGGTTTATGGGGCTTCCTGCCCCGGGTCGATATGCCTTCTGGTACCTGGCTGTATTGAGCATCGTGATCTTCGGGGCTTATGGGTCGGGATATAGCATCACGGATGCGATTTATGCAAAATTCTGAGGTGGATATGAATAAGAAAATGCATTCTGCACACAAAGGCTTTGATGCAAGGCTTGAGAAGCATTACGATGAGCTGAAGTGGCTTTATTATGAGCTGTACGGGGAGGATCCGGAAGCATTTGCGTATTTCTGCGACATGCTTCGCCGGGCTGACGCGCAAAGGAGCGGATCCTTGAAGAAATGGGATGAAAAGCGGCTTCAGGATGAGGGCTGGTATAAGCGGAACGACCTTCTGGGAATGGTCATGTATGTGGACTGCTTTGCGGGAAGCCTGAAGGGGGTCATGGACCATCTGGATTATATCCGGGAATGCAATGTCAATTACCTCCACCTGATGCCGATCCTAAAAAGCCCTGAGGGACGGAGCGACGGGGGATATGCCGTTTCTGACTTCGCAGAGGTAGACCCCCGGTTTGGAAGCATGGATGACCTGAGGCTCCTTGCAGAGCGCTGCCATGAGGCGGGGATCGCGGTATGCCTGGACTTTGTCATGAACCATACCAGTGAGAACCATGAATGGGCAGTCAAGGCAAGGCAGGGGGACAGGGAGGCCCAGGAGAGGTATTTCTTCTTTGATGACTGGACCATCCCGAGGGAGTTTGAGAAGACGGTGCCCCAGGTATTTCCCCAGACGGCACCGGGAAATTTCAGCTGGTGCGCCGAGGCCGGGAAGGTGGTCATGACCACTTTTTATCCTTACCAGTGGGACCTGAACTATCACAATCCCACGGTGCTGAACGACATGACGGCGAATATGCTGAATCTCTGCAATAACGGAGTGGATATCATCCGCCTGGATGCGGTGCCCTATATCTGGAAGACATTGGGGAGCACCTGCCGCAATCTGCCCGAGGTCCATACCCTGGTGCGGATCATGCGGATGGCTTCCGAGATCGTCTGCCCCAGCGTGCTCCTCCTAGGCGAGGTGGTGATGGAGCCGAAGGAGGTGGTGCCTTATTTCGGCACATTGGAAAAGCCCGAATGCCACATGCTTTACAATGTGACCACCATGGCCAGCATCTGGCATACGGTGGCTACCAGGGATGTAAGGCTTCTGAAGCATCAGCTGGGCACGGTATTTGCCCTGCCCGGGGAATATACCTTCCTGAATTACCTGAGATGCCATGATGACATCGGCTGGGGCCTGGATTATGAATATCTGAAGCAATTCGGGGTCCGGGAGGCAGAGCATAAGAAATATCTGAATGATTATCTGAAGGGCGCATGGCCGGGAAGCGGCGCCAGGGGAGAGCTTTATAATGACGACCCCAGGCTGAAGGACGCCAGGCTCTGCGGGACTACGGCCTCCCTATGCGGGATCGAAGCCGCGGAATACGAAGGGGATGCGGAAAAGCTCAGATGGGCCGTTGCTTTGGACGAGATGCTGCATGTCCTGCTTTTTACCATGAGCGGCGTGCCGGTGCTCTACAGCGGGGATGAGATCGGGCAGCTGAATGACTATACCTATCATGAGGACCGGAATAAAAGAGAAGACAGCCGGTATCTGCACAGGGGAGCCTTTTCCTGGAAGGATGCTTCGAAGAGGAAGGACAGAAAGAGCAGGCAGGGGCAGATCTATCAGAGCCTGCAGGAGATGGAGAGGATCCGGCGGGAAACTGCGGTCTTTGAATCGGATGCGGATACCTGGATCATAGAGACCTTTAACGACAGGGTGCTGGGGATCGGCCGGTTCCGGCAGGGGCAGAAGCTCATTGCCCTCTTTAATTTCGGAGACGCCCCGGAGACGGCCTGGATCGAAGAGGAAGGGGACTATAAGGACCTGCATTCCGGGAAAAGGATGCCGGCCTTCCATGTGCCGCTCCAGTCCCACGGATATGTGTGGCTTCTTCAGGAATAATATCGGGAAATCCAAAAACGGAGGCGAAAGGGCATGGCAGGGATCAGGGATATCGCAGAAAGAGCCGGGGTGTCAACCGCGACCGTTTCCAATGTGCTGAATAATAAGCATAATGTGGGAGAGGAGACCAGAAAACGGGTTCTTAGGATCGCAGAAGAACTGGGCTACAGCATGCCTTCGGAGGGCAGTTCCAAAGCCGGGAATCATACCATTCTGTTTCATTTCAGTGATTTCGATACCTTATATTATTTGGATATCCTGCATGGGATCAGCGATTATGCCTATGCCAGGGAATACAGCCTGCTGATCTCCTCGGACAGGGAGCCGGAAAAGTATGCGGATCCCCAGGTATCCTGCGGATGCATCGCCATGGACCACCGGTGCGGGGACAGTACCCTGATGCGGATCGCAGACCGGGGCTGCCCTGTGGTGGTGCTGGACAGGGAGCTTGATTATCCGGGCATCAAGAGCATCGTGGTCAATAATTATGCGGCTGAGCGGCAGCTGATGGAGGGGCTTGTCCGGGAAGGATATGAGAGCTATGCCTTCCTGGGGGGCCTGGATACTCCGGACAACAGGGAGCGCTATCGTGCCTTTTCGGAGGTCTTGAAGGAAAACGGGATAGCATTTAAGCGGACGGATTATTATGAAGGAGACTGGAAGGAAAACAGCGGGGTGCAGGCCGCCAGGCTTCTCCTGCTCTCCGAGCGGATGCCGGAGGTGCTGGTATGCGCCAATGACATGATGGCCCTCGGGGCGATCCGCAGGTTTCGGGAGGAGGGGATCCGGGTGCCGGCAGACATCGCGGTATGCGGTTTCGATGACATCATCATTTCCCGGTATACCAGGCTCACGACGGTCACTGTACCGGATTATGAGAGGGGATATCTGGCCTGCCAGTCCTTGATCGAGCTGGTGGAGGGCAGGGGAAGCCATGAAACCCTGCGGATCGGAGCCAGGGTCAAATGGAGGGACAGCCATAAAAAAGGTTTTGTAAAATAAGGTTAAAAAAAGAAGGATTTTAGTTAAAAAAACAGGATGTTAACTAAAATCCGGGAATCACTCCGTCAGAATCAACATGCCGGAAAGAGGTCCTTTGACAGGATGCATAAAAATCATCTTTCCGGTTGCACGGGATGAAGTTAAAGCCGGATAATGGGTGCATCAGATGATTTTTTTTTCGATTTGAGGAGGAATCAGGTATGAAAAAAAAGAATTTGGCAATCGTTCTGGCGGCGGCAACGGCTCTTTCCGTGCTCTTAAGCGGATGCGGCGAAGCGGCGGGCACGGCTCCGGCTGAAAGCGCCCCGGCGGCAGAGGCTTCCGGAGAGGCTCCGGCGGCTACACCGGAAGGCGGGATCCGTCTGGTCAACAACAAGGTAGAGGTTGACAACGGATTGAAGAAGCTGGCGGCAAAATATGAGGAAGAAACCGGGGTTCCGGTAGTGATCGAATCCCTGGGAGGCGGCATTGATACCCAGGCTACCCTGAAGGGCTATTATCAGGCAGGAGATATGCCCGACATCTTTGTGTTTGAGGGAGACATTCACTATCCTACATGGGAAGGCCTGCTGGCAGATCTTTCCGGAGAGCCCTGGGTAGATGATACCGAGGCTGAGTATGTAAGGGACGGCGGAGTGTACGGCTTCCCTACCACCACTGAGGCCATCGGCCTTGCCTACAATGCGGATATCCTGTCGAAGGCCGGGATCGATCCCAAGTCCATCACCGGTCCGGAAAGCATGAAGGCGGCATTTGAGAAGCTGGATTCTATGAAGGATGAGCTGGGCCTTACCTCTGTGCTGGGCTACTATACAGAGTCTTCCCAGCTGTGGTGGTCTCCCGGACAGCATATCTTCGGAACCTATTTCGATGAGGGGCTGGCAAGGGATGACACGACCTATATCGATCTTTTCAGCGACGGCGGAAAGCTGGATGAGGAGAGGGCAAAGCCCTGGGCCGAGATGGTAACCCTGTTTAACCAGTATACGGATCCCAAGGGAGTGTCCGGCACGTATGACGATCAGGTGCTTGGCTTTGCAAGCGGGAAATATGCTTTTGTGACCCAGGGCTCCTGGATCGGCGCATCCCTTACAGATCAGTATGCATCCGAGTATGAGGCGGCAGGCAAGTTTGAGATCGGCATGATCCCTTATGCCTTCATCGAGGGACAGGATACGATCCTGACGAACTCCCCCAACTGGTGGGGCGTATATAAGGATGGCAACGTGGAAGCCGCCAAGGCCTTCTTAGCATGGTGCGCAAGCAACGACGGCGGGCAGGAGATCCTGGCTACGGATTGCGGCTTCATTTCCCCGTATGCTTCCAATACCCATGCGGCGGACGATCCTTTCGCAAAGACCATCGCAGATTATACCGCGGCAGGCAAGACCTCTTCCTGGCATTGGCTGTCCATGAAGGAGGGCATCGGCCAGAATGCCACAGGCGTTGTATTCCAGGATTATGCCATGGGAAGCTTCCCGGATGCAGATACCTTCCTGAAGACGCTGGAGCAGGTATGCGAGAACTATTATGCAAATTAACCGGTTGAAATGACCGGACTATGGCAGGGGTTCCACACCGGAACCCCTGTTTTTAAGCAGACAGAAGACGGCAGATATGGAGGGAATGAATGAACCAGGCAGCAGACAAAAAGACTTGGTGGAAGGAAGCCGTGGTCTATCAGATCTATCCCAGGTCCTTTGCTGACAGCAACGGGGATGGGATCGGTGACCTGAATGGGATCACGGAGCACCTGGATTATCTGAAAAAGCTGGGGGTGGATGTGATCTGGCTTTCCCCTGTTTACCAGTCCCCGAATGATGATAACGGCTATGATATTTCAGACTACCGGAATATCATGACGGAATTCGGCACCATGGAGGACTTCGACCGGATGCTTCAGGCGGCGCATGACCGGAAGATCCGGATCGTGATGGATCTGGTGGTGAACCATACCTCAGACGAGCATGCCTGGTTCGTGGAAAGCAGAAGCTCAAAGGATAATCCTTACCGGGATTATTATATCTGGAAGGAGCCGAGAGACGGAAAAGAGCCGAATAACTGGCAGTCCTGCTTTTCCGGACCGGCCTGGCAGCTGGATGAGGCAACGGGGATGTATTATCTTCACTGCTTCTCTAAAAAGCAGCCGGATCTGAACTGGGAGAATCCAAAGGTCCGGGACGAGGTCTTCGACATGATGACCTGGTGGTGCGAAAAGGGGATCGACGGATTCCGGATGGACGTGATTAGCATGATCTCCAAGGATCCGGATTATCCGGACGGCAAGGTGAAGGACGGGCTTTACGGCGACTTGATGCCCTATGTATGCAACGGGCCCCATGTGCATGAATACCTGCAGGAAATGAACCGGAGGGTGCTGTCGAAATACGACATCATGACCGTGGGGGAAGCGGCAGGGGTCACCATTGACGAGGCCAAGAAATATGCCAACAACGAGGGAACCGAGCTTGGCATGGTATTTCATTTCGAGCATACGGATGGCACCAGGACCTCCGAAAATGTCATCGATAAATGGGGCTATGAGCATCCGAAGATGACGGTGGTCCGGGAGATCTTGAATAAATGGCAGATCGAGCTTGAGGGAGAAGCATGGGGAAGCCTTTACTGGGATAACCATGACCAGCCCAGGGCAGTCTCCCGGTTCGGGAATGATGCGCCGGGCTTTAGGGTGCTTTCGGCGAAGATGCTTGCCACCTGCCTTCATATGATGAAGGGCACGCCCTATATCTACCAGGGGGAGGAGCTGGGAATGACGAATACCCACTTTGCCTCCATCGAGGACTGCAGGGATATCGAAGAGATCAATGCATACCGCCAATACGTGACGGAAAACCAGATGGTCTCAAAGGAAGAGATGCTGAAATGCTTCGATGCGGTGGCAAGGGACAATGCCAGGACGCCCATGCAGTGGAAGGATGCGGACCAGGCCGGCTTTACCACAGGGAAGCCGTGGATCGCGGTCAATCCCAATTATCATGAGATCAATGCCGAAGCCGCCCTGAAGGATCCGGATTCTGTCTTTTATTACTATCAGAAGCTGATCCGCTTGAGGCATGAAAATCCGGTGATCGTCTATGGGGTCTTTCAGCCGCTTCTCCTGGAAAGCGAGACGATCTATGCATATGAGAGGAGGCTTGGGGATACGGTGCTCGTGACGGCCTGCAACTGGACGGAGGAAGAGCAGGAGTGCGGCCTTTTTGACGGACTTGAGGGAGAAGAGCTCATATCCAATTATTCCAGGCATCATCCGGGGCTGCTTCAGCCCTACGAGGCCCGGGTCATGATCAGGGCGGGACTTTCCGACTGAGGCGGAAGAACCATATACATGATCAGGCAGGGGAATGTGCCGGCCGATCATGAATCAATGTACTGGAACGGAGGACTTATGAAGAAGGAATGGTGGCATAACCAGATCGCATATCAGATCTATCCGAAAAGCTTTTATGATTCCAACGGGGACGGCATCGGAGACCTGGGGGGCATCATAGAAAAACTGGATTATCTTAAGGAGCTTGGAGTGGGCATCCTCTGGCTTTCCCCCATCTATGTCTCTCCCCTGGCCGACCAGGGGTATGATATCGCAGACTACCGCAGGATCGATCCGCGCTTCGGCACCATGGAGGACATGAGGAGGTTATTAGAGGAAGCGCATAAAAGAGATATCCATATCTTGATGGATCTGGTGGTGAACCATTGCTCCGATGAGCATGAATGGTTTCAGAAGGCCATCGCAGATCCCGAAGGGAAGTACGGAAAGTATTTCTATATCCGGGACATAAAGGATGGGAAGCTTCCCTGCAACTGGCGGTCCTATTTCGGCGGGCCGGCATGGGACAAGCTGCCCGGGCATGAGGACAAGGTCTATCTGCATGTTTTTCATAAGAAGCAGCCGGATTTAAATTGGGAAAATCCGGAGGTCCGGGAAGAGATCTATGACATGATCAACTGGTGGCTGGATCAGGGGCTGGACGGCTTCCGTCTGGATGCCATCATCAATATCAAGAAGGCGCTGCCCTTCCGGGATTATCCGGCAGACCGGGACGACGGGCTCTGCTCTACATCCAGCATGCTGAGGGAAGCAGAGGGCGTCGGGGATTTCCTCCGGGAGATGAGGGACAGGACCTTTAAGCCCCATCATGCCTTTACGGTGGGAGAGGTCTTTAATGAAAAGCCGGAGGAGATCCCGGATTTCATTGGGGAGGACGGATATTTCTGTTCCATGTATGATTTCTCGGCCACCATCTTCGGACAGGCTCCGGGAGGATGGCATACCTACCGGGACATCACCCCGGATGACTACCGCAACTGCGTATTTGAGACCCAGAGGAAGGTGGCGGACGTGGGCTTTATCTCCAATATCATCGAGAACCATGATGAGCCCAGGGGAGTGAGCCGGTATATCCCGGAGGGAGAGCTGACGGATGCGGGAAAGAAGATGCTGGGTACGGCCTACTTCTTTTTGAAGGGCATCCCCTGGATCTATCAAGGCCAGGAGATCGGCATGGAGAATATCCCGGTATCCTCCATCGAAGAGGTGGATGACATTTCTTCCATCGATGCCTACCGGGTGGCGAGAGAGGCCGGCCTTACGGATAAGGAGGCCCTGAAGCTGATCGAAAAGTACGGGAGGGACAATGCCAGGACCCCTTTCCAGTGGAACGGCGGGAAGGAAGCCGGGTTTACGGAGGGCAGTCCCTGGCTCCGGGTCAACCCGAACTATAAGACCCTGAACCTGGAAGCAGAAAGAAAAGATCCGGATTCCGTATTCCATTATTACAAAAAGCTTGCAGCTTTAAGGAAGGATCCGGAATATGAGGATACCTTTGTCTATGGCCGGCTTACGCCCTGCCTTGAAGACCGGCACAATGTCATGGCTTACTGCAGGGAGACGGAAAAGCAGAGGATCCTTGTCATGGCCAATTTCCAAAAGGAACCCCAGAAGCTTCCCCTTCCGGGAGGGGTGAAAAAAATCCTTTGCAATAACCTGAAGGAAGAGCCACAGTGGGGGAAGGATATCCTTTTGGAAGGATATCAGGCGCTGGTGATGGAGCTTATGGAATGAAGAAGGGAAAGCGGTATCTTGCCTTTCCCGCATGGGCAGGCAGCGAGCATAAAAAAACCGGATTGGTGTCCATATCCTGCGGAGACAGGATCCTTTATGAATACAGGAGGCCCTTGGGCAAAAGAGAGGGGGAGCCGGATTACTATTTCTATCTGCCCATCCCGGAAACGGGGGAGGAGATCGGGGTTCTGGGAGAGGATCCCCTGACGTGGCGGTTCCTTCATCGGACGGATGAGCCGGAGTATCCGAGGGAGGATGGAGATTCCATCCATTATCATGCGCCCTTCGGGTTTATCAATGATCCCAACGGCTGCATTTATTCAGAGGGCATCTGGCATGTATATCACCAGCATAATCCCTTTGATACGGTCTGGGGAAATATGACCTGGGGACATGCCGTGTCTTCGGATTTGGTGCACTTCCGGTTCGTATCGGACGTGCTCTTTCCGGATCAGGACGGGGTCATGTATTCCGGATGCGGGATACGAAACGAAAGGAAGGCCTTCGGGCTTCCCGGGGAGGCGCTATTATTCTTCTACACCTGCGCCGGGGGAGTGGAGGATACCTTCAGCAGGGACGGATGCTTTACCCAGAGGATGGCATACTCCCTGGATGAAGGCCGGACCCTTGAAAAGTATCCGGGATGGGAGATCCCGGTGATGGAAAAGGAAACCAGGGATCCGAAGGTATTCTGGCATGAGGGATCCGGCAGCTACTGCATGGTGCTTTACCTTGCGGGAAACCGGTTCGGGCTGCTCCGCTCGGCAGACCTTCAGCACTGGGATCTCGTGCAGGAGCTGGATTTCCCGCCCATGTGGGAGTGCCCGGATCTGATCCGCCTTTGGGACGAAGCCTCGGATAGAGAGAAATGGGCTTTTTTAAGCGCTGACGGATATTATTATCTGGGGAGCTTTGACGGATATGCCTTTCAGGCCGAGGGAGGGATGCAGAAGCTCTATGAAGGAGGGATGCCCTATGCTGCCCAGACCTTTTCCGGAGTGGAGGGGCGCACGGTGCAGATCTGCTGGCTCCGTACAGAAAACAGAGGGGAGATCTGGACCGGGATGATGGGCCTTCCCAGGGAGCTCAGCCTGGGAAAGGACCGGGATGGATTTTATATCCGCCAGAGCTTTGTACGGGAGGCGGAGGGCTTTCTCGACCGGAAGGACGGCTTTCTGATCGCGGAGGACCGCTTTGTCCGTGAGAGCATCAGCCCGGAGGGACGGCTTCTGAAGACCTGCCAGCTTTGGTGAGAGCAGGGATCCGATGCAGGGAGACGAGAAAAGATGATAACCATAAAGGAAATCGCAAGACAGCTTGACATGAGCACCACTACGGTATCCAATGTGATCCACGGAAAGACGAAGGAGGTATCCCCGGAAACCATAGAGCGGGTACAGCGTTTTTTGGATCAGGTGGAATACGTGCCGAATATGACTGCGAGAAACCTGGCACAGAATAAGTCCAAGATCATCGGGGCCGTGCTCAAGACCACCGAGGACAGGTATTCCCATATCCTGATGGATCCTTTTGTGTCAGAAATGCTGGGAGGCATCGAGACGGCCGTCCGGGAAGCGGGATATTTCCTGATGCTGTATATCTCGGATGATATCGCGGAGATCATCGAAAGGATCACCACCTGGAATGCAGACGGGCTGCTTCTTTTCTGGATGATGGATGATGATGCGGCGAGAGTCCATAAGAAATACCGGAAGCCCGTGGTGAGCATCGATACCTATATGAGCCGGGAGACGGCAGAGCAGTTCGACCAGGATCTTTTGGTGAATATCGGACTGGAGGATGAGCAGGGGGCATATGATGCCACCTCCTACCTGATCGGAAAGGGCCACCGGAAGATCGCCTTTCTATCGGATAAGAAGGACGGGGTGGATCAGATGAGGTTTCGGGGCTACCGCCGGGCGCTCTCGGATGCGGGGATCGAATACAGCGACCGGTATTATTTCCTGATGCGCTCCACAAGGGATGAGATCGATGAGAGCCTGGACCGGCTGGCGGAAAAGGCCAGAAAGGTCACGGCAGTGGTCTGTACTTCAGACATGTTTGCCGCCATGTTCTTAAATGCCTGCATCCGCCACGGCCTTCGCGTGCCTGAGGATATCTCTTTTGTCGGCTTTGACGACATCACCAATATCAGCAGCAGGCTCTGCCGGCCGAGGCTGACCACGGTGCATCAGGATATCGGCGGAAAGGGAATGCTGGCGGCCAATACCCTGATCGGCATGATCCAGGGCAGGAATCCCTCGGGAAGTGAGATCATCATGAATACCCGGCTGGTGGAGAGGGAAAGCGTGGCGGATCGTAGACAATAGTTACAAAGGAAGGATGTATTTTTTGTGCAATATAATGATTCTGACCGAAAAAGGGGAAATAGGGGTTGTATTTTTGTGGAAAAAGCATATAATCAAATCAACTTAAACGCAAAAGGTTTGTAACTTTTGCGAAAAAGTCAATAAGTGCAGACAGTAGAAGTATTCAAAAAAGGAGGAAGTACATGAAGAAGAAATTATTGGCTATGGTGATGGCAGGAGCGATGGTGCTCGGGCTTGCAGCCTGCGGCGAGGCGGCTCCGGCTCCGGCAGCGGGGGATGCGGCACCTGCGGCCGATGCAGGGGCGGCAGAAACGGCAGCTCCTTCCGGCGGCAGCGGGGAAGGCATCCGCCTGGTGAACGGCAAGATCGAAGTAGATGCCATGCTGAAGGAAGCGGCGGCTCTTTATGAGGAAGAGACCGGCAAGCACGTGGAGATCGAGTCCATGGGCGGCGGCGTGAACATCCAGGATACCCTGAAGGGCTATTATCAGGCAGATAATATGCCGGACATCTTTGTCTGCGGCAGTGATGCAGACTTTGGCAACTGGGACGGCATGCTGGTGGATATGAGCGGAGAGAAGTGGGCTTCCGATACGGATGCCGCATACAAGAATGATTTCGGCACCATCGGCTTCCCTTATACGACAGAGGCCATCGGCCTTGCCTACAATGCAGACCTTCTGGAGAAGGCAGGAGTGGATCCCAAGTCCATAACCGGCCCGGATGCCATGAAGAAGGCATTTGAGACCCTGGATTCCAAGAAGGATGAGCTTGGCCTTACGGCGGTCATCGGCTGGTGCACAGAGCCGAAGGATCTATATTGGTCTACCGGCTCCCACAGCTTTGCAAATTATCTGGATTCCGGCCTTTCAAGGGATGACACCACCTATTCCGATATGCTGGCAGACGGCGGAAAGATCGACGAGACACGGTTTGAGCATTATGCAGAGATGGTCGGATTGTTCAATCAGTACTCCGATCCGGCTCTTCTTACCTCCGGTACCTATGATCAGCAGATCCTCGGCTTTGCTTCCGGCAAATATGCATTCGTGACCCAGGGCTCATGGATCGGCGCGACCATGACCAGCGATGACAAGGATGCTTATGCAGAAGCCGGCAATTTCAAGTGCGGCATGGCTCCTTATGCATTTGAGGATGGGATCGACACGATCCTGACCAATTCCCCTTCCTGGTGGGCAGTATTTGATAATGACAACAAGGCAGATTCCCTGGCATTCCTTCAGTGGCTGTCAGAGGATAAGGGACAGGAGATCCTGGTCATGAAGGCCGGCTTCATCAGCCCCTTCAAGAGCTGCACCTTCGTGGCAGAAGATCCCTTCGCTGCGACCATCTCCGAATATACTGCGGCAGGCAAGACCTCATCCTGGCACTGGCTGAAGAATAAGGCCGGCATGGATCAGAACGCTTTGGGACAGGTATATGCCGATTATGCTCTTGGCACCATCCCGGATGCGAAGGCATTTACCTCCACGGTATCTCAGGTGCTTCAGCAGTATTATGCAGAATAAGCTCTGGGAGCTTTGAAAATTAATCGATACGGGCGGCTCGGCCGCCCGTATTTTCAGACGTTTATCGGTTTTTCTTTTTTGTAACTCGTTGGATATGCTTAAAAGGCAGGGGGTAAGACATGAAAACAAATTCTACCGGATCAAAAATGTTTTCCCTGATCCTTCTGGCGGCGGGACTGATTGGGCTGATCGGGGCGCTGGCCATGGACTTCAGCGGCAGCCAGAATGCGGTGAGGGGACCGATGCTTATCATCGGAGTCGTTCTGTTTTTTGTAGGGCTGTATTTCTTCCCTACATTGAAATACCACAGGCAGATCGTATATGTGATCTTCCTGTTTCCGCTGCTCTTCTCCTTTGCGGTGACAGTGATCATCCCTCTGCTTTTGGGTATCGGTTATTCCTTTACGGATTGGACGGGGATCAAGTTTACCCAGGTGGTGGGCTTCGCGAATTATATCGCCATGTTTAAGGATCCCGCCTTTATCTGGTCGATCTTCATCACCTTTATTTTTGTGGTGATGAATATGGTGCTGGTGAATCTCTTCGCCTTCCTTCTGGCCCTCCTTTGTACGTCGGGGATGAAGGGGGTGGGATTTTTCCGGGCCTCCTATTTCCTGCCGAACCTCATCGGCGGCATCGTGCTGGGTTATATCTGGCAGTTCGTTTTCAATAATGTATTGATCAAGATCACGGGGGGCATATCCTGGCTGGTACAGACAAGGACAGCCCTTATGGCCATCGTCATCGTTTATATCTGGCAATATGCAGGCTATATCATGCTGATCTACGTGACGGGCCTGACCCAGATCCCGGGAGATGTGCTGGAAGCCGCAAAGATCGACGGCGCGAATGCGACCCAGACCTTATTTGAGGTCAAGATCCCGATGCTGGCATCCACCTTTACCATCTGCACATTCCTGACCCTGACATCGGCCTTCAAACAGTTTGATGTGAATATGGCTTTGACAAACGGCACGGGCTCGGTTCCGAATTTCCTGGGGAACTATCTCTCCAACGGTACCCAGATGCTCGCGTTGAATATATACAATACGGCCATCGCCAAGAATAATTATGCCCTTGGCCAGGCAAAGGCCGTCCTGTTCTTTATCATCCTGGCCTGCGTTTCCCTTGTGCAGGTCCGTATTTCGAATAAGAGGGAGGTGGAATTATAATGGAAGAAGGCAGAATGGTAGGAAAGGCCGCCAAGGTCAGGAGAGTGGTCCTGACGATCGTGGGCACCATCATCGCGGCATATGTGCTGTTTCCCTTTTATCTGGTGGTGCTGAATGCATTTAAGGCACAGACCAGCATCGTGGCAAGCCCCATAAGCTTTATGGGAGCTTCCTTTGACCAGCTGAAGACGAACCTTTCTTCCGTGGTCAATAATTCGAACTTCAATTTCTGGTATGCCTTTGGCACATCCTTCATCATTACCGTAGTATCCCTGGTGCTTTTGGCTCTTTTCGGCGCCATGGCAGCCTGGGTCATCAGCCGGAATAATAAGAAGAAATGGTCAGCGGTGATCTATATGATCTTTATCGCATCCATGATCATTCCCTTCCAGGTCGTCATGCTTCCCCTGATCTCCACTTTCCGTGATGTAGGCAAGTTTATCGGGATCAGCATGCTGCAGTCCGTGCCGGGCATCGTTTTTGCTTACTGCGGTTTCGGCGGCGCCATGACGGTCTTTATCCTTACGGGCTTCATCAAGGGCATTCCTTATGACCTGGAGGAAGCGGCCGCCATCGACGGCTGTTCTCCGGAGGGAACCTTCTTCCGGGTGATCTTCCCGCTCCTGAAGCCGGTCATCACCACGGTCACCATCCTGAACGGCATGTGGATTTGGAACGATTATCTTCTGCCCTCCCTGATGCTGGGACAGAATGGAAAGGTCAAGACCCTGCCGGTGGCTGTGCAGGCCTTTGTGGGATCCTATGTGAAGCAGTGGGATCTGATCCTTACGGCGGCACTCCTTGCCATCATCCCGATGATCATCATTTTCTTGTTTGCGCAGAAGCAGATCATGAATGGAATGATCGAAGGTGCGGTGAAAGGATGAGAATGATATGAGCAGACAAGCCGGGATATTGATGCCGATCTCATCCCTTCCTTCGGAATACGGGATCGGCTGCTTCTCAAAGGAAGCCTATGAATTTGTGGATGCCCTTGTGGATGCGGGACAGACCTGCTGGCAGCTGCTCCCCTTAGGCCCTACGAGCTATGGGGACAGTCCATACCAGTCCTTTTCCACCTTTGCCGGCAATCCGTACTTTATCGATCCCAATGAGCTCGTTGCCAGGAAGTGGATCACAAAGAAGAAATGCGATTCTTATTCCTTCGGGAAGCAGACAGACCGGGTGGATTATGCCCAGATCTATGCTTCCAGGTTCCGGCTTCTCAAGGAGGCATACCGGAAATCGGGGATCGAAGCGGATAAGGATTATCAACGCTTTGTCAAGAAAAACCGCTTCTGGCTGGAGGATTATGCTCTCTATATGGCAGTCAAGGGCTCCTTCGGAAACCGCAGCTGGCAGGAGTGGGACGAGGACATCCGTTTCCGTAAAAAGGATGCCATGGAACGGTACCGGGAAAAATACAGGGATGAGATCTTATTCTATCAGTTCATCCAGTACGAATTTACCCGGGAATGGAAGAAGCTGAAGGCTTATGCAAATAAGAAGGGCATCCAGATCATCGGCGATATCCCCATCTATGTGGCGCTGGATTCGGCGGATGCCTGGGCTAACCCGGAGCTTTTCCAGTTTAAGGAGGATATGCGCCCCAAGGCCGTGGCCGGCTGTCCGCCGGATGCTTTTTCCGCAGATGGGCAGCTCTGGGGGAACCCTCTTTATGATTGGGAATATCATAAGAAAACAGAGTTTGACTGGTGGATCAGGCGGCTTCAGAACTGCTTTGCGTTTTATGATATCGTGCGGATCGATCATTTCCGGGGCTTTGATGAGTATTACTCTATCCCCTTCCCGGCAAAAAATGCCAGGGGCGGGAAATGGGAAAAGGGTCCGGGGATCTTGCTCTTTAAGAAGATGAAGGAAAAGCTGGGAGAAAGAAGGGTCATCGCAGAGGATCTGGGATACCTGACCCCGTCGGTCATCCGGCTGGTGAAAAAAACCGGCTATCCGGGGATGAAGGTCCTGCAGTTTGCCTTTGACTCAAGGGAGGAGTCCGATTATCTCCCGCATAATTACGGCGCGAACAGCGTGGTATATACCGGAACCCATGATAATGATACGACCCTTCACTGGTATGAGGTGCTCAAGGGCAGGGACAAGAGGTTTGCTTCGGAATATCTGGATATCCCGAAGGACGTGAGGGAAAGCGAGGTGCCCTGGATCTTTATCCGGGCCGCTTATGCCAGCGTATCTGACCTGGCCGTGATCCCCATGCAGGACGTCCTCTCCCTTGGAGGGAAGGCCAGGATGAATTATCCCTCTACCCTGGGCGGCAACTGGGAGTGGAGGATGAAGCCGGGAGCTTTTTCTGCGGCAAAGCGGAAGAGACTCAAAAAGCTCGCCGAGCTCTATGGACGGTTCCACGAAAAAAAATAATGCGGCTACCCTGGGCGGAAAGAGATGCTTTCCGCCCTTTATGCTTTATTGCGGGATCGATATGGGGTCAGATTTATGATGGCGCACGGTCTTTTTTGCGTGTATACTCATAAATGAATACGGAAGGGGGAGCAGAATGGAAAATATGGAGATCGAGCGGAAGTGGCTGGTAAAGAGGGTGCCGGATGGGCTGGATTCCTATCCTGTGATCGAGATGGAGCAGGCTTATCTGAATATCTCCCCCACGGTCCGGATCCGCAAGGAAAATGAGGCCTATTATCTGACGTATAAAGGGATCGGCCAGGATGATGTGATGCATGAAGAATATAATCTGCCCATCACGGAGGAGGCTTTCCGGCATATGCTGCCGAAGCATGACGGAAGGATCATCCGGAAGAAGCGCTATGTGATCCCCATCCGGGAGGGGAGGCTGAAAGCGGAGCTGGATATCTTTGAAGAACCCTTTGTCCCCCTTCAGGTGGTGGAGGTGGAATTCGGGACCCGGGAGGAGGCGGAGGCCTATGAGGGGGAGGAATGGTTCGGCCGGGAGGTCACAAAGGATCCGAGGTTTAAGAATGCAAGGATGGCAGTGGATCCGGAGGTGGATCCCGGGGTGATGCTGGAAGGTATGTAGGCCGAGATTGCATAGTCGGAGCCGGCGGGAAGCTCCGCATTAAGTGAGCGGTGAGGCAACGTGGAAATGCAAGGCCCGCAGGCGGCGATACCTTTGTTAAAGCAACGATCGGGGAACCATCCCCACCGTTTAAGAGAAGATATAACATGAGTTGATAAAGGAGGAATTGAGGATGAGCAAAGCGGCAGTGTTTTTGGCAGAGGGATTCGAGGAAATAGAGGGATTGACGCCGGTGGATCTCATGAGGAGGGCAGGGATATCGGTCACTACGGTATCCATCGGGGATTCCCTGGAGGTGATCAGCTCCCATGGCATCGCGGTAAAGGCGGATGCTTTGTTTGATGAGCTGGAGGGATTTGCGGATTTTGACCTCCTCGTTCTCCCGGGCGGGGGAGAGGGAACAAAAAATCTGGAGAACTGCGGGAAGCTTCTGGATGAGCTGGAAAAGGCAGACAAAAGCGGAAAGCTTATCGCCGCCATCTGTGCCGCCCCCAGGATATTGGGGAAGCTCGGCATGCTTAAGGGGAAAAAGGCGGTATGCTATCCCGGAAATGAGGAATTCCTTCAGGGGGCTCTGGTGCATCCTGAATTCAAGGCCGTCATGGACGGGAGATTCATCACCGCAAGGGGAATGGGAGCTTCCATTGAGTTCGGGGCTTTTTTGATCGAGGCACTGGAAGGAAAGGAAAAGGCAGAGGAGATCCTGGAAAAGATTCGGTTTTGACGGAATAGCCGCCTTGTGCTATATTAGTTTAGTGTGCCGTTTTGGGCAGATGGAGAATACTGAAAGGAAATTATAAAGGAAATGAGCGTACAGGTTGAAAAATTAGAGCACAATATGGCGAAGCTTACGATCGAGGCTCCTGCAGAGGATCTGGAGAAGTCGATCCAGAAAGCATATCAGAAGCTGAAGGGCCGGATCAATATCCCGGGCTTTAGGAAGGGGAAGGCGCCCAGACAATTGATCGAAAAGATGTACGGACCGGAAGTGTTCTATGAAGATGCAGCCAATGACCTCATTTATCAGGCCTATGCTTCGGCTCTGGATGAGACGGAGGAGGAGATCGTTTCCCGTCCGAAGATCAGCGTGACACAGCTTGAAAAGGGCAAGCCTTTTATCTTCACCGCAGAGGTTGCGCTGAAGCCGGAGGTGGAGCTTGGGAAGTATAAGGGCGTGAAGGTGACAAAGACCGATACATCGGTTTCCGACAGCGAGGTGGAAGAAGAGCTCAAGCGGGAGCAGAAGAGGAACGGCAGGCAGGTGGAGGTAACCGACCGGCCGGTCAAGATGGACGATATCGTAAATATTGATTATGCCGGCACCATCGAGGGCGTTCCTTTTGAAGGAGGAACTGCACAGGGGCACAGGCTTACCATCGGATCCCATCAATTCATTGACAATTTTGAGGATCAGATCGTAGGTAAGCAGGCCGGGGAAGAGTTTGATGTCACCGTGACCTTCCCGGAGGACTACCATGCAGAGGATCTTCAGGGAGAAGAAGCGGTCTTCCATGTGAAGCTGAATACGATCTGGGAAATGCAGCTGCCTGAGCTGGATGATCAATTTGCGGAGGATTATTCGGAATATTCCACCCTGGAGGAATATCGGGATGCCATCCGGGAAAGGATCGGCAAAGGAAAGGAAAACGAGGCAAAGGCCAAGAAGGAAGATGAGGCCATCAAGGCCATTGTGGCGGATTCCAATATGGATATCCCCGATGCCATGATCGAGACGGAGGCGGAGAGGCTCTTCGAGCAGTCCGACCGTCGTTTCGGGCAGCAGGGACTCAGCATGGAACAGTATATGAACTATACCGGAATGACGAAGGACATGGTGATGGACCAGATGAAGGCCCAGGCCAGGATCAATATCGAGAGCCGGCTGGTGCTGCAGGCGGTAGCGAAGGCTGAGGATCTTCAGGCTTCGGATGAGGAAGTGGACGAGGAGATCGGCAAGCTGGCGGAAGCATACCGCATGGAGGCGGATCAGCTGAAGGACGCCATGGGAGATGAGGAGCTGAAGGAGATCCGCAGGGATGTGGAAATGAGGAAGGCCGCCGATCTGGTGGTTGCGGAAAGTAAGGAAACGGAAGGAGGCTCCGCTTCCAAGTCAGATGAGAGCGGGATTGAAAAAAAGGCCGCGCCGAAAAAGAAGCTTTTCAATAAAAAGGACGAATCATAGGAGCTGGATGTCCTTGGCGGGCTATTTTGGCCGGCTACGGTATCCTTATCCGGCCGGTGTAAGTCAGAGATAAACATGCGTTGACAGAGGAGGATGAAACATGGCTTTAGTGCCTACCGTAATAGAGACCACGAACCGTGGCGAGAGAGCGTATGATATTTATTCCAGGCTCTTGAAGGAAAGGATCGTATTCCTGTCCGATGAGGTGAACTCGGTCACGGCCGGGCTTGTAGTGGCTCAGATGCTTTTCCTGGAGGCAGAGGATCCGGAAAAGGACATCCATTTTTATATCGACAGCCCCGGGGGATCCGTGCCGGACGGCCTGGCGATCTATGATACCATGCAATATATCAAATGCGATGTATCCACGATCTGCATCGGCATGGCGGCTTCCATGGGAGCCTTCCTTCTGGCAGGGGGGACAAAGGGCAAAAGGCTGATCCTTCCCAATGCCGAGGTGATGATCCATCAGCCCTCCGGAGGCACCAGGGGACAGGCTACGGATATGCAGATCGCTGCAGAGCATATCCTCCGGACAAAAAAGAAGCTGAATGAAATGCTTGCTGCCAATACCGGGCAGCCGCTGGAGCGGGTATCCGAGGATACGGAGCGTGACAATTGGATGAGCGCAGAGGAAGCGATGGAATACGGCCTGGTAGACCGGGTGATCCAGAACAGGGCGGAAACAGAGAAAGAAAAGAGCAAGGATAAGAAATAATCAAAAAAATGGCAGGAAAAAATAACGATAACAATAGGGTAAGATGCTCCTTCTGCGGAAAGACGCAGGATCAGGTACAGAAGCTGATCGCAGGACCAAGCGGCACTTATATCTGTGATGAATGCGTAGCGATCTGTACCGGGATCATCGAGGAGGACCTGAATGAAGGCGGATATCTGGATGAGGGGCTGAATATCAATCTCATCAAGCCGGAAGAGATCAATGAGTTCCTCAATGATTATGTCATCGGGCAGGAGGAGGCAAAAAAGGTTCTTTCGGTAGCTGTATATAACCATTACAAGAGGATCATGGCACCGAAGGATCCGGAGGTGGAGCTTCAGAAAAGCAATATCATGATGCTGGGACCGACGGGCTGCGGGAAGACGCTTTTAGCCCAGACCCTGGCTAAGATCCTGAACGTGCCCTTTGCCATAGCCGACGCCACCTCTCTTACCGAGGCCGGATATGTGGGAGAGGATGTGGAGAATATCCTCCTGAAGCTGATCCAGGCCGCGGATTATGACGTGGAGCGGGCGCAGGTAGGCATCGTCTATATTGATGAGATCGATAAGATATCCCGGAAATCGGAGAACGTTTCCATTACAAGGGATGTTTCGGGGGAGGGAGTCCAGCAGGCTCTGCTCAAGATCCTGGAAGGAACCGTGGCTTCCGTGCCGCCCCAGGGAGGAAGGAAGCATCCCCATCAGGAGATGATCCAGATCGATACCACAAATATCCTCTTTATCGTAGGAGGAGCCTTTGAAGGCCTGAATAAGATCGTGGAGACCAGGCTGGATCAGAAGTCCATCGGATTTAATGCAGAGATCGGGGATAAGCATGATGAGGACATGAACCGTGCCTTTCATAATGTACAGCCGGAGGATCTGGTGAAGTTTGGGATCATTCCGGAGCTGGTGGGCAGGCTTCCCGTGACCGTAGCCCTGGATAATCTGGACAGGGATGCCCTGATCCGCATCCTCACGGAGCCGAAGAGCGCCTTGGTCCGCCAGTATGTGAAGCTCATGGATCTGGACGGGGTAAAGCTGGAATTCGAGAAGGATGCCATCGAGGCCGTGGCGGATCAGGCTATTGCAAGAAAAACAGGCGCCAGAGGCTTGCGGTCCATCATGGAAAAGACCTTGATGGATGTCATGTATGAGGTGCCCTCGGATGAAGACATCACCGAGGTGGTGATCACCAAGGCCGCTGTAGAGAAGAAGGGAAATCCTCTGGTAGCCAGGCGTGGGCAGAGCAAAAAGCAGCAGCTGGTGACTTCTTCCTAAGGCGGAGCCCTGGGTGGAAGTTTTATATGCATGGAGGAGATAGGGCGGGTCGGTGCGCTTTGGCGCTCTGATCCGTTCATGACGCAAGGGATGATTGTGATCAGGACAGCGGAGCTGGAGACCGTGGTGGGGGTCACCACAAAGCAGCTTCCCAAAAATGACATACCGGAGATAGCCTTTGCCGGAAGGAGCAACGTGGGAAAGTCTTCTCTGATCAATACCCTGCTGAACCGGAAATCCCTGGCCAGGACCTCGGGGACTCCGGGGAAGACCCAGACCATGAATTATTATAAGGTCAATCAGGATTGTTACTTTGTGGATCTTCCCGGATATGGCTATGCCAAGGTCAACCAGGAGCTGAAGCAGAAATGGGGGAAAATGACAGATCGTTATTTTAAGACCTCCAAACAGCTGCGGTGCATATTTCTTCTGGTGGACATCCGGCATAAGCCTACGGGAGACGATGTCATGATGATGAACTGGATCCGGGCAAGCGGCCTCAGAACGGTGGTAGTGGCGACGAAGCTGGACAAGCTGAAGCGCTCACAGGTGCAGAAGTCCGTGAAGCTGATCAAAGAGGCCCTGGATCTGAAGGAGGAAAAACTGATCTTGTTTTCTGCCGAGAATAAATCCGGAAGGGAGGAGATCTGGGAGGGGATCGAGGATATCCTTCAGCCGAAAGAGGCTGTGGAAGGGGACGTTTTAGGAACTTAAGGAACTTGAGGAGCATAGATAAGGAGTAAGAGATGACAAAGATTGATATTATTTCTGGTTTTTTAGGAGCCGGGAAGACGACTCTGATCAAGAAGCTGATCGCAGAAAGCTTTGCCGGGAAGCAGGTGGTCCTGATCGAAAACGAGTTTGGTGAGATCGGGATCGATGGCGGCTTCCTGAAGGATGCGGGCATCAATATCACGGAGATGAACAGCGGATGCATCTGCTGCTCCCTGGTGGGAGATTTTAAGGAGGCGCTCTCAAAGGTAATCGAAGAATACCATCCGGACCGGATCATCATTGAGCCCTCCGGAGTAGGGAAGCTTTCGGATGTGGCAAAGGCTGTGGAGCGCGTGAATGAGAACGAGGAGGCGGTCACGGTCAACTCCCTGGTTGCCGTGGTGGATGGCACCAAGGCAAAGATGTATATGAAGAACTTCGGCGAGTTTTTTAATAATCAGATCGAAAGCGCAGGCACCATCCTGATTAGCAGGACGCAGAGCATGACGGATGAGAAGCTGGAGTCGCTTCTGGTTCTTTTGAGGGAGCATAATAAGGATGCGGTCATCATCACGACCCCCTGGGACGACATCACCGGAAACCAGATATTGGATGCCATGGAAAAAGGACATACCCTGGTGGATTCCCTGCTGGAAGAGATGAAGAAGCAGCCAGAGCATGAGCATCATCATGATCATGATCACGACCATGAGCATCATCACGAGCACGAACATGAGCACGAACATGAGCACGAACATGAGCATGACCATGAGCACGACCATGAGCATGAACATGAGCACGAACATCATCATCATGACCATGAGCATCACCACCATCATCATCATGAGGGCGAGCTGGATGCGGATGATGTATTCCAAAGCTGGGGTGCGGAAACGGCCCATAAATATGAAAAGGAACAGCTGGAGGAGATCCTCCGGAAGCTTTCCGATGAAGACAGCACGGAATACGGGATCATCCTCAGGGCAAAGGGGATGGTGCCGGATGCGGCAGGGATCTGGCATGAATTTGACCTGACTCCCGGCGAATATGAGATCCGGGAAGGCTCTGCAGACTATACCGGAAGGCTCTGCGTGATCGGCTCCGGATTGAAAGAGGAGAAGGTGGCAGAGTTATTTGGCATCAGGGCATAGGATGCCATTGGAGGAAGAAGATGCTTGGCAGAAGGAAGGAATTGCCGGTTTATATATTCACCGGATTTCTGGAAAGCGGAAAGACGAGCTTTATCAAGACGACCCTGACAGACGGCCAGTTTAAGGATGGAAAGAAGACATCCTACCTGCTCTGCGAGGAAGGCCTGGAGGAGATCACGGAGGCGGAATTAAAGGATAACCGTTTCCGTCTCCATCGGATCGAAGAGGAGGGGGAGGTAACCTACGACCGTTTCACGAAGATCGATCTGGAGGATAAGCCGGACCGGGTGGTGATCGAATACAATGGCACCTGGGATATCAATAAGGCCATTGAAGCCTTTCCGGAGCATTGGATGCTTGCAGAGGGGATCGCCACGGTGAATGCGGCGACCTACGAGTCCTATCTGGCGAATATGAAGCAGATGATGACCAGGCAGTTTACCTATGCGGACCTGATCCTCTTTAACCGGTGTAAAAATGAGATGAACCTGCCTTCCTTTAAGCGTACGGCAAAAGCCGTGAATAAAAGGGCGCAGGTCGTCTTTGAGATGGAGGACGGCTCCATCAATAATGAGGTAAGGCAGGAGCTGCCCTATGATATCCATGGAGATCTCATCCGGGTAGAGGATGATGATTACGGACTGTGGTATCTGGACTGCTTTGAGAATGTACAGGATTATGCAGGCAAGAAGATCTGCTTTAAGGCACAGGTGATGCGGCCGAAGAGGGGTCCTGCCGATGTGTTCGTTCCGGGGCGTTTTGCCATGACCTGTTGCGCCGCAGACATTCAGTTTGTAGGCTATCCCTGCAAATGGGACAATGCCCGCAAGCTGAAGGAGAAGTCTTATGTGATGGTGACGGCAAGGATCGGAAAGGCCATGAATCCGCAGTATGGGCAGGAGACGCCGGTGCTTATGGCGGAGTCGGTGGAGGCGGCCGATCCCCCCGACGACGAGGTGGTTTATTTCCAGTGATTTTTTCCGGAGCCCGCTGAAGCTCATGGCAGAGGTTCCGGCACGGCAGCTATTGTACAAATAAGAAAACATAGATATAATCAAAGAGTGAGCATTCAAAAGGATTATAATCATACGATATATGCCAGCTATATCGGATATATTACCCAGGCGATCGTCAATAATTTTGCGCCGCTTTTATTCCTGACCTTTTCCAGGCAGTTTTCCCTGACGCTGGACCGGATCGCGCTGATCACGACCATGAATTTTGCGATCCAGCTTCTGGTGGATCTGCTTTCGGCAAAGCTCATCGACCGGATCGGATACCGGGTCTCCGTGGTGGCGGCTCATGTATTTTCGGCGGCGGGGCTTCTGGGACTTGCCATCCTGCCGGAGGTGATGAGGGATGCCTATGCGGGGATCCTGATTTCGGTGGTGCTGTATGCCATCGGCGGGGGCCTGATCGAGGTCATGATCAGCCCCATTGTGGAATCCTGTCCCACAGAAAAAAAAGAAGCCGCCATGAGCCTGCTTCACTCCTTTTACTGCTGGGGGCATGTGGGGGTCATTTTGGTCTCGACCCTGTATTTCCGTCTAGCCGGGATCGAGCATTGGCCGGTCCTTGCCGGACTTTGGGCCATCATCCCTGCCCTGAACTGCTTCTACTTTGCCAAAGTCCCGATCTACCCGGTTTCCGGAGAAAAGGAACCCCTGTCCCTGGGGAGGCTTTTTGGACAAAAGGTATTCTGGCTCCTGATGGTCATCATGGTATGTGCCGGTGCCTCGGAGCAGGCCATGAGTCAATGGGCCTCTGCCTTTGCCGAATCCGCCCTTCACGTATCCAAGACCGTGGGAGATCTTATGGGTCCCTGTGCCTTTGCCCTGCTCATGGGAACGGCAAGGGCTCTTTATGGGAAGCACAGCGATGCATTGCCACTGAAGAAAGCCATGACGCTCTGCGGTTTCCTGTGCATCCTGGCCTATCTGCTGGCGGCGCTGACGCAGAATCCCATCCTGGGACTTTTAGGCTGCGGCATATGCGGATTTTCCGTGGGCATTTTCTGGCCCGGTACCTTCAGCATGGCGGCCCGTTCCCTGCCCCAGGCAGGCACAGCGATGTATGCCTTCATGGCTCTTGCAGGGGATGTGGGATGCTCCGGCGGCCCGACTCTGGTGGGCTTTGCCGCCAATGCAATGGACGGAGACCTGAAAAAAGGGATACTGACGGCGCTTATCTTTCCAATCATGATCATTTTAGGGGTCGGCTTCTTTAAGGGCGATCCGGCAAAAGAAAGCAGCAGGCCATCATGAAAGAAAACTCGATCGTTTTCACAAATGAACATTGTATCGGATGCAATAAATGCATCAAGGCGTGCAGCGCCATCGGAGCCTGCATCTCCCAGGAGGCGGACGGCCGTGCCAGGATCGTGGTGGATGGCAGCAAGTGCGTTCTCTGCGGAAGCTGTATCGATGTATGCGAGCATAATGCCAGGGAATTTGAGGATGACACGGAACGGTTTTTTGCGGATCTGAAAAAAGGAGAACACATATCCCTGCTTCTCGCCCCGGCCTTTAAGGCCAACTATCCGGACCGGTATGATGAGATCCTGGGCGGCTTGAAGTCCCTCGGCGCAGACCGGATCATCAGCGTATCCTTTGGAGCGGATATCACTACCTGGGGATATTTGAATTATATCCGGCAGCATGATTTCAAGGGAGGCATCTCCCAGCCCTGCCCGGCTGTGGTAGGTTATATCGAGCGTTACCTGCCGGAGCTTCTGCCCAAGCTTTTTCCGGTGCAGAGTCCCCTCATGTGCGCTGCGATCTATGCAAGGAAGAAGCTGGGCGTAAAGGAGAAGCTTGCCTTCATCAGTCCCTGCATCGCAAAGAAGATGGAGATCGAGGATCCCCATAATGAGGGGCTGGTACAGTACAATGTTACCTTCGAGCATCTGCTGAAATTTGTGGATGAGCATGGGATCAAGGGGGCTCCGGCTTCAAGCGAGATAGAATATGGGCTGGGTTCCTTCTATCCGACTCCCGGCGGTTTGGCGGAAAACGTCAGGTGGTTTCTGGGGGATGAGGTTTTTATCCGGCAGATCGAAGGGGAAAAGCGGCTCTATGAATGGCTTCACCAGAATACAGACCGGATCAGGGACGGCCAGACGCCCTTCCTCCTCATCGATGCCCTGAATTGTGAGAAGGGCTGCATCTGCGGTACCGCGGTGGATTCGGAAAAGTCAAAGACGGATGATGCTCTTTACGCCCTGCTTAAGATCAGGGAGGAGTCCAAAAAAGCGGAACGGGGCAGCGCCTGGTCCAGGAAGGATTCCCCGGAGGAAAGGCTGGAAAGCTATAACAAACAATTTGAGGGGCTGGAGCTTTCGGATTACCTAAGGGGCTATACGGACCGTTCAAAAAGCTGTACCTATGAGATCCCGAATGAGGAGCAGCTGGAAGAGATCTTCTGCAGCATGAATAAGACCACAGAGGAATCCAGGCAGATCAACTGTACCTGCTGCGGTTATGACAGCTGCACCAAGATGGCCATTGCGATCCATAATGGGTTCAATCATAAGGAAAACTGCATCTATTTTGAGAAGACCATGGTGCATAAGCTGGAAGTGGAAAATGCCATTACGGAGGGGGTCAATAAGGCCCAGGGTGAGTTCCTTTCCAACATGTCCCATGAGATCCGGACTCCTATCAATGCGGTGCTGGGGATGGATGAGATGATCCTCATGGAGACCAATGAAGAAAAGACCAGGGAATATGCCTCCAACATCAAGGTCTCGGGCCAGGAGCTCATGTTCTTGGTCAATACCCTGCTTGATTTCAAGACACAGGAGCAGAGGGAGGATGAAAAGAAGCATCATCATAAGGTCTTCAGGGCACCGAATGCTTCGATCCTGGCTGTGGATGATACGGAAATGAATCTGACGGTGGTCAAGGGACTGCTGAAGAATACCGATATCCTGATCGATACGGCGGGCAGTGCGGAGGAAGCCCTGGGCCAGATCCGGGCGAAAACCTATGATATCCTGATCTTTGATCATATGATGCCTGAAAAGGACGGGATCGAGCTTCTGCATGAGGTCAGGGCCATGGAATCAAACCCGAATTCCCGGAAGCCCTGTATCGTGCTGACGGCAAATGCAGTGCCGGGTGCAAGGGAAACCTATCTGGCGGAGGGATTTGATGAATATATGTCAAAGCCCGTGGACGGAAAAGCTCTGGAGCGGATGCTGATGCGGTTTCTTCCTGCAGATAAGGTGCTTTTGAAGGAAGGGAACGAGGAATCCGACGGAAAGGCCATAGATGAAGACATCCTGGAGCGTTACAGCGGCCTTGAGGGGATCGATGTGCTGGCCGGCATCCGGAATTGCGGCTCGGAGGAGGCGTATCATCCGGTGCTGGAGATATTTTATAAATCCATTGATTCGTTGAGGGAAGAGTTGGAAGACTACTTTGCATCCGGACAATGGGGGGACTATACCATCAAGGTGCATGCCCTGAAAAGCTCGGCCCGGATCATCGGCGCCATGGAGCTGGGAGAGAGCGCGATGCAGCTGGAAGCGGCCGGCAAGGGAGGGGACATTGATTTCATCCGCGCAAATCATGGGAAGCTGATGGCAGGCTGCAGGGAGCTGGAGGAGAAGCTCTGCCGGTTCTTTGACTCCGGCAAGGAGGAAGAGCCGGAAAAGCCCGTGGTGGAGGAAGAGCTTTTGGCATCCATCTACAGGATGATCCAGAGGGCGGCGGAGGAAATGGAATACGATGCCATCGAGCAGGCCTTGGAGAGGATCGGCGGGTATTCTCTGCCGGAGGCAGATCAGAGGGTCATGGATGCGGTCCGGGAGGCCTTTGAGGACATCGACTATGACGGAGTGCTTCTGGCCTTGGAGCAGAGGCAGGCTGAGGCAGGAGACGGGGAAGGATCGGAATGAGTAAATGCTCTGTTATTATCCCGGTATACTGGAATGAGGATACCCTTCCGCTTCTGTATGAAGACCTGAAGGAGAAGGTACTTCACAGACTGGAGGAGTATGAGCTGGTCTTTGTGGATGACGGCTCCGGGGACGGATCCTGGAGGGTGATCAATGAGATCAGGGAAAGAGACAGGAATGTGGTGGCCGTAAAGCTTTCCCGTAATTTCGGGGAGCATGCGGCGATCCTGGCCGGGCTTTCCGTCTGCACGGGAGACTGTGCCGTGACGAAACAGGCCGACCTGCAGGAGGATTCCCTGCTGATCCTGGAGCTGGTGGAGAGCTGGAAGAAGGGAAATAAGGTGGTGCTTGCCGCCAGGGCAGACCGGGAAGACAGTTTTTTTACCAAGCTTTTTGCCGGGATCTATTATAAGCTGGTACGCAGATATGTGACGGAGAGGATGCCGGAGGGCGGCTGTGACTGCTATCTGGTAGACAGACAGGTCATCGGCACGCTGCTCAGCCTGGACGAGGTGAATTCCTCCCTGACGCTGCAGGTGCTCTGGGCAGGCTATCCCACGGACGTGGTCTACTTCCACAGGAAGGAGAGGGAGGTCGGGAAAGGCCGGTGGACCTTTGCAAAGAAATTCAAGCTGATGGCGGATTCCTTTATCAGCTTTACCTATCTGCCGATCCGTCTGATGTGGGGCGTGGGGATCCTGTTTTTCCTTTTTGCCCTGATCATGGGGATCAGCATCTTTGTAGAGTATTTCACCAAAGGCACTCCGGTGGCCGGCTGGGCATCCCTGATGTGCGTCATGCTGCTTTCCACGGGGCTGATCCTTTGGATGCTTGGTTTTTTGGGGGAATATGTCTGGCGCACCTTCGATGCTTCCAGAAACCGGCCTCCGTTTATCATTGATGAGGTGAAAAAGTGAAGAAGTTTGGCCGGAAAGGATGGATCTATTTAGCCGCTTTCTGCCTGCCCTTTCTTATGGTGCAGGCATTTTTTGCATTATGCGGGATCTATCCCTATGGTCCCTCCTCCATCCTGACGGGGGACATGAACATCGAGTTTGTCAATTTCTATGCATATTTTGTAAACATCTTTCATACCAAGAATGATTTTTCTTATATGCTGGCCAAGACCCTGGGGGGAGATTATCCGGGGCTTGCGGCCTTCCAGCTGCACGATCCGCTGCTGCTGATCCTGCTTTTCTTCCCGGGAGAAAAAATAGCGGCCGGTATAGAACTCGTATTTGCGCTTCAGGTTTCCATTGCAGGGCTTTGCATGTCCATCCTGTTAAATAACCGCTATCGTCCTTCGGTCATGTCCCTGCTCTTTTCCACGGCCTATTCCTTTTGCGGCTTTTTCTTCGGCTATCTTGTATTGACCATATACTTTGGAAGCATTGCGATCCTGCCGCTTGTTATTTATTTCTTCCTTGAATATCTGGATGATCGGAAATTCTTTGTGCCCTATGTTTTAACGACGGCATTTTCAATTTATGTAAACTATCATATGGGCTTTATGCTGGTGATCTTCCTGACCCTGCTTTACCTGACCAGGCTGATCCAGGACGGGGGTTATTTTAAGAGGCTGGGCGGATTTGTCTATTCGGGGATCACGATCCTTTTGATCGACGGCTTTTTCCTGCTCCGTACCGGGCTTTCCCTTCTTGGCGAAAAGACGACGGAGGGAGCAGATTACGGATTCTACAAGAATTTCGGCATGTCCCAGCTTTTTGCGCAGCTCTTCAGCGGCTCCTCCAGGAATGCCTATATGCCCCTGATCTACAGCTCGGTGGCGGCGGCCTTCTTCTTTATCCTGTATTTTCTGTCCAAACAGATAAGCCTCAGGCAGAAGCTGGCCGATGGGGTGCTTTTGGCCATGATCCTTCTCAGCATGCAGATCAATGCCATCGATGCCGTCTGGCACGGCTTCAACAATCCGGAGGGCTTTTATTGGCGGTATGCCTACTTGGCAAGCTTCCTTATCATCGTCATGGGCTACCAGGGCTTTATTGACCTGGCCTATGGGGAGGGGGGCAGAGCCTTCCGGCTGATCTGTGTTGCCACGGCAGGTGCCGCTGTCTTCTTATATATGTTCTGGCTCGTCCGGCAGGGCAATCCCTATCTGGATGCGGAAAGGCAGAAGGTCAATATCGTCCTTGTGGCGGTAGCTGCGGCCGGGGCATTGCTTGTCTGCATCGGAGGAAAGATCCGTGCGGCAGGGCTTTTGCTCATCTTTGCATTGTCCCTGCCGGACATGCTCTACGATGCCAAAGTGATCTACATGAAGCTCAATGCGGATGACGGGGAGCTTCCTGCCATGGCGGATTTTGAAGAGGACTACCGGCAGATCCATGAGGCGGTATCCTTCGTCAAATCGAGGGATGGCGGCTTTTACCGGCTGGAAAAGGACTTTGACCGGGGCATCAATGACCCGGCTATGTTTGATTATATCGGAATATCCCATGACAGCTCCTGTGAAAAGGATGAGATATTGGACTGGCTGAAGAATTTCGGCTTCTGCAAGACGGTATATTATACGTTTTATAATGGAGGAAGCACCTCCTTTGCAGATGCCTTTTTCGGGGTGCGCTATCTCCTGTCTAAGCACAGCTTTACGCATAAGCCTTACGAATCCTTGGGGGAAGCCGGTGGCTGTACGGTTTTTGAGGATGGCTTTGCGCTTCCCATGGCCTTTGCGGCGCCTGGGGAGCTTTCGGGTCTTGAGCTCGGCTCCGGCAATACCTTTGAAAAGCAGAACCGGATTGCCTCTTCCTGGCCCGGCGCTCCCGAGATCTATCATAAGGCAGAGGCGGCAAAAGAAATAACGGGTGCCGTCGAAGAAGAGGAGGGGCATTATGTCCGGACAGAAGAAGAGGGATATATCACATACCGTATCCGGATCACGGAAAGCATGCCGCTTTATTTTTACTTTGACGCACCGGAAAGGCAGAGCGGGGAAGTATTGGTAAACGGGGAATCCCTGGGATGGTATTTTACGGAAAACCACTGGAACGTCCTGTGCGCGGGGACCTTTGATCCGGGGGAAACGGTGGAGATCCGGATGCAGATCCTGAAGGAGGAGCTTAGGGTCGCGGAGGAGTGCTTCTACTATGAGGATAAGGAGGCTCTGGGAGAATGGGCTTCCATCGCATCGGGAATGAATGAGGCCTTGGGAGAGGTGGAGGAGATCTCAAGCTCTCATCTTAAATTCACGGCAGATATCCCGGAGGGAGAGATGGCTGTCCTATCCATCCCCTATGACAAGGCATGGAAGATCACCTGTGGAGGAAAAGGGATAAAGGCAGAGCCGGCTCTGGGGATGCTCCTTGGGATGAGGCTTCCGGAAGGGGAGCATGAGATCGAGATGAAATACATCCCCCGGGGAACCCTGCCGGGGGCCCTGCTGTCCTTATTCGGGCTGGGAATGTTTTTTGCCGTGCAGTGGCCGGAGCAAAAAAAGAAGGGCAGAGGCCGGAAAACAGGCTGATCTTATCCGTCCGGGCAGAATTAGCACTCACCACTTGACAGTGCTAACAGCATATGGTATAAATGAAATATCCGATCGGAACATGCTTCAAGGCCATGTTCCGATTTTTCGAGAAGAAAGAAATCTTTCCGGGAAGGAAAGCGGGATTTTTTAAGCGCCTGAGATAAGAAAGGAGGGCCATGATGAATATTGAAAAATATACGCAGAATTCAGTCAAAGCAGTCAATGAGTGCGAAAAGCTGGCATACGAGTATGGAAATCAGGAGATCGAACAGGAACATCTTCTCTATTCGCTTCTCATGATTGAAGATTCACTCATCCTGAAACTTGTGGAACGGATGGGGATCGAGAAGCAGCATTTCCTGGACCGATCCCGTACGGCCATCGAAAAGCGGGTCAAGGTACAGGGCGGGCAGGTATTTGTGGGCCAGGAGCTGAACAAAGCCCTGCTGTCTGCAGAGGATGAGGCCAAGGCCCTGGGTGATTCTTATGTATCCGTGGAGCATCTTTTCCTTTCCCTGCTCCATTATCCCAATAAGGAGCTGAAGGAGATCTTCCGGGAATATGGGATTACCCGGGACCGGTTCCTGACTGCCCTCTCTATGGTCAGGGGAAACCAGAACGTGACCTCGGATAATCCGGAAGCGATCTATGATACCCTGGAAAAATACGGGACAAACCTGGTGGAACAGGCCAAGGACCAAAAGCTGGAGCCTGTGATCGGGCGGGAGGATGAGGTAAGAAACGTGATCCGGATCCTGTCCCGTAAGACCAAGAACAACCCGGTACTGATCGGGGAGCCGGGTGTGGGCAAGACTGCCGTAGTAGAAGGACTGGCTCAGAGGATCGCAGATGATGATGTACCGGAGAGCCTGAAGGATAAGGAAATATTCTCCCTGGACATGGGGGCGCTTCTCGCGGGTGCAAAGTACAGAGGTGAATTTGAGGAAAGGCTGAAGGCCGTATTGGAGGAAATAAAGCGTTCGGACGGAAGGGTGATCCTTTTCATCGATGAGCTCCATACCATCGTGGGAGCCGGAAAGACAGAGGGCTCCATGGATGCCGGCAATATGCTGAAGCCCATGCTGGCCAGGGGAGAGCTTCACTGCATCGGCGCTACCACCCTGGATGAGTACCGCAAATACATCGAGAAGGATCCGGCTCTGGAGAGAAGGTTCCAGCCGGTACTGGTGGATGAGCCCACCATCAAAGATACCATTTCCATCCTGCGGGGGCTGAAGGAGAGATTCGAGGTTTTTCATAAGGTCAAGATAAACGATTCTGCACTTGTGAGCGCAGCAGAGCTGTCCCATCGCTATATCTCAGACCGGTTCCTGCCGGATAAGGCCATCGACCTGGTGGATGAAGCCTGTGCTTCCATAAAGATGGAGATGGACTCCATGCCCACGGAGCTGGACGGCATGCACCGGGAGCTGATGCAGCTGCAGATCGAAGAGACCGCCCTGAAGAAGGAGACCGATGCCGCAAGCGAGGCAAGGCTTGCAGAGCTTCAGAAGGAGCTTGCGGAGCTGCAGGAGCAGTTCAACAACCGGAAAGCCCAGTGGGATAATGAGAAAAACAGCCTCTCTGCGCTTTCCGGCTTAAGGGAGAAGATCGAAGCAACGAATAATGAGATCCAGGTGGCGCAGAGGACGGGGGATTATGAGAAAGCCGGACAGCTGCAGTATGCGGTCCTTCCCGAATTAAAGAAGAAATTAGAATATGAAGAAAAGGCGATCCAGAGCAGGGACCTGAGCATGGTCCATGAGGCGGTGACCGAGGATGAGATCGCAAAGATCGTTTCGCGCTGGACCGGCATCCCCGTGGCCAAGCTTACGGAGGGGGAGAGGGATAAGATCCTGCATCTGTCGGATATCCTGCATAAGCGGGTCATCGGGCAGGATGAAGCCGTAAACCGGGTGACGGATGCCATCATCAGGAGCAAGGCGGGGATCAAGGATCCCGGCAGGCCCATCGGCTCCTTCCTTTTCCTTGGACCCACCGGCGTAGGCAAGACGGAGCTGGCGAAGGCCCTGGCGGAGAGCCTCTTTGACGACGAGAACAATATGGTCCGGATCGATATGTCCGAGTATATGGAGAAATTTTCCGTATCCAGGCTCATTGGAGCGCCTCCCGGATATGTGGGTTATGACGAGGGCGGGCAGCTGACGGAGGCCGTTCGGCGCAAGCCTTATTCCGTGGTTCTTTTTGATGAAGTGGAGAAAGCCCATCCGGATGTATTCAATGTGCTTCTGCAGGTGCTGGACGACGGAAGGATCACCGACAGCCAGGGCAGGACCGTGGATTTCAAGAATACCATCCTGATCATGACCTCCAACCTGGGATCCCAGTATCTGCTGGAGGGGATCGATGAGGAAGGAAATATCCGCCGGGAAGCCGAGGAAGCGGTGGAAGAGGAGCTTAAGACCCATTTCCGTCCGGAATTCCTGAACCGGCTGGACGAGGCTATTCTCTTCCGTCCTCTGACCAAGGATAATATCAAAGGCATCATCTCCCTTCTGATGGAGGATATGAACCGTAGGCTTCAGGATAAGCAGATCCGCATCGTGCTGACCGAGGAGGCGGAGCAGGCCGTGGCAGACGGCGGCTATGACCCGGTATACGGAGCCCGTCCCCTGAAGCGGTATATGCAGAAGACCGTAGAGACCCTGACCGCCAGGGCGATCCTGGAGGGGAGAGCGAAGGAGGGCGATGAGATCCGGATCGACAGCAGGGACGGGGAATTGTACGTCGGCTGATCGTGCCCTGAAAAGGGCTTGGGCTGTACTTTTTTTGATACAAGCCGGAAACGGGAGGGAGAAAAACCCGGAAAGCCTTAAATATAGCGGATTTTCCAACAATGCGGCTAGATTGTGAAATAATTAACATTCGATTGACAATCAAATAACAATGTGTTAGCTTTATTAAGGACACAACAAAAAACTTTATTAATGGTGCCGGAAGGATCGGCTGCGGATGATCTCCGAGAGGATTTGAAGCATGTTTTCACGAAAAGCATGTGGCCGGCACTGATTTGCACCGGATAAAGCCGGTAGCCAAAGGAGGAAAATATGAGAGACGAGTGGAGAGGGTTCAAAGGGACTCACTGGGTAGACGATGTAAGCGTCCGTGATTTCATTCAGGACAATTACACCCCTTACGATGGAGATGAGTCATTCCTTGCGGGCCCGACGGAAGCAACCAACAAGCTGTGGGGAAGGCTTCAGGAGCTGCAGAAGGAAGAGCGCGAGCACAACGGCGTGCTTGAGTGCGAGACAGAGATTGTCTCCAGCCTGACCGCCTATGGCCCCGGCTACATCGACGAGAGCATGAAGGATCTGGAGAAGATCGTCGGCCTGCAGACAGACAAGCCTCTGAAGAGAGCGTTCATGCCTTATGGCGGCATCAAGATGGCGCAGGAAGCCGCTGAGCAGTACGGCTACAAGGTCAATGAGAAGTTTGACCAGATCTTCAATGAATATCATAAGACCCACAACCAGGCAGTGTTTGATGCTTATACAGACGAGATGAAGAAGGCACGCCACACCCACATCGTGACCGGCCTTCCGGACACCTACGGCAGGGGCCGTATCGTCGGCGACTACAGAAGGATCGCCCTCTACGGTATCGATTACCTGATCGCGAAGAAGAAGGAAGACTTCAAGAACTGCGGCCATGGCGATATGACTGATGATGTGATCCGCCTGAGGGAAGAGATCACGATGCAGATCCGTGCACTGCAGGGCATGAAGGAAATGGCGAAGATCTACGGCTTCGACATCTCCCAGCCGGCAAAGAATGCAAAGGAAGCCGTACAGTGGCTGTACTTCGGATATCTTGCCGCGATCAAGACCCAGAACGGTGCGGCCATGTCCGTTGGACGTATCTCCACTTTCCTGGATATCTATATGGAGAGAGACCTGAAGGAAGGCACCCTGACCGAGAGCGAGGCACAGGAGCTGATCGACCACATGACCATGAAGTTCCGTATGGTGAAGTTTGCCAGGATCGAGTCCTACAACCAGCTGTTCTCCGGCGACCCGGTATGGGCGACTCTGGAGATGGGCGGCATCGGCATGGATGGACGTTCCATGGTCACGAAGAACGACTTCCGTTTCCTGCATACGCTGGAAAACATGGGGCCGTCCCCGGAGCCGAACCTTACGGTTCTGTATTCCTCAAAGCTGCCTGAGACCTTCAAGAAGTATGCCGCAAAGATCTCCGTCATGACTTCCTCCATCCAGTATGAGAATGATGACGTGATGAAGCCGATCTGGGGCGACGACTACAGCATCTGCTGCTGCGTTTCTGCTACACAGACGGGCAAGGAGATCCAGTTCTTCGGCGCACGTGCGAACCTGGCAAAGGCTCTGCTGTATGCCATCAACGGCGGCAAGGATGAGAAGCATAAGGACAAGGAAGGCAAGCCGATGCAGGTCGGTCCTGAGCTTGCTCCCATCACTTCCGAGTATCTGGATTATGACGAGGTCATGCATAAGTATGACATCATGCTGGATTGGCTGGCCGGGCTGTATGTCAACATCCTGAACCTGATCCATTACATGCATGATAAGTATTATTATGAGGCTGCCGAGATGGCCCTTATCGATACAGACCTCCGCAGGACGTTTGCAACCGGTATCGCGGGATTCTCACACGTGATCGATTCCCTTTCTGCCATCAAGTATGCAAAGGTCAAGGTGCTGAGGGATGAGTTCGGCATTGCCACCGGTTTCGAGACCACCGGCGAGTTCCCGAAGTATGGCAACGATGACGACAGGGCAGACGAGATCGGCGTGTGGCTGCTGAAGACCTTCATCACGAAGGTAAAGAAGTATCACACCTACAGGAATTCCGAGCCGACTACCTCGATCCTGACCATCACGTCAAACGTGGTTTACGGCAAGGCTACCGGAGCAACCCCGGACGGCCGCGAGGCTTACAAGCCTTTCGCTCCCGGCGCTTCGCCTTCCTATGGTGCAGAGACAAGCGGACTGCTTGCTTCCCTTAATTCCGTGGCAAAGATCCCGTACGAGTATTCACTGGACGGCATCTCCAACACCCAGACCATGAATCCGGATGCATTGGGCCACAGCGATGAGGAGAGGGCAGACCAGCTGGTGAATGCCATGGACGGATATTTCGATCGCGGCGCACACCACCTGAACGTGAACGTATTTGGTACAGAGAAGCTTCTGGACTGCCAGGCACATCCGGAGAAGCCGGAATATGCAAACTTCACCATCCGCGTGTCGGGCTATGCAGTGAAGTTCATCTCCCTGACCAAGGAGCAGCAGGACGACGTCATCGCCAGGACCTGCCATAAGTCTCTGTAAGAAACTGGTCTGGGCGTGCTTTTTCAGGCAGGCCTTAAGGTTTGACTTAAATACGGATTATAGTAAAATGGGGAGTGTGATTCGTCACACTCCCTTATTTTTTTACTGGAAGAACACAGATTTCCCTTACGACAGACAATGAGGTAAAAGCTTATGAAAGGTGCCATTCATTCCCTGGAATCCTTCGGCTCGGTGGACGGGCCGGGGATCCGTTATCTTGTATTCCTGAAGGGCTGCGACATGCGGTGCAAGTATTGCCATAATGCCGATACCTGGGCCAAGGAAGCCGATCAATACCTGGAGCCGGATGAGATCCTGGACAAGGCCGAGCGCTACCGCTCCTATTGGAGGGATAAAGGGGGCATTACGGTCAGCGGCGGGGAGGCCCTGCTCCAGATGGATTTTCTGCTGGAGCTTTTCCAAAAGGCCCATGAAAGAAAGATCAATACCTGCCTGGATACCTCTGCCCAGCCTTTTACCAGAGAGGAGCCATTCTTTTCCAAATTTGAGGCGCTGATGGAGGTGACTGACCTGATCCTCCTAGATATCAAGCATATCGATGAAGAGGAGCACAGGAAGCTGACGGGACATACCAATAAGAATATCCTGGACTGCGCCCGATACCTTTCAGACATCGGGAAGCCAGTATGGATCCGGCATGTGCTGGTCCCGGGAGTGACGGATGTGGATGAGTATCTTTTCCGGACGGCGGAATTTATCAGCACCCTGAAGAATGTGGAGAAGATCGAGGTACTTCCCTATCACTCCCTGGGAAAATTCAAATGGGATAAGCTGGGGATACCCTATTCTCTGGATGGGGTGGATCCGCCAAGCGCAGAACGGGTGAAAAATGCGGACGATATCCTTCATGGAAGAAAGAAGCAGGACTAAATGCAGGGAAACGAATCTGTCCGTTATACCTTCGGATATCACCGGGAAAAGCTGCCGAGGCGCGGCTGGCGCAGGATCGAGGATGAGGCCGCGGCCTTAAGGCAGATCCGGGAGGAGGAGGAGCTTCCGGACCGGATCCGCGAGCTGAAGGCGTTGTATTACGAATTAAATCCGGGGCTTGTAAGCGAAGCGGAGCGTTTCTACCGGCAGGCCCGGTTCATGGCAGATTATGAAGACGGCTATGAATTCAAGGGACTATTCCGGCGTTATTTCCCTACCTACAGTGCAATGACGGGAAGCCAGCTGAGGGGATATTTTGGATTCCGTACCCGATTCCGTGCCGGGAAGGCGGATCCGGAGCCTCCCATTTCCTTTGCCTATGTCTATGCTTATGAGCTGATCCATGGCATCGGCGTGACAAAGGAAGGGGGATACGAGGAGCTGAAAAGGCTCAGAAGCATTTACGGAGACAAGGACATTGCCTTCAAGCAGGGGGTAAGCGGCTGGCTTCGGGACTATGTGGTATATTACAACATGGGAAGGGAAGCTGCAAAGGAGTGCTTTGATCTGGACCCCGGGGAGGCTTTGTCAGCTTTGCTGAAGGAAGAAGGCATGGAGGGAGGAGAGATCCCGAAGGCCATGATCCGGATGTCCTCTTATCCGGTCTTGAAATCCCCTCTTTATAAAAAAGATCCGGAGCTTATGGAGGAGGTGCTGTCCGGCGCATGGACCGCTCTTTCGGAAGCCTTGTCCGGCATGGGCAGCGAAACCCTTCAGGGAAGATGCTTCGGGCCGGACCGGACGACAGAATACCGGATGTTCCGGTCAGCGGTATTTTTTGATCACCTGGATCCGGGGGAATATGTCTATGAGGTCAGCCCGGCGGAACGATACCGGCATGATGCCCTTGGGTGGCACAGGCAGATCCGGGGGGCTTTCAACGGGAGCTTGGAGGGAGACAGAAAGAGCCAGGAGCTGGGAAGGATCTGCAGGGAAACAGACCGCCTGCTGCGCCTGGAGCTGAAGGCTGCCCGGGAGCTTACGGCAAAGCAGACGGACCCGATCTATACAGAAGTTATACAACGGGTGATAGCGCAAATCCTTGCACAGCGGAGGGAAGCCGCAAGACCGAAAATAACAATAGATATGTCAAAACTCGGGGAAATCCGGCGGGATGCGGATGAGATCCGGGATGCACTTTTGGTAGAAGAGCAGGAAACAGAAGCAGGAGATGATAAAACATCCGATACAAAAACGGGCGATATAGAAACTGCTGTGGGAGCTTCTACTTCCTCCCATCCGGTCATTCCGGGATGGAAGGAAGAAGAAATGTTTTTATTGCACTCGTTATTATATCATCTTCCATGGAAGGAGCACCTCAGGGAGCATCACCAGCTGGTCTCTGTGCTGGCAGAGGGGATCAATGACCGCTGTATGGAGCTCTTTCAGGATACGGTCATCGAGTTTGAAGAAGAACAGCCGGTATTAGTAGAGGATTATATACCGGAGCTTAAGGAAATGCTGCCAGAATAGGAAAGGATCAATGGGTCAGGAGCCAGTCAAGATTCCAAAACGGATCGCATCTTCCGTGATGAATTCCCTAAAGGGAGGGGTAGTGCCCAGGGTGGGGCTTCCCTATATCACGGTGGGAAGGAAGCCGGAGATCGAAGCCCTGCTTCAGGATGTGGACATTATATCGGAGGGAGGGGCATCCTTCCGCTTCATCGTAGGGAAATACGGAAGCGGAAAGAGCTTTTTGCTGCAGACCATCCGGAGCCATGTGATGGACAGGGGCTTTGTGGTGGTGGATGCCGATCTGTCCCCGGAGCGGAGGCTTGTGGGAACCAGGGGGCAGGGCCTTGCCACCTACCGGGAGCTGATCCGCAATATGTCCACCAGGAACAGGCCGGAGGGAGGAGCCCTGACCCTGATCCTGGACCGCTGGATCAACGCTGTTCAGGCGGATGTGGCCTCCCAGACCGGGCTTTCGGCAGAGGATCCTGCTTTTTCCGATGAGGTAGGAAGGCAGATCTACCGGGTGATCTCCGCCATGCAGGAGCTGGTGCACGGTTTTGATTTTGCAAGGCTTCTGGAGCGGTATTACAGGGCCTCCCTGGAAGGAGACGACGAGACCAAAGCCTGCGTGGCCAAATGGTTCCGGGGAGAATACAATACCAAAACGGAAGCAAAGAATGAGCTGGGGATCGGCATCGTGATCTCCGACGACGACTGGTATGAATATCTGAAGCTTTTTGCCTGGTTCCTGAAGAAGGCTGGGTATGCCGGGCTTATGGTCATGGTGGATGAGCTGGTGAATATCTATAAGATCCCGAACTCCATCACGCGGCAATACAACTATGAGAAGATCCTTACCATGTATAATGATGCGCTTCAGGGAAAAGCCCGGTATCTTGGGGTGATCATGAGCGGGACCCCCCAATGCATCGAGGATACCCGGAGGGGCGTATACAGCTATGAAGCCCTCAGGTCCAGGCTGCAGGAAGGGAAGTTTTCCAGTGGAGGCTTAAGGGATCTGCTATCTCCGGTGATCCGGCTCGTTCCCCTGACGGCGGAGGAAATGATGGTCTTAAGCCAGAAGCTTTCTGAGATCCACGCCGGGCTTTACGGATACGAAAGCACCCTGACGGATGAAGACCTGGCCTGCTTCATCCGGATCGAATACGGGCGGATCGGGGCAGATGCAAATATCACGCCCCGGGAGGTGATCCGTGACCTGATCGAGCTTTTGGACATTCTCTACCAGAATCCGGGGACGGATGTGAATGCCCTGCTTTCTTCGGATGAGTTTTCCTTTTCCCAGGGCGGGATAGAGGATGACCGTCCCTTTACGGCCGCAGAATTTGCGGAATTCAAGATATGAGCGCGTATGAGCGGTATGCCCCGTTTATCCAGGATTTCATCTACCGGAGCGGATGGGAAGACTTGAGGGGCATCCAGACCGCGGCCGCAGATGCCATATTCCATACGGAAGAGAATGTACTGCTTTCGGCTTCTACAGCCTCAGGAAAGACAGAAGCGGCCTTCTTTCCGATCCTGACCCTCTTTTCGGAAGATCCCCCCTCCTCTGTGGGCGCCATCTATATCGGGCCGTTGAAGGCACTGATCAATGATCAGTTTGAGCGGCTGAATGCCCTCTGCGAAGAGGAAGGGATCCCGGTCTGGCACTGGCATGGGGATGCACCCAGATCCCATAAGGAAAAAATGATGAAGAATCCTTCCGGCATCCTGCAGATCACGCCAGAATCCCTTGAAGCCATGCTCCTGCACCGCCATTCGGCCATATCCAGGCTCTTTGGGGACCTGCGCTTCATTGTGATCGATGAGATCCACTCGCTTTTACGATCAGACCGGGGAGCCCAGACCCTCTGCCTGATCGAACGCCTTTCCCGAATGGCCGGGGTGAATCCCAGAAGGATCGGGCTTTCCGCGACCATAGGAGATCCGGAGGAGGCAGGCCGGGTCCTGGCTCATGGGACGGGACGCGATACCCTGATCCCCCGTTTTGAAGCCCCTGCCCAGAGCTGGCGCCTGGGAGTAGAGCATTTTTATAAAGCGGCATCGGAGGAAAATGGGGAAAATGGAGAGAAGCTCAACGTGGATCCCGGGCTTGGATATATCTACCGGAATACCCGGGGGAGGAAATGCCTGATCTTCTGTAATTCCCGGGAGGAATCCGAGGCGGTGACCTCGACTTTGCGGCATTACTGCGAGGAGGCGGGAGAGCCGGACCGGTTCCTGATCCATCATGGGAATCTTTCCGCTGCCTACCGGCTTACGGCAGAGGATGCCATGAAGGATGATGATGTATTGATGTCCACGGTGACAACGGCCACCCTGGAGCTGGGGATCGATATCGGCAGGCTGGAGCTGGCCTTCCAGCTGGATGCGCCCTTTACCGTATCCTCCTTCCTGCAGAGGATGGGCAGGACCGGCAGGAGGGGCCAGCCACAGGAGATGCATTTCGTGGTCCGGGAGGATCCTCCCATGGAGAGGGCCATGCTTCCGGAATCCCTGCCCTGGACTTTGATCCAGGCCATATCCCTGATCCAGCTCTATGTGGAGGAAAAGTGGGTGGAGCCTCCGAGACCGCCGAAATATCCCTACAGCCTTCTTTACCACCAGACCATGAGCATTCTTGCTTCCGGGGGAGAGCTGACGGGCGCGGCCCTTGCGGGAAGGGTCCTGACCCTGACCCCCTTCCGGCAGATCAGCCAGGAGGATTACCGGGTGCTGCTTTTGCATCTCATCGAGTCGGACCAGATCCAGAGGACAGAACGGGACGGATTGATCGTGGGGCTTGCCGGGGAGAGGATCATCAATAATTACAAATTCTATGCTGTATTTCAGGAGAATGAGGAATATACCGTGCGTTCGGATTCCCAGGAGATCGGCACCATCGTCAAGCCTCCGCCCCCGGGGGAGAAGATCGCCATAGCGGGACTGGTATGGACCGTAGACGAAGTAGACCATAAACGGCATACGGTATACTGCCAGCCGGTGAAGGGAACCGTGCCCGCCTATTTCGGGGACTGTCCCGGAGATATCCATACCAGGATCCTGGAAAGGATGAAGCAGGTGCTGAAGGAGGACAAAGGCTATCCCTACCTTAGCGGGAATGCAAAGGCGAGGCTTCAGCAGGCAAGAGACGCCGCAAGGCAGGCAAGGCTTCTTGAGGAACCGCTGATCTCCTTGGGAGGGAGCCTCTGGGCCTTATTCCCCTGGCTTGGAAGCTATGCCTTCCTTGCATTGGAGCGCTTCATTAAGCTTAAGTGCGCAAATAGGCTTGGGATCAAGGGACTGTGCCCTTCCAGGCCGTATTTCATGCAGTTTACCATGCGGTCGGGGAGGGAGGAATTTTACCGGGTGCTCCGGGAGGAAGCAGAAAAGCAGCTGGATCCCATGGAGCTTGTATATGAAAATGAAGTGCCGATATTTGACAAGTATGACGAGATGCTGCCGAAGGAGCTCATCCGGAAAGGGTTTGCCTTCGGCGTGCTGGATGTGGAGGGCATGAGGCAGAGAGTGTTTGGCTGGGGCGGAGGTGAAGGATGAAGCTTGCCTACCGTATCGCAGTATATACGATTTTTGCCGTGGCCTTTCTGCTGAACCTGCTGTCCTGGACCTGGAATGGATTTTCGGACATATACCGGGATGCGGTATACGGATATGTTTCCTTTCCCTTAAGGAGCCTGTCCGGCATGACAGATGGCTCAGTGGGGGAGATCCTTCTCTGCATCGGACTGGGATTGATCCTGTTTTCCCTTCTTGCAGCCCCCGGGCTTTTGATCCGGCTGGCAAAAGGAAAAAAAGCATCATGGCAGGTGTTGTATTTCAAGTGTTTTCTTTTGCTCCTGGCCGTGGTAAGCCTTATCATGACCCTCAACTGCTTTATCCTCTACCACTGCTCCAGCCTGGAGAGGCTGTATTATCCCGAGGCAGAGGGGCGGGAATATGATCTTGAAGAGCTGAAGGAGCTGAGGAACCGGATCGTGCTTCAGGTAAATGAGATGTCTTCCTTATTTGAACGGGATGAGGATGAAAACCTGATCTATGCCCCGGGGATGGAAGAGATGAAGAAAAAGGCCGCCGGATCCGTAAAAGCCCTGGAGGGAAGCATTTCCCAGCTTGCCGGTGCCTATAATATGCCGAAGGAGCTCCGGTTTTCCGCCTTTATGAGCCAGCAGCGCATGGAGGGGTATTACTTCCCTTTTTCCATGGAGGCGAATATCAATGGGGATATGAGCGAGATCCTGAAGCCTGCCGCGATGTGCCATGAGCTGGCCCATACCAAGGGCTTCATGTATGAGGATGAGGCGAATTTCATCGCCTATCTGGCCTGCGTATCCTCCGATGACCCTTATTTTCAATACAGCGGCTATCTTTGTGTCTTAAACTATGTGGACAATGATTTTTACCGGGCTCTGGGAAGCAGGGAGGCTTATGACGCATATCCGGCCATAAGTGAAAGGGTGAGGTGGGACAGCCGGTTTCTTACGGACGGGGGGAAGAAAAAGATGGAGGAAGAGGCCTGGCTTCCCACGGATCAGGTGGAGAAGGCGGCGGAAAGCTTTATCAGTGGAAACCTTACGGCAAACGGCATCCGGGAGGGCAGCCTGAGCTATGGGAAGGTGGTCCGGCTGCTGCTGGATCATGATATGGCTGCTTCTCATGCCGGACCTTAAAAATTTTACTTTCCAAGCCGTTCAGAATGTAGTATTATCTAATTTAGCGTTGTTTTTTTTATGGAGGTATGGTATGAGCCAGCCGGTCACCCTCAAGGGTGTGAAATCCGGGCTGATAGTGAAGCTTACAGACCAGGGAAACTTTGCAGACCTGGTCCCGGAGATCAAAAAGAAATTTAAGGAAGGCGCGGCATTTTTTGGGACCAAGCACATGATCCTGTCCATAGAGGGCAGGGATGTGAATGAAGAAGAAACAGCGGAGATCCTGAAGCTATTGACAGAAAATACAAAGCTTCAGGTGGATACGGTCATGGTGAAGGATAAGGTCCTGGAGAATAAATTCCAGGAGATCCTGGGAGAGGATCCGGGGCATGAGATCGAAAATGCCAGGCTCCGGAAGGACAACGACCTGCTCTTAAAGACCGTACATCAGCTGGAGGCCGCCGTCAACCCCATGAATGCGGAAATCCATGCGGGCAATCTCCGTTCTGGACGGGATATCGATGCTCTGGGCAGCGTGATCATCCTGGGGGACGTGAAGCCCGGCGCTACGGTCACAGCGGGCGGCTCCATCTTTGTGATGGGGGCCATGCAGGGCACTGCGGATGCCGGCGCCTATGGGGACTCGGATGCTTTCGTCATGGCTCTTCGCATGGATCCTCTGCAGATCCGCATCAGCGACGCCATGGCCATCGCACAGGACAATGTGCCCAAGCGCAAGCGCGGGTTCATGAGGCCGAAAGATGAGATCATCCCGGAGGTGGCCCTGATCTCTGACGGGCATATCGTTATCCGGGATTATGACAGTGAATTTGTCCGGAACTGCAGGTTCTTCCGGACGGATAAAAAGGCAGTCAGCGTGATCGAGGAGGAGGCGCCGAAGCCCGGCAGGGCCAAGGAGCAGGGCGCCTTATCAGATAAAGAGAAAGACGGGAAAAAGCCCGCAGGCAATTCAAAGTCAGTGGAGGTTTAATCAATGGGAGAGGTAATCGTAATCACGTCCGGGAAGGGTGGGGTCGGCAAAACGACCACCACTGCAAATATCGGGACCGGCTTAGCGAAGCTTGGCAAAAAGGTCGTGCTTGTAGACACGGATATCGGCCTTCGGAATCTGGACGTGGTCCTGGGGCTTGAAAACCGCATCGTCTATAACCTGGTGGATGTGATCGAGGGAAACTGCAAGACCAAGCAGGCCCTGATCAAGGACAAGAGGTATGATACCCTGTATCTGCTTCCCGCGGCCCAGACCAGGGACAAGACCAGTGTGAATCCGGACCAGATGAAGCAGCTTGCAGATGAACTCCGGGAGGATTTTGATTATATCATCATGGACTGCCCCGCAGGGATCGAGCAGGGCTTCAAGAATGCCATAGCCGGTGCCGACAGGGCGCTGGTGGTCACCACCCCGGAGGTTTCCGCTGTCCGGGATGCGGACCGGATCATCGGACTCCTGGAAGCGAATGAAATGAAGGACACAAAGCTCATTGTCAACCGGCTGAGGCAGGACATGGTAAAGCGCGGAGACATGATGTCTGCCGAGGATGTGGTGGAGATCCTTGCCGTGGGACTGATCGGCGTGGTGCCGGATGATGAGAATATCGTGGTGGCCACGAACAACGGAGAGCCTCTTGCAGGGGATGCTTCCCTGGCGGGCCAGGCCTATATGAATATTTGCCGCAGGGTATGCGGGGAGGACGTGCCTTTCCTTGACCTGGATGTCAAGAAGGGTTTCTTCGCAAGGCTGTTTGGCAAATAAAGGAGGCTTAGCATGAAATTTTCGGATTTCTTCAGGAAAAAGTCATCAGGAGATGTGGCGAAGGACCGGCTCAAGATGGTGCTGGTAGCCGACCGGTCTGCCTGTTCCCCGGAGATCATGGAACGGATCAAGAATGATATCATCGATGTGCTCTCCAAGTACGTGGAGATCGACAGGGAAGGGCTCGACATAAAGATCACACAGATGGACGGAGAAGGCGAGGGCAGCGACGGCAGGACAGTGCCTGCACTGTATGCCAATATCCCCATACGGAATATCCTGGAGAGGAATTGATTTTATGGCGGAATCGAAAAAACGGTTCCGCCTTTGTATGTTATGGCGCAGGATCTATTTGAATATGTAAGAAGCAATAATATGAAAGCGGAGTCGCCTCTTGCGGCCAGGATGAGGCCGGATGCCTTGGAGGATATCCTGGGGCAGGATCATATCATCGGGCAGGATACCCTGCTTTACCGGGCGATCAAGGCGGATAAGCTTTCCTCCATCATTCTCTACGGCCCTCCGGGTACCGGAAAGACCACCATCGCTAAGGTGATCGCAAAGCAGACCAAGGCGGATTTCGTCCAGCTGAATGCCACGGCATCCGGGAAGAAGGACATGGAGGAGGTCATCAGCCATGCGAAGGATAACCGCGGGATGTATGGCCGGAGGACGATCCTTTTCATCGACGAGATCCATCGTTTCAATAAGGGGCAGCAGGACTATCTCCTGCCCTTTGTGGAAGACGGGACGATCATTCTGATCGGAGCCACTACCGAAAATCCCTATTTTGAAGTGAACAGCGCACTGCTTTCCCGATCCAGGATTTTTGAGCTGAAGACACTGGACAGGGACTCCTTGAAAAAGCTGATCCTTAAAGCAGTCAGTGATGAAAAGAAGGGCATGGGCGCGTATCATGCCGTGATCGATGAGGATGCGGCCTCCTTCCTGGCGGATGTAAGCGACGGGGATGCGAGGACTGCCCTGAATGCGGTGGAGCTGGGCATCATGACCACCGAGAGGGGAAGCGACGGCATGATCCATATCACCCTCAAGGTCGCGGAGCAGTGCATCCAAAAAAGGGCGGTAAAATATGATCGGGAAGGGGACAATCATTACGATACGATCTCTGCTTTCATCAAATCCATGAGGGGATCCGATCCGGATGCGGCCGTATTTTACCTGGCGCGGATGCTGAATGCGGGCGAGGACATCAAATTCATCGCGCGACGCATGGTCATCTGTGCATCGGAGGATGTGGGGAATGCAGACCCCCAGGCCCTTCAGGTGGCCACAGCCGCTTTCCTGGCCATAGAGAGGGTGGGAATGCCTGAGGCGCAGATCATTCTGTCCCAGGCGGCGGCATATATCGCCACGGCTCCCAAGAGCAACTCTGCCGTGATGGCCATATCGGAGGCCATGCAGGCGGTGAGGGAGACTCCGAATGTCACGATCCCGGTCCATCTTCAGGATGCCCATTACGGAGGGGCGGCAAAGCTTGGCCGGGGAGAAGGATATCTTTACAGCCATGATTATCCGGATCATTACGTCAGGCAGCAGTATATGCCCTATGAGCTCGAGGGGAGGGAATTCTATCATATCTCCGATATGGGATATGAGAAGAAGATCCGGGAGCATATGAGCAGGCTGAAAAAGAGCCGGGACGAGTAAAGTCGGGATTGCATTATTTTGAAGGCTGTTGTAAGATAGGATATACAGTTCTAGTGAGACGTGCGGAAAGCACAATGATCTTCGGTTCTGAAAGATTACCCCGCAATACACAATAGAGAGGTAGATATGAGAGAAAAACTCGAAACGCTGCCATTATCCGAGTTAAGGGCATTGGCAAAGGGACAGGGCGTGAAGGGTGCGTCTGCCATGAAGAAGGCAGACCTGATCGAGATCCTTCTTTCCGCTTCCCAAAAGCAGGAGGAGGTCGAGGCACATTCACAGCCGGCCAGGGATACGGAGCAGCCGGCCAGGAAGGGTGAGCAGAAAAGAAAGACGCCTAAGCCGGCCAGGGATGAAGACAAGGGGGCATCGGCCGGTACGGATGCCCAGAGCCCTCATGGGGATGAGGAAAGCATGGATCCGGATAAAGAAGCCCTGGATTCCGGAGAAATGGCCAACGGTATCCTGGAGGTTATGTCAGACGGATACGGATTTATCCGCTGTGAGAATTATCTGCCCGGAGAAAATGACGTATATGTGGCACCCAGCCAGATCCGCAGGTTCGGATTAAAAACCGGCGATATCATATCCGGTAATACCAGGGTGAAGACCGGGGGCGAGAAATTCTCGGCGCTGCTGTATGTACGCACCATCAACGGGATGCCGCCACAGGAGGCCATGCACAGGTATAATTTTGAGGACATGACTCCGGTATTTCCCGATGAGAGGCTGCACCTGGAGACGGGAGATAATAACATAGCCATGCGGATCATGGACCTCATCAGCCCCGTCGGAAAGGGCCAGAGAGGAATGATCGTTTCCCCGCCAAAGGCCGGAAAGACCACTCTGCTGAAGGCCGTGGCAAAGGCCGTGACCCACTCGAATCCGGAGGTGCATCTGATCATCCTCCTGATCGATGAGCGCCCCGAAGAGGTGACGGACATCAAGGAGTGCATCAAGGGAGATAATGTGGAGGTGATCTATTCCACCTTTGATGAGCTTCCGGAGCACCATAAGAGGGTCTCGGAGATGGTCATCGAGAGAGCCAGGCGTCTGGTAGAGCAGAAGAAGGATGTGATGATCCTCCTGGATTCCATCACAAGGCTTGCCAGGGCTTATAATCTTACGGTTCCGCCCTCCGGGCGCACGCTTTCGGGAGGATTGGATCCGGCGGCCCTGCATATGCCGAAGAGGTTCTTTGGCGCAGCCAGGAAGATGCGGGAGGGAGGAAGCCTGACGATCCTTGCTACTGCGCTGGTGGAAACGGGCAGCAAGATGGATGATGTGGTCTATGAGGAGTTCAAGGGTACCGGCAATATGGAAATGGTATTGAACCGGAAGCTTCAAGAAAAACGGGTGTTTCCTGCAATTGACCTGGCGAAGTCCTCTACCCGGAGGGAAGACCTGCTGCTGACTACGGAGGAGATGGAGGCTATGGATATCATCCGTAAGACGCTGAATACGCTGAAGCCGGAAGAGGCAGTGGACAAGCTGATCGATATGTTCTCCCGTACACGGAGCAACCGGGAGTTTGTGGAAGTGGTGAAGAAAATCCGGTTCCATTAAAATTGCGGGTGATAGTAACGGCTTGTATGTTATTGCATCGACGGGAGCTGGAGGGGATGCCTTCGGAAGGATATGGCAGCGGGAGGAATGATTTAAAAGTGCTTCGGATTTATTGAAATTACTGATTTGATTACATATGAGTGAAAATAGCGCCGTGTAAATGCATGGCGTTATTTTTATTTCAAACCAGGTGATATAAAGACAGGGGGACGGTTCTTTTGTCTGCTTTTGTCTGTTGTGGTAAAGATGCGCCACCTGCGGGCCTTGACAAAGATCCGCCGCCTGCGGGCCTTGCATTTCCACGTCGCCTCACCGCTCACTTCATGCGGAGCTTCCCGCTGGCTTCGACTATGCAATCTCGGCTATGCGAGCCAACTGAAAAAGCGTGTTGTCTCGCATAACAGCCGATCTTGCAAGTCGAAGCCGGCGGCAATCTCCGCGTGTTCGCGGTAAGAGGCTCCTTAGGAAACGTCAAGGCACGCAAGCGGCTCGCCCTTCGCAAAATATTTGGAAGCAAACGAAGACTATTTCAACCATATATTATCTCATCGCGATTTATGCTTCTTTTATTCGTTACACAGGCTGAACCAAATCAGCACAGCGTGGGGGGAGCTGGAAGGCGACTCAAAATGAAAGGTGTAAAGAACAG
>JAILLN010000029.1 GCA_024693135.1 Lachnospiraceae bacterium | reverse complement strand
TAAACCGATTCTAAACATTATGTAACCTTATATTTTTATATAATACTGCTTTTTTCTGCTTTTTTTACATCATTTCTTTGATATTCAGTTTCTTATGTCTTTATTTTATGTAAATTAATATAACTATATGTAAACCATATAATTTTCTTATGTTATCCTATTTATGGTATTATCCAGTTTATTTACTTGTTTTCTAAGGTTAATCCGATTTAAGTTTTTTTCTTATGTTTATATTTTATGTATACTCTATTCTATACTCCGCTTCTTCTTTCACTAGCCATCTTTCGATCTGAACTCTTTCTCTCAAACAGCACCTTGGGCTTCCCCCTTTATCCGCCCATTGGAATAGTGCTTTGCGCTGATAAGAGTGATACTTTGGTAGAATACACTTTGCCGGAAGACAATAAGCAGATTTTTGCTGCGAAGTATCTTCCATATATGCCCACCAAAGATGAACTTAAGCGGGATTTGATATAGTGTTTATCAGTATTATTTTGGAAAGAAAACTCGACAAATCCGGATTTGTAGAGCGGTCATATTTATGCATTACCGAAGAGATCATGTGATATAATGAGATCGCACGTGCATTGGTTGATGAAATGGAAAATTGATGCTTAGATTCAGACCGTACAAGCCGAAGGATATGTTCTCATGTTTGGCTCTGTCTTTGACCGCAATGCTGGAAGGAAAATGAGATATGTTTTACGATGCAAGAGAAGGCGATATTGAAGTTTGTGAAGGGAAAGTGCATTATATTTCATTCGGCAAAGGCAAAAGGAATCTCGTCATGATACCGGGACTCAGGCTTTCAAATATAGCTGGTTCTGCGAAGGCCCTTGCCATGTATTATCGCATGTTTGCAAACGATTATACGGTATATATGTTTGACCGGAAGGACAATATATCAGAGGGATATACGATTCATGATACAGCAGAGGATACTGTCAAAGCCATTGAAAAGACAGGACTTAATGAGGTATATCTTTACGGTGCTTCTCAGGGCGGAATGATCTCACAGGATATGGCTGTAAATCATCCCGGGCTGATAAAGAAGATGGTTCTTGCCGTGACACTGTCAAAATATAACGAAACCGTTAATGAAGCGGTGAGATGCTGGCTTGAATTGGCCAAAAGCGGTGATCTTACGGAGGTGGCCAAGGACTATACCTATAAAGGCTTCTCTGAAGGGTATCTTCAAAAATACAAGGCATTTATTCCCTTTTTTATAAAGAATCAGAAATATATGCCGGTTGAAAGGTTTGTAATACTTGCGAAAGCCTGCCTGACTTGTGATACATTCGACAGATTGGAAGAGATAAAGTGTCCGGTTCTTGTGCTGGGCGGAGGAAAAGACAAGATCGTTTCAAAAGAAGCCTCGATAGAGATAGCACAAAAACTTGGTTGTGAGTGCTACATTTATGAAGATCTCGGCCATGAAGCCTATAGCGAGGCGAAGGATTTTAACAAGAGGATATTTGAGTTTTTTAAGGAATAAATGATACAATGAATACCTGCTTTCTACTTTTTTAGATCAATCTGCCTGTAGTAAGATCATCCTTAAGGGAAAGAGCGATCAAGACTGACATGGATGCCCGGAAAATCCGATGCGAACGAGCCCGTGCCTGAAGCCTCACGGATTCAGGTAAAATAATATCTTTAAGGAGGAAAATGTATGCTGAAAACGGGAAAAAGGATACTCGCAGTTATTCTGTCACTTACTCTGCTATCAGTGCTTCTGACAGGATGTAATCTGTCCGATCTGGAAAATCTGGATACGGATGCTTTAAGCAGGGAGCTTCAGGCCCATTCGGGAGAGATCGATGAGCTTATGGAGCTTCTTTTGGGTCAGACGGAAGAGGCTCCGGCGGCGGAAGAGACTTCCGCATTACCGATGGATCCGTCGGTAATGAAGCCCTGGATCAATTCCAACATCCACGGCATGATCACGGATGAGATAAATTTTTCCGAGAAGGATGATTTTTACGTGAATACAAACCACGACTGGCTTCGCGACATAGAGCTCAGACCGGGACATCCTCAGGAAGCGCCTGTTTTCGGGGGCTTGGATATCGTACAGGACAGATGCCTCGATATGCTTACGGATGATACCCTGACGGGAGAGGATGCGGAGAGGATCCAGGCTTTCTATAAGCTCTGGCTTGACTGGGACAGCCGGAATGCCGAAGGGATCACTCCTCTTCTTCCCTATCTGGAAAAGCTGAAGGCCGTCTCCACTCTGGATGAAATGTCTGACCTTATCCTGTCCGAAGACAGCATGCTCTGGGGCACGTCTCTGGCAGGCATCGGTCTTGATTTCAACAAAGACGATTCCAGCCTTTACGAGGTCGAGATCTTCCCTGCCGGACTTTTTCTGAAGGATCCGGCCGAATACAGTAAGTTGACGGAAAACGGAAAGCGCCATAAAACAGCTTTCGAAAAAAAATGCTCCTATATGTTTTCCCGGCTTGGCTTCAGTGATGACGAGGCAAAGGAGCTCATCGCTCAGTGCCTGGAATTTGAGACCCTACTTGCCGCACACATGAAAACCACACTGGAGCAGAATGATCCTGACAGATTCCAGGAAAGATTCAATCCGGTGACCATGGAGGAGATCAGAAAGCTCTCTCCGAACTATCCTCTGGCACAATACATGGAATATCGCGGCTGGTCGGCATCAAAGCTGATCAATCTTATGGAGCCTGCCTGGCTTTCGGGTCTGAATGAGCTCTACACCGAAGAAAATCTTCCCCTGATCAAAGCGCGGATGTTCTGCCGCCTTGCGGATTTCTCGATAACCTGCGTCGATGAAGAAGCTTTCCGCACCTATCAGAAGATCAATCAGGAGTCTGTTGGAATGACATCTTCCCGTCCGGATGAGGAGCTGGCCTATGAGGATACCAGAACGCTGTTTCAGAACTGCTTTGCCCGGCTTTATGTGGAGCGCTATCTGAATGACGAGATCCGTCAGGAGATCACGAAGCTCTGCCAGGACACCATTGATACCTATTACGATATGCTGGATGAGGATATCGACTGGCTTTCGGAAGAGACCCGGAAAGAAGCCCAGAACAAGCTTCGCCACATCACGATCCATGCCGTCTATCCCGATAAATGGCCGGATGATTCCATGTACCGGATCACCCCGAAGGAAAAGGGCGGGAGCTATCTTCTGGCCCAGAAAGAATATATAAAAGCTTCCCTTCAGGATAACCTTTCCAAGCTGAACACCTCCGTCGACAAGGATATCTGGATGATCGATATCCTGGAAACCAATGCCTTCTACAATCCCCCGGATAATTCCATCAATATTATCCCCGGCTTCTTCTGCGATACCACCTACCGCAGTGATATGTCTACGGAGGAAAAATACGGGGCCCTGGGCTGCGTCATCGGGCATGAGATCTCCCACGCCTTTGATCCCGTCGGTTCCCAGTACGACGCGTACGGCAATGTAAAGAACTGGTGGACGGATGAAGATCGCGAAGCCTTCTCTAAGCGGTCACAGAAGCTGATCGATTTTTATGATCAGGTCGTGCCTTTTGATAACGGCACCGCTTATCATGGACAGCTGGTTCAGACGGAAGCCATTGCCGACCTGGCCGGCTTCAAGTGCCTGCTGAAGATGGCAGAGAAGATCGACGGCTTTGACTACGATAAATTCTTCAGAGCCTATGCCCATCTCTGGGCCATGACCATAACCCTCGAAGGCTGTGAATATCTTGCGGCAACGGATGTCCATCCTTTGAACTATCTGCGCTGCAATACCACCGTTGCCCAGTTTGACGAATTCATTAAAACCTACGGGATCAAAGAGGGAGACGGGATGTATTTTGCGCCGGAGGACCGGATCGCCGTATGGTAAGCCGCTTCAAATGCCCGTAAGATAAAACAACGGCATCGCGGTTAAAGCACCGCGGTGCCTCAGACTGAAGACAAAGTATCCCGGGGCAGTTTGCCTCGGGATCACTTCTTTCGGAACGCCTCTTCCAGATCTTTCAATATTTGCCGCCGCCCAGTTTTCCTTTATAGTCCACCTTTTTCTTTACGATCTTGAAGGTCAGGGTCTTTGTGCCGGCATAGGCGCCTGTGCCCTTAAGGGTTACCCTCGCCGTGCCCTTCTTCACGTTATTGCTGTAGCCTGCGATCATGAAATCCCTGCCGGTATAGAGGATCGCCGCAAGGTCAGCATTGGAGAGCTTTACTTCATTCCCCGTATAGTCCCGGGAAGGATTCCGGTGTATCCATATCCGGTACCGTCTCTTCTTCAAGCGGAACCGCTTCCATTTTGTGCTTTCGGATATGCATCAGGGCATTGTTCCTTGCGATGGCATACAGCCAGCTCTTGAAGCTTCCGGCGCGCCCTGCCTTAAAGTCCGGTTTATCTACTGCCAGCTTCGCGAAGGTATCCATCATAAGGTCCTCGGCATCCTCCTCATTTTTGACGAAGCTTAACAGAAAGAGGTACAGGCCGTCCGTAGTCCCTGTCATTCTATCATTCCCTGTAAGGCTTGCCCGTTCACTACCGGAGACGCGCACGGAGCTGGCCGCATGCGCCATCGATATCCGCACCCATCTCCCTGCGGATCGCCACAGAAAGCCCTCTTTTTTCAAGCTGGTCACGAAACTCCTCCGCCTTCTGCCTCCCCGGCCCGCGGAAGCGGCTCTCCCGTACAGGATTCATGGGGATAAGGTTAACATAACAATTGATCCCGTGAAGCAGCTCACACAGCCTTACCGCATCATCTCTGGAATCATTGACCCCGGAGATCAATGCATACTCGAAAGTAAGCCGTCTCCCCGTCTTGGAGAAGTAATCCCTGCAGGCATCCATCAGCTGGTCCAGGGGATACTCCCTTGCCACAGGCATCAGCATTTCCCGCTTCTCCTGGTCTGCCGCATGAAGCGAAACAGCCAGATTGATCGGCAGCTTCTCTTCTGCAAGCTCTCTTATTTTCGGCACGATCCCACAGGTAGACACCGTGATACCCCTGCCGCTCAGATTCATCCCCTCCGGCGAGGTAATGATCCGGATAAATTTCAAGAGATTTTCAAGATTATGGAGTGGCTCTCCGCTGCCCATGACCACAACACTCGAAACCTTCGGTACTTCCCCGGCGATCTCATATACCTGCCCCAGCATCTCCCCAGCAGTCAGGCTTCGTTTCAAGCCACCGATGGTGGATGCGCAGAAGCCGCAGCCCATCCCGCAGCCGGCCTGGGACGAAATACACACTGCGTTCCAATCCCGGTACGGCATATATACGCTTTCGATCCGGTTGCCGTCCTCCAGGCCGAAGAGATATTTCCTGGTGCCGTCCCTCTTCGATTTCTGCACCAGTACTGTCTCCAGCACGCCGACCTCGAATTCCTCCGCAAGCTTCGCACGCAGAGCCTTTGAAAGGTTGGTCATCTCCTCAAAAGACTGCGCCCTCTTCTGATGCAGCCACTGGAATACCTGCTTCGCCCGGAAAGCCTGTTCTCCCCGGGACTCAGCCCATCTTTCCCATTCCTCCATCGTCAAGCTTCTAGCATCTTCCAAGACCAAATCCTCCATTCACTGTACCCCAAACCACGCAATCCCTTCTGAGCGCCGGCAGATATCATTTTTTCGGCGACCCCAGTCATACACCTCAACCTTCAGCCATGGAAACGATTTGTTGAAAATACGCCGCCAGCGTGCCTTGCATTTCCACGTCGCCTCACCGCTCACTTAATGCGGAGCTTCCCGCCTACTCCGACTAAACAAGCCTGGCCATGCGAGCCAACGGAAAAACATATTGTCTCGCATAACGGCCAGGCTTGCAAGTCTCCGTTAGGTGGCAATCTCCGCGTGTTCGCGGAAAGAGGCTCCTTAGGAAACGTCAAGGCACGCAGGCGGCTCACGTCTCATCGATCGGGAAGCCTCCCTCCTGGCCGGTCAGTCGCGGCGGAAGACGGCGTAGTGGAAGCCGTCGCAGGGATCACTGCCCTGGAGGAACTGGTGGCTTACGATTTTATGGAAACCATTTTCTTCGATCCATTCATCCTGCTTCCAGGTCTCCTCCGCAGTAAAGGTACAGGTAGAAAAAAGCAGGATTCCTCCAGGTTTCAGATATCCAAAAACATTGCGGAGGATGTTCCTCTGTAGTTTACATAAAGCCAATATGTCTTCGGGTTGGACTCTATACTTTATGTCAACCTTCCTGTTCATGACTCCAAGCCCGGAGCAGGGCAGGTCCGCGATCAAAAGGTCTGCCTTTCCCATAAGTTCTTCCCTTGGAGCAAGGGCATCTCCCTGGAAAGCGGCGATATTCTCAAGCCCAAGCCTCCGGATATTATCCCGGATCCGCGGTACCTTCGCCTCGCTGATGTCGTAAGCCAGTACCCGGCCCCGTCCCGCAAGAAGCTCTGCCGCAAAGCAGGCCTTTCCCCCGGGAGCCGCGCAGACATCTGCCACCGTAAGCTGCTCCTCTAAAGGAAGCGCCCCCACAGCGTCCTTCACCGCCTGCATGGAGCTTATGTCCTGCACAGAGCAGTACCCCTCCTGAAACGCCCGGGAAGAAAGGGGAAGATATCCTTCTCCCGCCTGCACGGCTTCCTCCGGGAAGGGAGCGCCCAGAGCTTCATTCCCCTCTGTACGGAGCATCTCCAGAAGCCCGTTTCCATCCGTTTTCACCCGGTTTGCCCGCAAGTAGAGCGGCGGGCGCTGCCCCATGGAACGGATCAGCCTTTCGGCGGCTTCATCTCCCAGATCCGCCCTGGCCTTCTTTGCGATCCACTCCGGGCAGGAATACTCCGTTTCCAGGTCAGGGAAAGCAAAGCCTCCCTCGTCCCGCCGTCTGGACAAAGCCCGGAGGATCCCGTTCACAAAGCCCGTAAGCTGCCGAATATGCTTCACCCTGACAAGCCTCACGGCTTCGCTTACCGCGGCATGGTCCGGCACATGGTCCATATATAGGATCTGGCAGGCCCCCATGCGAAGGATGGCGCGGATCACGGGGCGCATTTTCCGTACCGGCGTATTGGATACGGTATCGATGCAGTGATCCAGCGCGATCCGGTTCTGTACCGTGCCCTCCGCAAGAGCCTTGATGAATGCCCGGTCTCTCTCCTCCAGGTACGCGTATTTGGAAAGCACGCTTCCCATAAGCTCCGAAAGGAAGGTCCCACGCTTTTCATATTCCAGCAGCACCTCCAGCACGATCTGCCTGGTATCCGTCAATCGCCGCCTCCCAGCCTCTGGCCTTCCTCCATCCTGCATCCCCTGAGGAATTCATCTGCATTCATTCTCTTCTTTCCTTCCAGCTGCAGCTCCCGGATCACCAGGATCCCTTCTTTGCAGGATACCTCGATGCCGTCTTTGCCTGCCTGAAGGATCTGCCCCGGAGCCGCCTCCCGGCCTTCCTTTGCCGAAGCCTTCCAGATCTTCAGCATCTTTCCGTTGTAGTAGGTATAGGTGCCGGGCCAGGGATCAAAAGCCCTGACCATCCTCTCAAGCACCAGAGCCGGCTTTCCGAAATCCGCCAGTCCCTGTTTTTTGGTGATCATGGAGGCATAGCTGCTTTTTTCTTCCTCCTGGGGCACCGGCTTCAGCGCGCCATCCCCCAGCTTCCGAAGAGCTTCGAGGATCAGCTCCCCTCCTGCCCGGGCCAGCTTTTCAAAAAGGCTTCCCCCCGTATCCTCCCTGCCGATCGGCACTTCCCTTTGAAGAAGAATGTCCCCGGTGTCGATGCCTTCATCCATCTGCATGATGGTAACCCCGGTCTTTTCCTCTCCCTTAAGGATCGCCTGCTGGATCGGGGATGCTCCCCGGTATTTGGGAAGAAGGGAAGCGTGGACATTGATGCAGCCGCCCTCAGTCAGCTCCAGCACGCTCTTGGGAAGGATCTGTCCGAAAGCCGCCACCACCACGGCATCTGCATCGAATTTTTCCAGCTCCTCTAAAGCCTCCGGTGCCCGGAGCTTCAAAGGCTGGTATACCGGTATCCCGTATCGCAGCGCACATTGCTTCACATCAGAAAAGGCAGGCTCTCCCTTCCTGCCCTTTGGCCGGTCCGGCTGGGTCACAGCCAGCACGATCTCATGTCCTCCCTTGACAAGTGCTTCCAGGATCTTTGCCGCAAAATCCGGCGTTCCCATAAATATGAGCTTCATGGCGTCTCCTGCTCCTCTTCCTCGTCCCCTCTATCCACATCCATCAGCTCACCCTCCACGAGGTCCACATAGAGCTTCCCCTCCAGATGATCCAGCTCATGACAGACCGCCCTGGCAAGAAGTCCCTCCGCCTCCATGGTCTGCTCGTTAAAATCCCTGTCCCTGAAGCTTACCACCACATGCTCCGGCCTGGTCACGATCCCCACCTTCCCGGGTACGGAGAGGCATCCCTCATTCCCGGTCTGCTCCCCATCGCTTTCCAGGATCTGCGGATTGATCAGCACGATGGTTCCCTCCGGATCATCCGTCACGTTGATGACCACGATCCTCTTCATCACGCCCACCTGAGGCGCGGCAAGCCCCACCCCGTTGGCGTCATTCATGGTATCCACCATGTCGTCGATGAGCTCCCTGGTACGGTCGTTCACCGACTTCACTTCCTTTGCCTTCTTTGTCAGGACCTCATCTCCGATGGTCCTGATGATCCGTAATGCCATCTTTTTCCCTCCTCTGTAAACGCTTGGTTTTATCTGATTTATACCGGTCGGATGCGGAACCCGTAACCGCCCAAAATACGGCCGCCAACGGGTTCCCGCTCTTTCCTGATCAGGCCGGGTCGAAGTCAAACTCCAGCCTGCCTCTATAGCTTCTTTCCTGTTCCCTCATTTCCTCTACGGCATCCTTGATCCGGGTAAGCAGCTCATAATCCCCGCTTTTGAGGAAGAGCTGCTTGCGGTACATATCCTTGATCCGGGATATGGCGGCATCTGCCGGGCCGATCCGGACTACCGGGAAGCCCGACGCGATCCGGTCCACTTTTTCAATAAGGCTCTGGGCCGCTTCCTCTTGATAATCCTCCGCCAGCACGGAAAGCAGATGCATCACCGGCGGATATCCGCAAAGCTCCCTGTATGCGATCTCATCCCGGTAGAACGCCCCATAGTCCTGGGCCGCCGCATGCACCACCGCAAAATGCTCCGGGGAATAGGTCTGGATCACCACCTCCCCGGGCTTCCCCGCACGCCCCGCCCGGCCTGCCGCCTGGGTCAAGAGCTGGAAGGTACGCTCCCCGGCCCGGTAATCATTGGCATAGAGGGACATATCCGCTACCAGGATCCCCATGAGGGTCACATTGGGAAAATCATGCCCCTTCACGATCATCTGGGTGCCGATCAGGATATCGGCCTCCTCATTGGCGAAGGAAGACAGGATCTTCTCATAGTTTCCGGCCTCCTTGGTGGTATCCATGTCCATGCGGAGAGTCCGTGCCCCGGGAAATTCCTTCCGGACGCTCTGCTCGATCTGCTCCGTCCCGGCCTTCATCCCGCCGATGTACCTGGAGCCGCATTCCGGGCAGGTCTTTACCATGTCCGTCCGAAACCCGCAGTAATGGCAGGTAAGCTTCCCATCCTTATGCTGCACCAGGGACACGTCGCAGTGCGGGCATTTGTAGATAAACCCGCACTTCCGGCAGCTGATGAAGCCGGCATAGCCCCTCCGGTTCAGGAAAAGCATGATCTGCTCGCCCTTAGAGAGCCGGTCTTCCATAAGGCTGTAGAGCTTCCCGGAAAAGACCGAGCGGTTTCCCCTCTTCAGCTCCTCCCTCAGGTCTACCGTATATACCGTGGGAAGCCTTACCTCTCCCTTTGCTCCCACCCGCTCCTTCATCTCATAGAGCCTGTAGTCCCCGTTTTGGGCATGGTAATAGGCATCCATGGAGGGCGTGGCGCTTCCCATGACAAAGGCCGCATCCGAAAGCTCGGCCAGCCGGATGGCGGTCTCCCTGGCATGGTACTTGGGCGTGGCCTCGGATTTGTAGCTGGTTTCATGCTCCTCGTCCATGATGATGATCCCGAGGTCTGCAAAGGGGGTAAAAAGCGCCGACCTGGGTCCGATCATCACGTCCAGCTCTCCCCTTTTCGCCCGGAGGAACTGGTCGTACCGTTCCCCCCTGGTAAGCCGGGAATGCAGGTAGGATACCCTGTCCCCAAACCGGGCATAAAACCGGACTACGGTCTGGTAGGTGAGGGCGATCTCCGGGATCAGCATGATGGCCTGTTTCCCCTGCCTCACCACTCCCTCGATCATCCGGATGTAAAGCTCGGTCTTGCCGGAACCCGTGACCCCGTGGATCAGAGAAGGCTTCCTGTCCCCTGCACCGTATCTATGGAGGAAGTCGGACACGATCCGGCTTTGGGCCTCCGTAAGCGTAAGGGTTCCCTTCCCGGCAGTCCCGGTAATGGCCGGATTACGGTATACCGGCACGGATTCGGTGCGGACGATCCCCCGTTTCTCCAGGCTGTTCACCACGGTCTTCGTGATATTGAGCTTCTGGGAGATCAAAGCCATGTCCAATGTCCCGGCCTCCATCAGGGCTTCAAGGAGCCTAGCCCTGGCGTTCTGATGCGCCGTGCGGAATTCAAACAGCCTTTTTTCGGCTTCCTCCGGCTCTAAGAGCAGATGGACGATAAGCTTCTCTCTCGGCTTCTGGTCGGACTTTACGGGAAGCACGCATTTCAGGGACTGGATCATGGTGCCGCCATAGTGCTGCTTCATCCAGGCCGCAAGCTTGACGAGCCTTGCCTGCGGCTCCCCGCTTTCCTCTTCCGCGGAAAGGCCGATCACATCCCGGATCCGGGATTCGTCGATCTTCGGCTTCTCCGACAGCCCCACCACGTATCCCGAGACGACCCTTCCCCCATTCCCGAAGGGCACCTCCACATAGGCTCCCGGTACGATGCTTCCCGCCAGCTCATCCCTTACCCGGTACTGGAAGGTATGGTCCAGCTTCTCATGGGATATTCCGATAATGATATCTGCGTAGGTCATCTGCCGAGGATATCCCGGATCAGCTCCCGCTCATCCATATGGTGCTTCTCTCCCTTGATCTCCTGGTAATCCTCATGCCCCTTGCCGGCCAGCACGATCACATCCCCCTTCCTGCCGTGGCTTATGGCATAGGCGATGGCCTCCTTCCGGTCTGCGATCATGATATATTCTCCCTTTGTTTTTTCGATCCCCGTCCGGATATCCTCCATGATGTCCTCCGGCTCCTCGAACCTGGGATTATCGGATGTGATGATGGTGAAATCGGCAAGCCTGCCGCTCACCTCCCCCATTTCAAAACGCCGGTTCCGGTCACGGTTGCCTCCGCAGCCAAATACCGCAACCAGTCTTCCCGGCTTATATTCCCTCAAGGAGGTAAGCAGGCTTTCTAAGGCCATGGCATTGTGGGCGTAGTCGATCAGCAGCGTGAATTCGTCGGATACGTGTACCGGCTCGATCCGTCCCCGGACACGGACCTCCTGAAGGGCTCTTTGGATGTCCTCCTGCCCGATCTCAAAATGCCTGCAGACGGCAAGGGCACACAAAGCGTTATATACCGAGAATTTTCCGGGCATGGGGAATTTCACCTCAAGCTCCATGAGCCCGCCCACCTTGAAATCTACCCCCAGCCGCTCCTTCTCGGCTGCCAGGCAGATCTCCGACGCCCTCAGGTCATTTCCCTCGGAAAGCCCGTACCGTTCCACGCTCTCGCATTGATTTCCGCGGAGGATCTCCTCCGTATGGCTGTCGTCCCCGTTTACGATCCCCACCCGGCACTGGCGGAAGAGCAGCCGCTTGGCGGAAAGGTAATCTTCAAAATCCTTATGCTCCCCCGGTCCCACATGATCCGGGGAAAGATTGGTAAAGACGCCGTAATCAAAGAAGATGCCGTCCGTCCTGTGCATCATGAGGGCCTGGGAGGAAACCTCCATCACCACGGCTTCCATCCCCTCCTCAGCCATCTCATGGAGATATTGCTGCAGGACATAGGATTCCGGCGTGGTATTCCGGGAAGGGATATGCCGGTCTGCGATGATGGTCTCGATGGTGCCGATAAGGCCCGTCCGGATCCCTGCATCCGTAAGGATCTCACGGATCAGATAGGTACTGGTGGTCTTTCCTTTGGTGCCGGTAAGGCCGATGGTGGTAAGCCTTGATGCGGGGTAGTCAAACCAGGCCGCCGAAATGAGCGCCAGAGCCTTTCGGGTATCCTCCACCCTAAGCACCGCGGTCCCCGCCTCCTCCGGAAGCTTGACGTCATGCTGGATCACAATGGCAGCGGCTCCTTTTTCGGCCGCTTCTCCCGCAAAGTCATGGCCGTCAAAATTCATGCCCTCAAGGCATACGAAAAGGCATCCCTCCTGGAGCTTCCTTGAATCATAGACCACGGAGGAAACCTCCAGGCTCTCCGCAAAGCCGCCCTCTGACTGATATTCCAGATCCTTTACTAATTCCGATAGTAATTTCATATGATCCCCCCGGCGTCCTTCCGCCTGAAGCAGAATGCTTATATTATAAATTCAGCCGCAGGCATCCCTGCGGCTGAGTTCCATGCACCTTAAAAAGCATGCAGCTTATTTCTTCTTTCCGCCCTTCTTCTTTGAACCGCCCTGCTTGTCCTCAGCCTTGGGAGCTTCGGGAGCTTTCTCGGCGGCAGGCTTTGCTGACGTGCGCAGCACATACCACAGGCTTCCTGCCAGGAAGATGGAGGAATAGGTGCCGCAAACCACACCCGCCATCAGAGGCAGCGCGAAGTCCTTGATGGACGGCACGCCCAGGATATACAGCATGAATACCGTGATGAAGGTAGTCAGTGAAGTAAACACCGACCTGGACAGGGTCTGGGAGATGGATGTATTGACCACCGCATCCAGATCCGACTTGCCCATGAGCCTGAGGTTCTCGCGCACACGGTCAAAGATCACGATGGTGGCATTGATGGAATAACCGATGATGGTCAGCACGCAGGCAATGAAGGTACCGCCCACGGAGATCCGGGTGATGGCATAGCAGGCCACGACCACCAGCGCATCATGGAACAATGCGATGACGGAGGCCGCACCGAAGCGGATGTCCTTAAAGCGGAACCAGATATAGGCAAGCATGCATACCAGCGCCAGCAATGTGGCCAGGATGGCATCCCTCTGCATCTCAGAGCTGATGGTGGAAGAGATGGTCTCGAACTGGATCTCCTCCTCTGCCACGCCGAATTTCTCGTCCATTACGTTTACGAACTGCTCCCTCTGGTCCAGGTTCAGGGTATTGGTCTTGATCATGACCTGGGTGGTGCCGGCGATATTGGAGGACTGTACGTTGTTATCCCCGGTGATCTCCCGCACGGAGGGTTCGATCTCCTTTTCAATCTCCTCGATGGTATAGTTCTTTCCGAAATCCACTGTCGCCGAGGTACCGCCGATGAATTCCTGGGAGAAATTCAGCGGATGGCCGATGGCGGATTTATTCACCATCATAAAGACCGGGCCGGAAAGCACCAGGATAATGGATATGGCAAAGAATACCTTCTTCTTCTGGATGATCTCCATAACGGAACGTTCCTTCGCCTTGCCGTAGAATTTCACGTCCTTGATCCCCACGCCGTAGAAGGAGCTCATGATGATCCTCGTGACGAAGAGCGCCGTCACCATGGAAATGATGATGCCCAGAGCCAGAGTGATGGCAAAGCCCTTTACCGTGCCGGTGCCCCTGAAGCCCAGGATCGCCGCCGCGATCAGCGTAGTGACGTTGCCGTCGATAATGGCTGAAAGAGCCTTCCCGTAGCCCTGCTGGATCGAAGAGCTCACGGTCTTGCCTGTGCCGAGCTCCTCCCTGATCCTGGCAAAAATGATCACATTGGCATCCACGGCCATACCGATGGAAAGGATGATGCCGGCGATGCCGGGAAGGGTCAGGGTGATATTAAACGCCTTCAGCAGGCAGATAACGATCTCTGTATAGATGACCAGGGCCAGAGAAGAAGCCAGGCCGGGGATCCAGTAGATGCAGATCATGAAAAGCACGATGATCCCGATGCCGATGCCCGCCGCCATCATGGAAGTCCGGATGGCATTGCTTCCCAGCTGTGCTCCCACAACCGAGGAGGAAAGCTCCTCCAGCTCCACCTTCAGTCCGCCGATCCGGATGGTGGAAGCCAGGATCCTCGCCTCATCAAAGGAGCTCTGTCCGGAGATCTGGCACTGCCCGCCCGTGATGGGCTCCCGCACCGTCGGCACGGATACGAAGGCATCGTCAAAATAGATCCCGATGGTCTCTCCCTTATTGTAAGCCTCCGTAGTGGCCGTGGCAAAAGCCTCGGTCCCCACTTCGTTGAAGGTCACATCGACCACATACTGGCGCTGTCCGTTGTCTGTCAGGGTCGCAGGCTCAGCCTGGACCACGTCCGTTCCCTGGCATACGATGGAGCCGTCGGCCTCCAGCTCGTCCAGGGTCTTCTTCAGCTCATAGGTCAGGCCGTTCAGCTCATAGTTGGCCGTGCCGTCGCTGCCGGTCTGCCGGATGAAGTACAGCGAGCCCGGCTTGCCCAGCTCCCTCAGGATCTGGGTGGCATCCGTCACGCCGGGGATCTCTACGTTGATCCGGTCTGATCCCTCCTGATATACCTGGGACTCTGTGGAATACTGGTCTACCCTCTGCTGCAGCTTGTAGATCGTATCCGACATGTCCTCGCTGGAGGGTGTCTCCTCCCCGGTGGCCTTATACTTGATGCTCACGCCTCCCTGCAGATCCAGGCCGAGCTTGATAGACTGCCCGTCCCCCGGCGTATTCATCGTATCCCGGACGATGCCATAGGAAAGGTATCCGAGACCCCCGATAATGGCCAGCATGATCACCAGCACGATAATCGATTTTGACTTGTTCATCTCCCACTTCTCCTTTATTCTTGCTCACTTAATGCGGCCTTGATCATGATCGCGCACTCTATCCGCTTCCTCTGAAGCGTGCAGCCGATCTCATATGCCCCGTTCACATCGCCCTGGGCATGCCAGGCGTTGGCGGCACAGCCTCCCGAACAATAAAACTTCGCGAAGCAGTCCCTGCAGGAACTCTTCTGATACACATTTAAGGCTCCAAACTCCTCCGCAAGCGAAGGATTTGTCACCCCGTCCCACACATTCCCCAGCAGGAATTCCTTTTCTCCCACAAATTGATGGCAGGGATAAAGGTCACCCTCGGGGGTCACAGCCATATATTCCATGCCGGCTCCGCATCCGGAAAGCCTCTTTGCGACGCAGGGCCCGCCGGACAGATCGATCATGAAATGGAAGAAATTGATGAATTTGCCTTCCTTCCTTCTCCGGATGATCTCCTGCGCAAGCTCGTCATACTGGCTCATCAGCTTCGGCAGGTCTTCCTCCGTCAGGGCGTAAGGCTCCGACGGATCGCATACCACCGGCTCTACCGAGATCTGCTCGAAGCCCAGATCGTTCAGGTGCAGCACATCCCCGGCAAAATCCGTGTTGAAATGCGTATATGTGCCCCTGACGTAATAATTCTCCTGGTTCCTCGACTCTGCCGCCCGAAGCAGCTTTGGAAGGATCCGGTCATAGGAGCCCGTTCCTCCCGCCGTGGGGCGCATCCGGTCATGGACTTCCTTCCGTCCGTCGATGGAAAGCACCAGATTTCCCATTTCCCGGTTTGCAAAATCCAGGATCTCTTCATCTAAGAGCAGGCCGTTGGTCGTCAAGGTGAAGCGGAACTTCTTGCCGGCTTCCTTCTCCCGGCTCCGGCCGTATTCCGTAAGGCGCCTCACCACATCGAAATTCATCGTGGGTTCTCCGCCAAAGAAATCCACCTCAAGATTCGTCCTGTTCCCGGAATGGGCGATCAGAAAATCAAGCGCCGCCTTCCCGACCTCGAAGCTCATCAGGCTGCGGTTTCCATGGTACTCGCCTTTTCCGGCAAAGCAGTATCTGCATCTTAGGTTGCAGTCATGCGCGATGTGCAGGCAGAGCGCCTTGACCACCCGGTCCTGGACCTTTCTTTCGATGAACCGGTCCAGATAGGGCGCAAAGACATCCGGGGCATATAGCTGTCCTTTTTCCTTAAGCTCCCTGATCTCCCCGGCCGCCTCAATAAGCTCATCCTCGCTGTACCTTCCGCCGGTCAGCCTCATGAGCTCGCTTACAGGCGCCTTAAGATCCTCTTCCATCAGGGGGATCAGGTCATATACCACGTCATCCACCAGATGCACCGCCCCGGAATTGACATCCAGTACGATATTATATCCGTTGCTGCGGTATTGGTGTACCAAAAGACTTATTTCTTTTCTTTGTGCTCACAGGACTGGTTGCCCACCGTGCAGCTGGTCTTGCAGGCTGACTGGCAGGAGGTCTGGCACTCGCCGCAGCCGCCTTCCTTCATGCTCTCCCTATAGTCCCGTGTTTCCAGTGTCTTGATGTGTTTCATATCACTTCCTCCTTCTGACGCGGCCCCTTCGCCCTCCGGAAAAGCCGCTCCACAACAGTCACATATTATAACACAAACCACAATCAATGCAAAGTGCTATTTTTTGAGCAAGAATAGACCTTGTTCCCCTGCTCCTCACCGCTTATAATGAAAGCATGCCTGGGCGGTTCGATTTCTCCTGTTTTAATTGAACCTACAGATACTTTAAAAGGGATGCCTATATTTGACCAGACTAATGCCAGGCCCCCATCCGGGCTTGCCCGGACGCTTCAGGCGAGAGGGGAAGGCTGCGGGAAGGCTGCGGCGACCCACCTAGCCTTGCTAGGAGTCAATCGGCAGGAGTCCGGCCGCCTGGACTGTTTCCTATCCCGGATTTCTTAGTACTCCGGGCAGTGGATCACCACCCGGCCCATTTCCAGGCTTTCCGGCACGTCAATCACACGCTGGTTCTTGCTTCCCTTCCAGCGAAGGAGATTGTCCTTGAGCGCGATCTCAAAAGGCCCGTCCACCAGCACATCCGTACATTTCATTAGGGGATCGTCTTTCACATCCTCCCATTTCCGGCCGGTATAGACCCATATGGTCTTATCCGGAAAGCGCTCCCGGATCTCCAAGGCAAGAGCCCGGACCTCCAGCAGGTTACAAGGCTCCATGGGATCCCCGCCGGAAAAGGTGATGCCTGAGATATAGGGCTTTTCCAGCTGGCTGAAGACTTCCTGCCTTGCCGCCTCATCAAAGGGCAGCCCGCCCTCCGGATCCCAGGTCACGGGATTTTGGCAGCCCTCGCAGCCATGGGAGCAGCCTGCCGTCCAGAGCACCACCCGAAGGCCGTCCCCGTTTTTCATATCATCATGGGTAATATCGTGATAATTCATGCCCTTGTGTCTCCCGCCTTAAGAAACAGGCCCATCTGCGACATCCCATATCCCGGATTCTCCTTTCGGGAAAACCGGCCTGCTGCCGCCATACACAGAAGTATAAAAACAAGGCATGGCTCTACATGCTCCTACGGTCGGCGATCTCCGCCATCTTTGCGTCATTGAGCCGGGTATCGCCATGGACTCTGGAATAAGAAAGATAGCCGTTCATCCGGTCGATCTTGGTGAGGTTCCTGGAACCGCAGACCGGACATACGTCCATGGAAAGTTCCTGATGCCCGCAGTCGTCGCAGTAGGCTAAGGAAAGATTGATGCCTTCGTAGAGCCCCATCTGCATGGCCCGGCGGACCAGGGTCCTTACGGCGTCCAGATTATAATCGATGGGATAGCGCACATACTGGATCTTGCCCCCGTTAGAGAGCTCCCAGAAGCGGTACTCCCTGTCCTGCTTTTCGATCGGGGTAATGTCCTCCGTCACATGGCAGTGGAAGGAATTGGACACATACTCCCGGTCGGATACATTCTCCACGATGCCGTATTTCTTGCGGAACTGCTTGACCTGAAGCCCGCAGAGATTCTCGGCCGGGGTGCCGTAGATGGCATAGAGATGGCCGTCCTCCTCCTTGAATTCCGCGATCTTTTTGTTGATATATTCCAGCACCTCCAGGGCAAAGGCCCCGTCCTCTGCCAGGGACTTGCCGTTGTAGAGCTCCTGCAGCTCGTTTAAGGCCGTGATCCCGAAGGATGCCGTGGCGGATTTGAGGAGCGGCTTGATCTTGTCATGGATCCCCAGATGCCCACCGTAGAATCCTCCCTCGCAGTAGGCTAAGGGATTGGTGGATGCCTTCATTTCCCCCAGATAGGCATAGGTCCGGATGTGCAGCTGGCGGATAAGGTTCAGGTAATAATCCAGCACCTCATAGAAATCCCTGCTCTCCTGCCTTGCCTTGGCCAGGATCATGGGCAGGTGGAGGGAAACCGCGCCCACATTGAAGCGGCCCACAAACACCGGCACGTCCTCCTCATCTGCCGGATGCATCCCTCCCCTCTCATACCAGGGAGAGAGAAAAGCCCTGCAGCCCATGGGGGATATGATCTTGCCGTATTTCTTATACATGCTGGCGATATAGCCCTCTCCCGTAAGGGAAAGCCAGTCCGGATACATGGTCTTGGCGGAGCAGGCGATCCCTGCTTCAAACACGTCCTCCAGCTCTCCGCCCGGCCCATGCAGCGCCTCATCATAGAGAAAGACGATCTTCGGGAAGAGCACCGGCTTCTTGCATTCCTTCTTGCCCTCCCCTCCCTTCCGGACATTCAAGAGGGTGATGGTGGCCATTTTGGCAAAGCGCCCCGTCCCTGTACCGGCCGTCACCGTGATGAAGGGATAGTCCCCCCGGCTCGAGGCCACCGTATTGAATTTATACTCCCAGCCCTGGAAGCCCTGCTCGAAGTCTCTTTGTACATCCGCGATGGCTACCTCATGGGACTTCTCCGGGCTGATCCCCAGATCCTCATATTTTTTCTTGTATTTTGCATAGGACTTTTCGGCATAGGGCTCCAGGATCAGCTCCACGGAGGGTACCGTAAAGCCCCCGTACTGCTGGCTTGCGGCAGAGAGCACGATGTCTCCGATGACGTCAAAGGCTACATCCAGGGTCTTGGGCTCGTTGTACCAGATATTGCCCATCTCGAATCCGCCCCTCAGGACATGCTCCACGTCAAAGAGGCAGCAGTTCATGGTATCCCGTCTGGCCGACATGTCATGGATATAGATATAGCCGTCGCGGCAGGCCTGCAGCTCCTCCGTGGTCATGAAGAATTTCTGATAGAGCTCCTTATTGAACTGGTTGAAGATCAGGGACCGCTTTGTGGATACCAAGGCCGAGTCCGTATTGGAGTTTTCCTTATCCCCCACATACATGATGGATTGGCTCCTGCGGTAGACCTCGTCCATCATCCGCACGAAGTCCTGCTTGTAATTGCGGTAATCCCGGTAGCTTTTGGCTACGATGGGCTTGACCTCTTCCAGCACGCTCTCCACGATATTGTGCATCATGGAGATCGGGATCTCATCCAGGCCGGCTTCATTGATCTTCTGCACCACTCCCCGGCAGATATACTCCTTTTCCTCCTCCGAGAAGCGGGTCAGGGCGCGGTATGCGCTCTTGCCCACGGCATTCAGCACCTTCTGGACATTAAAGTCCTCCAAAGTCCCGTCCTTTTTGATGACCCTGACCGGCTTTTCCGGCTTGTATCTTTCCGAATAAGGGCGCTTGTCTTCCATTGGAACCTCCGATCAAAATAAACAATTGCTCTGCGCTGGTTGTGTCTGTTTTATGTTAACCATTGCACAGAAAGCCGGCTGTGGCTGTTTTATGTCAACCATTGCGTATCAGCTTCCCGCCCGGTCTGCGGCCGCAGTGGCGAGACGGTCGCAGCGTTCATTCTCCGCATGCCCGTCATGGCCCCTGATCCAGGAAAAATCCGCCTCATGGGGCTCCATCACCGCCAAGAGCTCCTGCCACAGGTCCACGTTCTTTACCGTCTTTTTGTCCGAGCCTCTCCAGCCGTGGGCCTGCCAGTTTTCAAGCCAGCCCTTGCTGAAGGCATTCACCACATACTGGGAATCCGAGACGACATGAACCCTGCAGGGCTTTCTCAGCTCCTTAAATCCCCTGAGCACCCCCATGATCTCCATCCGGTTGTTGGTGGTATCCGGGAAACCCTCGCTGTATTCCCTCTCATGGAGGGTTCCCGCGCCGTCCCTGTATTGCAGGATCGTCCCATATCCCCCGGGGCCGGGGTTTCCCCTCGAGCTCCCGTCGCTGTAGATCGTAACCTCCGGCTTATCCGCCCCCACGGCCTTCCTCCTCTATAAACCCATGCTTATATCTGACTTACACCGATCGGATGCTGAACCCGTAACTCGACAAAATACGCCTCGAACGGGTTCATGCTCCTCTTATCCTAATCCAGCCAGTCCACGGCTTCCGGAAACGCCTCTTTGATGACCCTTGTAGCCCCCTCAAGGTCTGAGGTCTTCATCACCAGGTCTGCCCCTTCCTTCCGGGCGGGAGCGGCATACATATATTCCACATTGATGCCGGCCTTGGAGACCGTATCCACCAGCTTCTCCAGATAACCCACCTGATCCAGGAGATGCACCATCAGCACGTCATTCAGGATGGAAGTGAAGCCCCTTGCCTTCATGGCCGCCTTCGCCTCCTCGGGCTTATCCACGATGACCCGCAGAAGCCCGAATTCATTGGTATCTGCAAGGCTCAATGCCACGATGTTCACGCCTCCCTCTTTCAGGATGCCAAGAGCCTCCACCAAAGTCCCCGGCCTGTTCTCTAAAAATACGGATAACTGCTTGATTATCATGCCCTGCCCTCCTTTTCCTTACACAAGCTTCCTTCGGTCTTCCACATGCTTCGTCTTGCCCTGGGAATGCTCCAGGGTATTGGGCTCCACCAGCTTCACCCTGGCCTTGATCCCAACCGCCTGCTGGATGGCGGAAGCCACCCGGTCGCGCAGGCTTTCCAGTGCCCGGATCTCATCGGAGAAGAAGCGCTCCTCCACCTCGATGGCCACCTCGAAGGTATCGTTGTTGTCCACCCGGTCTACGGTAATGAAATAATTTGGCGTAGTGCCCGCCACGGAAAGCAGGGCATGCTCCACCTGGGAAGGAAATACATTGACCCCCCGGATGACCAGCATATCGTCCGACCTGCCCTTGAAGCGTTGGATCCTGGCCATGGTCCGCCCGCACTCGCATTTTTCCGTCTCGATGGAGGTCAGATCCCTGGTGCGGTAGCGGATGAGCGGCATGCCCTCCTTGGTCAGGGTGGTGATCACAAGCTCCCCGTCCTCACCCGGCTTCCTGGGCTTTAAGGTCTCCGGATCGATGATCTCCGGCAGGAAATGATCCTCATAGATATGCAGCCCCTTATGATAGTCGCAGTCACAGGCTACGCCGGGACCCATGATCTCCGTCAGACCGTAAATGTCATAAGCCTTGATATGGAGCCTCTCCTCGATCTGCTTCCTCATATTATCCGTCCAGGGCTCCGCCCCGCAGATGGCGCATTTAAGCTTTACCTGATCTACCAGGTTCTCCGCCTCCAAAGCCTCCGCCACATGCAGGAGATAGGAGGGGGTGCAGGCAATGGCCGTCACCTGGCAGTCGATCATCATCGTGATGAGCTTCTTCGTATTGCCTGTAGACATGGGGATCACCATCGCCCCCAGGTTCTCCGCTCCGTAATGGGCTCCCAGGCCTCCGGTAAAAAGCCCGTAGCCGTAGCCCACCTGGATGATGTCGTCCCTGGTCAGCCCGGCCATGGTCAGGGCGCGGGTCACGCACTCCGACCAGATGTCGATATCCCTCCGGGTATACGTGGCCACCTTGGATTTCCCCGTGGTGCCGGAGGATGCATGCACCCTCACGATCTGTGAAAGGGGCGCCGCACACAGTCCATAGGGATAGGCCGCGTTCAGATCCTCATAAGTAGTGAAGGGCAGCTTCTGCACGTCCTCCACGGTACGGATATCCTCGGGCTCGATCCCGAGCTTCTGCATCTTCTTCCGGTAGTATTCCACGTTGTGGTATACCCGGTCCACCAGTTTCACGAGCCTTTTGGACTGCAGCTCATGCAGCTCGTCCCGGCTCATGCATTCCTTTGCTTCATTCCAGATCATTTTTTTAGCCTCCCTCGTGATGTCTGGTCATATTGTTTCATTTCCCTTCCGTCTGTCCCATCGTCCTCATGCAATAGCATATATCGTCCACATGCCTGGCCTTTCCATTGTCATACAAATAGACGAAATAAACAAGGCTGTCATCCTCCAGCCGGTTAAAGGCGAATTCCACCCGGTACTTCTTCCCCAGCTGATCCGTATAGTTTTCATCATAATATTGATAGATCTTTCCATAATAGGATTGGATCGGGCGCTTCTTTACGATCTTATCTGCGGGGTCCTTTTTCAGCACCGACCGGATCAGGGCGTCCATCACCTTCGAGGATTCATGGATCCGGTTCGGCTCGTCCAGATCGTCCTCCGTGGAATAATAGACAAAAAGCACCTCCGGGACGGCATCCTGATCTCCCGGTATCTCATTCAGCATATACCTCCGCCCGCTGCCGCCGGCAAGCTCAGTCTCTACCCCGGCCCAGGCCTCGGGGATCGAAAAGCGCAGAGAACGCACCGGATCTCCGGCCTTTAATATCCGCGCCAGGGTATTATCCTTCCGGTAGCTGCTCCCGTCAAGCATCACGCTTCCCTGCTTCACGGGATCCTCTGTCTTCCGGATCTCCTCGATCTCTACCCGGGTTCCCTGAAATACCTTATCCGCAAAGGCTCCATATACCTGTACCATATCCCCGGGCTTAAGCCCCAGGATGGCCGCCTTATTCTTTTCATCAAAGGCACCGCACCGGCATGTGACCGTGCCTGTATCCCCGCCGAGCTTCATCTGCCTGTCGCCGGTATCATATACCTTCCCCCAGACCGCACAGGTCTTTCCCATATAGATCCCCTGGTTCCGGAAAAGCTCCTCCGCGGAAACGCAGTCGTAGAGCTTATGGCTTTTCGTATCCAGTACCACGCTGCCTCCGGGAAGCCCCACGAAGCCCATGGAAAGCAGGGCCAGACAAAGCGCCGCGATCAGATATCCCCTAATCCGCCTGATAAGAAAGCCCCCTTTCCTTCTCCAGCTCCCTTAAGATCCGGAGCACCTCATAGTATGTCCTGGCATCCGCATACATATCCTTAAGCTCCACCGCAAATTCCCCTTTGATCTCCTCCCCAAGCTTTTCCTTCAGGGCTTTGGCATCCGGATAATCCAGGCCTCCGTAGGTGATCTTATGCCCCCTTACGGAAATGCTCTTCGGCTTATTGTCTGCCTTGTCTTCCGGCGGGACTGCCTTATCCTCAGACGGAGTCGCCTCATTTACGGAAGGCGCGCTGTCCTCCTTCCCCTGCTTTCCGACGGGGACATGGTTTATGGCCTCGTCCAGGTCGATCTCCGGCTTCTTATAGAGCGTCACCACGCTGAAATCCATGCCCAGGGAGGCAAGGAGCAGAAAAAGCACGGCAATGATCCATGCCAGCCTTCTTTTCTGTCTCATGTCCCGCCCTCTTCATATTCAAAGCCATACCGGTCAAGGAGCTCCATCACCCCCCGGTAGGTATGGGCTACGGCAAAATCATCCACCAGGGTAAAGCGCCGCACACGGTCGGCTTCCTTCAATGTCTGCTCAAAATCCTCCAGCCTGCTGTAGGCGCGGTCTTCAAACCGGATGATGCGTCCGCTGATGATCAATGTATTTTTGTCATTCTCATCCAGCGGGCTCTCATCTTCCCTTGCCGGCTGCCCGGCTTCCAGCCCCTCCGACTCCTTTGCGGAAAGCGGCGCATAGCCCCGGGGAGAATATGCCATAAAGTATCCCGCCGCAAAGAGCCCCGCTCCCAGAAGCATGAGGAAAATGGCCAGTCCCTTCAAAAGCTTTCCTGAGCCTTCCTTAAATTCCTTTCCTTTCCCGGTCTTGTACAACAGGTATTCCGGCTTTCTGGAAAAGTAAATGAGAAAAGCCTCCCGAAGGGGGTTCACGAAAATGGCCATGAAAAGCAGGAGCCCCAGGATAAAGCTTATGCCTCCTGCGATCATGAGGATCATGGCAAGCCCGGTCATTGTCCGTATCCCTCCGGATAGCGGATGGATACCTTCGGATATTCCTCCCCGATCTCATCCAGGATCTCCAGAATCATTTTCAGGTCCCGGTAGAGCACGTCACGGTCGTCTTCATTAAAGGAGATCACCACCGGCCTGTCCGGATGGCTTTCGAGGTACTCCGCCAGATACTTCCGAAGCTCCCCGAAGCGCTCCTTTGTCCCATCATTTCCGCTCAGATCAGTCTGGAATTCGTCCTTTCCGGCCCCGTCCATGGCAAGGACGCTTATGCTCCGCTCCGTCACGGCTTCCGGATCGTAATCCGCAAGAATGGACAGCCTGGGCACATAAGCATAGATATCCCCGCTGGCATCAAGCAGGTCGTCCAGCTGCTTTTCCTTCCTGGCCGCATTTTCCGAAGCTGCCCTGGCCTGAATCATGGCAGAGCTTACGGTCTGCTCCTTGTCCCTGAGCTCCCTTCCCAGCTCCATCTGGCTGCAGACCACGATGAGCAGCATGATGAATACCACATCCAGCAGGGATGTGAGGTCGATAAGGGCATCTCCCCTTCTCTTCCTTCTTCTCATGACTTTGCCGGGATCCGAAGCTGTGTCTGGCTTTCCGTGGCATCCCGGTACTTCTTCTCATAGCTTTCCAGCGTGTTTTCCACATCCAGCACCAGCCTGGAGGAAGAAAGCGCCACGACAAGCTTTAACACGATGGCCCAGATCAGTGCGGTCAGCGTAGATCCCATCGCAAGCCCCAGGGAAGCATAGATCGAATCGATGCCCTCCCCCGTCCTCACCTGCAGCATGAGCCCCGCCACGGTCCCTAAGATCCCCATCAGCGGAAAGACCGGGATCAGCTGCTGCAGGATCTCATAGCCGGTATAATCCTTGTTGAATTCGGATTCGAAATTCAGGATCGTGGCCAGAGTCAGGTTTTCATTCTTCTCCTGCTCCTCGATCAGCTCCCTTGTCTTTTCGTCCAGCTTATTGCGGGAGATCCTCATGTCGATGGCGACCTGGATCCTGGACCTGTGCCCCACAAGCTTCACCGCGTTATATACGATCAGCAGAAGCATGATGACGCCAAACACGTTAATGATGATGATGGAATAATTCTTTAAGAATTCAAGCAGCCCATTCATAAACAACTCCTTTAATTCCAGTGCATCAGAAGCACCATCCCTATGCCGCCCCGTATCCGGCCAGGAAGGCTTTCTGATTTATGTCAACCGTTTTCGGAGGCACCTTCGATGCGATGACCTGAAGCCACTGCTCCTTCTCAAAATCCATATGCCTGGCCGCAAGCCCCAGCACGATATTATTGAATACACGCTGGTTTCCAAGCTTCTTCGCCTCCCCCATGGCATCGATGGCATAGACCGTATGCTCTTTCTTCAGGTCCTCAATGATATTTTCCGGATATTCGGCCGCCCCGGTCACCACCGGCATGGGATCGATGCGCTGGTCATTCACGATGAGCACCCCGTCCTTCTTCAGGAAATGGGCATACCGCAGGGCTTCCAGCTTTTCAAAGGCGATCAGCACGTCCGCCTGCCCCTCCTCCACGATAGGCTCGGCCACCCTGCTCCCATAGCGCACGAAGGTGACCACGGAGCCGCCCCGCTGGGCCATGCCGTGGACCTCCGAGATCTTGACGTCGTATCCGGCCTCCGCCATGATCCCCCCAAGGATCCTGCTGGTCAGGAGCGTCCCCTGGCCGCCTACCCCCACGATCATGATGTTTTTCGTTTCCTTCTCCATTTTCTCTTCCTCCCAAACGTCCCTTCCCGGCATGGTTCGGGGACGGTTTCCTTTTCAGTTTACTCCATCACGGCGCTTCCTGTCCATTTTTCGGTTCTTCTCATATATGATCCGGTCCCTATCGTGACATAGGGGCCGGATCATAGTAGTCCTTACAGAGTATCTACGCCGGAAGCTTACGGCTCCACGATATTGAAGGTCGGCTTCGGCGAATCCATATACATCACCAGGCGCTTGAGGGCTCCCGGATCCCCGTCAAACTCCATGGCCTTCACCGCATCCTCGTTTCCTCCCAGGGCGCCCAGAAGTCCCGGCACCGTCAGCTTCACGGTGCATTCCGCATCCTCCTGGCAGCCCTTATATACCAGCAGGACCCCGGCCTTTCTTGCGACATAGTACTCCTCGCCATGATCCGTAAAGATCAGGTTCAGCTTCACATCATCCTCTGCGGCCTTCAGCGCGTCGGTACTGATGTCGATGAAATCCAAAATCATCTCCGGCTTCATGGCGGCCCTGGCTTCCGGATTCGCGCTGGTGAAGTAGGCAAGCTTTTCGGTCTGGTTTCCGTTTCTCAGTTCCAGCGCCCCCACCAGGTATGCATTCCTCCAGGTTCCGCTCTCCGATTGGTACGCCAGCTGCTCCAGGGCGTCCGCACAGAGGTTCCTGGCCTTTTGGTTCGACGGATCCGCAAATACCAGCTCCTTAGTGATCTGCGCCACCCACTGGTATTCTCCCTTGTCGTAATCCTCCTTTGCCATGGCGAGCACCCGGTCCGTATCCCCCAGGTATCCCACGAGCTTCCCTGCATAATCCTCCGGAGACATGGGGTTCAGGTTTACGGGATTTGCGTCATACCAGCCCATGTATTTCTGATAGACCGCCTTGATATTGTGGCTCAATGTCCCGTAATACTGGCGCATATACCATACCTTATTCAGCTTTTCCGGAAGTACCAGGGTATTGGAGATCTCCGCCGCGGTATACCCACGGTTGATGTAATGCAGGGTCTGGTCATTGATATACTTATAGATCGCTGCCGTATTCTCCATGTACTCCTTTATCTTTTCGGTTTCCCAATGCGGCCAGTTATGGGACTGGAAGACCACATCCGTTTCATCCCCGAAGAGCTGCTCCGCCTCCAGGATGTATTTTGCCCAGTCCGCGGCATTCCGGACCTCTGCCCCCCTCAGGGTATACAGATTGTGCATGGTCCCGGTACAATTCTCAGCAAGCCATAATCCCCTGTATTTCGGGAAGTATGCATTCATTTCCGCGGGTGCTTCCGTCCCCGGAGTCAGCTGGAAGCGGATCTCTAAGCCGTCGATCGTGATCGTCTCATTTTCGCTGACCGTATAGGTGGGCGGCAGCAGGCTCTTATGCCCCAGGGACTGCCCCAGGCCGATGCCCATCGCCATCTTTCCCTCTGTCCCGGCCTTCAGGAGCGTACCATACTGGTACTGCGCCCTCCTGCCCATGGCCGTGCCGGCGTAGATATTTTCGGCCACGGCATGCTCCAGGAAGCCCTGCGGCGCCAATACCACGACCTTGCCGCTTGCAAGCTGGTCTTCCAGGGAAAGCGAGGCATCCGCCGCATCTCCCTTTTCCACCAGCCCATAGACTCCGCCGTAGTGGTCGATATGGGAATGGCTGTAGAGCACCGCCTTGATGTCAAGCTCCCCGAAATGCTTTTCCATCAGGGCCTTAGCCTCTGCCATATCCTCCTCGCACATCAGCACGTCAAATACGATCCACCCATGATCCGTCCGGATGAAGGTGGCATTGGCCATATCATAGCCCCTGACCTGGTAGATCCCGTCGCAGACCTCAAAAAGCCCCGCATAGGAATTATAGAGGGTATTTCTCCAGAGGCTCGGATTGACGGTATCCGGTGCCTTCTCCAGCTCATTCACGAAGCTGTAGTCCTTCACGTTCCAGACCTCATTCCCCTCTTCGTCATAGATCACGAGGCTTTCCGGTGCCTCGATCAGCCCGCGGAGGGCATTTTCCTTTTCGCTCTCATCCTCGAAATCAAGCATCTCGTAGACATGGTCATTGGCCGCCTTCGTGTACTCTGTGGCTCCCTTGGCTTCTCCTGAGGTTCCCTCAAAGGACGGTGCCATTGCGGCCGGCTCCACATAGCTGATCTCCGGCAGTGTGCAGGCCGTCAGCGTCGTCATCACACACAGAGCACAGGCTGCGATCCCCTTTTTCCCGATGGTTTCTTTTTTCATACGTTCCTCCTGTCTGTAATCTATGCCTAGTTTCCATTGAATCCTGTCTTCATTCCCCGATCATCCCCGCTGCTGTCCGATCCGGATCTCCACCTGGACCGGTTCCTTGACCAGGCTGCTAAAGACCTCTGCATCCCTGGTGCTGCCGACGATGCTGCCATAGTGCACCGGTATGACTGTAGCCGGCTTTATCTTATTGATCAGATCCGCTGCTTTCCTCGCATCCATGGTATAGGTGCCCCCGATGGGAATGAGGGCGATGTCGCATTTCACGCCGCCAGCTTCCTTCGTGGCATCCGTATCCCCTGCGATATAGATCCTCCCCTCCTCTGTATGGAGGACATATCCGACCCAGCCTGCGCTCTTCGGGTGGAAGGGCTTGATGATATTGTAGGCGGGAACCGTATCAAACTCAAGCCCCAGCACCGAGCGGCTCTCTCCCGGCTTTACGGTCTGAATCTCCCGGATGAAGCCAGCCTCCTTCTCCGCTTTGCCCTTCATCTTTTCCGGCACCACCAGGATCGTCTTGCCGCAGGCGGCCTTCTTCAGGTCCTCCGGCGAGAAGTGGTCATAATGGTCGTGGGTCACCAGGATAAGATCTGCATCCTTCGGCTCCTCCTTCATCTGGAAGGGGTCGCAATATACCACCAGCCCCCTGGTCCTGATCCGTATGCTGTTTTGTGTGAATACCTCTATGTTCTCTGTCATCGCTCTCCCCCTCGTCTTCCCCATAAGCCCAAAGCCTCATGAGGCACCTTCTAAATTATAATGCAGGAAATTTCCGGTAATGTCAAAAAAATCAGGGAAGGGTTGCTTTATCAGCGAAGTGTAAGTTTACGTCAAGGGTCGCCGCTTTGCCAAGCCATCAATCTGGGAGGACGGTGACCTTCAGACGGATGTGAAGCCCCGCAGTTTCCTTCTCTTCTGTGCTGTTTAAGATGGGCGTCCCGTCCTTTGCATAGCGCACATAGGCAAAATTCGCATTGCGGCAGGGATCATACAGAGGATCCGCATCGGCCCATTCACACTGGTCATCATAGCATTTCTGATCCCTGGAATGATAAACGATGACCGTATCCCCGTCCCGATCCGTCGTGAAGCTGTTGTGCCCGGGGCCGTACTGATCCGTAAAGTCCGAGGACTGAAGAACCGGCGTCGGGGACTTGCTCCAGCTGGATTCATCCATAAGCTCCGCGCCTTCATCTGCGCTCAAAAGCCCCACGCAGTACTCCGGCCCGGTGGCTGATGCGGAATAAGCCACATAGATCCTTCCCCCGTGCTTCAGCACAGCCGGCCCCTCATTCACCTTTTCATGCACCCTCTCCCAGGGATATTCCGGCGAAGACAGGACCACCGGATCCGAAATGAGCCTCCATGGCCTTTCCGGATCGGCTTTGGCCATAAGAAGCTTGGAAACGTCCGGCTTATAGGCCCATATGACATACTGCTCTCCCTTATGCGCAAAGGTAGTCATGTCGAGGGAAAATGCATCAAAGGCTCCGTCATAGCCGCCATCCTTATTCACGAACCTGCCCTTCTCCTCCCAGGAAGCGGGATCGGTAAGGTTCTTTTCATCCGTACATTGAAGTACCCAGGGACGGATCGACCATATGCCGTCGTCCGAATTTGCCGCATAGTAAATGACCCATCTGTCCCCGATCTTATGCATTTCGGGAGCCCAGATATGACGGCTCTGCGCCCCGGAATCGTGGGCATGCCAGATCACATGATCCTCTGCCTCAGAAAGTCCTTTAAGCGTACGGCTTTTCCGCAAGGCGATCCTGTCGTAGCCATGCTCCGCATCACCGTATGCCGGCCAGGAGGAGGTGAAATAGTAATAGCCGTCATCCTCATTAAAGACCACATACGGATCGGCTCTCTGCGCGATGACCGGATTGTCAAAGAAGGACACCTGCCCATTAAGCTTATGGGTGCCCGGCAGGAGCTCCCCGGTAGACCTGATCCGGTTTCCGGCCTCATCAAACCACTTTATTTCTACGCCGTCTTTTGTGCTGCCGTCGCTGAAGACCACCTTTGCCGTTCCCTTAAACTCTACATCCTGTCCTTTGGCGACCGTCATGTCCCTGTCCTCGGTGATCACGCTCAGCGCATGGAATCTCTCCTCCTCTTCCGGCGCTTTTTCAGGGATCATTCCACACCCCTGGCAGCATGTCAACGATACGGCGATCAGGATCAGCTTTCCTATATGCTTCATCTATGAACTCCTTTCGGTTGGCGCAGGCGCCTGTTTTCAATGCCTTCTTCCATATTGTAGGAAATCCCGGTTCTTGTCAACGAGGCTCTCCGTAAAGCCGGGGCTTATCGCTCATTGACTTGGCCGGTGTGGGGTGTATACTTGACAGGTAGGCTCAATCACAGCATACGTAAACAGACAATCATCACATATGATAAAGGGAGGCAGAGCATGACAGACAAGGGAAAGGCCGTTGCAGAGCTGAGGAAGGCAGGGCTTGAGGCGGCGGAGGCAGACAGTGCCGTCATGGTCTACTTAAGCCAGGATTCCACAAAAAAAGAGATCGACGAGATGAAAGGGAAGGCTTACGCCATCCTTACACGCATCGGTTATGACGCGAGCTGGGGAATCTCCACCCGGATCCCGAAAGACCTGAAGCCCGAGACTCAGCCAGAAGATGCCGGTACGCTGGAGGACGAGCCGGATGCCCTGGCCGGATCCGACATCGATACTTCCAAAGCCGGCTCGAATGTAGCAGAAGCTGATATGGGTGCTTCTGATCCGGATGCGGGGGATGCCGGCTCCGACGCGGGGGAAGCTGACTCCGACGCGGGGGAAACCGGTTCCAGCGCAGGGGATGCCGGCTCCGACGCGGGGGAAACCGGTTCCAGCGCAGGGGATGCCGGTTCCGATGCAGGGGAAACAGATTCCGATGCCGGGAAGGCCGGGGAATCCCCGCTGGGCGAGGCCACCCAAATGAGCCTCTTTGACCTTCTTTAAGAAAACCGGCCCGGATCTTTTAATATCCACCGCACTGCCACGGACGGCGCGTACATCCACCGCATTCACAAAGACGGCACATATCACCGCATGATCAAAGACAGCGCATACCACCACATTGACGAGGCAGGCTTATGATATCCTTAAACCAGCTGAAATATGCAGTTGCACTTTCCGATGAAAAATCCATGAACGCGGCCGCCGCGAAGCTCTTCATCTCCCAGCCCTCCCTGTCCGCTTCCATCCGGGAGCTGGAGGAGGAAGCCGGGATCAAGATCTTCCGCCGGACGAACCGCGGGATCTCCGTCACCCCGGAGGGCGTGGAATTCATCGGCTATGCCAGGCAGGTGATGGAGCAGTACTCCCTCATCGAATCCCGCTACATCTCCCACGAAGCCGTGCGGGACCGTTTCGCCGTCTCCACCCAGCATTATTCCTTTGCCGTGGAGGCCTTCGTGAAGCTGGTGCAGTTCTATGGCATGGACGAATACGACCTGGCGGTGAAGGAGACCAAGACCTACGAGGTGATCACCGACGTGCGGGATTTCACCAGTGAAATGGGGATTTTGTATGTGAATGACTTTAACCGGAGGGTGCTGGAAAAGATCTTTGCAGAAAACAGCCTTTCCTTCCATCCCCTCTTTGACTGCAGGATCTATGTATATCTGTGGAAGGGCAATCCCCTGGCCAAAAAAAAGGAGATCGGCTTTGAGGAGCTTTCCGGCTACCCCTGCCTCTCCTTCTCCCAGGGACAGAATAATTCCTTTTATTTCGCCGAAGAAGTGCTGTCCACTTACGAATACAAGCGGATCATCAAAGCCAACGACCGGGCCACGATGCTCAACCTGATGCGGGGCCTCTTAGGCTATACCCTCTGCTCCGGCATCATAAGCGAAGAGCTGAACGGCAATGATTACTGCGCCGTTCCCCTGAAGTCCGACGAAAAGATGACCATAGGCTATATCAAGCGGAAGGGCATTCCCTTAAGCCAGATCGCCTCAAAATACCTAGAGATCCTCTCCGGATACGAGAAAAATGTCCTGCTTTGAATCAGACTAATCCCGGGTCCGGTTCATGTGATAACCGATGACGGCTCCCACGAGCCCGCCGATGATATGGGACAGGTTGGACACATCATCCCGGAGAAATAATCCCTCGTAGACCTGCTGCCCGATATAGATCAGGGCCACCAGGATCACGGTGACGGGAAGCTCCCCATCCCGGAAGCTGGTGAAGGAAGTCAATAGGATAAAGGCAAAGACCACCCCGCTGGCTCCGCACAGGCCCTCATTCCGGAAAAAGAGATAATGGACCAGTCCGGTGACAAAGGCCGTGGCCAGGATGACCTCCAGGATCTTAAAGGAGCCGTACTTCTCCTCCAGCATAGGCCCAAGAAGCAGGATATAGGACATGTTCCCGATAAAATGAACCCACCCGGAATGCCCCAGCACGTGGGTAAAAAGCCTTACCCAGGTCATGGGGTTCTTCAAGGGGGAATGATAGGTCATGAAAAAAGCCTGGTTGCTCTTCCCAAACGTCACGTAATTTAAGATCATGGCCAGAAAGCAGCCCATCACAAAAAGCAGCACCATAGGCGAATTAAAGGTTATCTTCAGCTTTCTCACAGGATCCTTCCTCCTCCCACCACCACATCCCCGTCATAGAAAACCACGGCCTGGCCCGGAGTGATTGCCCTTTGCGGCGCATCAAATACGACCCGTACCCTTCCCTCCCCGGCAGGGGAAATGAGGGCCGGCTCCTCCCTATGGCGGTACCGGATCTTTGCCGAAACACGCATGGGCGAGGATAGTCCTTCCACCGAGATCCAGTTCAGGTCTCCGGCCAGGAGCTCATTCCCATAGAGCTCCCCATCCTCAGAAAGCGTCACCGTATTGTCCTCCATGTTTTTCTCCCTGACATACATCGGCCGGCCGAAGCCGACCCTTAAGCCCCTGCGCTGTCCCACGGTATAATGCACTGCCCCGCGGTGCCTGCCCAGGACCTCTCCCTCTGTGCTGATGAAGTCTCCCTCCGGATAGGTCTTCCCCGTATAGGCTTCCAGGAACCGGACATAATCCCCATCCGGCACGAAACAGATATCCTGGCTGTCCGGCTTCTTTGCATTGGCAAGCCCCAGGCGCAGGGCAATCCCCCGGATCTGATCCTTATCCCGGTCTCCCAGGGGAAAGCGGGTATGCTCCAGCTGCTCCTGCGTCATGGAATACAGCACATAGCTCTGATCCTTTTTAGGATCGGCGCCCTTCTTCAGCAGGTATCTCCCGCCCTGCTTTTCGATCCGGGCATAATGTCCGGTCACCAGGGTATCGCAGCCTAATTCCACCGCCCTCCCATAAAGCCTGCCGAATTTCAGAAAACGGTTGCATTCCAGGCAGGGATTGGGCGTAAGCCCCCCTTCATAGGAAGACACAAAGCGGTCGATCACATCCCTCCTAAAATCCTCCGTGAAATTAAATACATAAAAGGGAATGCCCAGCTTAAATGCGACGCTCCTTGCATCCTCCGCATCCTCCAGGCTGCAGCAGGACCTGCCGCCACTGCTTTCCGGAATGCATTTTTCGGTTACCTCATCCGGGATCAGCTTCATCATGGCTCCCACGCACCGGAAGTCCTCCTGCTGCATCAGATAAGCGGCCACCGAGGAATCCACGCCGCCGCTCATGGCGATCAGAGCCTTTTTTTCCGTCTTTTCAACATCCATCAACTCAATCCCTGCCATCACTCCTGCAGGAAGTGGATCCTCCCCTGCCCGTTTTCGTCCGCATACTCCTCCGAAACCTTCCCGCCCATGGATTCCAGGTACCGGATGAGCGATGACAGGTCGTCCAGAAATCCCTCCATCTCCTCCTTCTCCCCGGTAAACATGGAGTAGCCGTTTCCGCACTGCCCAAGGAGGTACTCGATGGAAGCCGTAAGATAGGTTTTCTCCGGATCCAGATCCTCTCCGTTCACCTTGATATTGGAGACCCTGCGTTCCTCGCTGCCAAAGCCCGTAAACATCCCTTCCGTATCCCGCTGCACCTGCGGATCCTTGTCCAGGTCCACATCAAAGGTCAGCCCGGACACCTGCAGGAAGCCCCCGTATTCTACCGGCGCACTGCTCACGCTGTACTCCAGGGCATCCATGATCTGCTGTCCCGTAAGCTTCTTCATGATGATCTCATTGCCGAAGGGATAGACCTGCATCAGGTCCCCATATGTGATCTCCCCCTTCAGGATGTTGTCCCGGATCCCGCCGCCGTTGATCAGCCCGATCTCCGCTCCTGAGGCAAAGCGGCAGGCATCCGCCGCGAGGTCTCCCAGATTGGTCTCACTGTTCCTTACCAGGTCCACCTTCCTGTCCAGGGTGGTCGCCATCAGGTTGTAATCCGTGGTACCGATCTTTTGGTCTAAAATCGTCTGAAATTCTGCATATTCCTCGGATATGGTCTTTTCCACCTCCGGATCCTTTTCCCCAGACTCTTCGACCAGGGAAGAAGCCATGCTTCCGTCCGGATGGATGGTAAGCTTGCCGAAACGGTCCAAATGAGAGCCGGTCTGGGTGAGAAGCACTTCTTTCCCGTCTTTATTCTTCACCCGCTCATCCTCCACAACGCTGTGGGAATGCGCATCCAGCACCGCATCGATCCCGGAGGTATTTCTGATCACATCCACCGACAGGAAGCGGGTATACGTTGCATTGATCCCGAGATGGGACAAAAGTATGCAGAGTTCGGCGCCCTCCTGCCTGGCTTCATCCACGGCATCCTGTACGGCCCGGTAGAAGCGGTCCGGCGTCTCATCCAGCATCATGTCGTAAAGGAGCTTCCCGTCCTTATCCTGGAAATTGACCGGAGCGGACTCTGTGATGGTATGCGGTGCCGTGACTCCGACAAAAGCGATCTTCTTCCCCCCGCATTCCAGGATCCGGTATGGATCAAAGACCCTCTCCCCCGTCCTCAGGTCGATCAGATTGCAGCATACAAACGGAAAGTCGGCCTTCTGAAAAAGGTCGATCATTCTCTCTGCCCCATAGTCAAAGTCATGGTTTCCCGGCACGCCGATGTCATAGCCTGCCGCATTCATGATGCGTACGACTGCCTCACCTTCGGTCAGGGTTCCGATGGGTCCTCCCTGGATCGAATCCCCGCAATCCACAAGGAGCACATCATTTCCGCTTGCGGCCATTTCATTGCGGTATGCCGCCACTCCGGCATAGCCGATATCGCCATCCACCGAGCAGTGTACATCGTTGGTGTAGACGATCACAATGTCCCCGGTCTTTTCTTCCTGATTCCCGGCAGGCTCCTGGATGTCCCCGGTCTTTTCTTCCTGGTTCCCGGCAAGCTCCTGGATGCCCTCGTTTACCAGCTCCTCCAGAGGGATTCCGTTTACTTTCAGGTCTCCGGTCTCCTCGTTCAGGTCGATCACCGCCTGGCAGCCTGTACCAAACAACATGACTGCCGCCATCAGCAGGCTTAAGATTTTCTTTTTCATCAATCTCTCCCTTCTCCGTGGCGGCAGACTGGCGCCGCCCCCGGTACAACGTTACGCATACCTATATTCTGTCATTGTGCCATCCCCCCTGTCAAGGGCATCCACAGACCTGGTATCTGACCTCCATTATATATATAAAAAAGTTCCCACCGGCTCTGGTCACGCCAGTGGGAACCATCTCTTATCCTCTTTATGCTTCTTGCGTATCCTTCAGCCGGAAAGCCCTCATCCTGCCGAGATGAATTCGTCCTGATCCGCCGTCATCATCCCCGCGTCAAACTGAACCACACATTCCCAGTAAGACCGGCCTGAACCCTCCACCACGCGCATCTCCCGGATGGTGCCCACGCCATACTCCGGATAGATCCGAAGCAGGACCTTGTCGCCTACAAAAAAGTGCTGTACAGGCATCCCGTACTCCTTGCCACCGGCCACTTCTGCCATCTGGTCATCCTTCAGGATCTTTTTATCTTCCATCTTCTTTACCTCCATTTCCAGTTCTTCTTTCACGAATTTATACGGCATTCCCCCGGAGGATGGCAGCTTTTTTTACCCGGCCTGCCGATGCTCCGCTTCCGATCCAAAGAGAGACCTTATGCTCTGCAGGATCCCGCTTCCGATCTGGCGGATGCCCTTCAGGCTCCGTACTCCGATCCGGAAGGAGGCCGCCCGGCTTCCCACGGCCTCCTTCCCGTTTCCGGTGATAAGGACCGTGGCCGTTCCCTTTTCCACATTGTTGATATAGGATACGGCATATTCCCCCTGCGGCACCAGGATCCAGTCCTTTCCGCTCTTTGTATATACCTCGATCTCCGGCTCGCAGGGCTTTCCGGTATATTCCTGGGAGCTTACGGATTTCTTTCCCCCAGTCCCCTTCGAGGCAACCTTTGCCTTGGAGAGATCCTTTGCATTTGCCGGGATCCGAAGCAGGCGGTAGCTTCCTTCGGCATAGGAAGTGCTGTCAAAGTTTCCTTTCCCGGTGACCCGGATGGTGATCACGTTTTCGCTCACTCCTTCCGCGAGCTCCAGGGGCCATTTTACCTCCTGGCCGCCCATCCAGTACGTCGCCGTATATTCCTTCTTATTTACCTTCACCCCGTCCAGGCATACGTAAGGCACGGACTGATACTTCCCCTTCTTTGTATAGATCATGTCCGCCGCATCCACCGAGGCTGTCTGAAGGGAAGCCGCCAGGATCTCATAGGTTCCATTCTTTGCCTTCTGCCCCTTGTAATTCCCCAGGAAGGATATCTTATACTTCGCCTTGGACCGATCCGTGGTCGTCTTTTTGTTGTTGGAATAGGTGACCTTGTAATCCCTGCCCTTCCGAAGGAGGATCTCCTTTCCCTCCCTCATGGCGCTTACCTTTACGGGAGGCTTGACCCCGGCCATATTGAAGGAAAGCTTCTCTTCCGGATCCTTCAGGGCCGCCGCAAGCTCCGTCTTTGTATCCGGCTTGACCTTGAAGCTCTTTGTCACCTTGCCGGTATATTCCCCGATGCCGGTAATGACCGCCCGGGCTTTTCCGGCATTCACATTGGCATAATACCGTACCCGGTAGCCCTCGCCCTCCTTCAGCGCCGCTCCGGATCCGTCCTTTACGATCAGCTCGTTTCCGGAAAGCCTCTGCTCCTTCCCGTCGTAGATATGGGAACCGGCCTTCAGCGTAACCTTGATCTTTGCCTTTTTGACCTGCTCCTTCGTCCGGACGGCGACCTTTGCGGTCACGGCATCCTTATAATTTCCTTTGCCGGTGATGGTAAGGACCGCTCCATCGTCCGCCTGCTTAAAGACGAGGCTTCCCGTAGAGCTTGATAGGTCATAGTCCTTTCCCGCCGTCAGCACATATCCGTCATAATCCACCACAGGGGCGGCCTTCTTCCCCTCCTGCACCATGAGCCCGTCCACATGGATGCTTTCATTTTCGGAAAGGGAGGCCGGGATGATATAAAAGTCCAGGGTCACGGAGCCGCTGAAGTCTCCCTTCCCGGTGATCTTTGCCTTAGCCGGCTTCCCGCTCTTGGAAGCATTTTTATTATTGCTGTAGGTTACGGTATAGTCCTCGCCCTCCACCAGGTCTTCTTCCATGTCGCCGTTCGTCACCACCAGGGCAGGCTTTACCTGGCCTCCGGTATAGACATGCTCATAACGGGATTCCTTTTCATTCCAGGATGCTACATCTCCCGCCTCGGGATCATTGGAGAAGCTTGCCGCTATGCCGTTTATGCGGATCCACTTTGCAAAGAGGGTGATATCCTTATCCACCGGCTTCGAGAAGTCATAGGCGGCACCCGTACAGCCCTCATTGTCGTACCATCCCTTAAATTCCCAGCCGGGCTGCAGGGGATCCGCAGGCCGTTCGGCCTTCCCTCCCTTTACCACGATCTGGTTATCCGGGGCGATGTTTCCTTTTCCATTCAGATAGAAGTGGATCATATGATATACTGCCGCGGGGCCGCCGGTAATGGTAAATTCCAGGATCCTGGAGCCGGTATAGCTTCCCATGCCGTAGATCACCACGCTGGCATTTCCGCTTACCACGTTATCGTTGTAAACCGTCACATAATCCGTACCGGGGATAAGGGTTCCTCCCTTCCCGTCCTGTACGGTGACTGCAGGCTCCAGCTTTTCCCCGGTATACTGCAGCTGATAGCTTGCCAGGGATGCCGGCAGGCTGTTGATGTCTTTTCCCTTCTTGTCGTCTATTTTGCCGTTCAGGCTGATGCTTGTGACTTCCAGATTTTCAAGTCCCAGCTTCCCGTCGCTCTCCAGAGAGATCAATGCATTCTCCTTCGAGCCGTTTCCCTTTCCGGAAAGCACGGCATTCTTATCGTCCCCGCCGGAGAGCTCCACCCTAAAGGTCTCTCCCTCCTTTAAGGGAATGGTGACATTATTCTGTCCGGAGCCTTCGTCGCTTATGGCAAGATCCGCTTTCTTTGCCTGGGTCTCGACGCTCATCAGCTTTTCCCCGTCCATGGCGGTGAATTTCAGCCCATCATCCCTGCTCTCCAGGCTCCGGTTCTGGTTGGCCGCGGTAAAGACGAGGCCCGGCTTCTCGAGAGGATTTTCCTCTCCCCTTGCAAAAAGCCTGAGGCTCCTGTTTTCAAAGGCTCTGTCCTCTTCTCCCTCTGCGATCTTCACCTTGCCGCCATCTACCGTCACGAGTTCATTGCCGCTGACATCCTTTACGGAATAATTCTGCCCATCTACGATCATGGCACGGCAGCGCATCCGGCACCGCATCCGGCACCGCATTCTGCACCGCATCCGGCACCGCATTCTGCACCGCATCCGGCAGCGCATACGGCAGCGCATCCGGCAGCGCATACGGCAGCGCATCTGGGTCTCCTTGACCTCATCGCTGTCTCCCTCCTGGATCGGCCAGAGCTGCTCCATATACTCATCCAGCGCCCTTTCATATGCCTCCGGATCGTCCTTATAGGTTTCGGCAAGCTCATCCTGCTTATTTTCGGCCTGCATCATCCGGCAGCGCATACGGCAACGCATTCTGCAGCGCATACGGGTCTCCCTGACCTCATCGCTTCCCGAATCCGGCCACATGGTGTCAAGCTTCGACTCCAGGGAGTCTGCGGGATCGCCCCATTCAGCCGCCACCTCATCCGCAAACATCATCCGGCAGCGCATATTGGCTTCATTTCTTGCATCCGTGCCCTCATCCGGCAGGATCGCATGATATTCCTCATCATACTTATCTGCCACCTGGTTCAGGTCGGCCTCAAAGGGATCGGCACTGGTATCCGCTTTATGTTTCTCTGTCAGGTACATCATCCGGCAGCGCATACGGCAGCGCATCATGGTCTGGCGGATCTCCGAGGAGTCAGTGGCAACATCCTGCAGATTTTTAGTCCCCATCACAGTTTCAAGCTCATCAAGATCATCGCTGTTTTCTATGATGGTCCCCATATCTTCATTCAGGTATATCCCCCTGCAGCGCATACGACAGCGCATTCTGCAACGCATTCTGGTCTCTTTAAGCTCATCGCTTCCCGAATCCGGCCAGCGGGCGAATAAGGCATTTTCAAATTCCTCCCCTTCTTTATTTTCGTCCGCAAACTCTTTGCTTAAGGACTCGATCTCCTCCTCGTAATACAGGATACGGCAGCGCATACGGCAGCGCATATTTGTCTCTCCCGTGCCCCACTTTGCTTTCAGGGCATTCTCGAATTCTTCCTCGGAGTCATTCTTATGCTGCTCATAGAACCCTGCCTCTTCCTCGGTCAGATCCCCTAAGTCCTCATCCGTCTCTATGCCGTCGGAGAGATATTCCCAGGATTCCTCATTCATCCATTTGCTGCTGAAGATGAAGTCGTCCAGGGCGCTCCACTCTCCCTTGTCTTCGCCTAAGAGCTCCATCAGCCTTTCTGCCCAAAGCTCCGCATCATAATTTCCGCCGTCCTCCCAGACTGCCCGGAATATGTCCGCCGGGATATAGGTGATGGCGCATTCATCCTTCCCCTCCGTATCCGTGCCCCAGTGTATGGAGCTGGAAATATCGTAATGCCAGCCGGTGCAGCTGCCGTCCATCCCGGTAAGGAGGGTGATCTTCCGGTCCTCCCCGGGCCAGTTGCTGTCGTAGACATGGATATAAAGCGGCTTTGCCTCCGCACCTGCCCAGACTCTTTGGTCTCCTTCCCGCTCTACCTCATAGCCCAGCACGGCGTGTCCTCCATCCGGTCCGAAGAGGCCCAGGATCACCGGCTGTGACTTTTCGTTCCGGACCATCTCTCCGGTGCTGTCCTTATGCAGATCAATGGCCTGGACGATCTCCTCCGGATCCGAATCCAGGGAATAGCAGAACTGTACCCGCTCATCATACTGGGATACCTGCATGGCCTCGATGAATTTCCTAAGATCCCTATACAGCTCCTGCCACTCATCATCCGAAGGATCCAGATCCGGCTTTTCGGATAGAGCCAGATCCCGGAGACTTCCAGCATACACGTCATAATCGCCCAAAACGGGAACCTCCCCCTGGCTTGGTGACGTATGCACCGGGTTGGTCTGCGAGCCCTCCAAAAGGGAGCTGGTGGCTGAGATCCCATAGCAGCTGCCGCCCCATTCGTCTCCCTCCCCAAAGAAGCGGTAGATATTGCCGCCCTTCTTATCTCCGAAAAGCTCCTGATATCTTTTCAAGGGGATGATATATCCGGGATCATAGCCCAGGCCCTTTTCCCCGAAGGTATTGATGAAGGAGTAGCTGTAATTACCGATCTGCGAAACCACCGTGAAGTAGCCCGGATCCGCGGCGCCCCCGTCCTTATGGGCGTAGATGGCATCATCCGCATATTCCCTGTACCTCGTACCCATGCCGCCCGTAAGGCTCGTGCAGTCCTTAAAAACATTATTGCCGCCATTATAATACGATATACTGCCATTGTCCGAAGAAACATAGATCGCTTTTAAGGCAGAGCAGCCACTGAACATTTCCTTATAGGCACTCAACCCGCTCAGATTCGTCGTGCTTAAGTCGATCCATTCTATTTTACTGCAGCCGGAGAACATGGAGGTGGTATTCTGTATCACCGGAAGTCCAGGGATCAGCACTGTTTCCAGGGACTCGCAGCCCTTAAACATTTCGGTAGCATTCTGTATTTCCAGGCTTTTCGGAAGCATCACCGTTTCCAAAGCCGTACAGCCCTCAAACATGCTCACTGCCGTCTGGGACTTGTCTCCATCCTGCCAAACCTCCCTGAGGTCTGCTGCCTTCAGGCTTGTGAAGCCCTTAAAAGCCTCCAGCCAGGCTTCTGTGCTTCCGGTAAGCCGGACGTCTCCCTGCGTGCGGATTGAAGTGATCTCTGTCTTTTTCAGGCCAAAAAGCTCCTGGAAGGGCTTGATGCGCCCGTTTTCATCCGTAGTCGAGATCCATACCTCATTCCCGTCGATCTTCGAAGGGATCACTACATCCGTGGAATCCCCTTTGTATTTTTTCAGATAAATCCTTCCTTCGAAGGGCTCGCTGTATTCCCAGTCCTCCCCTTCATCCTTCCCCGGAGTGCCGCTGCCCTCGGTGAAATAGCCCGGAGCGCTGTCTCCCCCGTCGATCCTGGCAAACTCCTTCTGATCCGAGCCCGGCTTGTATGTCGTTCCCTTTCCGCCCTTCAGCATGCTGCAGCCGGTAAACACATTCTCACCCTGGCCTGCGCCTGAAAAGTCCGTGCCGGCTTTGACATAGATCGTCTCAAGCTCTGCGCATCCCTCAAACATCCGGCTGCAGATGCCCTCCGAGCTTCCCACTCCACGGACCTCATCCAGCTCCACCATGCTGAGGTCGATGGATGGAAGCTTCTCGTCCCCTGCAAACATATACTGGCAATACCGGACGTATCCCCGGATGGTGCACATCTTGACCGAATAAAGCATCGGACATCCGCTAAACATGTATTTCAGGTTTAGATCGCCCTCTCCGTCAAGCTCCGAGGTATCCAGTGTGGAAAGATCCGCCGTCTCAAGCGCAGTGCATTCAGAAAACATCTGCTCAAAGGTTCCGGACATCAAGGTTCCCTCCTCTGCCCGGAAGGACTTGATCCTGGTTTTAGCAAAGGAACCCGCAATGCTCAGTCCACCTGTAGGCTTCAGCACGGTCCGGTAGGTCGTGCCGGTATCCTGGATCTTGATGTGCTTCGGGATGGACAGCTGTGTGACGCCGCTATCCTGGTCTAGATATTCCACAAGCTCGATCCGGCTGTCGCTTCCTTCCGCCGTGCTCAGGGAATAATTCCAAAGCTCATCCAGATTGCTCTTGGAGATCTGCCAGGCTCCGGTATCGCTTACGGACCAGCCAAGGCCTTTTTCCGCATCGCTGGGCTCAAAAGCACGATCTGCCCCTGTCTCCTCAGCCCTCCCTGTGACATCCGGGGTCTCCAAAACCTCTGCGATCCCCGAGCTCTCCGAAACCTCTGTGATCCCCAGCTCCTCCGGGATATCCCCTTGCGCCAGGGCTGTCTCCTCCACGGCCGCCAATGCCTCCGGGATATCCCCGGCCGTACCGATCTCCTGGGCATATACAGAGCCGCCCATGGTCTCCGCCAGCAAGGCTGCCGAAAGCAGAAAAGCCAAGCACTTCATCATCCGAAATCTTTTCATCACGATCCCTCCGTTTTTCCAGGCGCGTCTTTCCCCGCCTTCCAATAAAAACCGCTTCCTATATGTGCTGTGGGAAGAAAGCCATCTCCTTCCCCTCTCATTCCAATCGATATATTGTATCAAAATTCTGTCCCTCCTGACAACAGAGGCCCTAATCCGCCTTTTTCCGGCCTTCCGTATTCACGATGATGATCCCCAGAGAAACGAGGATCAGGGACATGAGCCCGGAAAGGGAAAAAGCCTCCCGGTTTTCTCCCAGGAAAAGCGCGGAAAGAAGAACTCCCATGACGGGATTCATGAAGCCCAGGATGGAGACCCTGCTGACCGGATTGTGCTTCAGCAGGACACCCCAAAGGGTATAGGCTCCCGCTGAAATGAAGCCCATATAGAGAAGGTTCCATACTGAGGAGGCACTGTAGAAGGTAAGGCTCCCGCCCATCAGCACCCCCACGAGGAAGAGCACGGCCCCTCCCAGCAGGAACTGGTATCCGCTCAGCACCACGGGGTTTTCCTTCTTCGAAAAGATCTTGATGCAGCAGCCGGATAAGGCATAGAATACATCCGCCGCGATCATGGCTCCCTCCCCGGAAAGGGTCACAGCCCCTCCCTCCATCAGGGCGGCTCCCCCTCCCAGGATGGCGACAATCCCCGCAAAGCCCACGATGCATCCCACAAGCTTCCGCAGGGTCATCCTTTCCAGCCGGAAGAGATAAGCCGCAAATAGGATGGTGATGAAATTGCCGGAAGCATTGATGATGGATCCCCTGACCCCGGTGGTATGGGCAAGGGCCATGAAAAAGAAATAATACTGGCCCACCGTCTGAAACAGGGCCAGGACGGCGATCATCTTCAGCGATCCCTTTTCCGGGCGGAGAAGCTTCCCCGATATGGCCGAGCCGAAAAGGATGGTCATGGCTCCCGCCAGCATGAAGCGGGCTCCCGCCAGCACGATCCGGGATGCCGTATCCTCCGCGCCGATCTGAAAAAGCCGGTAGGCGATCTTGATGGCCGGAGATGCGCTCCCCCAAAGGATGCAGCAAAAAAGCGCCACAAGGAAGGTCACGGGAAACCATGCCCAGATATTTTTTTCCTTCATCCTGTCTTCTTTCCTATCTTTCATTTTTCTTCTCCCTTAAACCTGCCCGTTACGGCATAGACCTGCCCGCTGTAATCATATGCTGCGAAATGGGGATTGGCATTCAGGGGATGCTTCTCCTCATTCAGCATCCGGTATTGGGATGGCGGATATCCCGTGCTTTTCTTGAAGGCCCGGGTGAAGGCCGCGCAGCTTGCAAAACCCGCCTGGCCGGAAATATCCGTGACCGTAAGCTCCGGATTGGACAGCAGCGTCTGGGCGTAGTGGATCCGCATCTCCTGCAGATACTGATAGAAGGTCACGCCGGTATATTCACGGAAGATCCGTTCAAAATGGTATTTGCTGAAGCCCGCATGGGCAGAAACGCCCTCCAGGGTCAGTTCCTCCGTAAAGTGCTCCGAGATATAGCCGCATACCCTGCTTAAGGGGATGCTGTTTTTAAAAGAAGACGTTACGGCGGAGGGATCCGGTCCCTGGAAAAAGCTGATGTTTCTTCCGCACAGGGCAATGAGCTGCATGAGGATGGAATAGATCTCAAGCTCGCCGTAGGGCTCAAGCTCCGTAAAGGAGATGATGCTCTCATCCTCCGGGGCATCCTCCATGCAGGTTTCCGGAGCATAGCCGAAATAAAGCCTCATGATCCGGTCTATATGCTCATAGATCCTTTCATACAGCTCAGTCGGGCAGGTCTTTTTCCGGATATGAAGGGCGGGCGACATCAGGCGGAAGGCTTTTTCGATCTCCTTCAGGGTGACGATCCCCGAAAAATCCGCCTGGATATACACCCTGGAGCCGGGACGGGGAGAGAAGATCTCGTGAAGCACCGCGGGGCAGATCAAGAGGATGTCCCCGATCTCCACGTCATAGGACTGATTCGCGCAGATCACCTTATAGGGCGCCTCCTTCGGCAGGATGATCTCGATATCCGTATGCCAGTGCGGGGGAAAGTCGGCATGCAACCGGTTGATAAACATCCTGAGGCTGGTATTGATCTTGTGATTGACCGTTTCCTTAGCGCTCGCAGTCAGGACTAGCTGGCTTCTCATGTTATGCAGATCTCCTTATCCGTTCAAAAAAATCAACTGAATACACCTAACGAAACCCAGGCTTCGGACCGCCCATGCATCGTCGAAAAATTGCTTTTCCCAAATGCCTTCTTCATAAAACATTTCGTCCATTATACCATATTTCAATCGATTTCGAAAAAAAATGACAGCAGCTTGCATAGATAATTTCGATCGGTTTACATAATTTTAAGCCTATCCGAAGAGAATCAGAGCAATTTTCGTACGCTATATCGCAATTATTCGTTAGCGCAAAGCGGCAGCGTATTTTAGAGTGATATCGGAACCAGTCCAACAAGCATCTCTTATCAAACACGAGGAGGAAATGATATGAGAAACAGGATATTGGCACTTCTGTCAGCAACAGTCCTTTCCGTCACCACACTGGCCGGCTGTGCAGGCACGGCGGCTCCGGCTCCCGCTGCAGGCGGCGCTGAGGGCGGGGCAGCTGCGGCGGAGGCTCCGGCAGGGAAGCAGACGGATGGCAAGAATGTTCCCGAGCTGACCACAGAGCCCCTGACCATCACGCTCTGGGACATCTCCACAGAGGATCCCAATAAGAGGATATCGGAAGCCGCAGTGGCGAGATTCATGGCTGACTATCCCAACATCACAGTGAACCAGGTTCATCAGCAGAATGACAACTACAAGCAGCAGCTGGTGGTGGCCATGAGCTCCGGCCAGGCCCCGGACATCTATGTCCACTGGGGCGGCGGCCCTATGGCTGAATATTACAAGTCCGGCTTTGCCAACGACATCACCGAGATGTATGCAAAGTATGACCATCCCGAGTATGTGGATGCGGCCGTAGCCCAGTCCACCTATGACGGCAAGATGCTTGCCATCCCCTTCAGCGGTCTTACCGGCTGCGACATTTTCTATAACAAGACGATCTTTGCCGACCTGGGCCTGGAGATCCCCCAGACCATCGACGAGCTGGAAGCCGTCTGCGATAAGCTTAAGGAAAACGGCTACATTCCCTTCTCTCTGGCCAATGCCTCCAAGTGGACCGGCTCCATGTATTACATGTACCTTGTAGCCCGCCACTCCGGGAATGCCGAGTTCGATGCGGCCTATACCCAGGAAAACGGCGGTTCCTTCACCAGCCCCGCATTCATCTTTGCCGGGGAGAAGATCCAGGATTGGGTAAAGAAAGGATATTTCCCGGACGGCGTCAATTCCCTTACGGCCGACGACAATCAGGACAGGGCTCTGCTGTACGACGGATCCGCGGCGATGATGCTTCACGGATCATGGCAGGTACAGGGCATCAAGGCGGACAATGAAGACTGGTACAATGAAAACATCAGCGTTTTCCGTTTCCCGGAGGATGCGGAAGCCAAGGCCGCAGGCGTTCCCCAGGATGTAGAGATCGGAACGGCCATCGGTATGGGAATGACCTTCAACTGCTTCAAGGAAGACGGCTCCGTGGATCAGGATAAGCTGGATGCCTGCTTCGTCCTTGCAACCCAGTATTTCAATGATGATACCTACAATGAGGAGCAGGTTGCTACCGGCACGGTTCCTTCCATCAAGGGCTTCAATGAAAACATCGAGGATCCGAACAACAAATACATCATCGACCAGTTCTTCAAGGCCTCCAATGTCCAGCTGTGGTACGACCAGTATCTGCCCGCATCGGTCACCGAGGTTCATAAGAACTGCATGACAGAGCTCTTCGGCCTGGAAAAGACCCCGAAGGAGATCGGCGAGGAGCAGGATGCGGCTATGCAGAAGGCTTTGGCTGAAGAATAAATACCAATGCCAAACCAAGCTGCGGCTGGGAATAAAAAGGATGCCCGCAGGAAAGACATTTCCTGCGGGCTTTTTTTAAGACATCATCATCAAAAAACAGGAGGCTTCCTATGGACAAGAGCGGCAATATGGGGCTTGCCCGCACGAAGGCGCGGAGCACAGCCCGGGCGGCGGCAGTATTCCTTCTGCCGGCACTGGCGCTTATCGCTGTTTTTATCGTATATCCCGTCATCGATACCTTTGTGATCAGCGGATTCAAATGGAACGGCATTTCTGCAAACCGGATCTTTGTCGGCCTGGACAACTGGAACACCCTCATCCACGATCCCATGTTCTGGAAATCCTTCCAGCACAATCTCATCGTAATGGTCCTGTCGATCCTGCTGCAGATCCCCATCGGCATGCTTCTGGCTACGTTTCTGGATGCCGGGGGACGGAAGTTCAATCTCTTCAAGACGATATGGTTTCTGCCCTATCTCATGAGCTCCGTGGCCATCGCTTTCCTTTTCGTCTATGCCCTGGCCACAAATGGAGGGCTTGTTTCCTCCCTTGCCACCCTGATCGCCGGGAAGCGGACCACCGTCGACCTTCTGGGGACTGCCCCCAATGCCCTTTATACCATCATCGGCGTCATGGCATGGCAGTTCACTCCCTTTTACATGGTCTACTTCATTGCCGGATACGGAAATATCGACACCTCCGTATATGAGGCCGCTGTGATCGATGGTGCCACCCGGGGACAATATATCCGCCATATCGCGATACCCCTTCTGGGTCCCATCTTCAAGACAGCCTGCACCATGTCCCTCATCGGTTCCCTCAAGTATTTCGATATGATCTGGAATATGACCCAGGGCGGGCCCGCAGGCACCACAGAGCTGATGGCGACCTATATGTACAAGCTTTCCTTCCAGCAGTTCAACATGGGATACGGCTCGACGGTAGCGGCCGGAATGTTTATCCTGATCACCTTTATCGCGCTTCTCTTTAATAAGGTATTCAAGGTTAAGGAGGATTATTGACATGACTGACAAAAATCAGGAAAAGAATCCGGGGAGGATCCCGGAGGGCGGCATGCCCCAGGAAAAAAAGGACGAGTATCTTGCCTCAAAGATCCGATCCAGGATCGCATGGACCTTTGCCTTCATCTTTGCCATCCTTCAGCTTGTGCTCACCCTGACTCCCTTTTTCTTCATGATCATGAATTCCTTCCGCAAGCAGTTTGACATGCTGCAGCAGGGCGTATTCCATCTGCCGGATCCCTGGTACTTCCAGAATTATGTGGAGGTCATCACCCACGATTTCTTCGGGTACTTCTTCCGCAGCGTGATCGTGGTCGCGGTCTCCCTCCTGCTGATGCTGGCCATTTCGGCCTGCGCGGCATATCCCCTCTCCCGGATGAAATTCAAGCTCAACCCCTTCATCTATGCCGCCATCGTGGCCATGATGTCCGTGCCCATGCATGTGACCCTGATCCCCATCTTTAAGCTTACCACCGATGTGGGGCTGTACGATTCCCTCTGGTCACTGGTGGGTCCCTATGTGGCCTTTGCCCTGCCCATGTCCGTCTTCATCCTGACGGCATTCATGAAGACCATTCCGAAGGAGATTGAGGAATCCGCGGAAATTGACGGCTGCAACCGCTATCAGAATTTCTTCCAGATCATACTCCCCCTCTCCAAGCCGGGATTATCCACCCTGGCCATCTATAACGGGGTATCGATGTGGAATGAATTTGCCTTCGCCAATACCCTGCTGATCAGTCCGCAGAACAAGACCCTGCCTCTTGCCTTGGGGCAGTTCAAGGGTGAGCATTCACTGAATATTCCCATCAACATGTCGGTCCTGACCCTATCCGTCCTCCCCATGATCATCCTGTTCATCTTCTTCCAGGACAAGCTGGTCAAGGGCATGATGGCGGGAGCAGTCAAGGGCTGATCACACAAATCAGAGAAAGAAGGTCTGTTTATGAAAATCTATGTCGATGTTAATGCGAAGCATGACGGAAACGGCACGAAAGCCATGCCCTACCGCAGGATCAACGATGCCGCGGCCGCCGCGATGCCGGGAGATAAAGTCATCGTGGCTCCGGGGATCTATAGGGAATACGTGGATCCCGTCCATCCCGGGACCGAGGACGACCGGATCCTGTATCAGAGCGCAGAGCCGCTGGGCGCAGTGATCACGGGGGCCGAGAAGGTCACCGGCTGGGAGAAATATCAGGGTGAGGTCTGGTGCGCAAGGGTGAAAAACGGCATCTTCGGCTCCTACAATCCTTATACGACCCTGGTCTACGGCGACTGGTACTTTGCCGTGCCGAATAAGCACACCGGCTGCGTCTGGATCAACGATGAAGCCCTCTATGAAGCCTTAAGCATCGAGGAGTGCCTTGAAGCAAAGGTTTACGAGTGCTCCTGGGATCCCGAGAGCTCCAGAAGGAAATGGTATGCCGAGCAGGATGAAGAAAAAGACGAGACGGTATTTTATGCCAATTTCCGGGGAGCCGATCCCAATAAGGAAAATGTAGAGATCACGGTCCGCCGGGAATGCTTCATGCCAAGCCGGGAAGAGATCGGCTATATCACCGTCAGCGGCTTTAATATCAACAAGGCAGCCACCACCTGGGCTCCTCCCGCCGCCTATCAGGACGGGATGATCAGCCCGCACTGGAGCAGAGGCTGGATCATCGAGGACTGCGAGATCTGGGGAAGCAAGTGCGCAGGGATCTGCGTAGGGCGGTATTATGACCCGGAAAACAGCAATTTCTATACCACGCAGCATGTGAAGAGCCCCACCCAGATGGAGCGGGATTCGGTATGCCGCGGGCAGTATTACGGCTGGCTCAAGGAAAGGATCGGCGGCCATATCATCCGCAGAAACAACATCCACCACTGCGAGCAGGGCGGCATCATCGGCCGCATGGGGGGAGTCTTCAGCCTCATCGAGGATAACCACATCCACCATATCAACAACATGATGGAGCTGGGGGGCGCGGAGATCGCGGGGATCAAAATGCATGCCGCGATCGATGTGGTGATGCGCCGCAATCATATCCACCACTGCACCATGGGCATTTGGTGTGACTGGGAGGCCCAGGGCACCCGGATCACCCAGAACCTGCTGCATGACAACCAGCGCCCGGCTTTCGCAAAGCAGCTGCAGGGCGGGATGACCTGCCAGGATGTCTTCGTGGAAGTAAGCCACGGTCCCACGCTCATCGACAACAATATCCTCCTGTCCGATGTCTCGCTCCGCATCGCGACCCAGGGCGTGGCCATGATCCATAATCTCTGCGCAGGCTCCTTTACCTTTGTGGGCGAAGGGACCACCTGGAGATATACGCCCTATCATATGCCCCACCGGACGGAGGTCATGGGCTTCATGACCATCCTCCACGGAGACGACAGGATCTACAACAACATCTTCATCCAGAAGTGGCCCTCCGAGGATCTGGTATTGGAGAATGATTCGGATCCGGACCAGAAGCAGGTGGAAAACCGGAAGACCGGAACCTATTGCTTCGATGAATATCCCACCTATGACGAATGGATCCTCCCGTTTGACATGGAAGAAGAGCATCCCAATATGATGAAGCATGCCGACCCCCATTTCGGGCACCTTCCGGTATGGATCGACGGGAATGCCTACTTTGAAGGGGCGAAGCCCTGGAAGAAGGAAAAGAACGCCTTTACGGACGGCTCCGGCGGGATCCATGCCGACATCGTGGAAAAAGACGGGGGATACTATCTCGATACCAATATCTATGAGGCCCTTTCCGGCTTCAGGGCAGACATGATCTCTACCGGCACCCTTGGCAGGGCCTTTGAGCCGCAGCAGCAGTATGAGAACCCGGACGGGACGCCCATCGTCTTTGACCGGGATTACCTGGGAGGACACCGGGGCACGGATGTGATCCCCGGACCCTTCGCATCACCGGATGCGGCAAAGGAGAGGCTGTATTAATTTTTCCACTGCGCATACCAAAGCACGGCTCCAAGATAATCGTATCGCATGCCCCCGGGCACGATCCGCTCCAAAAGCTCTTCGCTGTGCCTGGCTACGATGGGGACCAGCAGCTCCTGATCCTCTCCATACAGCTTCAGGGCCTGCCGAAGCACTCCGCCAAGGAGCTTCGGCAGGGCCGTCCTGGTGGCGGCATAGGCAAGCTCCAGAACAAGGAACTCCCCCCGGGCAGCCATCAGGACTGCCCCGGCGGGGTTCCCTTCCTCCAGAAGGATCATGCTCAGCTCCGGCAGATACTCCTCCCATTCCACAGGCATGGATACCGGGATCGGCATCGGATCCGATTCCATCCGATGCTCCAGATCCTTTCGGAGGGAGCTGTCCGCATCCTTCAGCAGGAGAAGCTGCGCCGCCTCGGAAGCCTTCCACAGCATCTCCCTCTCCCGCACATCAGAAAGGCGGAAACAGTATACATTTCCCTTGCCCTCCATCACTTCCATGCCGGCAAGCCGCAGTCCTTCCTGGATGGCAGGATCCGCTTCAGAAAGCGGCATCTCAATGAAGGCTCCGGTCAGCCCTCCCCCGGATCGTTCATATTCGATCCCGATCATGGCCCGGAGGAATTCCGCGATCACCTCCGGCTTTTTCTTCTCCCCGGCAAAATATAGATAGACGATCTCCGCCCACCCCAGATGAATGCCGGTGACGGAAAGTCCCAGAAACTGCCCTTCCTCCGCGTCCCCTCCCCTGTAGAAGGCCTCAATAATAAGCTCTCCCTTCCTTGCCTGCTCCAGATAATTCTCCGGGATATGCTTCCCGTATTCTCCGGGATCGCTGGGAGAGACCAGCCTGCAGGTGATGGGAACTTTCCCTTCTGCCAAAGCCTTTCCAGAAACCGGAGCAGCCTTGCCGAAACGGGGCAGAGCCGCATCATTGAAGGAGCGGACCTCTTCCTCATACTCCTTCGCCGCCACCCTCAAGTCCTCGCCGGACCTCCTCCGGATCGTGCCGGATACCGGCTTTCCGGTCTTTTCATCAATCCCCGAAGCTGGAAACCAAAGTCCCAGCATCTTCTCCAATATCCGGGCCATCCGATCGAGACGGGCGCTAAAGCCGTCCTGATTCCCGGCTTCCTTAGCGAGAAAGGCGTACTGCTCCTTTGCCTGTATGGCACGCATCACGCCTTCCGTAAGGGCATCATCTCCCCCAGCCGTAGGCGGCCATTCCTTGAATTCATTCCCCTTCAGGACAATGAAATCCAAGTCGCCGGGGACATCCTTCCCATTCCTCCCGGTTCTCCACACATGCTCCGCCCCGGCGGCATAAAAGAAATCGGTATTCCCCATGGCGGCCGCAAACATCTTCTTTCTTTTTTTCCAATAGAGGTCCCCGATCTGCCGGGGTGTCAAAGCCTCCTGCCCATGTTCTCTGCTCATCGCAAGTCTCCTGCCCGTCTTCTTTTAAAATGCATCACTACTGTCCCATCATACAATCCAGACCTCCCTATTTCAAGACAAGAGGGCGTTTCTTTTATCTGAAGTGTAAGCGCTTGCTTTGGGTCGCCGTAAAAATGATATCTGCCGGCGCTCGGCCACCGGTTGAATTTGCCGGAGTTTGTGGTAAAATTCCACTATCTGCAAGTATTTCAATCGTTCCGGTGCCAGCCGGAGGAAGGACATCAGAGGTAAAGACATGGCCATCGAATTCATAAAGAAGCTGCCCACACCTGAGGAGATCAAAAGGATCCTCCCCATGCCTAAAGAATCCGAGGAGATCAAAAAGACCCGTGACCGGGAGATCGCCGACGTGCTGACGGGGAAAGACGACCGTCTGCTGTGCATCATCGGTCCCTGCTCCGCAGACAATGAAGATTCCGTCTGCGAGTACATATCAAGGCTTGCAAAGGTCAATGAAAAGGTAAAGGACAAGCTCCTCATCATCCCCAGGATCTATACCAATAAGCCCCGCACCACCGGCACCGGCTACAAGGGCATCGTCCACCAGCCGGATCCGGAAAAGGGGACCGACTTTGAGCTGGGGCTTCTAGCCATGCGCCACATGCACATCCGTGCCATCCGCGAAACCGGCCTCACTGCCGCCGACGAAATGCTCTATCCCGACAACTGGGGCTATGTCAGCGACATGCTCTCCTATGTAGCCATCGGGGCAAGGTCGGTAGAAGACCAGCAGCACCGGATCGTGGTGTCCGGCTTCGACGTGCCCATCGGCATGAAGAATCCCACCTCCGGCGACCTGAATGTCATGCTGAATTCCATCGTGGCGGCCCAGGGCGCCCATACCTTCACCTACCGCGGCTTCCAGGTCAAGACCAACGGCAATGCCCTGGCCCACGCCATTCTCCGGGGATCCGTGAATAAGCACGGCAATTCCCTTCCCAACTATCATTATGAGGATCTGGAGCTTCTGTGTGATAAATATGCCGAGAGAAACCTGAAAAATCCGGCCTGCATCGTCGACGTGAATCATTCGAATTCCGGCAAGCAGCATAAGGAGCAGATCCGGATCGCCAAGGAGGTCATGCATTCCCGATCCCACAATGCCGGCATCCGGAAGATGGTAAAGGGCCTCATGATCGAAAGCTATCTGTTGGAAGGACGTCAGGAGATCTCGGCTCATATGGAATACGGGCGCTCCATCACCGACCCCTGCCTGGGCTGGGAGGATTCCGAAAGGCTGATCTACGACCTCGCTTCTTTACAGTGACCAGCGCCGCTTCCCTGTCTTTTTGTGAATACAAAGCAAAGGGGCGGCCCCCGGCGCTGATCTGCCGGAAGAGCCGCCCCTTTTCATGTCTTGCCTAAGCTCCTATTCAGTCACTGTGACATATACCGTTTCCTTCATTTTCCCGCACTTTACGATAAGCTTTGCAGGCTTTCCACTCTTTGTGACAGCCTTGGCAGTAACGAGCCCGTTTTGGCAGCTGATCCCGCCGGATCCCGCAAACTGGACCTTCCCCACATCGGTGGAATAGGCCGGATCCAGCAGTGCCTCCACGGTGCCCTTTGCGCCCTTCCTCATGGTGATCGTCTTATCATTGCCGTTTTTCACGATCTTCAGGGTTCCGCTCTGAGCCTGAATCCCTACAGCGGGAACCTTCACCGTCACCTTGCACCGCTTCACGTTTGGCGAGCCCGTAGAGCCTGCCTCTATGCTCTTTATCACAAGATAGGCTGTCCCGGGACCCTTCGCCGTGACGGTAACTTCTGCCGTCATCTTCTTACCCTGGATCGAAGCGCCGCTTACCGTCCCAACCTCCAAAACCTTCGGATTGGTGGAATTGCAGCTTACAATCTGGAACTGGCCCTCTTTGATGTCCTTTTTGGACTTGATGGTGATGGCAATCTTTGCCGTATTTTTGCCCTCCGTGGACACCATGGCTTTCTTTGCCGGAAGAGTCAGCGTATGGCTCTTGTCTTTCGACGAGGCCTTTTCCGGAACGGCAGGGATTACTTTTACCGTAACGGTACTGCTTATCTTCACCTTCTTCCCATTCTGCGGGTTGGTGGCTGTGGCCTTGGCTGTGATCTTAGCCGTTACCTCAGCGTTCACCTCCTTTGCCGTCACGATCCCGTTCTTTACGGTCACCTTCTTGTTGTCCGAAGTCCAGGCTGTCTTCCTGGAATCCGTAGTATCATAAGGATCGATGGAGGCTGTAAGGAAGATGGACTGTCCGCCGAGGATCGTAATCGTGCCGTCATTTACTTCCTCTGCCTTATCATTCAGGATGGATACGCCCCTCGTATAACTCGATACCGTCACTTTGCAGGAGGCCGTCTTATTTCCGCAATAGGCCTTGATCATGGTCTGGCCCTGTCCCATGGGATAGAGATTACCGGACTGGTCTACCGCCACGATGTCCTTATTCCCTGTGGTATAGTGCACCGCAGGAGCCGTGCCGCCCGCCTTCATGGCAGGTACAGCCGGATTGGACATGGGTGCGTCGTTCCTTTGCATTTTTAATGTCTTTTTGCTAAAGGTAAGCTTTGAAACCTTGATGTCCTTCTCTGCCGGAGGAAGATTGTAATCCTTGGTCTCGATCACCTCATTCTGCTTCACCAGCCTTTCGGCATAGCCCACATATACATCCTGTGTTCCCATTACAAAGGTGGTCGCATTCGCCGACACGGCGGCAGGCATCGCTCCCGTGATGTCCCAGGCCGCCAATTCATAGCCTTCTTTTGCGGTCCAGGCGATTTGGATCACCTCGCTGGGCCTGGCAGACCTCACCTCGTTTCCTGCACTGTTTTTCGCGCTGACACCGTCTGACACAAGGATCCGGTAGGATCTGTCCCCCGGTCCCGGGACGGGCTCGTCCCCCGAACCCGCTTTTTCCAGCCTGATCGCAATTGCCACATCGCTGTCCTTCACCTCCACCGGGACCTCCTGCGCGGCATATTTATCATTTCCCTGGAAGGAGAGGCTATAGCTTCCCGGCAGTACCTCGTCAAACCGGAAGGTGCCTTCCTTTACCACGCTGTCTCTACTGTAATCCCCTGACGCCAGGCTGACCTTTATGCCGTCCGCCGAGCCGCCGTCATAGGTGGTCACATTGCCACTCACCGTATAGGCGGCGATGTTTCCATAGATGAAGTTGGCAGATACTGTATTGCTGGCATTGTATCCCCTGGCTTGGGCCTTGGCCTGAATGGTCACGGTATCCGTGATCACAATGGGGGTCTTGTATTCCGTCCAGCCTTCATTTCCGCTGACCGTACTGTAATACAGCTTTGCTGAAGCAGGCGACCCTTCTCCGGGCTCAAGCGTCAATCCGTCTCCCTTCGAGATCCTTACGCTTTCGCCATTGGAGATCACCCTGCTTCCAAGCTTCATGACGGGAACCGGTACCTGCTGCTTCGCCTCCACAGTGCCGCCGCATTCGTAATCCTTCTCTCCTCCGATGGCAGTGCCGGCGTAGCTTTGGATGGTATTTTTCACCTTCAGCTCCACATTGTCCCCGGCCTTCAGGTCATATTCCAGCAATACGGTCTTTGTATAGGTCGTTGTGCCGTCCTCGCCATTTAAGTTAGCCGGTACATGTCCACACTCATTGGCGCTGATCCCGCTGATCCATTTTGCTTCGCCGTCTATCTTCAGGGTATAGTTGCTGACATCCAGGCAGGAGGTGCCTCCCGTGCCTTCCTTCATATACTTGCTGAAGGTCACATATACGCCCTCTCCCTCTGTATATTCCACATCCGTCACCTGGGGTGCCGTCGTATCGGTCAGAGGGATATTGACATCCAGCTGCACCGGCAGCACCGGGAGAAGCTTCCGGATGCCGGTCACCTGCGGAGAAACAATGGATAACGAACCACTGCTCGTAACCTTCGCCTCCTGATCTTCCTCCGAGGTACCCACCAGGCCGCCGTGCTCAGCCGTCACATACCAGAGCCCCTCAGGCACGCCCCAGGAATACTTGCCGTCTGCCCCGGTAGTCTGTGTCGAGACAGCGGGAATAAGCTCCTCGATGCCCTCTGCCCGGATCAGCCGGGTAACATCGCCTGCATGGTCTTTATCCTGCCTCTCACCCATGTCATCTGCCGCATAAAACAGCGTCACCTTTGCATTCTCCACCGGATTTTCTATGACACCTTCAAATACGATGCCGGCAGGGTCATTGCTCACCTTATTCGTGACGGGAGGCTGCGTTGTGATGCTATTATCATCCATCAGCTCCATGGCCTTTTCGAGGGAAGGCTTTTCCTCCTCCGGAGCCGGAGGTGCCGGAGTCTCTCCGCCTCCGCCCTGTTCCTCCTGACTTGCCTCATCCTTCTTCGGGAAGCCGTAGTTGGCCTCGTACCAATTAAAGAGATATTGGGCATTTTCGATAAACATCTTGTAGTTTTCGAGCCGGACCGCCTCCTTATCCCCGGCGATATGATCACATATCCCTCCGCCGACGATGCCTACTCCGGTGGCCGCACCGGAGACGATCCATCCTGCGCCGGGAATGAAGGCTCCTCCGATGGCCGTAGCCGTGGCGCCGCCCTTGATGCTGAGGCCTACCGTAGCCGCCGTGGAATAAGACAGGTCGTCGGATCTCCAATAGGATTCACACATCTGCATCATCAGCATCCGGTCCCGGATGGAGGGGATACCCCAGCTTCCATCATTTCCCAGGAAGTTTTCCCTGGTAGGGGTATTTTTATCAATGAAAAGATTGGAAGTCCGACATGTATACATAGCGTTGGGGCGGTTGATCGCATCCTGGATCATCTTCCACTCCGGGGACTGAGTGATGATATTGACACTATCATGCATCTTCTTCGCATTTTCCGGCGATTCCTGCCGGTAATTCACATAGTTATAGGTATCCAGGGCCAGGGACAGCACCCCAAGGCCTGTTCCGGCTTTCTCCAGCACTTTCCCTGCCGTTTTCAGCACTTTCCCTGCCGTTGCCGCAGTTCCCGCAGATTTAAATACTGCATTGACCGCATTTGTCTGCTGGACCACCTTGACCCCGAAGCTTCCAATATCCACTACGTTCCCGGTGTTATCTACGGCCTTTCCCAGGGTCTTGGTGGTGGTGGACTGAGACTTGATCCCGACAGCTTCCGGCGCATTCTGGATGCGGATCTCCCCGGAAGCCTCCAAAGCCGGGACTTGATCCCCGAAGCTCTGGAAGCCATACATCACCATGAGCTCGGCGTCGATCTCGTAAATGCCTTGTTCCGCATCATGGAAGGCCGTCACAACTGCAAGGAAGCTGCCTCCCTCTATCTCGGTTCCGTTGATCTCGGCATCCGTAAATATGAACTCATTGCCGATCTCTGACTCCCCGTTCTTCAGGCTGTATTGATATCCTGCATGCGCCTTGAGCTGTGCAAGCTCTTTATCGTAGTCTGCCTGATCGGCCAGGGTGAAGTTCCGGGAATACATGGCATAGGGCACGATCTGGCTTTCCTCGCCCTCTTTGTCTGAAGCAAGCCAGTCTTCCCCGGCCTGATTCATCCAGGCAAAGGTGTCCCCCGCATTGTATTCCACCGCATAGGATTCCGGCACCACGCCGAAAGCGTCCTTCTTATACTGTACATACTGCTGAAGGGCAGCCTTCGCCTCTTCTGCCTCCCCTTCCCCAAAGGATCCCGGCAGGTCCTTCACTGTCCCGTCTTCGTTAAAGGTAATAACAAAGTTCTCTGATATTGTCCCATCTTCCTCGACGGTGACCTTATTATCCTCAGAGAAAAGCTGGGAAACCGTTTCGTCCATATTCCCAAGGGAATCCTTCAGGTTATCCATCTCCGTCTGGGACAAGACCGTAGTAACGCCCTCTATATCATAAGGCTTCCAGTCCGGCTTCGGCTCATAGAGCACCTCCGCACTGGTGACGGAGGAATAAAGGGTACGGGGCAGGGTGGCTGTAAAGACCCCTCCTTCACCCTCTGTGGCATAGGCATACTTCATATCGCCGTTTGTAAGGTAGTATTTAAAGACCACCTTTGCGTTCCGGGATTCCTCCTCTGTCTCTCCCGTATAGATTGTCTCAGTGAGACTTTCCGGATGAGTGAATTGAGCCGTAAAGGTAACGTCACTCATCTGACCGTGGAAGACATAGGAATCCCCCACATTGATCTCATAATTGCGGCTATACTCCTTCCATCCCATCTTAAACTGGGTCAGCTGGGGTCCTTTTGCATCATGGAATACATAGAGCCCTTCCGACCTGTCTCCTCCCTCCGGCTGGCAGGTAAGGACATGGGTCGTCATGTAATCCGGATCGATGCCGGAAAGGGTCACCATGGTGCTCCAGGATCCTCTGTAGTCTGCTTTGGCTGTGCCGATCATCCTGTCATTGTCATAAACATATACTTCCCTGTCGGGCAGTGCCTGCCCCTTGACATAGACCTGGTCTGTGCATACGTAGGAGGACAGGGTTGCGATAAATGAGCCGGGCTTGGTTACGATGGCGCTTCCGATTAATTGGCTGCTCCTTTGGTACGAGACATTTCCGTTTCTGTAATTCACGTCGGCATATGCCGAAAGCTGCATATCCCAGCTGTCATTGCCGGGCTTACAATAGATCGAGTATTCACAGGGCAGGCTGACCGGCGGATACGGATCCAGGTAATAATACCCTGTGCCGCTCATACTCAGATCATCCGCATCAAATTTTCTTCCGCCCAGCACGATGGCCTGCACATTCGCCGAATTGCTCCAACTTACACCGTCCTGCTTATTCGTCGGATAGATCTCAAACCTCGTCAGGCTTCCATTCTTCAGTCCGGAATCCAATCCGATCGTCCCGCTGAATTTCACCAGCTCACTGGTGCTGACAAAACTCTTGCGGTCGGCGGACATACTGGAATTCGGCCTGGTGGCGTACCTGGATGCATTGGAGGTATCCTGGTCTATATTGCAGCCCTCCAGTTTTTTGACCTCTCCGTCTGCCAGGGTGAAATCCCACCGTTTCAGTATCGAATCATCCCCAAAATCCTCCAGCCTGCTGCTTTCCGGGTCGCTTGGACTGACCTTGCGATGAAGGATGCCGCTCACGTTCTGGGGCATCAGGGCCAGGGTATAGCTTCCGGCTCCCCCCGGGCATGCCGAATAATACGTATCTTCGCTTCCCGCAAGAGCAAGGTCTCTAGAGGCTCCCAGATAGCTCCCGTCTCCGTCAAACCAGGCCAGGGCATAAGTACTGTATATGGCGGCCGAAAGCGTTGTAGCCGCTCCGGCAGCCGGCTTCAGGGATATTTCCTTACTGTCCGCCCCTTTTTCCAGATTGACGGTACCGGATGCCTCCCGGATCACAGAACCCGTAATGGTCCAGTCAAATTCAGTTTCGTCCTTGACGGGAACCGAAAAGAAGATATCCCCCTGATAAGGATACAGATTGGATCTTGCTACAACATTTTCCGTACCCTTTTTCTTAAAGGTGATAAATGCTTCGTTCTCTCCAACCCTCCGTGCCACCCTCTGGCGTTCTGATTCACTAAATCCCTCCAGCCCAGCCGTATCTATGGATACATTCATCAACACGGAACCGGTGGTCACCGTAAGATCCAGATCCTCTTTGTCTGCTGTCATGCTCCCGGCGGGAATTTCCCCATCACAGACTTTCTGGCCGCCTGAAATAACCCGGAAGGTCGTTAAGGAGTCTGCATAGAGGCCCGAGATCCGATATTTCCCGTCCCCATCCGTAATGGCAGATCGGTTTAGGTATTGGCCGTATTTATTCTGCGTAAACAGCACCTCGATCCCGGTCATAGGGGCTCCCTGGTATGTTACCGTGCCCCCTACCGTGATCCCTTCCTCTACCTCAGAAGGCGCAATGTGATAATAGCCATCCCCGTCCAGGACGTCCGCCGCATAATCCTTGCTCCAGTCGTATTTCATGTAATTTGGGGAAGAAGGACGTCCCTGGATTACCGCTTTCTTCGCCTCGTTTGTATCGATCAGGCAGGGCGGGACGATATAGGACCATTGATCGGACACGCTATACAGGCGGCTGAGGATGAAATCCACGCCTTCCTGAAGTCCCTCTGCCTTGACGCCCTTCACCAGCTTTATGCTGTCGTTCACCTTCTCCAGGGTTATCTGGTTTTCGCTGACGCCTTCATGCCTGGCAATCATGGTGCGATTACCGTTTACATAAGTCCAAAGCTCCAGAGCCGCCTTGTCTTTTCCCTGGATAGCCGTCATCTCCCGGGCTGAAACGGTCTTTTGGAAATGCTCCCCCGGCTTCGAATAATAATCGCTTCCAAGTAAGACCGAGTACTGCTGCCCTCCCTCTTCATAGCTTCCCTCCAGATAGACCGTATTCACAAACTCCCCATCGTATGTGACGCTCGTAGGAGGAAGGAGATCCCACTGGGCCGAAACGAATTTCTTATCGTTATCTTTAGAGACCGGTATCCGAAGCCTGGCTCCGGCTTCATAGACCTTGTTATCAATTCTCCAGCCATTAAACTGGTAGCCCAAACGAACCGGAGCCTCCGCAAGAGATACCTCATCCGCTTCAGAAGCATCGATATCCGGAATCTCTCCGCCCCCCGCCTTGCTTCCGCCGTTCAGGAGATATTGGGCTGTATAATGATAAGGATCATTTACCGTCAAAGAAAGCTCCTTCTCTGCCGTCTTTGAAGAGCCATCCTTCGTTTCCGTAAGAACTACCGTGAAAGAATACTCTGTGCCGGCTGCAATGCTGTTTGCCGGCGTGCCCGTGATCTCCGCCGCCTCCGCATCCAGCGAAAGCCCTTCCGGCAATGCCCCGGCTCCCGCCTTCATGGACCAGGCAAGGCTTCCTCCCCGGGAATCCGTGCCCTTCAGCTTGATCGAATAGGGCACTCCCTTCCTGGCTGCAGGCAGCGGCGTGTCCACGTTGATCACAGGCTTGTCTCCCTTGACCTTGAGCTTGAATTTCTTTGTTGCCGCCTTTTCCAGGCCGGCTTCCGTCAATTTGATGGTAAAAGAGTATTCTCCCTCCTGGGTCGGACGCCCGGAGATCACACCTGCGGTACTGAGGGTCAGGCCTGCCGGCAGGGAAGAACCGGACTCCAGGGACCAGCTTAAATCCCCGCCTTGCATCGCCGTGCCCTCCAGGGTGGCAGTATAATTCGAAAGGGTGGATGCATCCGGAAGGGATGACGTATTGATCGTAGGGACGGGATCGTCCGTATATACGTAGGTCTTGCCGATATTTGAGGCGGACATGGGGATCTCAATATAGGCATCCGTACAGGAAACCATCATGTCGCCGGAAAGCTTCTTTGCCCAGATGAAGATGCTGCCTCCATCCTGGTAGCCCTCATATGGATTATCCGATTCACAGACCTTTACCTCTGCTGTCAAAGAGACATCGTTGCCCTCATCATCTTTTGCGATCGTGATCTTCTCTCCGTCCGGGCCGATATTTGCATTCGGATCGTAAGGGGTTTCTCCGTTTATTTCCCAGTACGGATCTCCCGACTCATTGATCCGGATGCCCGGCTGGGTATGATGAATGCCGGTTCCCAGCTTATATTCTTTTGTGGGATCAAGGGCAGCCGCAAAATAAGCCTTTTCCCCTTCCTCCCTTTCAAATGTGACGGAAAGAGTTGCTATCGTGGCCGTCCTCTCCCCTCCGCCCTCGACCGGGACCGTAACCGGTTCGATGGAAGCAAGGGTGGCTTTTACCGTACCGGGCGAGCCTGCAGAAGGAACGGTGAGTTCCCAAGGGCTGCTCCAGCCGCCACTTGGCGTTTCCACGGCGGCATAAACCGTCTCATCCGGCTTCGGATACATATCATACCGGCGATCCTGAAAATACATCGGCTGGGAAAGCGTGACCTGCCCGCTGCTCCTGTCTATGGTAACGTGCTTCTCATCCGACGAATCAAAGGACATGATCCCCCAGATATTGTAAGTCTCACCATTTAGTTCCTTTGTGCCAAAAGCATATTCCCCCAGATCTTTTTTCGTAAGAAGATAGGATTCATAATACTCGGCATCCAGCTCTGTGGTGGCAAATGTCGCTGTCAGCCTTGCGGTGACCGGCTCATAGGATGCTTCTGTGAGCAAAGGCGCAGCAGCCCCTCCCCCTCCCGCCGCCAGCACCGGCTGGGATGGCAGCAATGCCAGGTCCGTCGATGCTGTCATGATAAAAGCCAGCACCATACATAGGATCTTCTTGATTTTCTTTTTCATACGTTCCGCTCCTTCCTTTTGGGGTGCTCCCGTGCCCTCGTCCCACCCACCCCTTCCGGAGCCTGAGATAAAAAAAGCACAGCAGCAAGCCATACAATTAACAAGAGTTTCGGCCATCTCTCCCGAAAGAATAAGGGGGATATGCGCAATCGGTCATTTCTGAGGTCTGATCTGTACGATCCGGAAAAAATTTCAGATTCATTTTAGGCTAAAAAAAAAGGCGTTACAACCGATCCTGCCTATTCCGTTGTTTATCCCGCCTAAGCGGCAAACAAGGGCGGCCGGCCCGGGGAGCCTTCCAAATCTTTGATATGATGCAAAAAAATGTTGAAAAATCTTATTCCTCAATCGTATAATACATGAGAAAGGAACGGAAAATCATTCGAGGAGGAACCATCATGAAACCAAAGAAAAGAAAATCCCTCAAGAAGACTCTTTTAAGCAAGATAATCATCTATGTTGCCGTCATGATCGTAATCATCACACAGATCACGGTAAAGCTGGCTGTGGACAATATCCAGTTTCTCACAGACAGCGTCCTTGCCAAGGAATCTGTAGCCTATGCCAGCGAGATCAGCAGCTGGTGGAGCAGCATCGAGGAGCGGGTAAGCCAGACAGCAGATGTGATCCGGAACCTGCCGGCGGCTTCCTCCGAGGACATGCTTGCCATGCTGTTTGAGCTGACAAAGCTGGATCCGGATTCCCAGGACATCTACATGGCATACGGAGACACATCCGTCTTCCTGGATGGCTCCGGCTGGGTACCGGACGACACCTTCGTGTTTACGGACCGGGCATGGTATCAGGGCGCCCTCGCAAAGAACGGCGACATCTATACCTCCGACCCTTATGTGGATGCATCCACCGGAAAGACCTGCCTGGCCTGCGCCGTCATGGTGGCAGACAATACCGTGCTGAGCAGCGACATCAATTTCGACAAGGTGGCGGAAAAGGTGAACGGCTTCCAATCCATTTCCCCTGCCACAAAATTTTACATCATCAATAAGGACTCCCGGGATATCCTCATCAGCAGCAATCCCGACAGCGTAGGCCAGACCCTGGATGATACCACAGATCCCATCGCCAAGGGTCTCTCTCCCATATTCAGCTCCCTGAATACCGGCGCAACAGCTGATGCGGGAAAGGTAATAACAGCCAAGACCGATGCCGGCTCCATGATGTTTACGGGGACGGATATCGAGGATACCTCCTGGGTGGTGGTAAGCGCCGCTCCTTCCACATTGCTCAGCGATACCATTTGGAAGGTAATGCTCCTGACCTTTGCCAGTGCCTTGATCCTGCTTGCCATCCTTTCTGCCCTGATCCATATCATCATCAGCAAGGCCATCAATCCGGTAACCACGGTCACGGAGCGAATCACGGACATCAGCAAGGGTGACTTTACCGTACAGCTTATCCCGGAGGGCAATAATGAGATCACGACCTTGAGCGAGAGCCTGAATGAATACATCGAGAAGATGCGTTCCACTCTCAACAGCCTTTCCGATATCTCCGGACAGATGAACAGCAGGGCCGGCGAGTGCTTTGACATCTCCCATAATCTTTCCGATGCAAACCGCAATCAGGGCGAGTCTATCGAGAAGCTCAACTCCACTCTGAATGAGATGAACCACTCCATCGAGGACATTGCCAATGCGGCCTCGGAGCTGGCCTCCACTTCCAACCAGCTGGCCCAGAACGCGGAAGATGTCCGCGGCCTCTGCGACGAGACCCTGGCCGCTTCCTCCAAGGGGAAGGACGAGATGGCCAGCATGACCCAGAATGTCAGCACCCTGAATGATACCATCAACGAGCTGACGGGATTGATCCGTGCCACTGCAAAATCCATCGAGGAGATCACCGGCATCACCGATACCATCAATGCCATCTCCGAGCAGACCAACCTGCTCTCCCTGAATGCATCCATCGAGGCCGCCAGAGCCGGTGAGATGGGCAAGGGCTTCGCCGTCGTGGCCACGGAGGTCGGCGTGCTGGCCAATCAGTCTTCGGATGCTACGGAGACCATCCGGCACCTGATCGAGGATGTCACGAAGAATATTGACAATATCAACAACATGGCGGATATCTGTGCCAAGGATATGGCAGCCTGCATGAGCGGGGTACAGGAAGCCAACGGTTCCTTCGACCTGATCTATACTGACGTGGCAAAAGCTACCGACGGCATCGTGGAGATCGCCAACGGAATTGAAAAGATCAACGACGTAGCATCCGGAAACGAGACCATTACGAGGGAACAGGCCGCCAACATCAGCGAGGTCTTAGGCTTAAGCGACATGATCGTGACCGAAAACAGCAAGCTGCGCTCTGAGACAGACAGCATCGCCAATATCTCGGAAAACCTCAACCAGTATTCGGATGAGATCAACTCCGACCTGTCGCAGTACAGCGTATGACCTGACAAGGCGCAAAAGTAAAACCTGCCATATGGGCAGAATAATAAAATGGAAAAGCGTGGCAAAAACCACGCTTTTTCCATCAATAAAACATATCCTAAATTCTAAAGCCTTCCTCAAAAAACTTACAATGTCCCGAACCTTGCTTTATATCTTGCAAGCTCTTCTTCGGCCACATCGGCCCGTTGACGCTCGCGCTCTGTATTAACCCGTTCTTCTTCCCGGCCCTCCTTCCGGCCCTCTTCCCGAGCTTCTTCTCTCTCCCACTTTCTATGCTGTTTTTCATCATACTCATAAAGCATATTCATTTTAATCACCCTCGCCTTATGCTTCCTCAAAAAATCCCTTAAAATATTCTTCCTGATGCAGTCCCTCACTGCTTTTTCGACAGCTTTCCTCTGCGGCATCCTTCCGGCATTCTGCCTGATCATGTCCACAAACCTGGAGTATTCTCTCAGCGTGCGGCAGTTCTTCATCACCACATTGTTCTGCCCCTCGTTGATGTTCACGATCCTGACGATCAGCTCCAGCTTTGGATGATCCTCCTGCTTTTCCCGAAAAGCAGCCGGAACTGTGTGTCCTTGTACTTGCGGTTGATCTTCGTTTTCTTTTTGCTCAAAGCAGCACCTCCTTAAAATGAATTACCGCGGGAAGCCTGTCATGAGCCCGTGAACCCTGTCTGACTCCCGCTTTCCTTTGACTTGTTGTAATAAAGCAGGGATTTCAGACTTCAGAAAAGAAGATAGACGCGGTGGACCGCATAGAAATGACTGCTTTTTTCTATTGTAACACCATATTCAAACCGCCGCAAGGCAGACTCCAACCTGCCTTCTCTTGTAAGCTCCCCCGAAATCAGCTAGAATATACTCACAAACGTGGCCAGCTGCAGGCTCAAAGCTACAGAATCCCGGCGTTTGTTCGTTGTGCTGCATTTGTTACGGCAGTTCTTTTCATTATTGAATATAAACTGTACTTTCCAGAGATCAGGACGGTAAGGCTATGGAAAACGGAAAACCCAGAAAACTTCCCATCGGCATACAGAGCTTTGAAAAACTCAGGGAAGACGGATTCCTCTATGTCGACAAAACAGAATATATTTACCGGCTCATTCAAAGCGGGGCTCCATATTTCCTGAGCCGCCCCCGGCGTTTCGGCAAGAGCCTCCTGCTCTCCACCATGAAGGCGTATTTCGAAGGAAAGAAGGAGCTCTTTGAAGGCCTTCGTATCGAAAAGCTGGAAAAGGACAATCCCGATGCCTGGCAGTCGTATCCGGTGTTCTTCTTTGATTTCAACAAGGATAATTTTTCTAGACAGGATGCCTTGGAGGATGTATTGGAGAGCCACCTTATTTCCTGGGAAACTCTCTATGGCAGGGAAGACCGGAATTCTTCTCTTGCCTCCCGTTTCCAGCATCTGATCATCAAGGCCAGGAAGCAGACCGGCAGAAATGCCGTGGTGCTTGTGGACGAGTATGATAAGCCCCTTCTGGAGGCCATGCACAATGAAGCCCTGGAGGAGCACAACAAGGCCGTCTTCAAAGGCTTCTTCAGCACCCTGAAGAGCTATGACGAATACCTGAAATTCGTCTTCCTGACCGGAGTGACGAAATTTTCCAAGGTCAGCATCTTCAGCGACCTGAACCAGCTCCGGGATATTTCCATCGACAGGGATTATGCCGGGATCTGCGGGATCACGGAGAAGGAGATGCTTAAGAATTTTGAGCCTGAAATACAGGCCATGGCAGAAAAGCTGGATATAACAAAGGAAGAATGCCTTGCAGAACTGAAGCGGATGTATGACGGGTACCATTTCTGCCAGGACACGGAGGGTGTATATAATCCGTTCAGCCTCATGAACGCCCTTGACAGCCGGGATTTCGGAGAATACTGGTTTGCCACTGGCACCCCGTCCTTTCTGATCGAAAAGCTGAGCGCCATTGATTTTGATGCCAGAAGGTTCACAGACGGGGATCTCTATGCCGACAGGAATATCCTGTCCGATTACCGCGCGGATAATCCGAATCCGGTGCCTCTTTTTTATCAGACCGGGTATCTCACCATCACAGGCTATGATGCCCGGCGGCGGAGATACACTCTCGGCTATCCGAACGATGAAGTAAAGTATGGTTTCATGGAAAGCCTCGCTCCGGTTTATCTTCACGACCCGACAGGAAATACCGGCGCTGACATTTTTACGCTGGACGAAATGATCGAGGAGGGAAGCCTGGATGGCATCCACAATATATTCACCGCCCTCTTTGCCCGCCTTCCCTATACGTCAGATGAACGGCCCCTTGAGCAGGATTTCCAGAATGTGATCTACATCGTCTTCATGCTTTTAGGAAAATTTGTCCATACCGAGATCCACAGCGCCAAAGGCCGCGCGGACTGCATCGTGGAGACCGACCGGTTTGTCTACCTCTTTGAATTCAAGCGGGACAAGAGTGCCAAGGAAGCCCTGTCCCAGATCGAGGAGAAAGGATATGCCCTTCCCTACGCCGCCGATCCCCGCACTCTGTATAAGATCGGCGTGAACTTTGATTCCAGGGAACGCACCCTCACCGAATGGACAGTGCAGGAGTGATCCTGCCATAAGACAGGGTGACGGTTCTTTTGTCTTGCGCATCACCTTATCCACCCCTTGTTCCGTATAAAAGCGGGGCGTCCCTTTGGCCGCCCCGCACATTTGTCATGCTGCCTTCCTCTTGTATCTCCATACCGGTCTGAATGTTTTGACCGCAGTCCTTTCTTCCATATTCTGCACGGCCTGGATCACGCCGTCCCACATGTCCGCGGCCTTGGAGCCTCCGATCTTGAAGCGTACGACCCGGCCCCCGCCGCATCCATTCTTACCTTTGATCCAGACGGCCGCGCTGCCCCGTTCCACGTTGTTGAAATAAATGAGCTCGTACTTCTCCGGGCTGACCGTGCTCCCTTTCAACTTCACTTCGACATCCCCTCCGGCAGGCCTGATCTCCTTTCCGGTATAGCCGAAGGCCTTCCCTTTGTTGACCGCGACTGCCGCCTTCCCGAGGTCCTCCGTCCCCTTGATGATCCTGAACTCTGCGGAGGCTTCGCCCGTATAGTTTCCGCCGGATTTCGCTGCGATATTCACGCTCACGGTATCCCCGGCTTTTGGAGCGGTGCTGCCGGATGAAACGGTGAATACGGCGGTGTAGTCCGACTTCTTCAGCCTCTGGTCGGCAAAGCCGTCCTTTGTGAAGAACATGATCGGTGTCTTTTCGTAGTCTTTCTCCCTGCCGGATTCCGCCCGGTCGTTCACCACAAGGATCAAGTCTTTCAGATCCCTCTGCGAGACCTTGAACTCCTTCTCCACGGTTCCCGCATAGCCGCCGATACCTTTAACGGTGAGGCTGGCCGTATTCCCGGCCTTCTTGTTGTTCCTGTATGACACAGTATAGTCCCTGCCCTTCTTCAGCCGCACCCCGTTGTAGGATACGACGATCTCCGGCTTCGCCCCGCCATAGGCGTAAGGAGCCTGGCCCTCTGCGTCAAGGCCAGCCGGATCGATCATCACCGCCGCATATTTGCTGTCATCCAGCTTCCGTTTGCCCGTGATCTTGTAGGTGATCCGCTTCGTGCCGAACACGTTCACCCCGTCGCCCCTGAGGATGAGGATATGGCTCCCGGGATCCGCATAATTGTCCCCGGAGACGGTCTCCACGGAATAATTCTTGCTGTCCAGGGTCTGCCCGGCATATTTGAGCGTCAGCGCCGGCAGGGCTTTCTCACCCGTGAATTTTACTTTTAGGCTTCCGCCGGCCTTCACCCCGCTCATGACGGGCTTTCCATCGATGACGGTAAGTGGCACATCAATCGATGCACCGGAAGCATAGCCCCTGCTCCCGCTCTTGGCCGTCATGTGGACGATGTAATCTCCGGGGGTTTCGCAGGTGCTCGCCTGCCCTGTCTTGGCATCTTTGTACTCCAGCTCGAAGTCCTTATTTGTGTACTTCAATACGGTTCCGTCAGCTGCCGCCAGCACCGGTTTCACGGCATTATTCTTCCTGCCCTTCTTATAGGCGGCGAACAGGGCATCTGCCGATACGGTTCCGGGAGACAGCGGATTCTTCTCGATCTCAAATGCCGCTGTCTTTTTCCCCGTAAAGTCGCCTTTGAATGTTAGGACGACCTGGGCATCGGTTCCAGGATTTGTATTCTTCTTATAAGAAACCGTATAGTCCAGCTTCGGGGCGAGCCTCTTGTCGCCATAGTAGACCCGGAAATCGGGCTTTATTGCGCTGCCGGTATAGGCATATTTCTTCTGGAGGCCTCCGATCCATATGCCTTCCGGCTGTTTCATTCCAGGAGGAAGATCCCCCGGCTTTATGCCGTTATCACCGTCATCGTATTCTGGCATGTCGGGATCATTGGGATTGTCAGGCTGATCTGGATTGCTTGGATTATTGGAAATTATGGTATAATTTCGAGAAACACTTCCGACATAATCACCCATTCCTTCAACAACAAGCTCTGCTGTCCCTACTCTGATGTTATTACTACATTTAAGTATATAGTCCTGATTTTCAGTTAGTTTATTACCACTGACTGTTACAGAAATCGATGGTATTATTTCCTCACCGGTATAAATATACTCACTTTGATTCATAGAAACATGATCCGGTTTAAGTATAGATTTTTCCGATCCATCAATATAAATCTCCTTTATGTTGTTTTCAGAATTAGGCTTTTCTGGATCAACCACAAATAATCTGACCGTGTCTTCCAAAAGAGTGCAACTACTAACAGAATTGTCTATAGTTGAGGAGATACATTTCCCTTCTGTAATCTTCACACTTGAAAATCCTTTAATAAAGCTCATGCCATCTGCAGTATCTTCCTGAAAAACTTCATAATCCATCTTCCCTTCTCCCGTACCGACAACTTCTATGTCGAACTCGCTATCATCATATAGGAAAACATATTTATCATTTCCATTAACAACAGAATATGCCAGATTGGGGCATAAATTGCTTTCTTCTCCTTCTTTTGTACTGGAAATCAGATTTCCGTCATGATAAACATTAACATATACAGGACATTTGACTCTAATAATACGTTTAATAACCGATTCAGGATGTATTCCATCCAATGTTGCTGCTGCCTGCATCAAGTATGCTAAATCATTATCCGATGTATGAAACCTAAAAACCCCTTTATGCTGATATAAAGAGAACGGGTCATTATTCACTTCAAACAGTTCTTCATATATTTTTGAATCTAATGCCAAAGAGTCAAACTTTATATTATGTCCATAGGTCGTCGCTTTGTGCCATGGGGGCATATCGGTTACCCAATCTCTCTCGTTAATAAAATTATGTGGTATTACCTCAACTCCAATTAAATCAAGCTCTGTGCAAGTATGAGGGGGTTCAAATGTATAACAAAATATTTTTTCCGGATTCGCGAAATCAGTCACGTTTACAGCAAGAAGGTTTGCGGTAGCACCCCCAAGGCTGTGACCTGCTATCAAAAAAATATTGTTCTGGTTTTTTAATTCGTCTAAAGAATGTGCGCCTGTACTCTCTTCCATAAAACGAATAAGATCATTCCTTGTGTTTATCATACAATTCTTAAAAAAGATAGGCCCATCATTAACATCGGTTGAAAAATCCATCAGATTTGAAGAACCTTTTATTGAAACACAAAAAATGTTGTAGGATATACCTTTGATTGTTGCCTTTTCATATCCGTAGTATGCCATTGGATGATAAACATCCCCATTTGGATCTTGATAAGAGTTAAAATTATCATTTATGCCCAGAGTATCCATAACCCCTTCTATTCTATCAGGTTTGTATGCGTTTCGTGCAAGCGCAAGAGTTACTAACGATAGCTGGTAATTAGCAAGATTGGTATTTTGTTCAAGAAGTGAAAAATCCCAGTACGTTTTTATCTCAAGATCCTCTTTCCCTTTTGGACGGAGCTCGCTGTCGTATGGCAGTATAACTCCGTGAAAATCTTCATAATGCAGAAATGAAGGATTTTTGGTAAAAGTTCCCTCATTCCCTTCATATTCTAGCTTCAAATAATAAATGTCTTTGCTTCTTCCAATAATATACGATACAGTATCAGGATACCAATCTTCTGGATATCCTCCAACTGATACTGTTCTAGATGTTTCCCCTGGTTTCAATGCCTTTACCTCAAACCCGCCTCCTTGTATCGCATTTCCATCTGCATCCGTAAGTTGATATGATATATCAATCTGCGGAGTATTTGAAAGACTCTCGTTACAAAAAGTATAAATAAATTGCTCTTCATATTTTCCGTTATCATTGCAGTATATTATATAGCTGATATCATAAATACTAAGACACTTATCATCAAAATATAAATATTGTTTTTGTCCAGCCGGTTTCGTTATATTTTTAGGATCAAGTATTACAATCTGATCCTGTACGCCGGTTGGAAGTGTGTCGTCAGCCAAGACAATATAAGCCGAGCATGTAGAGACAATAATGAAAAACAACACTAACCAAAAAAGGCGGGATAGAAATAGCTTCCAAATTTTATTCATCTCATACACCTCCCCAAAAAATATACGGGTTGTAAAAATCACCATATCGAGCATATGTGTCCTCGAATGATCTGCACTCTGGGTCGATCAGATGACAGTGTAATATCCCATCCATGTTAAGATCAGAGGCATCTTAACCATACGCAGCCAGAATATTATAACCTCACACAGCACTCGCCTCTGCTACCCCGTAATACAAACCACCCTCCACTCCAAAAGCATCAAAAAACCATCCCGCAAAGAAATATGTCATTTGAAATATTTTATATGTATTTTGTTATTTCTTCAAGCTGGATTTCCCCTAAAATAGATGAAAAATGCACACGGAGAGGTATACATGAACGCTGACGAGCGGAAAAGATTTGCGGATACGCTGAAGGAACTGCGTATCGCTCATGAATACAAACAGGCCGATATCGCCGCAGCCGTTGATATCCAGCAGGGTACCTACAGTAACTATGAATGCGGGAAAAGGATGCCGAGCTCTGTTGTATTGTATAGGATTGCCTGCTTTTACGGCATGACGGTGAATGAACTCTTAAAGAACAGCGTTTCTCTGGATGATACAATCTTTTTTGATGCACCCGGAATTACAACGATGAGAGAAAATGCTTTATATTCGGACTCCCAGGAGGAGCCTTCCCTGCCGAACACCTCAAAAAGCAGGAAGCTGCTCCAATTGTTTTCCGGAATGCGCCCCAGGCAGCAGGATGAAGTCCTCCGTTTTGCCGAGTTTATCCGGTCTTCTGGCTATTCCGGCAGATTCTGATCTGTGAGCATATCTAACGCCCCCTTCTCTTGTAAGCTCCCACGAAATCAGCTAGTACATCGAATATGCAGGAGTGATCCTGCCGCAGCCCCATCACAGCTGCCCGTTCATGATCGCCTGGGTACGCTGGAAGTCTCCGATCACATCTCCGAAGGTACCGCCCTTCCCGCTCTCAAAGTATTCCCGGGAATTTGTGTGGAAAATGTCCATTTCCCGAAGGGCGTTTTCCCGGATCGTATGGACCATTTCCTTTCGCTGTTTTCCGAGGTCTGTCCGGGGCTTCCGTTTTTCCTCATAGACGGAGCAGGCCTTGATCAGATCCGATGTCTTCGGTGTGCCCATTCCCGATGAGAAGTCCTGGTCTTTCAGCATTTCGGCAGCCCTTACCGCTTCTTTTGCCTTGCTGTCCCGCACACTCCGGCGCTCCATCTTTTCAAGGGTTTTCGAGACCAATACGGGCTCTTCCACAGCAAACGGCTCATAGAAGGTCTCCTCGTCCCACTTGACTTCAGGATCACCGTTTTCCAGCTTGTTCAACAAATTGATGAAGCCGTAATCCGCATCATTGATCCCGAACATCATCGTATCCATGGTATGGCTCATGCGCATTCCGACCAGGGTTTTTGAGGCGCCTTTGCCTTTCGGGTCAAATGAAGCCCCGGCAAAACGTTCCGGTGCCTGCATATACATAAACGTATTCAACGTATGAACCAAATACCGGTCGTTCGGATTCTCCGGATCATAGAGTTCCGGGATCTTATGATAAAAAAGGGAATGTGGTAGAACCCGGATAAGAATAGAATATTGCATAAGAAGATGCGGCCGGAGCAAGACTTTTTTCGTCATCACTCCAGCCGCATATAAACCAATTCCTGATATCCGCTATCGCCAAATCTCGGTACGATTCAACCGCCTATCCCGTCATCTGCGGACCGCACTCGGGCCTTACCACCTGTCCCGGAATCACCGGTTCGCACTCCGGCCTTACCGCCTATCCCGCGATTTGAGAAGCAGACTTTACGACCCTTGCATCCACTGAGGCAGCCCCCTTAAGCGACGGGGACAGCTTCTCTGCGGTCTTGCCGATGCCGCTTCCTCCCGATGTCGCAAATAGGTGCACCGTCTTGCCTGTCCAGTCATATCCCTCCGCAAAAGTATGGATCACTCTCGGAGCCTGCCCATACCAGATCGGGAAGCCAAGATATATGGTATCGTACCGGCCAAAGTCTTCTATCCTGCCTGCTACAGGCACCTCCTTACCGCCGATCTGCTCCCGGTTGCATCTTGAAACGGGATTCAAAAAGTTGATATCCGCTTTTGTGTAAGGCTCCTGCGGGACGATTTCAAACAGATCTGCCCCGATGCTCTGGGCAAATTCCTTCGCCACCCCTGCCGTTGTTCCGCCTGCGCTGAAGCATGCTACTAATGTGCTCATTTTTATTACCCCTCCTCAAATAAACGCCTGCTGATCATTTTCCTTTCTTTACAGCAGGGCTTTGATGCATTCCTCTACCTTCTTCATATCCGCCGTAGGCTCAAATCTTGCGACGACCTTTCCCTCCCGGTCCACCACAAACTTCGTGAAGTTCCATTTTATGTCCGGCTTCTTATCCCACTCGGGATCGGCTTCCGAAAACATCTTCTCCAGAAGCGGTTTGTATTCATGATCCTCAAAGCCTTCAAACCCCTTCTGCTCCTTCAGGTATGTGTAGAGCGGAAGCTCATTGTCCCCGTTCACATCTGACTTCTTCATCTGAGGAAATGTGGTATTGTAGTGGGCTGTGCAGAATTCATGGATCTCCTCATCACTGCCCGGCGCCTGTCCCCCGAACTGATTGCAGGGAATATCCAGGATTTCAAGGCCCTTGTCGTGATAATCTTTATACAGCTGCTCGATCGGCTCATATTGGGGCGTGAATCCACATCCCGTGGCTGTGTTGACCACCAGGATCACCCTGCCTTTATATTCAGACAGATTCAGCTTCTCACCGTTTCCCTTGGTAACTTCGTAATCGTAGATCATCTTTTTGCTCCTCCTTTTTTCTAGCCCGATGCCTGCCGCTTAAAATGCTTCATCGTCAGCATATCGATCGCGGCGTCCATTTTTTATCTTTGATAACATTATATTGCGTGCAATATATATTGTCAAGCAATTTTTTCAGCAGCTTATCTCGTCTCCTGAGTGGACGTAATGAAGCTGTTCTCCCATGGCAAGCTTCATGATCTCATAGGCCGGCATGCCCGTACAATGACAGGTGTAGAACATGGTCGGATATTTCTTCAGCTCCCTGCCGATATCCTCCACTTCCCGGCGTTCCTCATCCGTATACTCTGCTTTCTTCATCAGATGGAAACCGCTGATCACCGCATCCGGGCAAGCGCCGTACTTCTCTTGATACGCATCGAGAATGCTCAATATCCCATTATGAGCGCATCCGGAGATAAGGATCCTCTTTTCCTTTTCACGGATCACCAGATAATGCTCATGCCGGAAATCATCCTGGACAACCTCCCCGTTTTTCCGGATCAAAAGCCGTTTATTGGAAAAGGGAAGCTTGTGCGATCTCTCCTTTACCGTAAACAGCTCCAGTTCATCATCGATCGGATGATCCCCCCGGACCATCCTGATCTGAGGCAGGCTCACGATATCCTTGTCTATCCCGATATACTTGTACCTCTCCTCCCCCTCGTTTACCCCGTCATCCGCAAAGTAATCTTCCTTCGCCGACTCCTGCATATAGATGACAGCCCCGGCATTTATCCCGGAAAACGCCATGATCCCGCCCGAATGATCGTAATGGCCATGGCTTAGGATCACGGTATCGACCAGTCCCAGATCAATGCCAAGCTTTTCCGCGTTCCGGATCGTCTCATCCGACGGCCCGAGATCCACAAGCAGCTTATGGTTCTCCGTTTCAACGTAAAATGCCAGGCCATGCGCAAAGGCACATCCCCTATGTCCTTCCGTATTTTCGATCAGATTAACTATCCTCATCTCCCCCTCCAGGCAGGTTTCTTGTATACCCTCATCTCCTCTTCGTTATAGAAGTGCGCTGCCAACTGGTTATTATTGGTCCTCCCAGAACAGCTCATCCAGCGTTTTCCCCAATATCCTGCATATGGCGATACACAGGTTGATGGTGGGATTATAGTCCCCCTTTTCAATGGCACTGATGGTCTGCCTCGATACCCCGCATTTCTGCGCCAGCTCCTCCTGGGACAGGTCCAGTGCCGCCCGGGCTGATTTCAGCTTCAGATTCTTCATCGGCTCACTCCTTATCTTCCGCGTACTTGTCCATGATCCCCTTGATCAAAAGCTCTGCGTAAATGAACCCGATCAGGACAAGAGCGCAGATATTGAGGATCGGCATCCCGATCCTGCCTTCTTCATTAAAGAGGGAGCCTTCTTTGGCACTCATCACCACAGGCAGGACATTCAATGCGATGGATGCGATAAAGATCACATGATACCGCTTTTTGCTGTTATTCAGGCCCCAGTAGACATCCTTCCAGATGCAGTATCCCGCAAGCACCACGCATCCCAGCATGATCCCGATGAAGACCAGTCCATAGGCCTCCACGAAAAGCTCAGCCCCTCCCATGAGCAGGCACATGATCACGGCCTGGGCCAGAAGCTCCGTATAAAATGCATACCGGTACGCCTTCCCCCGGATCGTCGTCTGACGCTCGTCATACTCTGTGCGGAATCTCCCATCCTTATTTGCCAGCTTGATCAGAAAAACCGCGGCCACGAGACCCACCATCAATCCTGCTGCTAATCCTGCCGATCTTCCATTCATCACAAAAACCTCCTTAAAATCAGAACTCAGAAGAATTCATTTCTCCTACATCCGGAAGCATAACCCCTCAATAGAATTTTGTCAAGTATATTTTACATTTTTCATATCGCAATTTTCCGTCCCTCCCCAGTGCCTCTTTTCTTTTTCCAAAGGATTGCTATAATAATCTGATAGGGGAGGGATACTTCAATATGTACTACGCAAGCTTCGGGATGCTTTCATTGATGCTCCATCTGATCATAAATCATGGGATCCTAAAGAAGGACGAAAAGACCGAATCCCATGCCGGCTCATCCTGCTACAGGCGTTTTCTGATCATCATTACGATTTACTATCTATCCGATATATTCTGGGGTCTGCTCAACCATGGGCGCATCGTTCCGATCATCTATATGGACACCCTGGTGTACTTTGTGACCATGTCCTATTCCGTGCTCCTCTGGACCCGCTTTGTGGTGGAATATATCGGCCGGGAGGGAGCCAGGAGCAAAAGCCTGATCTATGCTGGATATGGCATCTTTGTCTTCATCATCCTGCATCTTGTGATCAATTTCTTCTATCCGGTGATCTTTGCCTATAATGCAGACCAGGGTTACGTCCCGGGCAACGGCAGGCACTTCATCTTTGTCGTCCTCTTCCTGCTCCATGCTGTGCTCTCCATCTATTCCCTGATCACCTCTTCCCGGTCTTCCGGCAAGGACCGGATCCACTACCGGGCAGTAGCCGTCTCCGGCCTTACGATGGGTTCCTTCATCCTTCTCCAGACCCTTTTCCCGCTCCTGCCCTTTTACGCCATCGGCTGCATCCTCTCCACCAGCCTGATCCACGTATTTGTGGAGGAGGATGAAAAGCAGGACATGATCCTGAAGCTAAACCGGGTAGAGAGAAAAGCGAAGCTCGAGCAGAAAAAGACGGAAAGGACCCGGAAGGAAAGGGAGATCTACAACCATATCGCAGAAGGCTTGGCAGAGGATTATGAGGCGATCTATTATATCAATATCGAAACCGGAAGATATCAGGAATTCTCTCCCAGCGAGAAATACCAGTCCATGAACGTGCCGAAAAGCGGCAGGGATTTCTACCGGGAGACCCGGGAAAACGTCCGCCGGTTCGTCCATCCGGACGACTATGCCTTTGCCGAGAGCCTTTATCATAAAGATACCATGCTGAAAAACCTGAAGGGACGGAAATCCTACTCCTGCCAGTACCGCGTCATGGTAAACGGAAATCCCCGCTACTTCCGGTTCCAGCTGATGCTGGCAAAGGACGGGAAGCATTTCGTCCTCTGCGACAAGGACATCCAGGACGACGTCACGGCCGAGATGGCCCTAAAGGAAGACCGGAAGAAGCACGCCACCTTCGGACAGATCGCCGAAAGCCTCGCCTCCAACTATGACGTGATCTACTATGTGGATGTCAGGGATTCGAGCTATGTCGGCTATACCTCCCACAATATCTACGGCCAGCTGGAGATCGAACACACGGGAGAAGACTTTTTCGAGGATACCCGAAGAAATATCCCCCTCATCATCCACCCCCAGAACCAGAAGCTCATGCTGGATATCATGGACCGGGAACACCTCCTTTCCGAGCTTCAAGACCGGAGGCAGTTTGGCATCGAATACCGCCTGATCGTCGACGGCAGATCCCAGCATACCCGGCTTACGGCCAGAAAGAGCAGCGATTCCCAGCATCTGATCATCGGGGTGGAAAATATCGATGCCGAAGTCCGGAAGGAAAAAGAGCATCAAAAGGCCCTGAATACCGAAAAGGAGCTTGCCCGGCGTGACGAACTCACGGGAGTCAAGAACAAAACGGCCTACATGGAGCTGGAGCAGTCCGTGCAGTCCAACATCGACAACGGCATCGACTATCTCCCCTTTGCCATCGCAGTATGCGACATCAATGACCTGAAGCAGGTAAATGATTCGAAAGGACACAAGGCGGGAGACGAGTACATCCGGTCTGCGGCAGGGATCCTGCGCGATATCTTTTCCCATAGCTTTATCTTCCGCATCGGAGGCGATGAATTCGCGATATTCTTAAGAGGCGACGACTATACTGCAAGGCAGGCCCTTTTCCAGGCTCTCCGTCAGAGATCGGAAGAAAACACCGGCCTCGGGGACCGTCCGGTGATCGCCTCCGGGATGTCGGAATATGTCCCCGGAGCCGATACAAGGGTATCCGAGGTATTCGAACGGGCGGACAACATGATGTACGAAAATAAGCGTTCCCTCAAAAAAATGTCTGCGCTCTGATCCCTTTTTCCGGTCCGGCCTAAACATTCCCTCTCTATCCCTGTGTCTTTTATGTGTCTTTATTCATGCTAGAATGTAAGCGGTATTTTATGTCTTTTTGGAAAAGGAGAACACTCCCATGACCATGGAGGAATTCGAGGAAAAGCTCAAGGAATGCATGATCGAATACTTCGGCGCCTGCAACATGCGAAACGGCGTGCTGCGGGCTCTGGCAGAGCATCTCGGGGTCACCGACGCCAATGTGATCTTCGAGCTCGCCGTAGAGCCTGGGCTGCATGAGGCCTCGCCCTACCCCATCCTGCATTTCCACTGCACCCTGGCCGAAAAAGTAAAAAAGGCGGATGTCCCGGAGATCGTAATGGCCTTAAACGAGCTCAATACCTGCACCGCAGTGGGTGCCTTCCCCTCCTTCGGAAGCTTCGGCTATTATGCCCCGCTGCAGCAGATCTATCATACCTACCGGATGCCCTTTAATCCGGACCATCTGGAGGCTGAGCTCACCAATGTCCAGTATTTCCTGGGGGCTCTGGTGGAGCAGCTGGACATCTTCACGGACTATATTCTCTTTATCTGCGACCATCCAAGGGATCTCTCCCTGGAATCCTATATGGGCTACCTGGATTCCGTCTCCGACCTGATGGATCTTCAGGAAAGGCTCACCCAGTTTGAAAAACTCCTGGACGAAAAGGAGAAGGAATACCGGGATGCCATGAAGGAGGCGGGCATGTCCGATGAAGAGATCGAGGAGGAAGCCCGCAAGGCCAGGGAAGAGCTGCTTTCCGGAGATGAAGCGGATGCCGCCGCCCCTCCTCCGAAAGCCGCCAAGACCCGGCGGCAAAAGTCAAAGACCCAGTAACTGTCTTTATTTAAGCACTATAAACAAAGGGGAACAACATGCCAAGAGAAGGCTATGCGGGAGGCTACCTCTCCGATGTAAAGGATCTGAACGAAAAGAAAATCGACAGCACCCACCGCTCCTATATGGATCAGGGGCAGCAGTGGCTGGATGAGCATGAAGATAAGATCGCAAACGGCGAGGACCGGGAAACCGTGATCCAGGGAGTAAGGGATACCCTGCTCTCCCAGATGCAGGCAGAAAACGAAACCTCCCGGGTGGATGCGGTAAGCTTCGCCAGCGAACACGACAACTTCGATAATAAGGAGCTCATCCCCCTGATCGAAAAGATGAAAAGCAAGTCCAGGAAGGTGGCCATAGCCAAGGCCGAATACCAGCTTGCCATCAGCCGTTACCGCGGGAAGCATGTGGAGGAGGCGGCAAGCTCCGTGGAAAAAATCATCCGCATCAAGAAAGGCGAGGAGGCTCCCGAACCCAGAAAACGGCGTTCCTCGGATCTGGCATTTCTTGTCCGCCCCACCTTGAGAAGAAGGCCCGAGCCGCCAAAGATCCAGCCTCCCCTTATCCAGCAGCCGGTAAAGAAGCCGGACTCCCTGTCCCAGCCTCCGCAGGTACAGTCCGAGGTCAAGCCGCAGACTGAACAGACTGAAATCAAGGAACAGAACGAACAGCTTCCTCCGCCCAATGAGGCCGAGGCCAAGCCGCAGACTGAACAGGCCGGGCTCAAGCCGCAGACTGAGCAGCTTCCTCCGCCCAATGAGACCGAGCTCAAGGTACAGACTGAGCAGACCGAACTCAAGATACAGACTGAACAGACCGAGCTCAAGGAACAGGCCGAGCTTAAGGAACAGACCGAACTCAAGGAACAGACCGAGGAGCAGATCGAGGAGCAGAACAAGGAGCAGATCGAACCCAAAGAGCAGAACGAGCCTAAAGAGCCGCCGGAGGATCCCAAGAAGCAGAACGAGGCCAAGGAGGAGCAGCGGGATGTAGAGGAATCCGACATTGACCTCAACTGGCTCGAGATGAATCCGGGCAATCCGGAGGACCTGCAAACCGACCTGGATACCCTGAACAAGATCCTCGAAAAGATCCAGGAAAACCAGGGAAGCCTCCGGTCCAAGCGCTATGTGTCCTTCCTGAAGCTGGATGAACAAGTCAGGCGCGCAAGGCTTGCGGCGGATAAGCTGGAGCGGGAGGCAGACCGGTCCGAAAAGACCATCATGGACAAGGCAGAGGAATGGAATACCAGGCGCCGGAACGCTTACCGGGAGGGCACCTTCCGCAAGCATTACAAGGCTTATGACGACCTGGCCATGGGCTACTATACCATGACGCGGAAGCTGGCCGGCACCGAAGAGCGTGAACTTGAGGAAGGCGCCGTCAAAAGCATCGCGGAATATGTCGGCATCTACCAGCCGAAGCAGATCCGCTCCATCGCCGCCGTGGTCAGGGATTATCCTTATTTCACCACCCCTAAGATCATGCATGTCCCCAACCGGAAGCTGGGTGAGGGCAGCCAGAATACCATGGATTCCGAAAAGCTCATCAAATACCATCACATGATGACCTTTGAATCCTTTGCCGAGGGGATCGATAACGTGCTGGACGAGACCGATGCCAATGCCCCCAGGGTAAGGATGAAGATGAATGCGGCCTTCAAGGGCTATAAGGCAAGGAGGCAGTTCTCCGCTGAGGATCATAAAAAGCTGGTCGAGCGTGAGGGAGCGAGCAATGAGGAAAAGAAGGAGGATCAGCTGATCGATTCCTCCGAAGCCAATCTTGTGGCGGATGAAAAAGGAACCAACGGAGAGCTTCTCTTTTCCGAGTCCTCTGCAAAGATCCACCAGGCTAAGACCGGCCTTATCCGGGGCAAGACCGTAAACGGCATGGTCGTTGGAGGCAGGTTTATCTCCTCCGACCAGGATACCCTTGTCTCCATGGACGATGCGGGCCTCTTTCATTCCTACCGGGAAAAGCGCCTGTCGGATGAGGAGCGCGTGAGGACAGCCATCCGCCGTTCCGATTTCTTCCGGCATGTCAATGCGGCCACGATCCAGATCTATGAGGGCTACGGAGCCAAGGCCGCCTTTGCCAAGAGCATCAAGACGACGGAATACCAGACGAAAGCCACCACCATCCTTCAGCAGGAGGACGAAAAGCGGGAAAAAAGAGAAGCCCTGGATCAGGCCAGCGCAGACCTGGATGAAGGAAGCCTGGACGAGGAAACGGAGAAGGCTCTGGTCGAGGAATACGAGGAGCTGACGAAGGATGAAAGGGAAGCCGAAAAGAAAAAGGCCGAAGCAGAGCATCCGGGTGAGATCGAACTGGATGACTTCAGCGAAAAGAAGCTCACCCCCGAGATGATCGCAAAGCTTAAGGAACAGGTCAAGGAAGGCTCTCCCAGCGTAGTCACGGCTGTGGACGAGGTCTTTACCTACCTTACCTCCGAACCCCGCACCGGCATCGCCCGGTTTAATTCCTCCGAGGATGCCCTGGCGGATGAACTGGTCAAGAAGAACCTGGGACTGGCCCTAGGCGACAAAAAAGCCGCGGTAGACCTTGCCGTCATGCTCCTGGCCCAGGACGACCCCGTCTGCTGGGGCGTAGCCAAGGAGATCGCCACGAAGCTGGGCGGAAGATATCAGCGGAAGCTCACCTATCTCCCTGCGGAAGGGGAGACCATGCGGATGGGCCTCATGACGGAATTTACCACAGACCGCTCCTTTGATTTCTTCGACCTCTCGAAGAGCCTCCGGCCGGACCGGCTGAACATGTACATGGAGGATCTGGAGGCCAGGCGCGGCGGCTTCTTTTCCGCAGACCATATCAAGCAGAGCTTCTTTAATGGAAGCATGTTCTCTCCCGTAGCCGACCTTTTCAGCGCCACCGTGAAGGATTCCGGCACCATGGGCTGGGCCAAGAACCAGGATTTCTCTGCGGTATTCAATAAATTCAACATGAATTACCTGAACCTCATGTCCGACTGTACCACCATGGGCTACAGCGTGGCCTTTCTTCCGGTGGCCACCATCGCCACCCTGGCCGGCGGCAAGGATACGGGACTTACGGCCATGACAGCCATGAATACCGTAAAGCTGTTTTACACCCTGGTCACCACCATCAAGAAGATCATCGAGCTGGCCAAAAATCCCAATGCCGGCAAAAAACAGAAGGCCCTGGGCATCACCAGTATGTGCATCGCCTGTCTGGAGCTGATCTCCAACATGCTCTATCTGTGGACCTCCAAGCTTCCGAAGGCAGTAAACAACGTGGTGAATCCCTTCTTCAACGTCATGATCATGATCCGGAGCGTTTTCAATATCATCCAGGATACCATCAACATTGCCACCACCACCATGCTGATCAATAAGATCGACAAGACGGATAAGGAGATGGCCACCGGCATGACGGACTTCCAGGAAGAGCGCAAGAGGCTCGCCGCGGAAAATCCGGGAACCTATACCCCTGCACAGTCCATCCGGGAAGAGGATCTGGAAAAGACCTCCTCCAAGGCGGCACTGGCTTCCATCAAGAGCGCACAATTTTCCCACTTCAACCGGCTTGCCCGCTCCCGGGCCAGCAGGGAACGGAAAATGTCAGGCCATGACATCGCTACCAGCGGCATCAAGTTTGCAACCGGCGCCTCGGGCTTTTCTGCCGCCGTAGGAGGCGGGGTTCTGGTCCTTCCCCTGCATCTCATGGCCATGGGCTCCAAATTCGTAGGCTGGGTGCATGGCAAACTCCATGATTCCAATGCCTTCATGGAACAGATCGGCGCCACCATGGGAGACAAATCCCTTGCCTGGGCCGCCGGCTTCGATGCCGCCCTAAAGCGGGAGACCGGCATCAATAATAAGCACTATCTGATGGATCTGGCCCGGGTCTTTATGGCCATCGACACCCACGCCATGATCCAAAAGCCCGGCAAGTCCACCGGTGAAGAAGCCTTAGCCATCACCGCGATGCAGCCCTATCTCAACATGGCCGGCGAAGGGGATGAACGCTTTACGGGAGAGAACCTGAGGAAAAACCGGGAGCTCTTAAGATCCCTTCCCCTCCAATCCCTCATGGTATCCGTGGGAGCTCCTGCCAACTGGAGGGCGGTGCTGCGTAATTCCATTTCATAGCATGTGAGGTGTACCCTTGAAATACCTGGAAACGGTAGCCGCGGTGATCCTGCTTCGGCTGAATGTAAAATTGAGGGAGCTCGGCATCGAGGAGCCATATGAAAAGTTCCCGGCGGTCCGGTCCTATGCCGAAAGGATCACTGAGGCGGATCTGAAGTACTGGTCCGAGGCAGAGAACTCCCTGGAAGAGGAGGCCTCCCATCCGGACATCCAGGTGAGACGCTATGCTTCCATCCTTCAGCTCCTTTCCTTCGACCCGGTGCTCCGCTCCCTGCTTGATCTGAGCCTTGCTCTTTTCATGCTGCCGGAGCTTTCTGCGGTCCTTGCTCTCCACCTGGGCTCTTCCCTGAACCTCCATCTGGCCTTTCTGATGGAGGGCATCGAATCCCCGGATGAAAACGAGATCCTAAAAAAAGCAGAACAGGCAAGGCTCATCGTGGGCATCGATTTCGCCTCAAGCCCCATCCAGTACCAGGAGCTTGAGCCCCATGCCCGGATCATTGCCTACCTGTCCGGCAATGATTCCCCGGATCCCCTGATCATGGACTCCCTGGAGATCTTCGGCACGGATATCCTGCTGCATGCGCCCTTTGTGGTGCCGGAGCTCATTCAGTCCGGCTCTGACTTTTTCCGCTCCGGCGGAGATGTACTGCAGATCGCAGGTTCCGGCGGCAGGCGGTTCATTTCCAAGCATATCGCCAGGGAGCTGGGGCAGCCGCTCCTCCTTCTTGCCATCGATGAGCTGACCGATGAAAAGCCCCCCCTCTTCGAAAAAAAGCTCCGGGCTCTGATCCGGGAGGCTGTGCTAAGGCAGGGGATCATCTGCCTTTACCGGATCACGGACAGCCACTTCCTAAAGGAGCAGAAGCTTTTCCGGCCGATCCTTTCTGCCGGGATCCGGCTCATCCTCTGCACGGAAAGCCCGAAGCTTCTCCTTCTTTCCCTGCATGAATCCCAATACCGCCTCCTGGAACTGCCGGAGGCCCTGGATTATGGCGAAAGAAAAGCCCTCTGGGAAGGGCTTAAGCGGGAATACCTGAGTGGGACCGACGGCTCCTCCTTTGATCCGGATGACCTCGCCATGCGCTATCACCTCAATGCCAGTGAAGCCGCCCGTGCCATGCTCTCCTTTGCCGAGCGCGGGCAGGATCTGAAGCAGGATCCGGATCTTTTCTCCCGGATCGTGATGCAGAGCCTTACGGCCACGGAGGAAAAGGTCGGCCGGATCGTCTATCCCACCATCCGCCTGGAGGACGTGAAGGTAAGTCCCACGATCCGCGAGATCCTGAATGACGTGATCGGCTGCGTGCGCACCGCCCATACGGTCTTAGAGGACTGGAAGCTTCGCAGCGGCTACCATTACGGCACAGCCGTATCCCTTCTCCTGTCCGGCCCTCCCGGCACAGGAAAGACCATGACGGCAAACGCCATCGCAGGCCAGCTGGGCTTTCCCCTCTATCAGGTAAGCCTTTCCCATATCGTGGATAAATATATCGGGGAAACGGAGAAAAACCTGGAGAAGGCCTTTCTCTTTGCAGAAAAGTCAAATGCGATCCTCTTTTTCGACGAGGCGGATTCCCTCTTCGGCAAGCGGAGCGAGGTCCGTGACAGCCATGACAAATATGCGAATAATGAGATCTCCTATCTCCTGCAGAGGATCGAGGCTTATGACGGAGTGGTGATCTTAGCCACCAATATCAAAGGAAACATAGACCCTGCCTTCCTCCGGAGGCTGCGCTATGTCATCCATTTCGAAAGCCCGGATGCCGCCACCAGGCGGGCCATCTGGGAGGGCTGCATCACCGACGACGTGCCCCATGAGGAGATCGACCTGGATTACCTTGCGGAGCAGTTCAGCACCTTCACGGGAAGCATCATCAAGACCGTCTTCCTCAACGCCTGCTGCCTGGCCGCAAGCCAGGATAAGCCCCTTTCCATGAGCCATCTTCTGCGTTCCATCCGCCTGGAGCTGGAAAAGACCTCCACGGTGACCTTCTCCGCAGACGCCCTCGGCAAGTATTCCTACCTGGCTTAAGGATTTCCCATCCGGAATACCGCAGTCCGGTCAAAGACGCTGGGCTCGGTATTGATCCCATGCTTTGCTTTTTCCGTAAAGGCTCCCTCAACCCGGTTGAGGCTTTCCTGGCTCTTTCTTTCATCATACATGAGCCACTCTTCCTCTTCCTCCGGGTCGCGTCCGTTCATTTTGTTCCGGTTTTTCATCATATCTGCCATAGTCTTGATTATACCATCCCCCCATATCCCTGGCTAGGCTATTCTGCTTCCTTCTGAGCATACTCTTTCAATCACTTCTTTCCTATCCGCTCAAACAAAGGAAGGATCATCTGTGTTTCCTTGAAATTTACCTATTTCCGTTCAAAACAGATCGCTGCTATGGCGCCGGCCAGACACCCAAAGGCCGTAAAGAAATCATTCGTGCGGACAAAGAAAAATCCCGGCAGCGCAGAATAAGATCAATCCACTTTCTTCCCGCCGAAATATACTTCCTCCGGCTTGTTAAAGCTGAAGCCCTCATGCTCCGCCGTAAGCAGATCCTTATCAAATATCAGATAATCGGCATCCTTACCGGCCGTGATGGAGCCCTTTTTGTCCTCTATGCCAAGCTGCTTTGCGCCGTTGATGGTATATCCGAGTATCATTTCCTCTATGCTCATCCTCTCATTCTCCGGAGGAAATGCCGCAATGGTCCTGGATTCCTCTTCCATCCTTGTCTTCTCATTGATCCAACGGGTCATTCCGACCTCCATGGCAAGATAGGGACTCCAGTTCTTAAAATCACCGAAAAAGACCTCATCACTTGACCATGTGACGGCAGCGCCGGTGTCCCACATCGTCTTGCAGCGATACATGGAATGAGCGCGCTTCTCTCCGATCAAAGAAGTCCAGAGCTCGATCGGATTACCGCCTATGTTTCCGCTGTGCCACCAGGGTGTGAAATTGGCAAATATGCCAAGCTTTTTAAAACGGGGAATATCCGCATCATCCTGAACCCACAGATGGGCACAGGTCACCTTCACATGATAGTCGGCTCCAAGCTCCTTTTTCGCCAGCTCCACACCGTCAAGTACCACACGGGATGAAGCCTCGCCCACGGTATGCACATGAAGATCCAGTCCCTCCTTATTGAGCACCTTCAGGATCTCTGCAACCTCTTCGGCATGAAAGGCGGAGGCTCCCCTTACCCCATCCTCATAGGGCGTCACCATTGCAGCGGTCTCGATCTTTAAGGTACCGTCCATGAAGATCTTAAGCGTATGTACCTTCATGTGTTCCGTGTTGAATTCATTCCTGAAGCGCTTTACCTCATCCAGGGCCTCTTTCATTTTTCTGGGCTGCGTGAGCACATAGCATCCATCAACATATACCGGAAGCTTCCCCTGCCTGTCCAGCTCGCGAAGATATTTGTATATCCGTTCATTGACTCCGTTATGTTCCGGGAACCCGGCATCGAAGACCGCGCCAACCCCATATTGGATGGAATTGTCAAGCCAACGCAGCACCGCCACACGGATCTGCTCGTCAGTAAGGTCATTTATGCCATCGAAAAGGAGGGGCCAGCTTGCGGTTTCAAAGGAATTACCGGTCAAGTGTCCATCCTTGCGCACAAAATAGGCAAGGCGCGGCACAGGATCCGGCGTGTCATCATTGATCCCGTGAGCCTCTAAAATCTTGGAATTCACCCAGTTGCTGTGAACTTCTCCCTCCAGAATAATGAGTTCGCTGTCGGGACAGATGGCATCGAGATCCGCCTTTGTAAAATCCTCTCCATTCAGCATTGACCGCTCTATCATAAATCGGTAACGCGCAAGCCCCGGGTTCTTCTCGATATAATCCGCCATAAACTTAAGAGCATCCTTTTTGGCAGAAGTCATTACCGGGACGCCCAGATCCAGGTACTCAAAGCCAACACTGGTAGTGATATGGACATGGCTGTCAATGATTCCGGGCATGATGAATTTCCCGCCAAGATCCGTGACCTCTCCTTCATAATCCGAAAGGCCGGCTTCATCTCCGACATATACGAATTTTCCATCCTTTACCGCAAGGGCTGTGGCATGCAGGTTGTCCCTGTTCGATGTAAAGATATTTGCATTCCTATAAATCTTATCTGCCTTCATAGCTGCTCCTTTCATTCGGCTTACCCATTTACAGACATGGATCCTTCTCCTTCCCGCGAAGTATATGTATATTATCTTTGTTTGCTGTATAGATCGACCGCCATTTCACGGTCATAATAGATCATGTCGTCTGCGGTCAGCGCCGCCTCTCCATCCTTGACCTCAATGATGTTCACACAGCAATTATACGGAACATGTCCATGCCAGTAATCCGCCGGATCTTCATACAGGAAATTCAGCATCGCTCTCAACGCGCATCCATGTGTTGATACCAGATAATTCTTACCGTCATCCCTTGCGATAAGCTCTTTCAGGAACTCCTGTGTTCTTCTCATTACATCCGTGATGCTTTCGCCATCATGATACCGGTGGTCAAAAACCGGTTTCTCCAGTAATCGGATCACCTGCTTGCCCCTGATGCTCATCCCCTCAAAGCTGCCAAAGTTCATTTCTTTAATCCGGTCATCAAACGAAACCGGAATGCTGTTGCCGGATTCCGTATCTCTGACGGAACCCAGGAATTCTGTTCGCGTGGGCCTTCTCTGTTCCGTCCATGAAGTTCTTCATGGTTTTTTCGGTCGTCTTCAAAACGGCTCAGCTTGGCAGACTATTTCCCTCATCCTCTATAAACTCCACCTTCATGCTTGCAATTCTCCCCGCACCGATCCTTTTATCCCGGTAGTCCTCTCTTTCGATAAAAATATATCGAACCAAAGAATCCGCGAACAGCCAGAATAAAACATAGAAAAACTCCTGCGGGATATCCTCAAGGTATTTTCCGATCAATGCAAGGAAGATGCCGGAAGCCACAGTGCCGATCACCATTTCCCCAAAAACCAGCCGGTGATGTCTGTTCTCCTGTATGGTTTTGCCGAGTTCATAGTCTCCGTCAGCGGCGATTGTGTCAGCAATGATCTTTTTTTCATCCTCGGTAAATTTCGGCCCGTATATCTCCAGAACGATGGGATGCTTTACCGGAATACACTCAATAAAACCCATTATATAATCTACAAACTCCGAGTTAAGGCTCTCACAATCCCTGATGCTGTATTTGCTTATGATATCCTCCATATTATCCACATGGCAGGGAATATAGGCGATGCCGTCTTCCAGGACCTCTTTATTTAGGCGATGCTCCAATAATGATTTTTTATCAAGAAACTTTCGTATGGTATCATTCGCGTCCCTCATATCACTCCATTTTCTTTCTTCCCGCAAAAATACACCTCCCCCGCCTTGTTATGGCCGAATCCCCCATTGCCGTGATAGCCGGGCGGATCGGCCTAATCCTGGTTCTGCCATGCTGTGCGCTTCCGACACGCCGTCTATGAATGTCTTGACGCCAACTACATGGGAAGTATTCCCCACTGTATTTTGCGCGGTCTGAGACGGATGCGGGCCGCCTCCCCTTGTCTTATCCGGCTGCTCTTCTTTGCCTGACTGCCCAACCCCCGGTGGGAATTGCTCAAAACCCCATGGTTTTGAGCAATTCCATTCAAAGTACTTTTATCCGTTTACCTTCTTTCCGCCAAAATACACATCCTTCGGCTTGTTGTGGCTGAATCCGTCGATCTCTGCCGTGAGCAGATCGTTGTCAAATACAAGGAAGTCCGCATCCTTACCCGCAGTAATGGAACCCTTTTTGTCTTCAATTCCAAGCTGGCGCGCACTGTTGATCGTGAATCCGATCAGCATCTCTTCCATATTCATTCTCTCGTTTTCGGGAGGAAATACCGTTTCACATTTGGCATACGGGTAAGACCTTGTCTTTTCCGTACTCTTACGGGTCACTCCGATTTCCATGCCAAGATACGGGTTCCAGGTCATAAAATCCTGGAAGGTGATATTATCACTTGAAAAGGCCACCAGGGCGCCGCTGTCCCAAAGCGTCTTGCAGCGGAACTGCTTTTTGGCGCGCTCCTCACCGAGCCAGGTAGCAGCATAACTGGGGTCACCGAAATGCCAGTGCGGCGTAAAATTCGCGATCACGCCGAGCTTTGCAAAACGATCCAGATCCGCATCATCCTGGATCTCCAGATGGGCGCAGGTAACTCTGACCTTTAAGCTGTCTCCCAGTTCCTTTTTGGCCATCTCATAGCCATCCAGCACCGTGCGGGATGCACGCTCCCCAACGGTATGAAGGTGAAGGTCCAGACCCGCCTCGTTGAGATTCTTCAAAAGCTCCGCCATTCCCTCTACAGAAAAGGCAGTAGTTCCCGTCGTACCTATATCCACATAGGGTGTGACCATGGCCGCGGTATGGATCTTCTGGGTTCCGTCCATGAAGATCTTCATGGTATGGACCTTCAGGTGCTCCGTGTCATACTCACGATGTAAGCGCTTCACTTCCTCGAGACCCTCTTTGGCATCCCGCTCTGCATTGATCACAAGGCTGCCGTCAACATAAACGGGCAGCTTTCCCTGCTTGTCAAGCTCACGCAGGCGCTGATAAACCTTCTCATGGAACTTGGCATCTCCCGGAAGACCCGCATCAAATACCGCACACACCCCGTATTCGACGGAAAAATCGATCCAGCGTTTCAGCGCCGCGTCAACCTGTTCGTCGGTCAGATCCATTCCGCTGTCGAGAATGATCGGGATTTCCGCCGCGCCTTCAATACAATTTCCGGTCACATGTCCGTCCTTATCACGCACATAAATGGCAAGTCCCGGTATGGGATCCAGGGTGTCGTCTGTAATGCCGTGCCTTTCAAGGATCTTCGAGTTCACCCAGATACTGTGTCCTTCCCCTTCCTGGATCTGAAGCTCTGCATCCGGACAGATCGCGTCGAGATCCTCCTTTACGATATCCTCTCCATTCAGGAATACTTTCTCCAGGAGAAATCTGTAGCGCTCCTCCCCGGGATTCTCTTTGATATACTTAGCCATCATGTCCAGTGCTTCCTGTTTGCCATTCGGCTCAAGGCGCTCTCCGATATCCGCATACTCAAACCCCACGGGAATGGTGATATGGACATGGCTGTCGATGATGCCGGGCATGACGAATTTCCCGCCAAGATCCGTGACCTCTCCTTCATAATCCGAAAGGCCGGCCTCGTCACCCACATAGACGAACTTGCCATCCTTTACCGCAAGGGCACTCGCTGTCGGATTGTCCTTGTCCGATGTGAAAATTTTCGCGTTTTTGAAGATCTTGTCTGCTTTCATGCTTTTCTCCTTTCTAAAGTGGCGTTTTCTATCATTTTACTTGAAAAACCGTTAAAAGTCCGTTAAAACAAGTAATTTTCTGACAATAAAAAAGCCCGGATCTCTCCGGGCTTACAACCCATGATTTGAACAGCATCCGTCATTGCTTGATATCGTCCAATAACGCCGTTATCTCTGTTAGCCGGTCTTCGATCCTATCGCATTGAAGATTTCCGTCCGAAAGGATGAGCGCCTGTGGGAATGGCTTCCATGCAAACGCATCGAGGCCTCCGATCTCATTGCGATACAGCTCCAGGGCTTCCCCTTTTACATATTTGGACAAAAAGATCTGCAGTATCTCGGACAGATCCGAATTCATCACGTTACCGTACATCTGCAATGCATCGCTGTTTCCGAGTAATGCGGCAATGATATCGCTTTTTCTCCCGTCAGCATAATGTCAGCTTCATTGCTCTCTTTTTGGACCAAAATCCATCCCTGATTGAAAAAAGTATACCAAAAAAGCGGCCGCAGGTCATCCCCGCGGCCGCTTGATGAAAAGAGGAAACGTAAATTAGTACACTGTCTTCCAGTCTTCGATATTGCTGGGATCAAACTTGAAGGGAGGTCCAAGGATGATCTGGGTGGAGCCATCGATCTCTTCGATGGAGTAGTCTCCCAGGTCGCCTGCGGTGAAGCTTTCGCCTGCAGCGCCTGTGATGGAGCCGTCTACCAGAGCGATGGAGGTATAGCCTGCCAGACGCCCAAGGTCAATGGGATTCCACAGATACATATAAGGGCAGGAGTGTGCATCGTCATCGCCGATGTACTCAGCCATCTCAGAAGGAAGGCCAAGGCCCGTAAGCTTCACGGAAGACTTCTGATCCTGGAGCACCTTTGCCGCGGCTGCGATGCCGACCGTAGTGGGTGCGCAGATGACCTTCAGATCCGGATAGTTCTGCAGCAGAGCCTGGGTCTGGTCGGTGGATTTCTGCGGCTCGTCATCGCCGTAAGCAACCTCTACCAGGTTCAGCTTCGCATACTTGGAATCGCTCTCCATGAGCTTCTTCATGGAATCGATCCATGCATTCTGATTCGTTGCCTGAGAAGTAGCGGAAAGGATAGCCCAGTCGCCCTCTCCTCCGGTCAGGTCATAGACTGCCTCCATCAGGGTCTCGCCGATCTGGGAGACACCGGCCTGGTTGCAGTATACGGTACGGGTATCCGGAGCCACATCCGAGTCCAGGGTCAGGATCTTGATGCCGGCATCCTTTGCTTCGGTAAGCACTGCGGTCAGGGCATTTGCATCATTGCCGTCCACTGCGATGGAGCTGACGCCCTGGGAGATCAGGGACTGTACCACGGAGATCTGAGCATCCGGCGTAGGTGCTTCCGGATTCTGGATCACCACCGTGCCGCCTGCCGCTTCGATCACTTCCTGGAAGCCGGAAGCCATGCGCTCCATGAACGGATTGCCTGCAGACTTCGTAACCAGTGCGTAGGTCGCACCGCCCTCTGCGGGAGCCTCTGCAGCCGGTGCTTCCTCTGCGGGAGCCTCTGCAGCCGGTGCTTCCTCTGCGGCCGGTGCTTCCTCTGCGGGAGCCTCTGCAGCCGGTGCCGGTGCCGTCGCTTCCGCACATCCGGACAGGAGCGAAGCAAATACGGTGGAAGCCAGCAGTAAACTGAGTACCTTCTTCTTCATAAAAACCTCCTTCTGATTCTGTTTTTGGCGGCATCGGAAACTGCCGCCCCGATTGATTGTGACTCTATCCTACCAAACCCTTCTTTTTTTTTGCATCGTAAATTTTTCTTTTTTCGGGTATTTTTTTTCACGTGAAGAATCGACGGGTTTTCGAAATATTTTACCCTTTTTGAGACCTGCCCGCAGGTGATAAGATGATCTGAGAAGTCATTTCTTTCATAATAAAACAGGAGGCCGCTTCTATGAAATCTTATTATCTGGCGATCGACATCGGCGCTTCCAGCGGCAGGCATATCCTCGGTTCTGTGGAGGACGGCCGGATCCGGCTGGAGGAGATCTACCGCTTTGAAAACGGAATGGCCCGGGATGGGGGAAGCCTTGTATGGGATACGGAAAGGCTTTTCGGGGAAATCCTTCAGGGCCTTAAGAAATGTAAGGAGCTGGGCAAGATCCCCCAGTCCCTGGGGATCGATACCTGGGGCGTGGATTATGTCCTTCTGGATGAGGATGACCGGATCCTGGGCAGGACCTACGGCTACAGGGACCACCGGACAGACGGGATCCCGGAAAAGGTCTACGGGATCATCCCGGAGGCAGAGCTCTATGCGCATACCGGCATCTCCAAGCAGGTATTCAATACCATCTTCCAGCTGGCTGCCCTGAAGGAAAAGGAGGGCGGCCTGCTGGAGAAAGCCCGGGCCATGCTCATGATGCCGGACTATTTTAATTTCCGCCTGACCGGGAAGAAACGGCAGGAATATACCAATGCCACTACCACCGGGCTCATCAATGCCAAGGCACGGAAATGGGATCTGGACCTTATCCAGAGGCTTTCCCTTCCGGAGGGGATCTTCCAGCAGATCGAAAAGCCCGGCACCATTCTCGGCAATTTAAAGGAAGAGATCGCATCCGAGATCGGCTTCGACCTGAAGGTGATGATGGTCGGAAGCCATGATACCGCATCGGCCGTGATGTCGGTGCCCTCTCTGTCTGAGGATACCCTTTACATCAGCTCCGGCACCTGGTCCCTCATGGGCGTGGAAAACAAGGAGACCATTACCTCGGAGGAAGCACGGAAGGCGAATTTCACCAATGAGGGCGGCTATGATTACCGCTACCGCTTCCTAAAGAATATCATGGGGCTCTGGATGATCCAGCAGGTAAGGCATGAGCTTGACGACCGCTACTCCTTCCCCCAGCTGGTGGAAATGGCCTTGAAGGAAAAGGACTTTCCCTCCCGGGTCAGCGCAAACGACCAGCGCTTCCTCTCCCCGGACTCCATGCGGGAAGAGATCTGCAAGGCCTTACGGGAGAGCGGCCAGAAAGAACCCGAAAACCCGGGTCAGATGGCCACGGTCATCTACCAGAGCCTGAGCCTTGCCTATGCGGAGGCCTGCCATGAGGTGGAAGACATCACCGGCAGAAAGTTTGATGCGGTCCATATCATCGGAGGCGGCTCCAAGGCAGATTACTTAAACCAGCTGACTGCCGATGCCCTGAAGCTTCCGGTAAAAGCCGGTCCGGATGAGGGGACGGCCATCGGAAATCTTCTGGCCCAGATGATCGGAGACGGCGTGTTTAGCGGCCTTGCCGATGCCAGAAGGGCTGTGGCCGGATCCTTTGACATCCGTACCTTCCATCCCGGCCAGGCACTTTGAAGCGCTCCATCCGCGGACGTATTTCCGTCATCGCAAAAGCCTGACGGAATACCGGAGAGCATAAAGAAGAACCGCAGTCCATAACCAGGCATATTACCCGCCATCGCGGCGGCCTGCAAACAGAAACCATGATCATATAAAAGGAGGACGAAATGAATCGAAGTGAAAGATATGCATCGGCAAAAGAGCAGTATGCGGCCATCGGAGTGGATACCGACGCCGCCATCGAGAAGCTCTCAAAGGTTCCGGTTTCCCTGCACTGCTGGCAGGGCGACGACGTGCGGGGATTTGATACGGATCCCAGCAAGCCCCTGACCGGCGGCATCCAGACCACCGGCAATTATCCCGGAAGAGCCAGGACCCCGGAAGAGCTCATGGCAGACTATGAAAAGGTGCTCTCCCTCTGCCCCGGCACCAAGAAGCTTAACCTTCATGCGAGCTATGCCATTTTTGAGGAGGGCGGCTTTGTGGACCGCGACAAGCTGGAGCCGAAGCATTTTTCGAAATGGGTGGATTTTGCAAAGAAACACGGGATCGGCCTTGATTTCAATCCTACCTTCTTCTCCCATCCCAATATGAAGGACGGCCTGACCCTTTCCAGCCCGGATGAAACAAACCGGAAATTCTGGATCGACCACGGCAGGGCCTGCGTCAGGATCTCCGAGTATTTTGCCCGGGAGACCGGCATCCCCTGCGTCATGAATATCTGGATCGGCGACGGCTACAAGGACATCCCTGCAGACCGCAAGGGACCCAGGGACCGGTATAAGGATTCCATCGAGCAGATCATCGCCGAGCCGCACGACCCGAAGCTGGTAAAGATCACCGTGGAGTCCAAGGTATTTGGGATCGGCGTGGAAAGCTATACCGCAGGCAGCGCGGAATTCACCCTCCTCTTTGCGGCTACCCACCCCGGGATCCTGCCGCTCATGGACAACGGCCATTACCATCCCACGGAAATGGTCTCCGACAAGATCTCTTCCCTGCTCTGCTATTTCGATGAGATCGCCCTGCATATCACCCGGCCGGTGCGCTGGGATTCCGACCATGTGGTTCTTTTGGATGACGAGACGAAGGAGATCGCAAAGGAGATCGTGCGCAACGGGGATTCCCTTTCAAGGGTCAATATCGCCCTGGATTACTTCGATGCCAGCATCAACCGGGTCTCCGCCTGGACCGTGGGCTTCCGCTCCCTGGAAAAGGCCCTGCTCTCGGCCCTCTGCACTCCCAATGCGGAATTAAAGAAGCTGCAGGATGAGAACCAGCTGACGAAGCTCATGGCAAAGCAGGAGGAGCTGAAGACCTATCCCTTCGGCGATATCTGGGAAGAATACCTGGCCAGGGAAAACGCCCCCAGCGAAATGGAATGGTTCAGCCAGGTGGAAGAATATGAGAAGGAAGTATTATCGAAAAGGAGCGAGGCATGATCAAGACATTCAAAATGAAGCTTTATCCCGGCCAGGAAAAGGAATATGAAAAGCGCCACAATGAGCTCTGGCCGGAGATGATCGACATGATCCACGAGCATGGCGGAAAGAATTATACCATCTGCCTGGACAAGGAGACCCTGACCCTCTTCGGCTACATCGAGATCGAGGACGAGGAGCTGTGGAGCAAGGGCGCAGATACCGCCATCAACCGGAAGTGGTGGGATTTCATGGCCGACATCATGGAGACGAATCCGGACAACAGCCCGGTGAGCGTGGACCTGCCGGTATTATTCCATCTGGATTAATCCCGGAAGGGGATCCGGATCTCCACCTCCGTGCCGTCGCCCTTCCTTGAGCGGTAGGCAAGCCCGTAGGACGGGCCGTAAAGCATCTGAAGCCTGCGATGGGTATTGGACACTGCGATGTTCGTACCCTTCGCGGCTTTATTTTCTCCAGAAAGGATCAGCTTTAAAGTCTCCTGGTCCATTCCCACCCCGTCGTCCGACACAAGGAGCACGGCATCCCTTTCCCGGATCCCTTCCTCCTCCCCTTCTTTCTCATCGATCCATCCCGCGATCACGATATTTCCGGACTGGGATTCCTTCTCCAGGATCCCGTGGAGGATGGCATTTTCCACGATGGGCTGCAGCGTGAGCCGGGGAAGGCTTAAGTGCATCAGCTCATCCGGGATATCCGATACCAATGTGATCTTATTCTCATACCGCATATTCTGCAGCTCCACATAGAGCTCCACGTGCCTCAGCTCTGAGCCGATATCCGTAAACAGATCCTTTTTCCCCAAAGTCAGCTTATAGAAGCTGGAAAGCGCCTGGATCGCCCGGGTGACCTCCTGCTGCTCCCCGGACTGGGAGAGCCAGTTGATCATCTCCATGGTATTGTAAAGGAAATGCGGGTTGATCTGGGCCTGAAGCGCCCTTATCTCCGTCACCCGAAGCTCCTCTGCCGTTTCCTGCTGGGTCTTCATTAAGAGGTTCTGCCTCTCCGCCATATGGTTGTAGGAGTCCGTAAGCTCCCCGATCTCGTCATGGATCAAAGGATCCGGCACCCTGACCGGCGGTTTCGACCGGGCTTCCTTCATCTTGATATTGATGGCAGAAAGACGCCTTGTGATGGATCTGGCCAGATGCCAGGAGATCAGGAAGCCGACCCCCAGGGTCAGGAGATAGATCATGGCAAAATTCCAGACCAGTCTCCTCCCCCTCTCCAGAATGGGCTTGGAGGGAAGGACGCTTGTCATATACCAGTCCATGTCGGCCAGGGGGTAAGCCGCGGTATAGATCTCCTCGCCCAGCACCCTGCGGGTGGAAAAGCCGTTCTCGGTATGCGCCACCTCCCGGATGGTATCGTAGTCCATGAGATAGGCCGCCGCAAGGCCCGGATCCGAGCTTGCCACAAGGGACTGCCGGTCATTGATGATATAGGCGACTCCTCCGCTCAATGCCACATCCCGACGCAGGATCTCCTCCAGATCCTCCGAAGAAAAATAGACCGCAAGATAGGACGGGGATGCGGAAGGCGCAGAGGAGGGATAAAGCCGCATGATATAGGCCAGATGCCCGAACCGGTCGATCTCAGAATGGGACAGATAGAAGGACGGGCAGTAAAGCTCCGTCTTTTCCGTGGCGCTCATGATGCCATGCCAATAGGTACCCGCAGAATTTGCCTCCGGAAGGAAGAAATCCCCCAGGATCCAGTTGTCATAGAGCCCCTCCGGCACATGGTCCGTATAAATGTGGATGGAGGTAATGAGCGTCCCCTGTCTATCCTCGGTAAGCTGGGTATTCAGGTCATTCAGGAATGCATGGTTAAAGACAAGCTCCTCCTTGTCCTCATCGGAAATGGAATCCGTGCATAGCTGGCGGATGAAGGTATTGCTCCGGATGGCCGAGGCCACGGAGCGGATAGGGCCAAGCTCGGCATCCAAGGCCGCCGCGCTCTGCCTGGACAGGGCAAAGGCCTGCCGGATGGAATCATTCACGATCAGGTCATAAAGGGAGGAATAAAAGAGCAGGATGATCAGGACCGTGGGGATCGCGATCAGCAGGAAGTGGGAGCCGATGAGCTTCATCTGGATGGAAGCATCCCGAAAGAGCTTCTTCATTTGCCGCTCCTGTATTCACTGGGAGATACGCCGGTGACCTTTTTGAAGATCTTGCCGAAATAATTCACGTCCGCATAGCCTACGCTCACGGCCACATCCACCACCTTGTAGCGGGGATCGGAAAGCATCTCCCTGGCCCGTCCCACCCGGTATTCCGTGATATACTGGTTTAAGGTAAGCCCCGTTTCTGCCTTGAAAAGGGTACAGACATAGGGAGCGGAACGCTTCACATGCTCGCTTATGGACTTGATGGAAAGGGATTCATTCTGGTAATTCTCCCGGATGAAATCCTGGATCGTAAATACCATATGGCTTCCCGCTTCGGCTCCGCTCTCCCTTTCTGCAAGGCCTTCAAAATAATCTCCCGCGGCACTGAGCAGCTCCTGGTGAAGCTCCTCCAGGTTTTCCGCATTTTCCACTGTATCCCAGACCGACCGGCCCCCCTTCTCCAGGAATTCCTTCAGGTGGGCCTGCCTGGCGGCCTTCTTGAGCTGGAGGAAAAACTGGTAATAAGCATCCCTCGCCTGGCTTGGCAGAAGCCTCGAGGGCGGGGCAAACTGGCCCTTCAGCTCCCCTATGATCTTCTCGGCCAAAGCCCTGTCGTCCTTATTCAAGGCATTGAAGAATTCCGGCGACCTGTCGCTTAGGATCGGACGGGAGACATAGGCCTCCTCCGTATTGGAAAGGATGGATCCGCTCTCGCAAAAGAACGCGCCCTGCAGCAATATCACGGCAGAGGCATAGGTCTGGTAGGCATGGGCGATCCCCTGGACGGAATCCCCCAGCACCACAGCAGCCGGCTTAAAGTCGGCAAAGACGGAGCGGATCTGCCCGCACAGCTTCAAAAGCTCATTCCGGGAATGCTTCTGCCCATATAGAAAAAGGCAACAGCAGCCATTCTCCTTTAAGAGAAAAACCTCATTCAGGCCGTGTTTCTGCAGGAGGGGATCCAGACGTTTCGATATGTGGGAATAAAGGCTGTCTGAATTTATGTCAACCGATCTGTCCAGCTTCACGATCACGGAGGTGAAGCTGCCCTCCGGTCGCATATCCTCCGGAAGGGAGACATCCTCCGGCAGGGAAAAGGAGCCCGCGCTGGTAAAGATCTCCGCCAGGCGGCTGCGGTTGACAAAATCCCTGGCATCCCTCCCCCGGCGCACCAGGCTGTTTGTCAGGATCTGCTCTGCCGCCTTGCGGATGGCTTCCCTCACTTCTCCCATGTCCAGGGGCTTTTCCACATAGCTCACGGCCTTCAGGTGGATAGCGGCCTTCAGGTATTCCCGGTCGGAATATCCGCTCATGAAGATAAAGGCCGAATCCGGAAGCAGGTCTCTCAGCCGCTCCGCCATCTCCACGCCGGACATCTGCGGCATCCGCATGTCAGTCAGAATGATCTCCGGCAGGTGCTCCTTCGCCGCCTTAAGGCCCTCCCTGCCATTTGCCGCCTCCAGGATCGTATCAATGCCGTAGGCCTCCCCGTCGATGGAAGATCTTAAGCCGCTCCTGGTCAATTTTTCATCATCCACGATCAAAAGCTTCATGGGTCAATCATAACATAAAATATTCCCCAAAATCCAAAAATGTTACGATTTTGAAAGCCCCTCCTTGATGTTATATTTTATACAGAGTATTCGGCATGATGCTGTTTTTAGGCCATGGGCCGAAACGGCACTTCATGATCATGATTATGGATGAAAGGAGACTTGACGTGGCAGAAGATTTGATTCTGGAGCTCAAGGGCATCACGAAGATATTCCCCGGCGTGAAAGCGCTGGATCAGGTGCACTTCCAGCTTAGAAGGGGAGAGATCCATGCGCTGATGGGCGAAAACGGCGCGGGAAAATCCACATTTATCAAGGTGATCACCGGCGTGCATGCCGCGGAGGAGGGCGAGATGATCCTGGAAGGAAGCCAGGTACATTTTAGGGGGCCCAGAGATGCGCAGGAGGCCGGGATCGCGGCGGTATACCAGCATCCCACTTCCTATCCCACCCTCTCCGTTACGGAAAATATCTTCATGGGGCATGAGGACGTGAAAAGCGGCATGATCCAGTGGCGGGGCATGCATGCCAGGGCACAGAAGCTCCTGGACAGCCTGGATGCGGACTTCAAGCCTACGGACGAGGTCGGTTCCCTGACCATCGCCCAGCAGCAGATGGTGGAGATCGCCAAGGCCCTTTCCGCCGATGCAAAGATCATCATCCTGGACGAGCCCACGGCGGCTCTTACCGCCAATGAATCCGAGAAGCTCTACGAGATCGTGGAGAAGCTGAGAGACGAGGGCAGATCCATCATCTTCATCTCCCACCGTTTCGAAGACATGTACCGCCTGGCCAGCAGGGTCACGGTATTCCGGGATTCCCGGTATATCGGGACCTATGATGTGGACCAGATCTCCAATGCAGACCTGATCAAGGCCATGGTAGGCCGGGAGATCACCGACATGTATCCCAAGGAAGAGATCAAGCTGGGAGATGAGATCTTCCGGGTGGAGGGCATGACCCGCACCGGATACTTCAAGGACGTATCCTTCGATGTAAGGGCCGGAGAGATCGTAGGCCTCACCGGGCTCGTGGGGGCAGGACGTACAGAGACCATAGAGAGCATCTGCGGCATCACGAAGCCGGACCAGGGAAAGATCTATCTGGAAGGGAAAGAGCTTACGGTAAGAAAGCCGCAGGATGCCATGAATGCAGGCATCATCCTTCTTCCGGAGGACCGACAGAAGCAGGGGCTGATCTTATCCTGGGGACTGGGAAGGAACGTGACTCTTCCCATCCAGGGCGAGCTTTCCAAAAACGGCTTTAATGACGAAAAGAAGGAACGGGACATCGCAAAGGAAAGGCTGGAGGAAGTCGATACAAAGGCCGTGACCATCTTCCAGCCCGCAAGCTCCCTTTCCGGCGGCAACCAGCAAAAGGTGGTCGTAGCCAAGGCTCTGGCCCAGTCCAATATGAAGGTCGTCATCATGGACGAGCCCACCAAGGGGATCGACGTGGGGGCGAAGAAGGAGATCTATGAGATCATGGGCCAGCTGGCCAAGAAGGGCTTCGGCATCATCATGATCTCTTCGGAAATGCCGGAGATCATCGGCATGGCAGACCGCATCTTTGTGATGTGCGCCGGGCATGTATCCGGCTGCCTGGACCGCAGTGAAGTCACACAGGAAAGGATCCTCGAGCTTTCCATGGAAAAGAGCGGGGACCGGAAAGGAGGAAAGGCTTCATGAAAAAGAAATCTATCGGACAGTTCTTATCCGAATCCAGGGAGGCGAGCCTCGTGATCGTGCTCATCATCCTGCTTCTGGTAGTGGGGATCATCAATCCCTCCTTCCTTTCATTTACCAATATCCGTCAGATCTTCTTAAACAATACCCTGACCTTCCTCATGGCTCTCGGCATGCTCTGCGTCATGCTGACTGCCGGGATCGACATCTCCATCACCTCGACCCTGGCCTTCGCCGGAATGAGCATAGGGCTTTTGCAGAAGTACGACGTGCTCCACAACACCTTCCTGCTCTTTGTGATCGGTGCCCTGATCGGCCTCTTCTGCGGCTTCTTAAACGGCATCATCATCGCGAAGGGCCATGTCGCCCCCATCATCTGCACCATGGGCTTCATGTATATCTGGAGAGGGATGGCTTATGTGATCTCCAATAATAACTGGGCATCCGGCATGGATGTGGCAGGCTTTTCTGATTTCGGAAAGGATGGAGCGCCGGGACCCTACATCATCCTCATCATCGCCTATGCCGTGTTTTTCTTCATGATGAAATGGACCCGGTTCGGACGCCGGATCTACGCCGTCGGAAGCAATACGGAGGCAGCCCGGGTATCCGGCATCAATGTGGACCGGACCCTCACTGCTGTCTATACCATCATGGGGCTTCTGGCAGGGCTTGCGGGCGTGCTTTCCGTATCCATCTATGCTTCCGCCCAGCCCAATATGCAGTATGGCAAGGAAATGGATGTGATCGCGGCCTGCGTCATCGGCGGCGTGGCCATGAGCGGCGGGCGCGGCAGCGTAGCCGGCACCTTCCTTGGAGCGCTGATCATCGCCATCATCTCCAAGGCACTTCCCATGGTCAATATCCCCAATTTCTGGCAGAACCTGATCAAGGGAGTGATCATCCTCGCCGTGGTGATCCTCAATGTGGTGACCCAGCGTACCATTGAGCGGCAGAATCTATTAAGGAGGGAAATGTAATGGCCGGAAAATCTGGAAGAGAAATATCGGCAATGCCGGAAGGCGGCCTGAAGTCAAAGCTCCTTTCATGGGAAGGCGCACTGGTACTGATCCTTGTGGGAGTCAATATCTTAGGCGTGTCCATTTCGCCAAATTATAACATAACCAACGTCCTGCGGGAGATGCCCCGGTATCTGGCAGAGATCTTTATGATGTTCGGCATGGGCTACATCCTGGTGCTGGGAGACATCGACATCTCCGTCGGCGCACTGGTCTGTCTCTCCGGCACGGTGACGGTGCTTTCAAGCAATGCCGGCGCTCCCTTCTTCGCGGCCGTGCTGATCTGCCTTCTGACGGGGCTTATTGGCGGCATGCTGAACGGCTTCATCGCCACCCGCTTCACGGAGCTGCCCACCATGATCGTGACCTTAGGCACCCAGATCATCTTCCGCGGCATCGCAGAGGTGCTCTTTGAGACCTGGGGAAACGGAGGCGGCACGGCATCCATGGCAGATACCAAGGGCTTGATGCTTCTGGCAAAAAAGATCGGTCCCTTCCCCATCTCCTTTTTCTGCGTCATCCTTGTGGGGATCGTCATGATCACCGTACTGGCTAAGACCACCTTCGGCCGGAAGCTCTATGCCATCGGCTCCAATAAGACCGCCGCCTACTATGCAGGCATCGAGGTAGAAAAGATCCGCTTCATCTGCTATTCCCTGCTGGGTCTTCTTTCCGGGCTCTGCGCCCTCTTCCTCCTGACCGCCACCTTCGGTTCCAATACCACCACGGGGCAGGGCTTTGAGATGGAGGTCATCGCCATGTGCGTATTCGGCGGGATCGCCACCACCGGAGGCAAAGGGAATCTCATCGGCGGCTTCATCGCGGCCTTCATCATCGTCTGCCTCAGGATCGCCCTGGGACAGAGGAATATCAACACCCAGCTGATCCTGGTCATCATCGGGCTGATGCTCATCATCTCCGTGCTGGTGCCCTCCATCAGCAGTGCGCTTTCTGCCAACAAAAAGAAAAAAGCCGCCTGAAAAACCGGGCGGAGGAAAGGCATCCCTGGTCACGTAGGATCCATGGGATGCCTTTTTTATCCTTTTTTCGGATAACGAATGTTGAAGAAGCAGAAAGGATTTGTTAGTATAAGGTTGCAAAAAACCGGAAGACCTATATAGAAAGGATAAGCCATGCCATGAATTTCCAGGCTATTTTGATCGCAAACTTCACCGGGCTCATCCTTCTGGTGTTTCTACTCATCAGCCGCTTCATCACGCGTACCGAAAGCCAGGCCGAGGACCATACCCTCGGGATCATGATGCGGCTTGTGGCACTGGCCTGCATCGTGGAGCCCCTGACCTTTTATGTGGACGGAAAGCCGGGAAGGCTTGCTTACTGGACCAACCTGCTGGGAAATACTTACCTGTACTTTGCAAACGGCCTCGGCTCCTTCTATTGGTGCATATTCGTGGACAAGGGTCTCTATCACAGCGCAAAAAGGCTTAAACAGATCTATTTCAAGCTGAGCTTCTTTGTGGCAGCCATCCTCCTTTCCCTTCTTTTCAACCTATGGGGAGGCTTTTATTTCTACGTGGATGAGGCAAATATATACCATAGGCGGCCGCCCATCTATTTCTTTTATTTCTACATGATCGGATGCTGCATATTCAGTATCGCGGTAACCTATTCCCACAGGAAAAAATATGGCAAGACCGCCTTTTTCCCCATCTTCATGTACCTCATCCCCATCGTTACCGGATCCGTGCTGCAGATGCTGTATTATGGCGTCTCCCTGGCCTGGCTCGGGACTGCGGTAGGGATCGTGGCGCTCTATATGAGCCTCTTAAACCAGAAGTCCTATCTCGACCCGCTGACCGGGCTTTACAACAGACAGTATCTGGATCATTTCATCTATGAGATGCAAAGAAGCGCCGGGTCTTTTTACGGCATCATGATCGATATGAATTATTTCAAGGAGATCAATGACCTTTACGGGCATTCGGCCGGAGACCAGGCCCTGAAGGATATGGCAGACGTGCTCCGGGCCGAATGTTTAGACCGGAATTACCGTTTTTTCCGGTTTGCCGGAGATGAATTCATCGTACTCATGAAGACGGACAATGAGGAGACGGTAAGCGCTTTTGAAAAGCAGCTTGCCGATACGGCGGACCGTTTCAATGAAGAGCACGACCGCCCTTATAAGGTGAGCTTTTCGTCCGGACACGGCATCTACGACAAGGCCAATGATACGACGGATTCCTTCCTGAAGAGGATCGACAAAGCCATGTATAAAAGCAAGGCCGTCTTCCATCGAAGGCACGACCTCAATCCTTGAGCCTCCGGCAGATCTCCCCGTATTCACGGATAAAGGCGTCGCAGTCGGACCGTATGAATTCCAGATCAAGCTGCTTTGCCGCCATTTCGTGCCTTTTGGCTCTCCCGCTGAGCTTTGCAAGTCCGATGGAGGCCAGATGGCTCTTGATGGTATGGGCATCCCGGCAGTAGGCCTCCCAGTCCTCAGCGTCCATGTTTTTACGCATGTCCGCAAGCCTTCTCTCGTCTTCCTCGACGATGATCCCGATGATCTCAAAAAGAAGCTCTTCGTTATTTCCGGTATACCGGAGAGCGGCCGCATAATCAAGCCCCTCTATTCTCTTCAGGCGTTCCTTCATGGAAAGGTCCTGCGCATCCGGCTCCTTTACGGCATCCGGAGCAAGGATCTTTTCCTCCGGCAGATACTTCTTTATGGCCTGCTCTAAGACCGCAGAATCAAGGGGCTTCGTCAGATAATCCGCAAAGCCCGCCTCAAAATAGACCTTGTCGCTTCCCGCCAGAGCATTTGCGGTAAGTACGATGGCCGGGGTGTCCTTGTTCTGGGAGGCCTCGTCGCTTCTTATGAGCTGGAGGGTTTTGATCCCGTCCGGATCCGGCATCATATGGTCTAAAAGGATCAAATCGTAATGCTTACTCCGGCTAAGCTCGATGGCCCGCATGCCGCTGTCGCAGAGCTCCGGTTCGATCCTGAGGCGCTTCAGGAAGAGCTTGACGATCCTCAGGTTGGAGCTATTGTCATCCACGGCAAGGATGGAAGCCTCCGGCGCACAGTAGTTGCTTTCTCCCGCTGACGCCTCTGCCCCGCCCTGCCGGTCATAATCCTCCGCAAGAGGCCTCCGGTCAGTGACCCCCACGGGAAGCCGCACGGTAAACTCCGATCCCTCCCCATACCGGCTCTGGACCGCGATCTCCCCTTCCATGGAATCCACGATGCTCTTGACGATGGCAAGGCCCAGGCCCGTTCCCTCGATATTACGGTTCTTCCTTTCGTCAGCCCGGGTAAATGCCTCAAAGAGATGCTTCTGATCCTCCTCATGGATCCCCCTTCCGGTATCCCTTACGCTCATCATGAGCATATAGGCATCCTCCCCCGTATACCTGCCCCCGAAGGAGATGGTGACCGAGCCGGCATCCGTATATTTGATAGCATTATTGGTGAGATTGATCAGGATCTGCCGTATGCGGAATTCATCGGATACCTGCCCATCCGGCACCTCATTCAGGATCACCGTCTGAAGCTTAAGCCCCTTCTCATCCGAGCGCTCCTTCAGCATGGGCATCACATTCCTAAGCAGGGATGAAAGCTTGAATTCCGCCTTGTTGATCTGCATCTTCCCCGCTTCGATCTTGGAGAAATCCAGCACGTCATTGACCAGCATGAGAAGCATCTGCCCGGAGGTCTTTACGCTGAGGGCATAATCGCTGATCACCGGATCCTTCGTCTCCCGGATGATCATTTCGTTCATGCCCAGGATGGCATTGATGGGGGTCCGGATCTCATGGGACATGCTGGCCAGGAATCTTGTCTTTGCCTCAGACAGGTCCACTGCCCTCCGGCCTTCCTCCCTTTCCTGCTTCAGGTCAGACATCTGCTGTATGACCGCCAGGACCAGCATGAAGGCAAGCCCCGCAAGCATCATGACATCGCTGTTCAATTTGGGCAAAATGGTGAGCACTGCGATCTCCCACAGCCCGCAGACAAGAAATCCGGCATAGCCGAGGGCGGTATACCGGTATTCCCTGATCCTGCCCTGGATCAGGTCCTTCACCAGGACGCCCGCCACAACAAAAACCTCAGCCCCCAGAAATGCATCGATGTAAATCAGAGCCCTGGGGAAGGGAAGGATGCCTGTGAAATGCAGCATGGGCCATACCACAAGATTGACGACCGCCACCCAGAGCACGGAGATCATGATCTTCTGATATCTGCCGTTCTGAAGGGCATTCAGGTAAAAAACCAGGCTGAAAGGCATCAGCAGGCAGCACAGATAGTTCATGATGCCGTCCAGATGGTAATGTCCGAATACAAAAGGATAAAGGAAGGAATTCGTGATGAGCCAGCAGGAGATCACCAGGATGGACATGGCTCCGTAAAGCATCTTGATCTGCTTTTTATACTGGATGGTCAGGATAAGGCTGATGATGACGATCACGACCGAAAAGATCAGGAGGATCGCTTCCAGCAGGAAGGAGAGCCCGTAGCGGTGCATCATAAAACGGAAAAAAGAGCCGTTGCCTGCCACGAAGGTATTCTGATAGACATATCCTCCCCGGCCGGTGCCGCTCCGGACGATCTTCGCCCTCGCGCCGGAATCCGCCGAGGTCAGGGGGATCCGCATATAGAAGCGCTTCACGCATCCTCCCGGCAGAGGGATATCCCTCGCCGCCACGAAATCCTGCCGCAGCTCCCCATCAATGAAGACGGATACGTCTCCCCCGATGATGAAGCACAGATATGCATCAGAGGTGATCTCTCCGGGCAGGTCCGCCTCCATGGTAAAGGCGCCCCTTTCCATCGCTTCATTCCGGTAGGAGCTTCCCGCGGTAAATACATTGCCCTCCGGACTGGTCACGGTCCACTCTTCGATAAAGACCGGGTCAGGGTATTCAAGAGGTCCCTCCCGGTCCATGGCACTAAAGAAGCAAAGCCCAAAAAGGGAGAGGAAAAAGACCGCAAAAAACAATCCCTTGATGATCCGGACAGATTTGCAGGAATGCTCTGTTTTTTTATGATCCGCTTCTATTTTCCCCATGGGACTATCATACTATAATCTATCCCGTCTTGCTATAATAAATTAAAGCACTTGGAGAATAATCTTGGCTTTTTGAACCAATTAAGGATACAGCCGCTTTGCTTAAACATAGAAACGCCGGCATTAGGGCCTTGCATAAGCACACTGCCTTCGGTGCCTTTCTATGTTGTGATTGCGTGGTCGCCGGATTGTCATTTTTTATACGGGTTCATATAGGCCCGTGCTGAAATACCGGTCGCCCCGGTCCGGGAATACGGTAACGATGGTGCCGGATCCGATCCTTCCGGCAAGCTTCAATGTGGCAGCCATGGCGGCGCCTGAAGAGGATCCCGCAAAGATCCCTTCCCTTAAAGCCAGAAGCCTCGCGGTCTGAAACGCCTCATCGTCCGTCACCTTCACGGCCTCATCCATCAGGGAGATATCCATGGTATCGGCCACGAAATCATTGCCGATCCCTTCGATGTTGTAGTCATGGTGCTCTCCTCCTCCGAGGGTGGAGCCCTCCGGATCTGCCAGGATCCCCCGGATCTTTGGATCCTTCTCCTTCAGGTACCGGAGCACCCCGGAAAAGGTTCCCCCGCTCCCGGCTCCCGCCACAAGATAATCGATCTTACCATCCAGATCCTCATAAATCTCCCTGCCCGTGGTCTCATAATGGGCAAGGGGATTGGCCAGATCCTTGAACTGATCCAGAGCTACCGCTCCCGGTATGCCTTCCCGGATCTCATCCGCCTTTTTCTGGGCTCCCAGCATCCCTTCCTCCCTGGGGGTATTGACGATCTCCGCTCCCAGGGCCTTCATCAGGGTCTGTTTTTCTACTGAGAATTTCGTCGGCACGGCAAAGATGACCCGGTATCCCTTATTCAGCGCGGCAAAGGCGATGCCGAGCCCGGTATTGCCGGCGGTCCCCATGACGATGGTGCTCCCCTTTTGAAGCAGGCCCTTTTCCTCAGCGGCCTTCAGCATATAGGAGCCTGTGCGGTCCTTCACGCTGCCGGAGGGATTCCAGAGCTCCAGCTTGGCAAAGAGTTTTACTTCCTCCGGTGCCCCCATGTTTGAAAGCTTCACCAAAGGCGTATGGCCTACCAGTTCCTTCATGGAATCATAATATTTCATTTCCCCTGCCTCCTTGAATTCCGGATCGCGTTTACGATATCGCTTAAAATGTCTTCCTTATCCTCAATGCCGACGGAAAGCCGCAAAAGGCCCTCCGTGATCCCTACCTCCCTGCGGATATCCTCCGGGATCGAAGCATGGGTCATGCTGGAGGGATGGCAGATCAGGGATTCCACTCCACCCAGGCTCTCGGCCAGCATCACAAGCTTCAATCCCTCCAGGAATGCATGGATGTCATATTCTTCCTCCAGCTCAAAGGAGATCATGGCACCCGCCGCCTCCGCCTGGCTCCGGTTCGTTTCGTATCCCGGATCCTCCTTAAGCCCCGGATAATAGATCCGCTTCACGGCGCTCATTTCCTGGAGCTTCTCTGCGATATAGGCGGCATTTTCCACATGCCTGTCCATCCTGACCCCCAGGGTCTTGATCCCCTTGATCAGAAGGAAGGAGTCGAAGGGACCCAGCACCCCGCCTGTGGCATTTTGGAGGAAGGCAAGCCTTTCTGCCGTCTCCTTGTCCTTTACCACGGCAAGACCCGCCACCAGGTCGCTGTGCCCGCCCAGATACTTCGTGGCGCTGTGGACCACGATATCCGCTCCCAGCTGAAGCGGCCTTTGCAGATACGGCGTCATGAAGGTATTGTCTACGATCACCGTAAGGCCTCTCTTATGGGCGGCCTCCGATATCTTCCGGATATCCGTCACGGTCATCAGGGGGTTTGCGGGACTTTCGATCATCACCGCCTTCACATCCTCCGTGATAGCCGCCTCAAATTTCGACAGATCGGATGTATCCGCGATCCCATAGCTCATCCCGAACCGGTCAAAGACCTGGTTCAGTACGCGGAAGGTTCCGCCATATACATTGCTTGAGATCAGGATCTTATCCCCGCTTCGGAATAAGGAAAGCACCGCCGTGGTGGCAGCCATCCCCGAGCCAAAGGCAAAGCCGGCCTCTCCCCCCTCCAGGTCGCGGATCAATGCCTCCAGCGCTTCCCGGGTGGGATTTCCCGTCCTCGAGTATTCATAGCCCCGGTTCTTTCCCAGTCCGTCCTGCTTATAGGTGGAGGTCTGATAGATGGGGATGTTTACGGCTCCGGTTTTTTCATCTATGGGGATCCCGCCGTGGATCAGCAGGGTATTCCTATTCATCTCTTTCATGCTCTCTCCTTTTTCTTTTCATAATCTTCCAGTGCGGATTTGATCGCCTCCTCGGCCAGCACCGAACAGTGCATCTTATAATCCGGCAGCCCGTCCAGCGCCTCAGCCACCGCCCGGTTGGTCAGCTCAAGTGCTTCCGAGACCGGCCTTCCCTTGATCAGCTCTGTGGCCATGGAGCTGGAGGCGATGGCGCTTCCGCATCCGAAGGTTTCAAATTTCACGTCCTTGATCACCTCATCCTCGATCTTGAGGTACATCTTCATGATGTCCCCGCACTTGGCGTTTCCTACTTCCCCTACGCCGTCTGCGTCCTCTATGATCCCTACATTTCTCGGATTACGGAAATGATCCATTACCTTCTCACTGTATAAAGCCATATCCACCCTTCTTTCTTTGACTTAAACTCCTTGTGTTATATTGTTATTCGAACACTTTTCCCAGATATTTCATGCCGGCATGGCATCCCTTTTTTCTTCTTAAGCCGCCGGACTTCTCTTGCTTCCTCCATGCGGACACAGCCCTTCTGGTTTTTCATGCCGGCATGGCATCCCAGGTGTCCTGTTCTATTATTACTATACCATTTAGAACCAGCACCAAAGGTCCGTGTCAGGGGAGGATGAATTCCTTCCTGCCCTCCGTCAGGTCACGCCATACCGGAGAGAAGCTCCTCAGGTAGGCCACCGTATCCTTTACGGCAGCGATGATCTCATCCGCTTCCCTGTCTGTGATATCCTCCCCCAGGCTCAGGCGGAGAGAGCCGTGGGCCACGTCATGCACCCTCCCGATGGCCAGCAGCACATGGCTGGGATCCAGGGATCCGGAGGTACAGGCACTTCCGGATGAAGCCGCGATGCCCCTGTCGTCCAGGAGTAGCAGCAGGGATTCCCCTTCGATCCCCTCAAAGCAGAAGCTCACATTCCCGGGAAGCCTTTTTTCCCTGTCCCCATTGAGAACACTGTGTGGGATCTCTTCCAGTCCGGCGATGATCCGGTCTCTCACGGCCTGCATGGCGGCCGCATTTTCTTCCATATGCGCCGCCTCCTCCTTAAGGGCCGCCGCCATGGCAGCGATGGCGGGCACATTTTCCGTGCCGGCTCGCCTGCCCCTTTCCTGCGCTCCCCCTTCAATCAGGTTCACGAGGCGGATGCCCTTTTTGGCATATAAGAAGCCGATCCCCTTCGGCCCGTGGTATTTGTGTGCCGAGGAGGAGAGCAGATCGATCTGGTCCTCTTCCACATTCACGGGAATATGGCCTATGGCCTGCACAGCATCCGTATGGAAAAGAACCCCCTTCCTCCGGCAGATCTCCCCGATCTTGCGGATGGGCTGGATCGTCCCGATCTCGTTATTGGCATACATGACCGTCACGAGGCAGGTATCCTCCCGGATGGCGCTTTCCACCTCCTCCGGTCTGACCAGGCCGTCTTCATGCACATTAAGAAGGGTTATCTCAAAGCCCTGCTTCTCCAGCTTCTTCAACGTATGCAGCACGGCATGATGCTCGAAGGCCGTGGATATGATATGCTTCTTTCCTTCCTTTTCTCCGAGGCCTGCCGCGGAAAGAATGGCCTGGTTATCTGCTTCGCTTCCCCCGGAGGTAAAGAGGATCTCCTTCGGATCCGCCCCGATAAGGCCGGCGATCTCGCTTCTTGCCTCCTCGATCACTTCCTTCGCCCGCTGCCCGGTCACATACAGGCTCGAAGGATTCCCATAGGTCTCATTCATGTGCCTGACCATTGTTTCGATGGCGGCCCGGCTCATCTTCGTCGTTGCCGCATTATCTGCATAGATCATCTCCCAGCTTCCTTTCTTCTGCCTTTCTTACGCCCTCGCTCCTTCTCGCTCCTCCAGAAGAACCATCCCCTGGCTCATTCCGATTATACATATATCCGCCTACTATGTCAATAGGTATATAAAAACAAATCCATCATCCAGCCGCTTTGCTTAAATAGATATTTTCGCTCTATTCTTCGGTGACCATATTGACCGGATCCAGGGTCTTGATGCGGCATCCGAGCATGGCCGCCGTAGCCATGGCGATGCCCGTGATCAAACCCGCGGTGATGACAAAAGATGCCGGAAGCACGGTAAATACTGCCTTCCGGAAGCCAAAGATGGAAAACATCGCTTTCATGAGGCCAGCCCCGGCCGACGGCGCCAAAGCCAGACCGATCGCAATGCCAAGGGCGATGGCCGGCATATTCGAGAGCATGATCTGCCGGATAAGCTGTGCGGAGGTGAATCCCAACGCCTTGGATATGCCCAGGTTTCTCCACTCCCGCGTGATCTGTGCGCGGATAATGAGGGACTCCACAAAGGCGACGATGAGGATCGTAAGCGCCGCGATCAAACACGCCACAGCCTTCATCCCCGCGGATACTACCCCGGTCGTCCCCTTTGCCGCCTCACGGTAATCGGTCAGCTCCTCATCGGGGTATGCCTCCTCAAATTCCTCCTTGAACTCCTCAAAGGTCCTCCCCTCCTTCAGGCAGATCCAGATCCCGTATTCGTTCACGGGCGGGGCTATCCGCTCATAGCCGTCTCTTGTGATATACGCCATCATTCCCATATTGTTCATGGTCTGGCAGATGCCGCATACATTGAAATCCTCTTCTTTTCCGGCATTTTTGATCGTGACCTTATCTCCCCGCTTTGCATTCAGCTTATCCGCCGCCGCGGAGGCCAGCATGATCTCCTTCCCACTGACCGGCCATCCTCCCTCCAGGATCATCCCTCCCGTGATGCTTCTGGTATCGGTGAAGGCCCTGGTGGTTATGCTTGCCGTCCTCTTTCCTGCGGTGATATTGAATGCATACCATGTATCCCCGTATACGGATCTCACGCTGTCCATGGTCTTGATATGATTCATCATGGTCTCGGAGCCATCGGCTGTGGCATCACAGTCAAACATCCCGGCAAGATTCAAAAGGCCCGCTTCGTCCCTGGCATAGGAATCCACCATCCCGAAGCCGATGATCGTGGAAATGGACAGGACCGCCATAATGAAAACGGTTCCCAGCCTGCTTCGAAACCTCCCGAAGGTATCCTTCAGGGCAAGGGTGAGGGGGATGGGAAGCGCTGTATGTTCAAAGGAAAACCAGTTCCTTCCCCGGCCCTTTGTCCTGGCTCCTCCGTGAAGGGCATCCAGCACCGAGATCCTGCTGTACTCTCTCCCGAGAAACAGCGTCATGACGGATATGACGATGCAGATCCCGAAAAATACGGACAAGGCTGCTACAGGATCGGGAGCCTGATTCCAGGCCAGCCCCAGCGTAGCAAGGATAATGGCTCCCGCCGGCTTAAGCAGCAAGGCGCCCAGCACAAGTCCTCCCATGCACCCAAGCGCCGCCACAAGAAGGAGCTCCACAAGCAGGATCCGCACCATCTGGCTTACCGTATATCCCGAAGCCTCCATGACGGCGGTATTTTTCATATTCAGCATGATGAAATTCTTTACGGAAAAATGGATGATCACCAGCGCGATCACAAGCATGATCACGGCGAAGGCCAGGACAATGGCGATGAAGATCATGGGCAGGATCAGGGATGCCGTCTTCATCAGATCCGCCGGCAGGAAGTTCATGGAAGCAAGGCTGCAGGCCGGATCCGCCTTCACACGGGAAAGATACCAGTCATTGAATTCGTTGAAAAGCCCATCGCAGACATCGCTTCCCGTCTTCCCTTCCATCCTTGCTTTTCTCGAAAGATCCGTTTTGTAATGCCTGCAGCTTTCTGCTTTTCCCGGATTTTCAAATTCGATCCGGTCGTAGAGCTTCTCGGATGCAAGCACCAGATAGGTCCCCATGTTCATGGGCGAGCAGTACATATTATCCTCATTATAGCCTGCCACCTTCATCCGGTAGATATTATCCCCGATCTTCAGCTCCATCACATCGCCTATCTTAAAGGAGCCCGAAAGGGATACCGGGATCACCACCTGATCGTCATGATATCTTCCGGTGGGTACGGAGGCCTTCTGCAGCTTCCGCTCCTCCTCATAGGATTCGAGATGAAAGGAATATTCCGTCCAGTTCTTTTCTCCCCTATGACGGTATTTGGCATTGGTACTGAGAAATCTGGTGGACTCATATCCTTTGCAGTACGGGCTGCCTTTAATGATCTCGGCCATCTTGCTTTCTGCCGCTTCATCCTCCGTCATCATGATCAGGATATCCGCGGCATTGATCCTCTTCATGTTGGCATCCACGACCCTTCCCGTTCCGGCCAGAAAAGAAGCACTGATGAAGATCAGTGCCGCGGCCGCAAAGATCAGGCTGAAAAAGGTGAGCATGTCGCCCTTCTGCTTTCGGATATTATTTTTTGCAATGAAGAAATACCGGACCATTCTACCACCCCATATCCTGTAGGAACTCCTTGAGCCTTGCGTGCCGTTCCTTTGCCTTTTCCACCTCCGGGTTGTCCTCATCCCTGTAGCTTCCGGCGTAGGGTCCAAGCTCCACCTCATCGGAGATCATGCCGTCCGAAAGATAGATGATCCGGCTCCCCCGCTCTGCAGCGGCCACCGTATGCGTGACCATGACGATGCTCTGCCCCTCAGCATTCAGGTCTGTCAGGATATCCAGGACATTTTCTGTATTCTGGGAATTAAGCGCTCCTGTGGGTTCATCCGCATACAATACCTCGGGACGGTTGATCACCCCGCGTACCACGGCCACCCTCTGCTGCATGCCTCCGGACATCTGCGCCGGAAACTTATCCCAGTCACCGTTTTGGATCTCTACCCTTTTCAGGAGCTCCTTGGCCCTTGCCGCCAGCTCCCTTCGGTTCTTATGCCGCAAAAGCCCCACCACCATGATGTTATCCAAGGCACTCATGCTGTCGTTCAGGTAATTCTGCTGAAATACGAATCCCACATGCTCCCTTCTGAATACGGCGAGCCGGTCATTGTCAAAGCCGGTAATGCTCGTTTCCTGGCCGCCATTCTCATAGACGATCTGCCCCGCGCTGGGGTGGTCCATCCCCGAAAGGGCATAGAGAAGGGTACTCTTGCCGGATCCGGAATTGCCCATGATCACGGTGAAATCCCCTTTATAGATCTCCAGATCAAGGCTTTTCAGCACATCCTGCTTAGAACTTCCGGTCCGGAAGGATTTGCAGAGATGCCTGGCAAAAAGCACTCTCTTTTTTTCATGCCTCATGGTTTCCATTATTTCCCCTTTACATTCTGTCCCTCTGTCAGCTCCCCGGATTCATCCCAGCAGACCATGTCTCCTTCCCGAAGGCCTTCGAGGATCTCTGTGCTGTCATCATTTCTTACTCCGGCGGCAACCTCCCGCCTTACGGCCTTTCCCTCCTCCAGGACAAATACAGAATCCTTCCCATCCTCGCTGTAAAGTGCATCGGTCGGGATAAGCAGGGCCGCCAGGACATTTGCGGTCACCACATTGATTTTCGACTCGATCCCTAAGATGATCTGCTCATCCGGTTCGTCGATCCTGCACTCCACCCGGATGCCGGGAGCCGCCCCGTCGTCTGTGGTCTTTTTTTCGATCCTCGATACATGGCAGGAATAGTCCTTATTCTTGATATGGGCTGTAGCCGCCTGGCCCTCTTCCATGTCTATGATGTCGTATTTATTGACATGGCAGACCACCGCAGCATCGGAAAGGGACTGAATCCGGATCAGCTCCTGCCCCCTTTCGACCCCGCTTCCCTCCAGGACCGAAAGCTTCGTGACCACTCCGTCAACCTCAGCCCGGATCCCGCTTGATGCCATCTCTAAGTCCTTCCGCCTGCTCTCATTTTCGAGATCATCCGCCGCCCTTACGGCTTCGTTTCTGTCCTTTTCGCCCTGGGTCTCAAGGTTCATCTGGGCCGAGGATCTCTGGCTTTCCATGACTGCCCTCTTTTCCCTGAGGTTCGCCATAAGGTATTCAAGGTACCGGATATTCTCCTGTTTTTCCAAGATCTCCGGATCATATTGCAGATCGTATTGATTTTTTGCGATCTCTTTTTGGATATTGTCCCTCTTCTCCCGTACATCCTCCGGATCCTCATCCTCTCCCCCGGTACAGCAGGCAAGATCCGCCTGAAGCGCGGCATCCCGGGCGGCAAATCCCCCCTGCCTTTCCGTGAGCAGTTTCCTGTTCAGCATGAGGACCACTTCGGTATCGTTGATCTGCCGGTCAAGCTCGGCTATGGACCGCCCGGCTTCCCCGCAGAGCTCCTCCATCCTTTCTCCGGCCTGGGCGCTGTCATCATATCTTCCCATGTCTGCGGCCGCATCCAGCTCGGTGAGCGCCAGATCCTTTGACAATTCCCCTTCGTCATAGGTGATGAGAAGGTCTCCTTTTTTTACGAAGTCTCCCTCTCTGACCATTACGGAGCCTATGCGCCCCGGGATCCCGGCAAAATAGGTTTTTCCCCTGAGGCTTTCGACCTTCCCGTTAAGCTCCAGCTTACAATCAAGACGTCCTCTTTCTGCCACCGCCGTTTGGACTGCTGTCTTTGCCGAAGCTTTAACGGAAAGACCGCCTGCAGCCACCCCCAGCACGATGCATGCCCCTGCTATCCATTTCCAGTGCCTCATGATCCTCCTCCTGACGCCGCTTACTTCCCGTTGATCGATGTGTTCCCTACGCTGGTCTTCGCCGACACGTCCCCGATCTCTCCGGCAAGGGATATGTTTCCAAAATCCGTTTCGCAGGAACCGCGGCCTACCGTGGAAGCCTCCACCTCGATATTCCCGGCATCCGCCTTTGCCTCAATGGTATCTATGCTGCTGTCACGGATCTCGATATTTCCGGCATCCAGCTTAATCTCAGCCCTATCCGCCGTCAGCTCCTCTATGTCGATGTTTCCTGCATCTGTCCTTATCTCAAAATCACCCGTATTGAGCTTTGCAAGCTTCATGTCACCCGCATCCGACTTTATGCTGAAATGCTCTGCATCGATGGATCCGATCGTCACCCTCCCGGCATCCAGCCTGAGAGAAAAGCTTTTCAGCTTCGTGCCGGCCGGAACCGTTACATTGACCTTAAGCTCCTTGCTGCCGCCAAAGAAGAAAACCGGCCCGGTCTTTCCGCCGGCGACCGAAAGCCTTCCCTCCTTAAGCTCTACAATGGGCCTGCTGCTTTTGGGGAGGCAGTATTCTACAGAAAGCCGATCTCCCTCCTCCACCGTGACCCTGGCCGCATCAGCCTCTATGCTGATCTCCTCCGCCTCTTCATCAAAGGCCACCCTGTCCGAAGCCACCGCTCCTCCCCTGAAGGGGCTGTTCCCCCGGAAAACATGGATATAAAGTCCTGCCAGTATGGCGGCGATGGTCAGCAGACTCATCACGGTTATGATCATTTTTGCCGCTGTGTTTTTCATGTTATCCTCCTCTATAAATGCATGTTCCACTCTGTCTTACTCCTCTTAGTCTTCCTTACGGCAGTTGATCACCACTGCCCTGTATGCCACTCCCGCGATGGGCCAGATGATCCATGTAAGATCCCACCGGAAGCTCAAAAAGCTTAAGATGAGATAAAGGCATGTGATCACCGGCCAATAGCAGATGACGATGGTCTCGGCTGTCTTGCTTACATATTTCACCTCGGAAACCGCCGGCTCCCCATAGCCTCCGCTTATGGTTCTGGGTTCATTCAGACGCAGCAGCAGATCCAGGCCCCTGCTTACGCTGTTGGAATAGACAATGAGAAATACGCCGATGCCCACAAGGAGGAACATGATGGCCGGTCCTATGGTCACCCTGGCAGACATGGCAAAGAGCACGCAGGGCACCCAGCAGACGATGCACAATATGATCCCCAGTGTCACGCAGATGGCACGGATCCCTTCGAAGCTCCGCCTTCTTTCCTTCACATAGGAGGCCGTATTCATGTCGATGAAGCAGGGCTGCCTGCGGATGAATTTCCATTCGCTGTCCGCAAAGCCGCTGTATACGATGAATCCCACGCCCAGGGCGATGCATACAAACATCATTGCCGGGCCGGCAAGTATAAACCTTTCGCTCTGCGACGAAAGGATGGGACATGCGACCGATACGATGCAGAGCATGATCCCGAGAGCGCGGTAAAGGGATTTCCGGATCCGGTTTCCGATATAAGCCATCGTCTCATCCAGGCTGATCTGCCTGCGCGGGTTCGCGCTCTCTATCTCGTGAAACTCCTGAACCTCCTTTGTAAGCCCCAGATCCTCGGCCAGCTCATCGAGATTTCCGAATTCGGAGATCACTGTGCCCACCGCCGTATTCTCGCCCTGCCCTTCTTCGCAGAGCTCATTGTATTTATCCTCCATCATCTGAAGGAGCTCCGCCCTGGCCCTTCTCACCTCAGGAGTGTCGGGCAGTCCCGCAAACATTGCTTCCAGATAATTTTTAATCGTTTCCATTTTCTTCTCCTTCTCCTTCCAGCTCGATGAATCGTTCGATCACATCCTTCGTCAGGCTCCATTCATCGCACTTCTCCCTGTAGTACCTCCTTCCGGAATCCGTGATCCGGTAATAAGTGCGTTTCTTGCCGCTGCCCTCCGGATCCTGATCCTGTGTAAATGATTCGATGTAACCATTCTTTTCCATTCTCGTAAATGCTGAGTAAAGAGTCGTTTCCTTTATCCGGTATTTTCCGTCAGAGATGCTCTTGATCTGTTTCGAGATCTCGTAGCCGTAGGATGGCTCCTTTTTGAGAATGTAGAGGATCATCGTATCATTATAGCCACGGATCACATCGCTGCTGATCTCTGTCATCATGATCCCTCCTTCTGCCCCGACAGTCGTTCCTACGTTTGTCGTACTACGACTATCGTACTACGTTTGACGATGTAAATATACTACGACTGTCAAAGTATGTCAACACCCTTTTTAAAAAAAAGCATCATCATCCCGCAGGCTGTAAAAAAACAGGTAAAGCCTTTGCTGGCTGCCGAATGATAAAATAAGCAGCAGATCATTCCGATCCACTGCTTATCCTGTGTTTTTATCTTCGATTTTTCCGTTTCCTATGGCATCGCCAGGCTAACCGCCAGCAGCTCTGTTCGGGATCCTTTTTATTCGTTCACTGCCACTTGCCGCCGATAAGGACGCCTTTAAACGCGCCCGTCTTTTCCGTGATCCGGAAGGTCAGTGTTTTTTTACCCCCAAAGCCGCCCAGGCCTTTCAGTATGACCTTTGCCGTGCCCTTCTTTATATTATTTTTGTATCCGTTTATGACATAATCCTTTCCGGGCTCAAGATACCCGGGAGCCGTCTTTTTGCCCGTATACAATATCTCTTTGAGATCCGCATTCTTCAGGCACACCTGACTTCCGGTATAGGTCTGGGCATCAATGCTCTTCATGATCTTTGCCTTGCTCATGTTTGCCGATACCGGCATATACCGGAAGGATGTCTTTACGGAGCGTTCGCCGCTGTAATTTCCTTTCCCGGTCACGGTAATAAAGACCTCTCCGCTTTCATCCGTATTGCCCGGAGATGAAGTATCCGCCTCTCCTACCGTATAATCCGTTCCGGCCTTAAGCTTACTGCCGTCCGCATCGGTCACGGTCACGGACGGTTTTTTCAGCTTTTTCAGCGTAGTAAACTGATCCGCGGCTTCAATGGTCATGCCTTTTGCGTCCAGGCTCTGCGCTGTGATCTCAAATTTCAAGACCACGCTGCCTTTGTAGTTCCCCTTGCCCTTTACCTTTATCTCGGCGGTTTTCCCATTCGTGACCGACTTATTTTTGGCATAAGACAGAGTATAATCCCTGCCTTCCTTCAGGGCGGCTCCCTTGTCCTCTACGATAAGGGCAGGCTTTGCTCCGCCCTTGGCATAGGAAACACTTTCCGAAAAAGCATAGGTGAAATCCGAACCGCTCCCAGGTTCCTGAAGCTTTCGGTTTCCTTTGATCTTAAAGGAAGCGGTCTTTGTTCCGGCAAGACCACCTTCCGATGCTCCCAAGCCCTCAAAGATAACTGTCGCCGTGCCGGGATCGGTATTGTTGAATAACCCTGCAAGCCGGTAATCTGTTCCCTCGACCAACTCCCTGCCGCCAAGTTTTAAGGTATAGCTTCCCTTTTCCGGTACGATCGGGCCGCCGGTATAGTCATAGGATTTCGGAGAAAACGCCGCCTTTGCGTTTGACAATAACCGGTCCTTCCTGCCGACGACGATCACCTTTGCCGTCGCAGTTCCTTCATAATTGTTGTTTTTTGAAGTGATCGTCGCTGTATAGGTTCCCTCTTCCTTTATGCTTTCGGCGCCATCATAGGTCACGGTAAAGAATTTACTGTTCACCGTCTTGCCGTCCATGGCCCGGATCAGCTTCGGCATGGGCTTTTGGGCTTTCTTTGAACCGGCGACGGCAAGGTCTTCTGCAATGACATCTCTTCCTAAAACCGCCGGTACGATCTGGAAATGTAAGACCTGCTCCTCCGTGCCCTTGAAATTTCCTTTGAACTTAAGGAATATCTTTGCTGTCCCGGTTTCTTTATTATCCTTATAGGTAAAGGAGTAATCCTTCTTTTCTGTAAGCTTCCTGATCCCATCGTAGACATGCGGGGAAGGCTTTATGGCTGATCCGGTATAGGTATACGAGCTTTCCAGTCCTGCCACCCATATCTTTGATTCCACGGTCTCCTTCCCGCTCTCCGGATCCTTTATGATCTTTGAAACCTCATCTCCTCCCACGATAACGGTCTTTATGACTTCTTTGGTTACCGGATCCACCGTTTCATTCTGGCTGACGGCAGCATCCCCGCTTAAAGATCTCGTATCCTCGATAAAATCACTGTAGTCCACCCCGTCATCCGAGGGCAGCGGTGGTATGTCCTGCTTTGTGATGGTATGGGAAGGATCATGCCTGCAGTGGTAGGAATGCTGCCCCCAGGTAAGTGTGGTCGGCGGTGTCAGCACATCCCCGGTGGAATAATCAAAATCATGGGCATCCGGGTCAATCGGGATATCCTCTCCTTTGATGATCCCATGACAGTCATGACACCAGATATCCCCGGAATAGCCTTTTTCCGTGCAGGTTGGTGCCTTGAAATCAATCACCTGCTCCGTATCCGCATGCCCCGTCGCACATTCCTTATAAAATTCGATTTTTACCTCCACATCATAATCACGATAGTTCACCATCTGGTCAACAGAAACCGTAAAGAGCTCGAATCTGACCGTGTCGGAAAGTACAGGATAACAATCCTCCTCCTTTTTTACAGAGTAATGTAACCTCATGGTGTCAGCGCCTGCCTGGGGATTATCGATGGTGGGCACATCTTTTAAGGCTTGAAATACATTCACGGTATATACACGTAATCTGGGACACTCTCCCTCAGGGATACGGGAACTGATATCGAGCATCCCCTCCATTCCGTAGATCCCGTTCGTTGACAGATTTATATAATAGAGATCCTGACGAAGGTCTATCTGGGCAATTTCCACATAAAGGGCTCCCGCTTCCGGAGGATCCCCGGCTCCCCGTATCTCATACCATACCCTGTAGCTTCCGGCATCGGTCTTTGCGGGAAGCGTTGTGGAATACTGTCCCTTATCAGGCTCCGGATCGTTTCTTCCGGTTACGGCATAATAAATTTTTCCTTCAGAGATCGGATCAGCTGAAACGAGTGCCTGAGGGCTGCCGTTATAGACAAGTCCCTGTATTGCCCTGACTACCGGGGGCGCAACCCTCGGGATCACCACCTCTGCAGCTGTCCCTGCTTTTACGAATTCAGTTTCCTTATATCTGACATAATAGGTTCCGTCCTTCAGGCCGACGATCTCAGAGCCGGTGCAGGGGATCGC
>JAILLN010000015.1 GCA_024693135.1 Lachnospiraceae bacterium | reverse complement strand
CACAAGCATAGCATTGTTTCCTTTGGCGACATTATTGAAGGCTGAGATCTCATATTGATCGCTTCCCACCGGCTGTCCGTTAAGCGTCACCGCCACCTCGTTCCCGGAGGGCGTTATGGCCTTTCCGGTATAGGCATAGGGCTTCCCGCCGTTTACCACGACCCTTGCCCTTGACAGATCCTTTTCCTTTTCGATGATGCTGAAGGATGCTTCCGTCACACCGGTATAGTTTCCGCCGGGTCTGGCTGTGATCTTTACCGACACGGTCTCTCCTGCACCCGGCGTCGATGATCCGGAAGATACCGTAAACTCTGCGGTATAGTCTCTGCCTGCCTTCAGCTTCTGGTTCCTGAAATCCTGATCCGTAAAGAGGATCCCTGTCTTTTCGTAATCCTTATTTTTTGCCGATACCGGCCTGTCATTGATGAAAAGAAGCAAGGTTTTAAGATCCCGTTCGCCCACCGTGAAATGGACCGTCTTTGATCCGCCATACCTTCCCTTTCCTTTCACGATCGCCGCCGCGCTGCTCCCGGCTTTTTTATTGCCCCGATAAGACACGGTATAGTCCCGGCCGGCTTTGAGGATCTCTCCCTTGTAAGATGCCTTTACGGAGGGCTTTGCTCCCCCGGCCGCAAAAGGTACCTTTCCGTCGATCAGGTCAGAGGAGATGATCTCCACCGCAGCAAAGGAATCTCCCAGCTTCCTCTTTCCGGTGACCCTAAAGGTCACGGCCTTTCTTCCGAATACGTCCTTATTGTTTCCTTCAAAGATCACCGTATGGTTTCCGGGCTCGGTATAGTCGTCCCCCGAAACCGTTTTCATGGCATATGTGCCTTCCGCCAATGGCTGTCCCTTGTATTTCAACGTAAAGGAAGGCATCTGTTTCTCCCCGGTATAAGCCATGGCCTTCCTGTCTGCTGTGATCTTCACTGCACTCATCACCGGCTTATCCGTGACGGTCAGCGGCACATCGATGAAGCCGGCATAGAGCGCACTCGATCCTGCCGCGGCCACCTTCACGATATAATCCCCTACCTCGGTACAGCCGCCGGCCTCATTGGAAGAAGCTCCCCGATAAGTGAAGGAAAGATCATTTTTTCCGTATTTCAGCCGGACCCCGTTTAAGGTAAGCACAGGCCTCACATTGTCATTCTTCTTTCCCTTTTTGTATGCCGCTACAAGAGGCTCAGCCGTTACGCCCGAAGAGGACAGGTCATTCTTTACGATCTCAAAATTCACGGTCTTGCTTCCGGAGAAATCCCCCTTAAGCTTTACCGTAACCTTAGCATTCGTCCCGACATTCTTATTATCCTTAAAGCCTACGGTATAGTCTGTCCCCGCGGTAAGCCTCTTCTCTCCGTAATATACACGGAAGACCGGCTTGATGGCACTGCCGGTATAAGGATAGCTCTTCTTCAGGCCTCCGATCCAGATGCCCTTCGGCGCAGTCCTCCCATCGGGAAGATCTCCCTCCTCCACGCCTTCGCCCCCATCATGGGGATCTACGGGCTTGACCGGCTCCTCGTCCGATCCGCTCGTTTTCCATATGGCGGTGAAACGGACATCCTCTGCCTTTACGGTATAGGGATCCCCCGGCTTCAGGGTCACGCTTCCGTCAGACCAGCCCAGGAACTGTCTTTCCTCAGCCGTAAAGGGATTGTCCGGCAGAAGGATCACCGTTCCCTCTTCTTCCATCATGGTTTCCGGAGGAATTCCCGTCGCATCATCGCCTCCGAAGAAGGAGATCTGGTATACCAGACTGCCGAAGTGCGTCTCATCATCCACCCGGACATGGAGAGCCAGTACCGTTACGTTGCCGTCCCGGACATATACCTCGGATTCTCCGTACATGCATCCGGTCACTTTTAGATAGTATCTCCCCTCTTCTTCCACGATCCGGTCCTCCGCGGTAAGAATGGACGGATTCTGGGCTTCCACCGTAAGACGTCCGGCATATTCCGCTCCGGCAGAGATCCGGATCGGAATTTTTTCTGTCGAGCCGGCTTTGATCTCCGGTTTCTCAGAGGCATTGATCTTTACGCTGCAAAGGCAGGTCATTTCAAAAGGCTCAAGGGAAAGCTTCTTCCCATAAGCAGATTCCAGCGGCGTGCTCCCGGAAAGCCGGAGCCTCGTGCCGCCCTCCAGCCTCTCTTCAAACCGGAGGAGACACTCATCCGCATAGACCGTTCCGTCCTGTGCGGTTTTTGTCCGGTCATACTCGACGGAATAAGGAACCGTCTCTTTGGCCGCAGTCTGAAGCACAAGACTCTTGAAGCCCTCCGGCTTCATGTATTGATTAAACGTAAGAGATACCCTGTCCTCGAAGGCGTTTGCGGAAACCAGGGCGGGAGCAAAGGAAGGCGCAAGCTCCACGGCAATGTCGGTCTGTGGAGGCGGTACCTCCATCCAGTCCGTTTCCCGAGGCTCATAATCCCCGCTGCTAAAGCCTACCCTCCAGAGTCCCTCCGGCACATTCCAAAAATAGACCCCGTCCTCCGTAGTAAGCTGGGGATTTTGCTGGCCGTATTCCGCCGCATCCCAGGATACGGCTTCTCCGGTTCCCGTATCCTTGTAATAGACTGTGGCAGTAATCCCCGACAGCTTATGATCGGTCACGGCAGAATAGACATATCCGCTGGGATCGATGATCCATTTCAGATAGATGGCAAAAAGCTTATCAAAGTTTTCATAAGCCAGATCCTCAAGAATATCCAAAATGATCCCGGCGGCAAACCCGGCCACGGCAATAATTACCGCGCCCTCCGGAAATACTATGCCGAGTATCACTCCTGCTCCAATCAGGACCATACGGGACACATAAAAGGTATCCGTCATCACTAGGGCTAATTCGATCTCCTGCCGTGTCATGCCGATGGCATTCTGATGAGCCGCCATCAGCTCGGCCCGGTCATTAAGCCAGTCGAAGGTCGTACCGGCGGCATCCAGCACCGGTGCAAAGTCCTTAAAGATCAGATTCTTCAGGTCGCCTTCGAGGGCGCCCTTTATATTGTCGGCAAAGATCTCCCCAAGATCCCGTTCGCATTTGCTTTGGATCTCTTCCCTGAACCAAGCGCGGGTGTTGTAATCGTAGGACAGGGTGACGTAGCTTCTGTTTGTATAGCGGACCAGATAGGTTTTCTTGGTCCCATCATGAGAGGCATAGGAAGGATAACGTCCGGAAAGCGTGCGGTGGATGTTCAAATATCCTGTGTCTTCTTCAATCTCTTTCCTCTCTACCAGGTCTTTATATACTTCAGGATCTGAAGTATATCTGTCCACCCGGTATGAGACCACGTCTCCGGTGGCCAGGGTCTGATCTGCTTCAAAGGTCTTCTCGTCGTTTACCCTGATCTCTGTATTGTTTTTGAAGTCTTCCTTTTGCTCATCGGTTAGTTGAGAGATGATCTCACTTACTTCCTGTTTCGTCGTTTCTTCCCTCTCAAAGGGTGTCTGGGGTTTTGTTTTGGGAATCGTTGTATTGACCGCAAGGCCCAGATCTCCCGGCACATAATTCCGGTCATTATTAAACCGGCCGTGGGTCACAAAGGCCTCCAGATCGGGATTCCATACTGCTTCAAGCTTTGCGGTCTTTCCGTTCCGGGTGCTTGTCACATATAAGGAATGGATTTTTTCCGGAAGGCTGAACCGGACCTTAAAGGTATAGCCATATCCCGGATTATAAACGAGGGTGCCGATGCCGGTGCTGTTATTCAGCAGATCATATTCCAGTGCCTTTGTGGAATGCTGGTAATAGATCAGTTTAAACTCCTGCACCACAGGCTTTTGGGTATTGTAATTGACCATCACATTCTGGCTCAGGGTCTCATCCTCTTTTTGGACATAAGCCGTAACGGCATAGGTCTTTCCCTCTGCCGGGCTTGGAAGCGTCAGGCTTGTGCTGTACTGCCCGGCTTTATTCGCGGATGTCACTCCGGCCTCTGCTCCATCGATGGTAAAGCGCACGGTACTCTGGCCCATGGTCTCTCCCCGGACCGGGAAGACCGCCTTGCTGACCGTAGTATCACAGCGAAGCGTGATAATGGGCATCTCCGTATCCAGCAGGCCGATCATCTCCCTATCCGTTTCGCCGCCCTCCTCACATTCCAAAAAGACAGCTGAGGTTACCCGGGATACGGTATCGGGCTTTGCCATAAAGTGGATCAGGCCTGAATCCCTGCTTACCGGAATCCGAAGGGTATGATTCTTTGGTTCATAGGCATAATCTGCTTTGCTGTTATCCACGGTTACGCTGTTTTCCTTGAAGGTAAGGTTCGGAGGCAGGGCGATGGAGATCACTTTGCTGCTGAGAGCTCCCCGGTAGGGCTTCGCGATCTCATATTTTATGACATGATCCAGATCTCCGGTATTGGAAGCAGAATTGAGGGTATAATAGGACTGATCCGGATCGATCAGCCTGTGGGAAAGCTTGTCCATTTCCAGCGGAATGTTGTTAGCTATAGCCACTTCCAGAAGCCGGCAGGGAACGGACAGCTGCAATATCAGATCAGGACAATCGGAAAACACATTGTTTCCCACATCATCCACTGCTTCCCTGAAATATAAACGCCGAAGCCTCACACAGCCCTTGAAGGCTGCATAGCCAAGCTTCCTTACCTTCCTTAGATCCATTTCAGGAAGGTTCCGGCAATTTTCGAAGGCATACATCCCGATCTCCGTCACGCTTTCCGGGATCGTGACTTTCCGGATGGCGCTTTCGGATACCGCAGTATTCCATTGGCAGAAGTGCTTCGGGATCCTGGTCATCCCTTCCGCAAAGGTCACGTCGGTAAGGTATTCTGCCCCGGAAAGAGGATATTCCGATGTATTTTTTTCTTTCACGTTTTGGGGGATCGTGATGCTTTTGATCCCCGTTCCGGCGATGAATGAGGAGCCGATCTCCTGAAGGCTTTCCGGCAGGTCAAGCTCACTTAAGGAACTGCAGTCCTTGAAGGCATCATCATCGATCTGTATCACATTCTCCGACAGCGTCACGCTTGAAAGCGATGTACAGCCCTCGAAGGAATTTTTCCCGATCTTCTTCAGGTTACGGGGGAAGCTCACGGAGATAAGCGGTGTCTTTCCTTTGAAGGCTTTATCTTTGATCTCGGTCACATTCATCCCGCTGATGGTTTCCGGGATCATAAGAGCCGTTTCATCTCCGGTATAGCCTGTTATGGCCACTTCCGAACCTTCCGTTGAATAGGCATAGCCATCTTCTGTCCCGGTACTTATTTCCCCGGCAGGGGCGATCTCCTCCGGATCCAGGTCAGGCTCCTCCAGATCCTTTCCGGTCGTCACAGAGTCCGTATCAACCATATCCGCGGGATCTGTAAAATGTCCTCCAAGCATCTCCATCGGAGAGCCTGACTGCTCCGGAATGCCCATGGGCGCATTTTGCTGTGCTCCGATCCCGTCAGCCCCGCTTCTGGTCAAAGACTGCGCAGCATTGATCAGGGTCTGATCGCCAAAGATCATGAGGATCATCAGGATCCATGCCATGATGCATTTCATTCTTCTCTGCCTTCTGCTGTCCTTCATTTCTATCCCCTTCCTGTGATAAAAATAATTTTTATCATTTTACAGCAAAAGAAGGCTTCATTCAATTCCAGAGGATCCTCCCGCAGCCCTCTGTCATTCTTCCTGTAAAAACAGCTCCCGAAATTCTTTTCTTCCGGGGACCCAGGCTTTTTCGTAAATATGCGTAAAGTGATTCTTCACTGTTTGTTCTGAAATGCCAAACATATATGCTATTCTTCGATTTGAGAATCCTGACACCTTTAAGAAGCCCAGTTCCAGTTCCCGCTTTGTGAATCCATACTGTTGCGCCGCTTCAAGGTACTGTATTTTTGTGATCTCACGCTCAATCATCCCCGAAGTCCATTTCTTCATTCATTTTACGTTCCGCATTGATCTTAAGAGGCAGAAGAAAAAACTCGATTATCGCAGCATAAAATCCCGACAGAAGGCAGACCGCCAGATTGGCGCCTATGACAGCCATATCATCCAGTCTCCCCAGCAGCAGGACGCCAGATATGATGATCGCAAAAAGAGCCCCGTATATCGTCAGCTTTTGTGCGGCTCCAACTGCCTCAATGATATTCTTCAGCTCCAAAAGGCCATACGGTCTGACTCCTACAGAAAATGCTTTGATAAAGTCCTTCCATTCGCCCATGATCCACATTCCCGGGATCAGGATCGCCGCTATAAGAATAAATGACGGCAGATCAACAAACCAGGCGATTGAGGAGAGGCCCCAGTTCCCCATAAAAATGAGAAACAAAAATACCGCCGCAAAAAGAATTAGTTCTCCCAACAGCACGATCCGTATGTTTTTCTTCATGGCAATCTCCTTTCAAACTCGTTAATAGGTTCTCCTGAAAAAACCTTACCACGGAAAAATGAGGAATGATATAGTACCTTTTTTATATTAAATATGCTGTAAAAAGTGTTATAATGAGAAAAACGTGACATCGGACAATCCCCTCTTTCTTCCGCATCACCGGCACACATATGGAGGTTTATATCCCATCTCCTAACGAAGCCGCAGAAAGATACCGGAGGGCAGCGATAGCGCAGGGTGACTGTCCGGAATGGATCGGGAAATCCATGCCATAGACAAAAGGGGAGGCAGATCATGAAGGTTCTTATCATTAACGGAAGCCCGAGGGTTGGCGGCAACACATCGATCGCCGTGAATGAAATGATAAAGGTTTTTTCACAGGAAGGGATCGAGGCCGAGGCGGTCCAGATCGGGAATAAGGACATCCGCGGATGCGTGGCCTGCGGAAGCTGTGCACAGACAGGAAAATGCGTATTTGATGATGCAGTCAATGAACTGGCAGCCAAATTTGAGGCGGCCGATGGGCTTGTAGTCGCATCGCCGGTATATTATGCTTCGGCCAACGCAACGCTTATCGCCTGCTTAGACAGGATGTTTTACAGCAGTCATTTCGACAAGAGCATGAAAGTCGGAGCCAGCGTAGTCGTTGCCAGGCGCGGCGGATGCTCCGCGACCTTTGACGAGCTCAACAAATATTTCACCATTTCCAACATGCCCATCGCCTCGAGCCAGTACTGGAACTGCGTCCACGGAAGGGAAAAGGGACAGGCGGACAAAGATCTGGAGGGGCTGCAGACCATGAGAGTCCTTGCCAGGAACATGGCCTTCCTCATGAAGAGCATCGCACTCGGAAAAGAAAAATACGGCATGCCCGAAACAGAGGAGCATGTGTGGACACATTTTATTGCCGATTGAGATTGTGGCCGGAGGGCTCTCCTTCATATCACAGGCACTTTCGTATCTCTTCTTTCCAGAAGCGCGTCAGATCGTCTAAACTCCAGGCGGCGTTGGCAGGACTTGTGGAAGGCAGACAGACTGCTTTTTGATGCGTTTCTTGTTCTGCGTATTTTTTATAGTATTTCTCTGCGGTTCTTCCATTTACAAAGATACCCCTGATATCGGATGTGTCAAGGATAGCGGAAAGATCGTTCGGCATCACATTTTCTATGCTTGCATCGGATGAGCCCATGATATCACAGGCTCCGATGACATCCCATAATGCGATACGGTGCTTTGTCAAAAAAGCTTTTTTCTCCGGTATGGTATCCGGCACCTCGTCCTCAAAGACCCGGGCGACCACCTTCCAAAAACGGTTCTGCGGATGGCCGTAGAAAAACATCTGCTCCCGCGACTTTACCGACGGAAAGCTGCCCAATATGAGGATTTTCGATCTTTCATCAAAATATGGCAATATGGGGTGTATTATATGCTCTTTCACTCGTCCGCCCACCTTGTCTTCCGTTCTCCCGGAAGCTGCCGGATCCATTTGCATTGCCCTTATGACAGTACATCCTTCCCCGCTTCTTTCGTACCGTGCGGCAAAATATCGATCCAGCAGCCAGAGTGCCTCATTCCGTTGATCTTATTATATCTCTTCTGCGGTTGTGCAGGCAATTCATATAATCTTAGCTTCTCTTAACGTACAATAGGTATAGTCACCCTCCTGATACGTATCAAACACCCCGACTACACAGATCTCTCCGCCTTCTTCCGGGTAATCATCCGGATAGGTGTAATCATCCGTTAATATAAACTCTATGCCCTGAGAACAACAGGCCGTCGCATCCGCAATAACACAGGCAAAATAATCTTTATTTGAATACTCATCGTGATAAAAAGCGAAAGAGCCGTCCATTTTCACGGTTTTTCCGATATAATTCTCCGGCGAGACCAGCATATTATAAACTTCTGAATAAACCATCGTGCTGGAGAGCGTAGTCAGGTCAACATCTATCCCTTCCGTGCCGTCTGCGGATGTTTCCGGTTCATTGACCGGCTCAGGCTTAAGAGCATCCTCCTCCGCGATCCCAGCTTCCAGCACATCCGTTACTCCAGCCGGTTCATTGACCGGCTCAGGCTTAAGAGCGTCTTCCTCCGCGATCCCAGCTTCCAGCACATCCGCTACTCCAGCCGGTTGTTTTCCCGTTCTGGCGGATGTACTGCCACAGCCTGCCAGCGTAAGCATAACCGCAAAGCAGAGAAACAAGCCAAGCCATTTTCTCATTTTCGTATACCTCCCGTTATCACGCCTGCAATGCAGCAGACGGCAAAGGCCGCAACATCTACGGCCACAATCGTTGATCCTACCGGCGTTCCTGCCAGAATGGAAACGATGATCCCTGAAAAAGCACATATCACGGATAATACCGCAGAGCATATCGTGACGGACTTAAAATTCCGAAAGAGCCGCATGGCGGACAGCGCCGGAAAAATAACCAGAGCGGAGATCAAGAGCGATCCGACAAGGTTCATGGCAAGAACAATAATGACCGCTATAACAATCGCGATCAGCAGGTTATACCCATTTGCGTTCGTTCCTGCCGCTTTTGAGAAATTTTCGTCAAACGTCACCGCAAATATCTTGTTATAAAACAAAAGGAATATCAACACAACAGCAATCGACAGCACCGTGCACAGCCATACTTCCCTCTCGGTAAGCGTCAAAATAGAAGTTGATCCGAACAAGGTACTGCATACGTCCCCCGACAGATTTGACGATGTGGAAAAGATATTCATCATGAGATACCCAAACGCCAATGCACCCACGGAGATCATTGCAATGGCAGCATCACCTTTGATCTTTGCATTCTGTCCTGTCCGCAGAAGTAAAACCGCACTGATGATCGTTACCGGCAGCACCAGCAGCATGTCGTTGGTCAGGTTCAGAACTGCCGCGATCGCCATTGCACCGAATGCAACGTGAGAAAGACCATCGCCAATGAAAGAGAACCTTTTCAGTACAAGCGTAACTCCAAGCAATGAGGAGCATAGCGCGATCAGTACCCCGACGATCAAAGCATACCGCACAAACGGATATTGCAGATACATTCCGAGTTTATCTAACATCACTCCTCACCCCCCTTTCTGCCGCATCAGGAAGAACTTTCCAACATCACTCTCCAGATACTCTTCCCTGGTACCATAAAAAACAGAAGCTCCGATATGGAGGATATGGCTTGCATAACGGATGGCGGCGGCAAGATCATGAGAGATCATAATAATGGTGATGCCTTCCTGATTCAAGCCCTCGATCAGATCATACATCTCGGAAGTCACTTTCGGATCAAGCCCCGCCACCGGCTCATCAAGAAGCAGCACCTTTTGCGTTGCGCACAGGGCTCTTGCAAGAAGTACACGCTGCTGCTGTCCGCCGGACAATTCACGATAGCAGCGATCTTTAAGCGGTAATACACCCATGCGGTTCATATTCGTCTCAGCCAGATGTTTTTCTGCTTTATTGTAGAAAGGCCGGATCCCGCAGCGTCCCTGGCATCCGGAGAGAACGATCTCTCCCACAGATGCCGGGAAGTCTTTTTGTACAATCGTTTGCTGCGGAAGATAGCCGATCTCATTTTGCTTCAGGCCGTCACCCATCAGGATCTGACCGCTGACCGGCTCCTGTAGATGGAGCAGCGTTTTCATAAGCGTGGTTTTGCCGGAACCATTTTCTCCCACGATGCAAAGATAATCACCTGTGTTAACGGAGAAATTAAGGTTCTCTACGAAGGCGACCGAATCATAACCAAGCGACAGATCCTGAATGGTGAGCAAAGCCATATGTCCCCCTCCTAATTCAACGCATCCGTTAAAACAGACATATTCCTCTCCATAACAGAGAGGTATGTGGTGCCATTCTGAACATCTCTCGATGTTGTCCCCTGCATAGAATCCATCGTAAGGATCTGCTGATCTTTTGTCTGTGTGTTCTGGACAATTGTTTCTGCAATCCGGTGGTCTGTTCCTTCAATGGTCATAACCGTAGGAAGTCCAAGCTCATCGACCTTCTGTGCGAGATACATGATGGTTTCAAAACTGGCTTCTGTTTCCGCTGAGCAGCCGACAAAAGCGGCATAGTAATCCAGCCCATAATCATCAACCAGATAACGGAACGGAAAGCGGTCTCCAAAAAGAATCGTCTGGAAGGATGCATTCTGAATCGCCGTCTTGTACTCTTCATCAAGTGAATTCAGCTTTTCAATATATGCAGACGTATTGTTTCTATACACCTCCGCATTGTCCGGGTCAATGCTTTGGATAGAATCGGAAATATTCTGAACTAAAGCCGCCGCATTACGCAAGGACAGCCAGACATGTTCATCATATTCAACTTCCCCATGATCATGATCGTCATGTTCCTCCCCTTCCTCGTGATCATGATCCTCTTCCTCTTCGTCATGTTCCTCCCCTTCCTCGTGATCATGATCCTCTTCCTGCATGCCTTCGACAACCTCTTCCTCTTTAACTGAATCCCCAAGCACTTCCAAAAGATTGATGACGACCATATCTTTATTTTTTGCTTCTGCGAGGGCATCCTCTACCCATTCATCCGATTCTCCGCCCACGTAGATAAACAGGTCACAGGCAGAGATCTTAAGAATATCATCTGCCGTCGGCTGATAGCTGTGCAGGTCAACACCGCTGTCAAGCAGCATGGTGACCTCTGCATCCGCGGGATTCCCACCCAGTACACTCATCACCCAGTCGTATTCCGGAAAGATCGTCGTAACGATCTGGATCTTGTCATTGCCTTCCGCAGCCTCATTGTTTCCCGAACTGCAGGCGCAAAGGCCTCCAACCACCATAATGGCGGCAATAAAAAGAGATAACACTTTTTTCATCATAACCTCCATGTATTTTTGATTTTGAGCGCAAAAATATAAGGGCAAAACTGGTTGCCTAAAATAGGCATAGTTCTCCCCTGTCAGAGGTCTTTTTAATTATTCAGCCGGACTTTTCTTGAAACGAGCGTTTCCCGCAGAAAGCACACAGCATAGGGAAACGCGGAAATGAGCATGAAAACGATGGGGATAATGATCACTGCTTGGGAGGTTATCCCTCCACTTATTTGATGAAGTGTATTCTCGCATTGCTGAATGCAGGCACAGATCGGACAGTCTTCTCCTGTACAATCATGGTCAGCCTCTGCTGCGATGTAGAAAGCAGAAAACAGCATGATAAAAAGCATCATTATTCCCATGATGCCTGCCGCAATTCTCATATGTCTCAATACTCTCGAACCGGGCACCGCCGTCTCCTCCTTTCCCTTATTGAATCCGCAGATCAAATGCATTGCTCACACAGCCCGTAGAAAACAGTACGCATTGGATTCATCTTGAATCGGTGCTCCTCATATAAATGAACTTGTATTTCTTTAAGTTCGTCACAATGCAGATGGATCAGTTTTCCGCATTTTTCACATTTACAATGAAAACATATGTCTGCAGCCTCATGACCATGTGTTCCGACATACTCAAAACAAGCCGGGCTATTTCCATCTATGATGTATTTATTGATCATCCCTTCATCGACAAGGCATTCCAGCTGTCGGTAGATCGTGGCTTTGCTAATGCCTGCTCCTTTTTCTTCAAAATAGGAACATACATCATTTGCCGTAATATGCATCCCCGGCATGGTCTGCAGGTATTCCAGTAGCAGTTTCTGTTGTTTTGTTCTGTATTTCGCTTTCTGAATCATTGTCCCGATCCCACGTTCAAATATGAGAACCGTTCTCAAATGTAGCATTCCTTTTTCTGCTTGTCAAGTAAATTATGCTCCGGACAATTCCCGATGCGGGCATCACGCCAAGTTGATCCGCTTAAAGCCGACATTTCTTTTTCCAGCAGCCTGTAAACATTTGCCACGAGGAAGCCATCAGCTATTGCATGATTCAGGCGGACGCTCACCGGCATCATAAGTCTGTCGTTTTCCTCCCGGTATTTACCCCAGTTGATGATCGGAGGAAAATGCAGATATCCGTCCGGCAGCTCAATATTCAACGAATCATAGGATAACCAGGAAATATATGATGCATCAAACCAATTCGGATGATTCATCATATCGAGCTTGTATTCTCTTGTACTTTTCGCATTCTCCACATCATTAACCGCATTCCTGTAAAACTCCTCATAATCTTCATAATAAGTAGTATATACCGGAGTACAGGTTTCCGTATCTTCATGGAAAATGTACTGAATCGGATTGATGCTGTCATAGCAGATCAGTTCCTCCGACTCCCATAGATATCCCATCTTGTAGTCATCCCGTAAGTTCAGCACCTTTGAAAGCACATACAGAAAATTAATATAGAATCTGGTGCCTGTCCGCCTGGAATGTTCCACCAGATCTGTGACATCTATTCTCGCAGTCATCGAAGTAGAACACTTGCAGTCCTCCGTAAAATGACGGAATACTCCGCTCCGGTAATACTTTTCTTTGTCTATAACCCTATAGTTCATATCCTTGCGTCCCTTCCTCTTCCGGCACTATTTTCCATACAATCAATCCTCTCCCATATATACCTTACAAAAATGCTGTAAATGCTTTTCGATGTATTCCATGCATTCTTCCTCACACTGAGGCTGTCTGTCTGACCTTGCAATCTGCTCCACACTTGTTCCATCATATCCATTCTCTGCAAATAACGTTAATGCCGCATCCAGTATTTTCTCTTTGGTAGACATGACTCCCTCCAATTCGCTAACAGTCATTAGCCCATCAAGCAAAGAATAAGGTCAGAAAAGCACGCAAGTCTCGACTGTAGTTTCATTGATTAACCACTACGAATCTCATATCCTTGTATTTCTGCACTTTATCTTCAAATCCTAATTTTTTATAAATCGGATATCCCTCATCCGTAGCCATAAGATCAATACGGCTGATTTTGTGTTCCCTTGCATAATCAATCATATTCTTCATTAGGTTTGTACATATTCCTTTTCCACGATATCCTTCTTCTGTATATACACTCAAAACCTCCGAATCGAGGCCGTTTAAGAAAAATGGATTTGCAGGCTTTTCGATAATCAGAAGATATGCTGCTGCAACAATTCTGTTCTCTGCTCTTGCAACAAATGCGATCAGCTTTTTTCCGAGTTCTCTCTCAAAATATCCCGGAAGCTGTTTTTCCATGTCTATTCTTTCTTCATCGGTTATCGAGCCAAGATCATCGATCACATACAACATTCTAAGCCGTACAAGTTCCTGTATATCCTTAAGATTTGCAATATCAAAGATGATTTTCTCCCGACTGCTGCCGGCATCCTGGTCCCGGGACTCGTCTTTTCTTCTGACACTCTTATACAGACTTATATGCATATCCAGATCCTGAAACCCGTTTTTGTGATAAAAATGATAGGCTGGTTTATCATTATCTGTTTGCAGGAAAATACCGGCCAATCCTTTCTCACGTACACATTGTTCTATAAGCTCAAGAAATCTCGAACCAATTCCATGTCCCTGATACGAAGGGGAGATGCATAGTTCTTCGATATTATAGTTTGTTCCTTCCCACCAATGGTTGATCTTTCCGACAGACATTCCGGCCAGCTTCCCGTCAATCAGTAAGCCGTAATTCAGTGCATTATATGCCTTTGATATGTCCTTCATATACTCACTTAGTTGTTTCGTGTCACTCCAATCGTCATACCACGGCTTACCGGCGAAAGCCTCTCTGTATAACTCTGCCATCTGCGGCAGGTACGATTCATCCAGTTCGATCAATGATACATTTTCCATTTTCAGTCCTTTCATCCAGCATCCATTCTTTTCATCCAAATCGGCTGATCCACGCCCTTTACCGGATCGATCGAAAACAGGCCATCACGGTTGCAATAGAAGAAGATCCTCTTGACTCCCCTGATCTTAAACCGGGCTTCCGCGTTTCCCTCCGGATAGAGCTTTACCAGCTGCATACCATCCGATGAAGCCGCCGCCACAAACGAAATATAATGTTCCTTCGTCGGAAGGCCTCTTGAATTTTCCCATTTGGAGACGCTTTTATCACTTACTCCTATCTTTTCCGCAAGCTGAAGCTGTGTCATCTTATTCTTTTCCCGTAGTTCCCTGATAACTGCGCCTGTAACATATTGGTTCATATTCGTTCTCCCCTCTTTCCATAAGTATCGCCCCCTTGCATTCGTCCGGCGGCACTTCCCTCATGCACAGATTGTAAATCAGGATTATCGATGATGGTACCTACGGAAAGTAGAGAACATCTCCTCCGACCTGCTCAGATGTTCCCATTTTATCAGCATTTGATCCATTTCCACAATATGCAATATCCCCAAAAATGGTCAGAAAGTTGTCATTCACAAGTATTGCTCTCCATATTTTCCTCAAATATATCATCAAAGTCTATCATTATATCCATAGATTGCAACCTCTTGTAATGATTGTAATCTCCTTCCGATCAAAAAGGACCAAAGACAGATCCTTGACGAAGATGTCTTTTCGTTAGAGGATACCTACCTTATGCCCCAAACGCAGAGCCTTTTTTGCAAGTCTCTTCCTTGAGGAAATGGCCGGAAATGTCGTTATGCACGGGTTTAAGGCAGATAAAAAGAAACACTATATCCAGGTGTGCATAGCCTGCAGGCCGGAAACCCTGATACTATCAATAAAAGACGACTGTATTCCCTTTAACATAGAGCAGAGGGCCCAGATGATGGATCAGGAGGATGTTACAAAGAACATCGGTATCCGAATAGTGTCAAAGACAGCTTCCGAAATGCATTACCAGAATATCCTGGGACTCAATGTGTTGTCCATAAGACTTGACGGGATGGTTGAAGCATAAGGAGACTTAATATACTATAAATGATACTTTGAAAGTGAGCCACTTTGGCTCCAAACGATAGCTTGAAATGAAAATATCACGTGGCTCACTTTCTAATGGACATTTTTATTGTAAGAACCATCCCTTCTGTAGTCTCGGTAAAACCAAGTCTTTTATATAAAGGACGGCCTTCCTCTGTAGCATCAAGACTGATTTCCGTAACTTCACGTTTCCAGGCTTCATCTATCAGCATTGATACCATTTTATAAGCGATGCCCTGTCTCTGCCATTCTTTCATGGTATATACATTCATGAGATGGGCTCTTTTTCCTGTCGGATGACCAAAGGTAGGCATAATATACATGTAGCATATGGAGGCACAGCCTATAACTCTCTTTCCATCCATCGCAAGAACTGTCGTATGATCCCCTTTTTTGAAATATTCTCTGCTGCTCTTTACTATCTCATCACTATATTCATATTTATGATCCAGGTTATTTACTACCTTAAGCATTTCAAGGCGGCTGCTCATCAAAAGTTCCATGTCATCAGGCGTGGCCATCTTATATGTAATACTATACGATAACTGATCCGGCAAATGATGAAGATACATGTCTATTGCATCCGTACTTTCTTCCAAAACCTTCATCAATCCATAATCCGGGTAGGAATGATTGTCATGATAATCTACTTCGCCTTCACTTTTTATTTCAAAGGCAAGTTTCTCTTCATCCGTTGAAAACTCAGCGCTTACACCTTCTTTGTTCCCTCTGGCATCAAGCCTTATCCACTTATCCTGACTGCTCACATAAACCGTATTCATTGCATGAATACAATAACCGGCGTCAGGAGTATCCCCGAGAGTCAGCCTCTGATAACTGAAACCTGCAGGAATGCTGTTTGCTCTAAGAAGCGCCGCAAGAAGATTTGCCTTAGCCCAGCAGATTCCAACACCTTCCCGAAGCGTATCACTTGCGGAAACTGTAACTCGTCTGTCCTGCGCATCCCATGAATGTTTTATCTCATCTCTTACAAAATAATATGTATTCTTAATGAGAGATAATTCATCCGGCGACTCAGCCCTTAGTCTTTCAGCCTGACTTTTGATGCCGGGATCATCGTAATCCACATATTCCGTTCTTTGCAAAAATTCGTTATACATTGATCCCCAGTTCATATCTGACTTGTTCCGGTCGGATGCCAGTACCGTAATCCAATCATGCTTCGCGTTCTTGGACGGTACTTTGCTCCTTTACACAGCAGTCCCTCTCCTGCCTGTCTAATGTATCAAGAAAAGCCAAAAACCCCTGTTCTTCCTCTCCGCTCTTTATCCAATACTCCCTGCATTCAGCAATATCCGCACCGGCTCTCAGCATGCGGATAATGTGCTGCTTAAGACTGCTGCCTAATGCCTTGTTTTCGATATCATCATATATTCCACTCCATGGACTTTGCCTCCGAATAATCCGATGAAGCTCCTGCTCGCTTTCCGGTTCCCCTTCATCCTCCCAGAGGAAACAGTCAAGCGGATATTTCCCGCCCAGCTCCTCAACCTCGCCGTATACAAAATAGATACGCCCATTGTATTCGTACATGTCCGGATAAAAAGCCTGCATGGTATAACCGCCGGGCTTTGCTGTACTCCCGTCGTAATTCCAATAAAAGCATCCGATTTTTCTTCCGAATATTTCGGGTGCTCCGCCAAGCCGCCTTCCGTCTTTCTTAAGGAGCTTAAACGGTATACTGCCGTCTCCGACAATGATATCATTTTCTTTTCTTTCCAATACCTCATATACAAAATGCTTCATATGTACACTCATATCTCCTTTCCCGGCGCCTGATGCGCTTCACGGATCTTCACACTGATCCTTTCTGCAGGCAATGCTATATATGTAATCTGCCAAGCTTGTTTTTTGCAACCGGGGGCTCGCCCAAAAACTCCCTGTTATCCATATCCTCTACTAGAATTTTGTTGATACCATAACTCCTCCCCCTAACTACGCACCAGCTTCAAAAACTTCGCATCATTCATCTGCTCATTGGTAACATATTCTCCATCATGAAATAACGCATAATTCGTGATCGGAGTCGGAGCATTTTGCGCTTCGTCTTTGCTTTCTATATGGATTGCCCGGAACGGGATGCCATTCTCTTCAGCCGTCTGCTCCAAAACAGGAACATACTTTGCATTAAAGGGACATTGGCTCGTGTAATACAAAACATATCCCTTCACATCTATATGCGGGTGTTTGGCACATTCTTTGAATCTCGGTGTGTCCGCTTTCTTATCAATTTGTAAATACCAGAGTTGAATACCATTATCCGCCTCATCTGCGACGGTAAAACCTTTGTACTTCAGAAACTTCGGATCGGCCAGGAACGGCTTTTTCTTTGCCGCACACAAAATGCAAAGCCCTTTCTTACCCTTTTCCTTACTGTCTCTTATGCACTCGGCAAGCAGCTCGGTTGAATACCCATGCCCCTTAAAAGATCCGGATACCCACAGACAGTCAATATACATATACCCGTCTGCCTCAATCGGAACCCATGCATTTTCCGCCGGGATATATTCGATGAAACACTTGCCGCGCTCCACACTCTTTAAGAAAACAAGGCCTTCATCAAACCTGTCAGAAAGCCAGGCCTTCTTCGATGACACCTGCACATCCTTGTTGTTGGAAATCGCACAGCAGATGTGTTCCTTTTCCAGATTATCCTTTGTGACTCTGATGTATTCCATGTGTTCAATCCCCCTTTACCTTAATCGGATGCCTGATCACGGTTTTCAGCTTCTCCGGAGCTACCTTCCTGGCATCACTCAGATAGATCTCATGATGAAGGCGCTTATCCGTAATATCCAGCTCATAACCCTGCTGTTCCATGAACTCATGCATCACGGTAACCGTAGCAGGCTCATCATCATAAGAACCGATATGCATACACTGAACGCATAACCCTTCTTCCACCGTCAGGAACGCAGCCTTAGTGAAATCCTGCTTTTTCTTTTCCATCGCCTCATTCACAGCCCACCTAAAATCGTCTTCTGTCACAAAATCAGGAAGGCGGATTACAGATGTCCAATGGAAATCTTCTTTATGTGCATAGTCAATTCCATCCACTCCAGCCTGCCACCAGAATCCTTCCAGCGGAGGAACAACATAATCGAAATATCCTTCAATTCGATGGTCGCCCTTCTTGCTCATCTTGATTGTAAAGGCAATTCCATACAGCAATCCGATAGACTGCTTGTATTCACCATCCTCCTG
>JAILLN010000062.1 GCA_024693135.1 Lachnospiraceae bacterium | reverse complement strand
AACATCCTCAAAGACGCAGGATTATCAGGATGATTTCCCTGTTTTTACTTACTCACTCTTGTAAATTGTATCTCCACCTTAATACTGCCACTCCAATAATGATCACATATCCTGCAATAATAACCGCATTTGCACGGGTTTATTGCAACAAGCATAAAAGGCAGCAACAATTTCGTCATACGTAAAGATAAACCTAATTTTTTCGATATAGTGATTTATCGGAAAAGCTTAATTGATATGTACAGCAAAATCGACTTGAACAAATATATAGTCAAGCGGTATCCCTACTAAATTGTGGCAGACCATTTTTGTTATCATACCACAGTGGAGGAACACATCAGTTTTTATTCCAATCCCTCCTCGTGATGACGAGCCTCCCGTCAGAGCACTCCACGGCAATCGGGGTATCGATATCAAAGCCCAGCTGTTCCAGCCATTTCCCGGAAAGGCTGATTGACGGAACATACACGTTGTGAAAGCTATGTAATCCCGCACCATGCCTGGGTTCGCTCCGATAGCAGACCTTCAAGTTCCTTACATTCTTCATGCTTTTCATTCCTTTCTCACTTAAAGCGGGGCATCTCTTCTATTATGATATCCACCTATTACCTTTTAACGATTGCCCCCTCCTATCGTTGAAAGGTTCAAGCCATCATCAGCCTTTTTCAAAGCAGGAGAGGCCACCCTCTGTATGGGACTCTGACGAGGAAGGGGGGTAAGAAAAAGTAAGATCTATCCAGACATCTATATACGCTTCTATCTCCAGTTTTACATCCGATACTGGCAGGCATCGAATCATAACCGTCCCTATTGAAAAAGCAAAATCGTTTTTGTATACTGTATTCTGTCAATCAAAATTTTCGCTGACAAAAACAGAAAGACACATCATACATTTAAAGAGAGAAAATGAAGGAAATAGCAGAAAGGAAGATAAGTCATATGGAAATATTGAACAGCTTGAATATTCCTGACAGTGATGAGTCAGAAGGAAAATCATATACATCATCAGACGGGTCAACTTGGGAAATAAGGCAGGCAGGCTTTGTGGCTTCAGGCTCTGGTGGCGACTTCAGAAATACTCCCTGCGAGCCTGATGTAGATTCTGATACTTCCTTAGAATATGCCCTGTATAAAAACGGAAAGATTGTAAAACGCCTTTCTTCCGTAAAGACGCGGTACGCGGGGTATGAGTTCGCCGGAGAGCGGGATGGGTGTCTGCTGATCAAGGATTTGGAATTCACCGAAAAATATTTGAAAGTCAGACTTTAGAGGAAGCTGCGACCCTTTCTGATTCTCTTTTCTGCCAAACATACACTTTTATGCCGGATATATTCCCCCTCCCCAAAAATGTATTCTACACTTTTGCCTTCCTGCCCGTCAGACAATGGATATCGTGAAGAACCGCCCGCTACCAATGCCGTAAATACGGGCTTTCCAGCACTATAGGTTCACCGAGAACGAACTATTGACGCCGGAAATACAAAGTATATGGGATATCCCTGCCCTCTGGTACAGGCCCTTGATCTCCGGCTCGAGAGAATGCCTGTCTCCCAGCACCATGGCTTTTACAATGCCACAGGAAGATCCCGGATAAAGGCTGTCATAGACTCCCTCCAGCCGGCAGGCAAACCGGTCCAGCGCCTCCCCCAGCCAGTCTGCCCTGCCGGATTCCCCCAGAAGCTCCGCTCCGGTAATCTCGAAATCAATGCCATGGAGCTTCTCGTATTCTGCCAGGTCAAACTGTCCGGGGTTCACCGCCGGAGGAAAGAAATAAGGCCTGCCGGATACCCGGATAGTCCGGCCGAGCTTCGGCAGCTCAGGATAAGAGATATCCCCCTCCTTCAGTTTGACCAGTATATTGCAGATTTTGTTGTCTTGATTTTGTTCCCGGGAAATCCGGGCTTTTGAAATAACCAGATAATAAGAATTGCTTTTTTCGTATTTATCGCGGATCTGCCCTACAGCCTGTATCCGTTCCGCCTGCTCTCCGTTAAACGGGAGCTCCGGCTTTGACGGCGGCCGGATCTTCATGACGAGGACGGTCATGAGCAGAAGGCAGGCCGCGATCACGCACATCGGCCGCTTCATCGGTTCATGTCTGCATTCCTTTCATAAATCGTATCGAGCTTCATATGGTCAAAAAGCACTCCGTCCGCCACCCCCTCCACAGCGATCTGCACCTTATCCACACCCGGCAGCTCGGCCAAGGTATTCACGATGGAGTAGACCACCACCTCCTCGGAGATGTCATAGGGCTTTTCATAAATGGCGGCGTTAAAGTTTACATAACATATATTGTCCTTGATGGCAATGCTTAAAAGGCCTGTATCCGGAGCAAGGGTTGGATACATCCCGCTCTCCCGGTCCGGCCCCTCGATCAGCTTCTGGATGACAAGCTTTTCGGGAGATGTATTGGCGGCATATACCACTACCCGGTCCTCCCTCACCAGGTTCTTCCCGTCCCTGTCCGTAAAATACAACGTCACGCGGCGCCTGGCATAGGTAGTGATCTCGTCTCCCGTATCATTGATGAAGGAAGTACGGATCATATTTCCCACTTCATTGCCGGCGGCATCACGGAGCGGCTCTCCTTCTACCGTAAATTTCACATAGGAAATGCCCTCCAGCTGAGTCATTGTTTCGACGATGGAAGCCCTGGTCAGCACTTCTTCGGTTTTGGACAGCTTCCTGTAGGATCCCTTAAAGTCCATTATCAGGGATCCCTCAGGTCCCGACAGATTCATGCTCTTTAATTCCGCCTTTTCATTCAGGGCTGGCCTCAGGCCGATCTCCTCCGGCCCCTTGGAAAGCCTTTCCGCAAGCTCCTTTACCTGATCCTCGGTCCGATCCGCTGAAACCGTATACTTCACCGAGCCCAAGGACGCATAAGTCTGGTCCGGATAGATCAGGTTGATGGATTTTCCGTCCTTTACCTGCTCCGGATCGTTCCTCTTGCAGGAAGATAGGAGCAAGGCAAGCAGGAGAAGGATGATTGTTATGGTTTTTTTTCTCATTTCCCCGTACCGTTAAATGATAATGCGTTTTCGCCTAAGTCCAAGGCTTTGACCGGTCATAATGTCTGCGTCAGATTCAGCGGGATCCGTACCGTAAACGTCGTTCCCTCACCCTCAACGCTGGAAGCCTTGATCGACCCCTTGTGCAGCAGGATGGTAGCCCTGGTTATGGCAAGTCCAAGGCCCGTGCCACCGATCTGGCTGGAATGGGATTTATCTACACGGTAAAACCGGTCATAGATATGATTCAAGGATTCATCCGGGATCCCAATGCCATTGTCCGATACCGTCAGGATCATAAATTGGATATCTGCATCCAATACCACCTTGACCCAGCCGTTTTCCCGGTTATATTTGATGGCATTCTCCACGAGGTTTGTGATCACCAGGGTGAATTTCGTCTCATCCACATCTGCCACGACCTCCTTACGGCCCTCATAGATCAGCTCGATGCCTCCCTTTTCTGCCAATGGCTTCAGCCGCTTCAGGATCGCAGCCATCAGCTGGTTGATATCCGTCTCTTCCAGGTTCAGCGTACCCGCCTGTTTGTCCAGCTTCACCATGGAAAGCAGGTCCGTGATGATCTTATTTTCCCGGTCTACCTCATCGGCAATGTCATTCATGAATTCCCTGTACATTTCCACCGGCACATTTTCCTCATTTCGGATCGAGTCTGACAGAACCTTCATGGAAGCCAAAGGGGTCTTCAGCTCATGGGACACATTTGCCACAAACTCCTCCCTGGTGCTGTCCACCTCCTTGATCTGATTCATCAGGTGATAAAATGCCTCCATGATCTCGCTCGTTTCGGTATAATCAGGGATATCCACCGGCTCGATGCTTGTATCAAAGCCTTCTTTGGCAGAATTGATGGCAGAAATGACTTTATCAAAGGGAAGCAGAAGCGTGGCCGACAGCGCATAGGCGATGGCCAGCACAAAGATGGCGATGGTGACCTCAATGATCCATGCCCTTTGATTCAGAACAGTTTTGTTTGCCTGGATCGGATCCGTAGAGGCGCTGGCCACCATGACCCCCAGCACCGTCCCCTTCTCCGGAATGGTGATGGGAACCGTGATCTCCAGGTAACCGTTGACCTCATCATGGTTGCTCATATTGCTGCTTCCGTTCATGCAGGCAATGACCTCTCTGGAAACCACGGTCTTGCCCTCGGACATGCCATAGCTGTCCTTCACGACCCGGAATGCCCCATCCACTACCAGGATGCGGCCATCATAAAAATTAGATAGGCGGGATAATTCTTCATTGACAACGGGATCGGAGGGATCCGACAGATATCCGGCTTCCGCAAGCCGGCTGCATAGAATGACGCATTGGGTGGTCACATCCGTGATCCTCTGATTTACCGCCCTCTGCTCATAGCTCTTTACCAGAGTGACCCTCATGACAAACGCAGGGATCACGCCTACCAGCAGAACAATAATGAAGATCCTGAATTTCAGGCTTCTCATTATTGCAGACTTTTTAATTATGAGGGTGACCAGATCCTTCATCCTTCAAAGTAATAGCCCACGCCCCACTTCGTATGAATATATCTGGGATCGCTGGGGGAGCGCTCAATCTTTTCCCTGAGCCGCCGGATATGCACATCCACCGTGCGCTCATCCCCGGGATAGTCCTTGCCCCAGATCAGATCCAGCAGGTCCAATCTGCTGTATACCCTGTTGGGATTCTTGGCCAAAAGCTCCAGGACATCAAATTCCTTGGCTGTCAGGTTGATCTCCTTGCCGGAGATATAGACCCGGCGGTTCGATACATCCAGCCTCAGGTCTGACTTTTCGATGATGTCGAGAGATTTATTCGCTCCTTTTTCGCCCCGGGAGCGCCTCATGATCGCCTTGATCCTGGCCTTGACCTCCAGGATGTTAAAGGGCTTGGTAATATAATCATCGGCTCCGTAGTCCAGCCCCAGGATCTTGTCCATGTCATCTCCCTTGGCCGTCAGCATGATGATGGGCACATCCGATGTCTCCCGGATCTGCTGGCATACCTCGTATCCGGTAAGCTTCGGGAGCATGATATCCAGCAGGATGATGTCATAGTGGTTTCCGGACACGGCATGAAGCGCTTCCTCTCCGTCATAGGCCACATCCACCTCATAGCCGTCCTGCTCCAGGGAAAATCTTATTCCCTTCACGATCAGCTTTTCATCATCTACCACCAGAACCCTGTCTGCCATCCGTCCCCCTAATTCACTTTTATCTTATCCGCAATCTTTCCGTACAGCCCTTCCTTGATGCCGGTAACATTCATGATGTCTTCCACGGTCTGATACGGCCCCTGCTGCTCCCTGTAATCAATAATGGCGCGGGCCCTGGTCTCCCCGATTCCGGGAAGAGCCACAAGCTCTGACACATCTGCCGTATTGATATTGACCAGGCCGTCGTCCACAGGCTTTTCCGCCTTCCGGCCTTCCTGCCCCGTTTCATCATCTCCGCCCATGCTGGGGATATAAATCTGCTGTCCGTCCGAGAGCTTCTGTGCCTGATTGATGGCCGAAAGATCCGCTTCTTCGCGGACTCCCCCTGCCAGCTTCAGTACCTCGAATATCCTGGCTTCGCACGGAACCTCATATACCCCGGGCTGGACTACCTGGCCGCAAACATATACATATATATTATCCTGTGGGGAATCATCCGACTCCGCAGGAACCTCTGAAACCGGTTCAAGGCTCTGCAGGTCATAAGACACGTCATCATCCTGGCGGCCGGAGCATCCGGCTGCAACGAAGACCAGCAGCACAAAAATGCAGGAGAAAACAACCGCCCTGGAATAACTATTATTCAAATCAGCTCCTTACCGCCTGACGCATACGGCACCCCGAGCCCGTAAACGTATTTTATGACTTGCCCAAGACTTTGTCAAGCCGCTTTTTCATTTCCTGAATGTCCTCCCTGCCTATGGTCAGCGGGGGAACAAAGCGGAGGGTATTTGCTCCTGCACTGATCAGAAGCAGCCCTTCTTCCCTGGCATCCGCTATGACCCCTGCCACGGGGCGGTCCAGCTCCAGGGCTTGAAGCAATCCTTTCCCCCTGCGGTCGACAATGCACGCATGAGAAGCCTTTAGCTCATCCAGCGCCTGCTCCAATAGGGGAGCCACCTCCCGCACATGGTCTACGATGCCGAGCTTTTCATATTGCTCAAAAACAGCCAGCACTGCCGTGGCGGCGAAGGGATTGCCCCCATAGGTAGAGCCATGGTCTCCCGGAACCAGAGAATGGTCTGCCACCTTTGCAGTCATCGCAAAGGCACCCACAGGCACCCCGCAGCCAAGCGCCTTTGCGGAGGTCATCACGTCCGGCTTCACTCCGTAGGACTGCCAGGCAAAAAGGCTCCCTGTCCGTCCCATGCCGCACTGGATCTCATCCAGTATGAGAAGAATGTCCCGTTCATCACATAGCTTCCGGACTTCCTTCAGGAAATCGGGATCTGCAGGATATACTCCCCCCTCGCCCTGAACGGTTTCCATGATAATGGCACAGGTCTTATCATTGACCAGCTTCCTTACGGAATCCAGGTCATTAAAGCTTGCGAAGCGGATATTGCCGATGTCCGGGCCGAATGCCTCCCTGTAATGCGGATTGCCCGTCACCGAAAGAGCGCCCATGCTCCTGCCGTGGAAGGAATGCTCCATGGAAATGATCTCATGATCCGTGCCGCCATCCTTCAGATAAGCATATTTTCTGGCTGTTTTAATGGCGCCCTCGATCGCCTCGGTCCCGCTGTTTGTGAAAAATACACGATCCATGCCGGAAGCCCGGCAGAATACTTCTGCAGCCTTGGATGCAGGCTCATTATAAAAGAGGTTCGAGGTATGCAACAGCCGGTCGATCTGACCCTTCAGCGCCTCATTGAATTCCCGGTTACCATGCCCCAGGGCATAGACAGCGATCCCGGCAAAGAAATCCAGATAACGTTTTCCTTCTATATCATATAGGTATACGCCTTCCCCATGATCCAGCACCACAGGATACCGGTTATACGTATTTAGGAAATAATTCTCCCCTGTCTTTATAATTTCTTCACTTTTTTTCATGATCGACCCCTCTGTTTTTAATTTATGTTAACTGTATCACGGTTGTGTTTGATTTATGTAAACCACTTCTACTCATATATCCAGGTTCCGATTCCCTGATCGGTGAAGATTTCCAGCAGCAGGCAGTGAAGAAGCCGCCCGTCCAGTATATGAACATTCTTCACTCCGTTTTCAACCGCCTCGATACAATTGTTGAGCTTCGGCAGCATGCCTCCTCCGATCACTCCCTCCTCCATCAGCGCCCTGGCATCCTTTGTACTCATCCTGGAAATGAAGGAATCCTTGTCATTGATATCTCTGTATATGCCCTCAATATCCGTAAGAAAGGCGAGCTTTTCCGCCTGGACAGCCTGGGCTATGGCACAAGCCGCATCATCCGCATTAATATTATAGGTATGGAATTCATCATCCAGGCCGATAGGAGCCACGATGGGCAGGAAGTCCCTCTCAAGCAAGTCCAGCAGGATCTTGGGACGCACCCTCTTGATCTCGCCCACGAAGCCGATATCCTGTCCCTCCGAATATCTCTTTCTTACATGGAGCATATTACCGTCCTTGCCGGAAACACCGATCGCCTGAACTCCCAGGCTCTCCACCAGCTGCACCAGCTCTTTGTTTACCTTATTCAGGACCATTTCTGCCAGCTCCATGGTCTCTTCGTCGGTTACCCTGAGTCCGTTGACAAATCTCGGTTCCATCCCGACTTTTTCAACCCAGCGGCTGATCTCCTTCCCTCCCCCGTGCACAATGATGGGCTTGAATCCCACCAGCTTCAGCAGGGTCACATCCTTAATGACGTTTTCCTTCAAGGACTGGGAGGTCATTGCCGAGCCGCCGTATTTGATCACGATGATCCGCCTATTGAACTGCTGTATATAAGGAAGAGCTTCGATCAAGACAGAAGCCTTTCTCTGTGCTTCCCTCATTTCTTCTTCATTTTTTATCATATCTTCTCCTTTTTTCAAGCCGCCTGAAGAGGCCGAACTGTGTAATCCGCCTTATGTAAACCACACAAAAATGCCTTTATTTGAAGATTATTGTTGAATATAGATTTATGTTAACTCAAATAAATATCACATTTTTGCGATTTTTACTCACATTTAATTTATGTAAACCGTGTGATTGAATACGATCATTTCAGGAAAAGCAGGATTAAAAATTTATGTAAACCATAACCATTCTCTATTTATTTTCATTTTTAGCAGGACAGAAATTATGTTAGCCAAAGGATCATGCCAACAGATCTATATAAAAAAGCTCTTTACCATCCTGCCCTTATATCCATATTTATACGTTCTTTACCATCCTTCCCTTATATCCATATGAAATCGCTTTTTGTATCAGCCGATATTTTTCAGCTTCGGTAATCTGCATTGATCTTCACATAATCATAGGTGAGATCACATCCCCATGCCACAGCTGAGCCCTGGCCTTCCTTTAGATATATGTCGATCACAACCTTTTCGTGGGCGAGCAGGGCGCTGGCTTCTTCTTCGTTATAATCTGCAGCCTGCCCATTCCGGCAGATCATCATCCGCTTTCCTTCTGCTTCAAAATAGAAATCGATCTGATCAGGATTAAACTGCACGCCTGAGTAGCCAAGGGCACATAAGATCCTTCCGAAATTTGCATCATTTCCATACATGGCTGCTTTGGTCAGGGAAGATTCCGTGACTGACTTGGCCAGCTTTTTTGCATCCTCCGTATTTGCGGCACCGGTCACCCGGATCTCCAAAAGCTTCGTGGCCCCCTCCCCGTCTCCGGCGATCATCTTGGCCAAATTTTCGTTTACATAATGTAAAGCGTCAAAAAATTTCCGGCTTTCCTCGTCCTCGCCATCCATGATTTCATTCCCGGCCATCCCATTCGCCAGCACCAGGAGGGTATCATTCGTCGATGTATCCCCATCCACCGAAACCATATTGAAGGTATCCTTCACATCCCTTTCCAGCATGCTCTGCAGCAGTTCCTTTTTTATCGACGCATCTGTCGTAACATAGGCCAGCATAGTGCCCATATTCGGATGGATCATGCCCGATCCCTTCGCCATGCCCCCTATGGTCACGGTTTTCCCCTTGATCTCCACCTGGACAGCCACCTGCTTCGGGATGGTATCCGTCGTCATAATGGATTCGGCGGCGATTTTTCCATTTTCTGCCGCGTTCCCCAGCTCCGGAACCATTGCACGGATCCCATTTTTGATCTTTTCCATGTCAAGGGGCATTCCGATGACCCCGGTAGATCCGATGAGTACAGAATCCTCAGGGATCCCTAGAAGCGATGCCGCCTCCGATGCGGTTTCCCGGCAGGATTCTTCTCCCTGCTTTCCGGTACATGCATTTGCAATCCCGGCATTCACCACCACAGCCTGAGCATAGTCCGACTGGCGCAATACCTTCATATCCCAAAGCACAGGCGCCGCCTTGACCACATTTGAAGTAAACACCCCGGCCAGGACACAGGGGCTGTCTGATACGATCATCGCCATATCCTTCCTGCCCTGATACTTGATCCCGGCCGCAGTGCCTGTGGCGCGAAATCCCCTGGCTGATACTATCCCTCCTTCAATGACCTTCACCATGCTCTCCTTCCCGGCAGCCTTTTTTCATCCTTTTCCGGCAGCCTCTGTCATTCATTATATTTTATGATATTATCTGCATTTAATAGGAAGTCATAATAATTCAGATCCTGCCGTTCCGTCCAGCCGATTCCCTTCCAAAATGCGTTTCCTACATCATTTCTGGTAAAGGCGATCAAAGCCACCTTATTAATCCCCTCCTGGTTCAGCTTCTCCATGCACCGGACGACCATGGCTTTGCCGATCCCCCTCTTCCGGTACTCCTCCCTGACGCATACATGATAAAGGGTGGCTCTCCTGCCGTCATGTCCGCAGAGTATGGCTCCCACGATCTGCCCATCCTCCTCCGCCACCACGGAGATGCCGGGATTACGATTCAAAAACTTTTCCACTCCCTCCCTGGAATCATCCAGGCTCCGGATGGCAAATCCGCGGATCGTAAGCCACAGTTCCCTCACCCGGTCATAATCCTCCAGCCTCATTTCCCTGATCGTCATTTTTACTCCAATTCTTCCTTTTCTTTTTCCTTGAGCCTGACCTTGCACCAGCTCATATTATGGCATGTCCCTTTAGGCCCGATGCCGCGGTCTTCCCGGCGCATCTTTCCAGGCTCCGAAAATGTGATCCGGCCGCGAAACAGCCGAGAACTTCAGCCTTGTACAGGGCGTTCTCCATTTATGTCAACCAAAATTTCAGTGATTTTGATTTATGTCAACCTATATTCCGGCTCACGGGTTCATGGGGACAGACCGCAGTCCTTCCGTCTCCTCAAAGCCAAACATCACATTCATATTTTGTACAGCCTGTCCGGCCGCGCCCTTTACCAGATTATCCAGAGCACCCATCATGACGATCCGCTTCGTCCTCGGATCGATCTGGAATCCCAGGTCTACATAATTGCTTCCTTCCACAAAGCGGGTTTCCGGGCACTGCCCAGCCGGCAGCAGACGGATGAAGGGCTCCCTTCCATAATAATCCTCATAAATCCGGCTGATGTCCTGAAGGGTATAATCTCCGGTCAGGCTGGCGGTCTCCGTAGCCAGGATGCCCCGGTTCATGGGGATCAGGTGCGGAGTAAAGGACACCAGAATGCTCCTCCCTGCCGCATATCCCAGCTGCTCCTCGATCTCCGGGGTATGCCGGTGGGTCGTCACGCCATATGCCTTTGCTGATTCATTCACCTCACAGAACAGATTTGCCGTCTTGGCTCCCCTTCCTGCACCCGAAACACCGGAAAGAGCATTGATCACCAGGGTATCCGGATCGATGACCCCCTCCTTTACCAGCGGATATGCCGTCAGGATGGAGCAGGTGGTGAAGCATCCCGGATTCGCAAGTATACTTGCATTTTTGATTTTTTCGCGGTTGACCTCGGTTAATCCGTAAACCGCCTTTTGGATTAGCTCCGGAGATTTGTGTTCTATTTTATACCATTTTTCATAGATTTCTTTGTCTTTGATCCGATAATCAGCCGACAGGTCAATGATCCTGCACTTTGCAAGTATACCTTCATTCAATATTCCAGACAGATATCCCTGGGGAGTCGCCGTAAAGATCACGTCTGCCTCCTCAGCCATCGCCTGCAGATCCGGTGCCGTGCAAGGCATATCGACCAGATCCGTGAAGTTCCGGTAAATTGCCTGGTATTTTTCCCCTTCAAAGCTTTTGGATGCAAGGAAACGAAGCTCTACCATCTTATGGGACAGGAGCAGCCTGACCAGCTCGTTTCCAGCATATCCGGTTGCACCTATAATGCCTGCTTTTATCATTCCATCCTCCCCAATAAAGCATATAAAACAGTCTTTTCCTATCTTAAGCCCTGGGAGATGGCAAGTCAAATAGCCTCTCCCGGATGCGGCACGATGGATAAAGAATCCTTCATTTGTATATTTATACTATATTTCTGTATTTTATGCAATAAATTTTCATATATTTCTGTATTTTATTCATTTTTTCGGATTATACTCTTGTATTTTATTCATTCTTATACTATGATTAGAAAGTGTTCCCGGAGACGGTTCCTAACATCCAGAAATCATGCTGTTTTCAGGCACACCGGATCAACTATCCTATTTAACAAGAGAAAGAGGTACCGATATGGCAAAAAAGAAAGAAAAAGTAATCCTGGCGTATTCCGGTGGTCTGGATACCACCGTGATCATCCCCTGGCTGAAGGAAAACTACGACTATGAGGTAATCTGCGTCTGTGTCGACTGCGGGCAGGGCAATGAGCTGGACGGGCTGGAGGAGCGTGCGAAGCTGTCCGGAGCATCCAAGCTTTATATCGAGGATGTCACAGACGAGTTCTGCGAGGATTTCGTGCTTCCCTGCGTCCAGGGACATGCAGTCTATGAGAACAAATACCTTCTGGGCACATCCATGGCACGGCCGGTGATCGCCAAGCGGCTGGTAGAGATCGCAAGGAAGGAAAAAGCCACCGCCATCTGCCACGGAGCTACGGGAAAGGGCAACGACCAGATCCGCTTTGAGCTTGGGATCAAGGCTCTTGCGCCGGATCTGAGGATCATCGCCGCCTGGCGCGATCCCAAATGGACCATGCAGTCCAGGGAGGACGAACTGAAATATGCCAAGGCGCATGGGATCACCCTTCCCTTCTCCGCATCCAATTCCTATAGCAGAGACCGGAACCTTTGGCATATCAGCCACGAAGGCCTTGAGCTGGAGGATCCTTCCTGCGAACCCGACTATAAAAAGCTCCTGGTGCTGGGCGTCTCCCCGGAAAAAGCTCCGGCCAAAGGAGAATACGTGACGATGTCATTTGAAAAGGGCGTGCCTGTCAGCGTAAACGGCAAGAAAATGAAGCTTTCCGACATCATCCGGACGTTGAATGAGCTGGGCGGCAAGCATGGGATCGGTATCGTAGATATCGTGGAAAACCGCGTAGTCGGCATGAAGAGCAGGGGCGTTTATGAAACCCCCGGCGGCACCATCCTCTATGCCGCCCACGAACAGCTGGAAGAGCTGATCCTGGACCGCGAGACCATGCGGATCAAGCGGATCATGGGAGAAGAGCTGGCCCAGACTGTCTACGAAGGAAAGTGGTTCACGCCTCTGCGGGAAGCGATCTGTGCTTTTATCTCATCCACGCAGCAGTATGTCACGGGAGAGGTAAAATTCAAGCTCTATAAAGGCAACATCATCAAGGCCGGGGAAACCTCTCCTTATTCACTTTACAACGAGAGCATCGCAAGCTTCACCACCGGCGACCTCTATGACCATCATGATGCAGAAGGTTTCATCACCCTGTTCGGCCTGTCCACAAAGGTCCGTGCCATGAAGCTTGCCGAAAAAAATAAGTAAAGATGTCCGCATTCATAGCCATCCTAGATGACAATCCTGCAGACCGGAAGCAGTCCGAGCGCCTGCTTTCCAGAGAAAGGGATGCACGGATCCCGTCCGGGGAAGTGATTTATTATGATTCATACGGCAGTGAGGAGGCTCTGCTTCCTCACCGCCTGCGCTATGACCTGATCCTGATCGATATCACCGGGAGCACACGGGATGGAATGATGGCCGCTACAGACCTGATGCACCAGGGGATCGACTGTCAGCTCGTGCTGGCTTCCTCTAAGGTAGATTATGCGGCAAAATACGGCTCCTCCGAAGGGATCCTCATCCTGAAGAAGCCCCTGCTTCAAAAAGACTTCAAGACCCTGGTGGATCAGGCTGTACGTCACCACGCCATAAAGCCGCCCCGTCTGGAGCTTCGGGGAGAAAAGGAAACGGCTTATGTCCTACCGGACGAGATCCTTTATGCAAGAGACAAAGGCTATTATACACTGATCGCCCTTTCCGGAAACCGTTCCTTTCACCTGGCCGACCGCCTTTCTGCCCTGGCATCCCAGCTTAATGATTCCGGCTTCCTGTATACAGACAAAAAAACCGTCATCAATCTGAATGCCGTTGCCTCGTACAAAGGCAATTCCTTCAAAATGGATGACGGTGCAGTGCTTCGTTTCAGCATTCTCCGCAAGCATGCCATCTTAAAAGCCTATAAGGCGCTTGCGCAAAGAAAAGTGAAATCTGTTCTATAATTTATATATCAAAATGTAACGATAATTCCTCCATCTTCTGCATATAATGTATTGATCCCGGCTGTTCCCATGATCATCGCATCCTTAAAGCCTGTGGTGCTTTGAGCAAGAAAATCCTCCAGCACCTCTCTGGCCCGTTCCGGACAGTTGCAATGATTGATGATCAGGATCCTGTCGGAGGTGTCCCCGGCATCCTTGAGGGCGATCTCCACCATTTTTTTCAAAGCACGCTTCACCCCCCTGGCCAGGGCAAGCTGCACGATGGTGCCATGGTCGCCTGCGCATACGGGCTTCAGGTTCAGGGTATTTGCGGCAAGTGCCTTCAGATTGGAAAGCCGTCCGTTTTTCCTCAGCTCCTCCAGGGATTCCAGGACAAAATACGTCTTCTGGCTCTGGATGAAATCGCCGGTCCGTCTCACCACCTCATCGAACTCAAGCCCTTCCTGCTTCAATTCCCGGATCTTCAGGGCTACGTGAGCCTCTCCTCCCGAAGTAGACTCCGAGTTGAATACATGAATTTTCTTTCCTCCATGCTTCTCCAGGTAGAGGTTCCTGGCAAGCATGGCGGCATTATATGAGCCGGACAGGTCCGCTGAGATCGTGATCACATAGACCTCCTCCTCTTCCCCGTCATAAGCTTCCATAAAAAGCTCCGGAGACGGGCAGGAGGATTTCGCCCCCTCGTGGCTGTCTCTCATGGCCATCAGAAGAATCTTCTGGTTGAAGGTATCATCATCGATGATTGTCAGATCCTCCACCATGATCGTAAGCGGAACATTCACGCACGGTATTTCCGCTTTCACCAGCTCCGGAAACTCACAGCAGCTGTCTGCAACTATTCGATAGCTCAAGTCTTCCTCCCGTTCATCACTGGCGGGCGGCCTTTCCGGCTTCCCAAGGGCTTATAGATCCAGTTTGAGGTCGGCAAGCAGCGACCCCATATTGGTGGTAAGGGCCTCGCTCTTAGGCAGCTCAATATGCTCCCTTTCCTCTGCCTCTGCCTCGCCGGGCTCGGTCAGGGCTTTGATGGACAGGCCGATCTTCCCGTCCTTCTTTTCCACGATCTTGGCCGTGACCTCATCGCCTTCCTTTAAGACCGCACCGGGATGCTTGATCCTTGTGTTGGAGATCTGGGATACATGCACCATGCCGGACACTCCGTCACCCAGATCGATGAATGCACCATAAGGCTTCAGCGTCTCTACCTTACCCTTAACGATATCGCCGACCTGATATGCATTGCGCTTTGCTTCCCTTTCCTTGTCTTCCTTTTCCTTCAGGATGACCTTTGCCGAAAGCACCAGCTTTTTGCGGTTCGGATCGACCGTGATCACACGCACCGTAAGGTTCTTGCCCAGATATTCATCCAGGTTTTCCACGAAAGAAGTGGATATCTGGGAAGCCGGGATAAAGCCGCGGAGATCATCAATGTAAGCAATGAGCCCTCCATTCACCATCCCGCCGACCTTTACCTCAAAGTCCTCCTTTGCATCCTTCAGCTGCTTCACATGCTCCCATGCCGCGGCATCCACTGCCTCCTCTTCGCTTTCCACCTTTCCGCTCATCACATCGCCATCCTTCAGGCGGTCGAATGAAGCATCCAGTTCCTTGCTGTAATCATCCATTGATTCCATCGGTATCTCCCCCTTTTTTATGCCTTATGCTTATAACAACCATTATTGATCGATGGCGGCTCCCGCTGAAACATCGGAATCCGCCGGCAGGCCCTGCATTGCCCGCTGGGCTTCTTCTGCCGCCTGGGCCTGGGCCGCAGCAAAAGCAGCAAGTGCCGCGGCCTGCGGATCCTGTACTTCCTGAGGCGGCGCCGCCTGAGCACCCGCATCGGTCCTGTCGCTTTCTGCCCCATTCTGAAGATAGGTCCGTGCCTGCTGTACATATTCCGAATCCGGGAAGGTATTGATCAGCAGGCTGAACAGCTCTGTCGCCCGGTCAGAATCGCCCGCGCTGCGATAGCTTGAGGCCAGGTAAAATAACGCCTGGTCATTCGTCTCATCCAGCTGATATGCATTCTCCAGATCCGCAGCCGCCTGATTGAAATCCCCGTTATTATAAGCGGCGATCCCGCTATCTAACAGGCGTTTTGCTGCCTCGTCCGTAACCTGTGTATTCAAATAGTCATATAACGACCGAAATGCAGCCGAATAATTCTCTTCTGCCGAGGATCCCTGGCTTACACTGAAGGAATCCCCCATGACCCTGGCCAGCATCTCGGCCGTGGTGGTCACATCATTAGGAGAACGGATGAAATTCAATGCCGCTTCTGCCAGGTAATCGTATTTTTCCACAATCCCGCTCCCACTGGTCAGGCTTTCGATGGCCTGGCTTGCGGCTTCATTTTCCTGCTGCAGGGAGGCGATCTGTTTATTCAGCGCATCAATATCCGCCGACCTGGCTGTCAGCTCGTTGCTGACCTCCATCAGCTCATCATTTGCATTGGTCTGGGCAGAGCGGATCCTGGCCGGAAGCACCAGAAACCACATGACCGCCAGGCCGATCCCGAGCCCGATCAGGATATTGACCACAGCCGACATGCTGACCTTCTCCGGCATATTGATCGGCTGGATGATGGTCTCATTCCCGCTCTGGTAAACGATGGAATCACTTGCCGCATGGGTCGTCGGCGCCTTTTTCTGGAGGGAGGACACCTGAAGGCCGTCCCTCTCTCCCAGCTGGTCTTCTGCCTCCTTCAGGTAATTCAGCATCGTGGTATTATTCTTATCGATCCGGATACCCCTCTCGAGGATCCTTGCGGCCTTTTCATAATCCTTCGACTCCAGATATAAAAGACCTAGAAGCTGATAAGCCACGATCAGGTTTGGATTGGACTGGACCACCTTTTTCAGCTGGATGATCGCCAGGTCATAGCTTTTCTGCTCACAATAGGACAATGCCTGATTGTATTTTTTTAAGGACTGATTAATCGCAGACAGCCTGGTCGGATTGCTCTCGACCTCTTCGATAAAGTCATCGGCAATATTTTTTTCCGGCTTAAGGTTCTTGCTTACAATCCATTCGGAGAGAGCGGCCACCGCCTCCCCCATCTCAAAATAGACCAGTCCCAGCAGATTTCTGGCGTCCACATTATTCCGGTTGCATTTCAAGCTCTGAAGCAATGACTCCACCGCACCGGAAAGATCCCGGACCTGTGCCTTCTGGAGGCCGTCATTATAATACATATTAGACAACCGTATGATCCGCCTGTATATCCGGACATCCGCCCCGCAGTTTGTGCAGAACTCATTTTCGGTGAGAACCGCTCCGCATCTGTAGCATCTCATCGCGCGATTCCTACTCCCCCATCAGTTCTTCTCTCATCTCATACCGATCTGCCAGCGATATCATCAGATCCACGAGATCCGTCACGTCCGTATTATGAATATATCGTTCTGCTTCCTCCACCTCCAACAGCGGATGAAATTTCTTTAATTCTTCTTCAAATTCAATCATTTTATCAGACAATCCTTACACATTATTCGTTATGTAAACCACATATCATTTTGGCATAATTTTTATGTCAACCATTGCTATGCCCGTTTCTATGCCTTATTCCCAGACTACTATCCGTCTCGAGCGGAGCAAGCCATTGTCATCCTTTAGGAATTCCACCTGCCGTCTGGGAGCATCCACGACAAACTGCTGTTCGTCGATCATGATGACCGTGTTTTCGAAAACCTCATCATTCGCCACGATTTTGGGATTGGCCGCCCGTTCAAAAAGATCGGCCAGCTCCCGGATCTTTCGTTCGGTTTCCTTTACATAAGTTGAATTTTCGATCTTTTCCTTTGTCAGTTCCTGTTTTCTCTTTTTTTCCAGGTCGCTGGCTGTGCCCAGCCGGATACGGCGGTCCAGCTCTGCCTCCTCGTCCAGCCTGGCCCGGGTACGCTCTTCGCTTTCCTTCAGCTGTCTTTCCAGCTTCAGCTTTTCCTGGACCATGTTTTCCTTGATTCCGCATCGCAAAACGGTACGGACATTTGCGTCATTTCCGGCAAAGACCGTTTCAATCCCGCACATCCCATAGGCATTTCCTCCTATGATCGCACCGATCCTGCCCCCGGCCCTGATCATCCCTTTTGCCATGATCTTGGATCCCATAAAGGTATTGGCAGTGACATCCCCATTTGCTTCAATGGTAGAATATTGCACATAATCCGCCGTCACATTTCCGCCGGCACTGATCCTGCTGGTATCATCACCCACGACTCCCCCTTTGATCAGGACATCACTCCCGGCCACGACACAGGAGCCTTCCAGCACCCCGTCCACAGTCACTGTCCGGGTCGCCGTGATGGTCACTCCCGGCTTGACGTCTCCATGGATGATGATATCCCCGTTAAACGTTATATCGCCAAAGGTATTGTCGATATCCTTCGTCAGCTCATGGACCTCGATGATCTTGATGGCCGCCTTGCTGAGCTCCACCCGCCCCTCTCTCAGGGCACGGTAGGTCATGGTCCTCTCATCATAGCTGACCTTCATGCAATTATACGGCCTCAACTCCCTTGCGGGCCTCGGCATGAGGGGTTTGCCCTTTACGTTCTGCCCTGCCTTCCCGGGGATCGCGGGATGGTACACGGCAATGATATCCCCGGCCTGTACACAGGAGATCATATTTACGCTGGAATAATCTACGGATCCGTCTTCCCGGATCTTCGGCTTTGTCGAGTGCTCCGTCTCAAAGGAATACTCATAGCAGCCGTCTGTCCCGTCTACCTGGGGGATCCCCTGGGCGACCAGGACGCTGCGGTTATAGATCTTTTTCTTGATCATGGCGTGGACTTTTGAAATATTGACCCCATCTCCGGTCAGTCCGTAGTGCTTAAGCAGGCTCTCGATGTCACCATAGGTATATTCCTCCCCTTCAGGAGGCGGAAACAGAGTAAGCCAGGCTTCCATATCCTGGTTTTTGATCACGACTTTGTTTTGAAGCACAAAATCCCGCACGATCACCTAGTTCCTTTCTTGTTCCGGATCATTTCTTCAATGCCCGAAGCCGTTCCCTGACCTCTGCCATCATCTGCTCGTAATCCGCAAGCTTCTCTTTTTCTTCCTGTATCTTTGAAGCCGGAGCCTTGCTTAAAAATCTTTCATTCGAAAGCATGGCATTGGAGCGCTTCAGCTCCCCTTCAAGCCTCTTTTCCTCCTTCTCCAGACGGGCAATCTCTTCCGAAATATCCACCAGCTCTGCTAAAGGAATGTATATCGTAGCTCCCGCTGTCACCACCGATACGGCATCCTCCGGTATCCCCGCCTTATCGCTTTGGAATGTCACGGTGGGAGCATTGATCAGGGTGCGGAAATAAAGCTCCCCGTCCCGGTAGGCTTCAAGCACCTCCGGATCGGCGGATACCACCGTGACATCTGCCTTCCTGGAGGGCGCGACATTCATGGAGGAACGGACATTCCGGACGCCCCGGACCGCCTCCTTTAACAGCTCCACGCTCTTTTCTTCCTTCTTATGGGAATCCCGCTCATCCGGCAGGGGCCATTCCGATATCATGATGGATTCGCTCCAGCCCTCTTCTCCCGCTGCCTCCTTCAGATTCAGATAGATCGCTTCCGTTACGAAAGGCATGTAGGGATGCAGAAGCTTAAGGGAGGAAAGCAGCACCCTGCGGAGGGTATAAAGCACCGCATTCTGTGCCTGCGTGTCCTCTGTATTATAAAGCATGGGCTTTGACATCTCGATATACCAATCGCAGAGATCATCCCAGATGAAATCATAGATCTTTGCGGCCGCGATCCCAAGCTCATATTTCTCCATGTTTTCCGTGACTTCGCGGACCGTATCATTCATCCGGCTTAAGATCCACCGGTCTGCGGTGCCAAGCTCCTCCAAAGAAGCCTCCCTGATCTCCTTTCCCTTGATATTCATCAGGATAAAGCGGGATGCGTTCCAGATCTTATTCGCAAAATTCCGGGATGCTTCCACCCGCTCCGTGGAAAAGCGCATATCATTTCCCGGGGCATTGCCCGTGATCAGCGTAAAGCGGAGGGCATCTGCCCCATACCGGTCGATGATCTCCAGCGGGTCTATGCCGTTCCCCAGGGACTTGCTCATCTTCCGGCCCTCTGCATCCCTTACGAGCCCATGGAAGAGCACCGTATGGAAGGGCCTCTGCCCCATCTGCTCATATCCGGAAAAAATCATCCGGATGACCCAGAAGAAGATGATGTCATAGCCTGTCACCAAAACGTCTGTAGGGTAGAAATAATCAAGCTCCGGCGTTTTATCCGGCCAGCCCAGGGTCGAAAAAGGCCAAAGCGCCGAAGAAAACCAGGTATCCAGTGTATCCGGATCCTGTGTCAGATGGTCATGGCCGCATTTCGGACAGGTCTTCGGGGCTTCCCTGGCAACTACCAGCTCTCCGCAATGATCGCAGGTATAAGCCGGAATCCTGTGCCCCCACCACAGCTGCCTGGAGATGCACCAGTCCCTGATGTTGTCCGTCCAGTTGAAATAGGTCTTTTCCATGTTTTTGGGTACGAGGCGGATGTCTCCGTTCTTGATGCACTCCACGGCAGGCTTGATCATCTCGTCCATCTTCACGAACCACTGCTGCTTGACCAGAGGCTCCACTGTCGTGCCGCACCGGTCATGCGTGCCGACATTATGGGCATAATCCTCGATCTTGACCAAAAGGCCCATCTCATCCAGTTCCTTCACAATGGCCTTCCTGGCCTCATACCGGTCCATCCCGGCGTATTTCCCGCCATTTTCATTGATCGTCCCATCATCATTCATGATATTGATGATCTGAAGGCCATGGCGCTGTCCCACTTCAAAGTCATTCGGATCATGTCCGGGAGTGATCTTCACCACCCCGGTACCAAATTCCATATCCACATAGCTGTCCGCGACTACCGGCATGGGGCGGTCCATGATGGGAAGCATGACCGTCTTGCCCACCAGGTCCCGGTACCGGTCATCCTCCGGATTGACGGCTACCGCAGTATCTCCCAGCATGGTCTCCGGACGGGTCGTGGCAAAGGTCAGATACCGGTCCTCTCCCACCACGGGATATTTGATATGCCACAGATGGCTGGCCTGATCCACGTAATCAACCTCTGCATCACTGATTGTGGTCTTGCATACCGGACACCAGTTTACGATCTTATGTCCCTTATAGATCCATCCCTTCTCATGCAGCCTGCAGAATACCTCATTGACGGCTTTGTTGCAGCCCTCATCCATGGTAAAGCGTTCCCTCTCCCAGTCACAGGAAGAGCCCAGCTTTTTCAGCTGGCCCACGATGGTTCCGCCGTATTCCTTCTTCCACGCCCAGGCTCTTTCAAGGAATTTTTCCCGTCCCAGCTCCTGCTTGCTGATGCCTTCCTTTTTCAGCTCGTCCGTGATCCGGACCTCCGTGGCGATGCTTGCATGGTCTGTGCCCGGCTGCCAGAGGGCATTATATCCCTGCATTCTCTTGAAACGGATCAGGATATCCTGCAGAGTCTCATCCAGGGCATGTCCCATATGAAGCTTTCCCGTGATATTGGGAGGCGGGATCACAATCGTAAACGGCTTCCTGCTTTGATCTGCCTCGGCATGAAAATAATTCCTGCTGACCCAGGTTTCATAGAGCCGGTCTTCCAGTCCCTTCGGGTCATACGTTTTTTCCATTTCTGCGCCCATAATCCCTCTTTCCGTATCGTTCACTTTTTTCTTCTGACGAGTCAATGCGGCGGCGGTCCGTCTGAATAAAGGCCGTCATGCAAAGAAATCAAACCTTTCAGAATGATTACCGCAATAACTCACCATAATCATAGTTTTCACAAGGGAATTTGTCAACACACCGCAAAGGACGGTTGTTTGACCGTCCTACCCTATCCTTACCGGGCCGTCCCCGGTCAGCTCCACCTCTATTGAGCCAAACTCATAATCATCATAACCCGAAAAAACTATGGCCGATAAAACAAGGGTTTTCTCCCCTTCCTTAAGCTCATTACTGTACAGCGCATGCTCTTCTTCCATATATTCCACATATAGGTATGCATCCATGGGTATTGCCCCCGTGCTCTTAAAGTGGAGATACGGGATGCCTCCCCTTAAAGCTTTCAGTACGCCTGTCAGCTCCATGCGCCAATCTCTCGCAAACCATTTTCTCTCATATTCTTCATAATCATTCCGGCTTATGCTTTCGTCACGGTTTTGGGTTACCCTCGGAATGATCCCGCTGTTTTCAAAATCCTCTATTTCCTTTTCCGAAACCCCGAGGAATCGAAGCCGTTTTACTGCTTCCTTAAACTGCCAGTCTTCGGTATTATGCCTTTCAAAAAAATCCGGAATGCTTCCGATCGCTTCAAGATAATCCCTGATATTAACGACTCCGGCATGTACACGGTGATATTCATCATAATACAGCTCATCATCCTTTTTCTTTTTTCCCCGGCTTAAGCGGGTGACATCGACCTCGCACAGCTTTCTTCCCGAGAAATCAAGAAGCTCACCATCTTTGATCATATACTCTCGTCCGTCATCCCCCCACACCCGTATCTCACATTCACGATCTGTATGATGATCAAGCCAACCGGAAAGCTTTATCCTTCTGAAGGTATGATAATTCGTAAGCGCCACCGTATTCATGAAGAACTGATCATATTTCTCGAGATCACCTTCCCAATCCGAATAAACGAATCCCAGAAAACGCTTCAGCGAAAGATAAGCCGCCTTATCCATCATCTCCTCGGGCGTAGACACAGTGTTTACGGGAATTGCAAATTCATTCTCAAGGATCTCACCATCTTCACCCTGAACCAGAAGATGGAATGTGCAGGTCATTATGACATAAAGACCGAACTCCGGATCAAAGCGTTCCCGGTCCATTGATCTTTCACTGGAAAAACTGCCCCTGCCCTCCAATTTGAAATATGGCGCATATTCCAGCTTAAAGCCACAGTCCATCTTTATTTTTATCTTCTCAAGATCCCTCATGGTTGCCCGCCTTTCATCCAATCAAGCATTTTCCGGTAATAACGGCATCATCATGACAATACAGGCGTGCGTCATCATGTTGCCGCACGCCTGTGTAATGGGAATATTTCCATTCATGATAATTCCAAGTTCCTCCTGCAGCCCATTAGTGTTTTATCTGTATTCTCTATCCATTATCTCTTTCCTGATATACTTCTTGTCTTTATCCATATTCAATTCCAATTCTTGATTTGTTGTATATTGATATCTGACATCAGCAGTTTGATAATACGCATTATCCGGGTCCTCTTCTGATGGAAAATACTTTCCCAGCTGCTCCTTCATTTTTTTATTTACAGCGGTCTCACTGTCATCAGAATCCTTCCCGTCTCCTTCCACGAATAAAAATCCCATCCACAGCAAAGCCCTGGCGGTTTCATTTTGCTTTATCTCTTCCAGCTTTCCTGCTGTTTCGATCATTTTCTGCATCTCTGTGATATCCTCATCCCATGATCGATCGATAAGGTCATATTCCTGTAAAATACGAAGCCTTCTGTAGCATTCCTTTACAATGCCAAAACTGTTACCCTCATATATGCTTTGATAAAACTTCTCAAAATGCTTGTCTAAGCTGTTGCTGTCCCCCCGCTTCATGTTTTTTCCTGCATATTTTATTTCTACAAGCCCAAAGCTTTTTCCATCAAATACAATGATATCCGGCTGATGTCCGTCAACCCGGAATTCCCTGTCCACAATGATATATTTCGTTTCTTTCGCTGCCCCTCTGTATTTTTTGACAAGCTTAGTCTGTACCTTCTTTTCCCCTGCATCCTTACTGTTTTCAAATCGGGAATACGTTGCCGCTATTGCATAATCCAGGTATTTTCTGCCTTGATCATTCATCTCCAGGATATTTTTCCATAATATTTCTCCCTTCCCTTCATTTAATAACCCGACAAAATCTTTGTCCAAACCGGGAATGTATTTGGGATATTTCTTATCCGGATCAGCTTTATAACGCTCTTCTTCCTCTCTTTCCTCTTCGCTCTTATCCAGGCAGTCCTTATAGCGTTCTCTCATTTCAAGCGGCAATTCATAGATATGCTTTTGCAGATCCACAAACTTTTTTCTTAAATATCTTTCATACCCCTCGCCGATAATCCTGCTCTTCCGCTTTTTCACCTTAGACCATGCCTGATCTTCACCGTTGAACTCGATATTAAACGCAGCCGACACTTCATTCATGCCCAAAGCACCGATATCCCCGCCATAACAGTATACTCTCAAAGTCCACTGTTCTCCCGCCGGCCCCACAACAACTATCGGTTTTTCCTCTTTTTTTCCAATACACTCTGCTGAATATTCTTCCAGATTTTTTATTATTGCTTTAATATCTTCCTTCGATAACATCGTAACCCCTTTACCTTGTTGAGCCGAAGACGCAGGAAATCGGACAGGGCAAGCATATCATGTGGCAGTTGCATTGTAAACTTCCCTTCCCGATCAGCAAAGTCCGCCAGATAAAGCCTGTCCTGTTCGATCCAGCCGCCCTTTTTTTCCTAAAAAATGCGGGGATTATGCCTATTTACCGGCTTTCCCCGCATGAATCAGCCTTTGTTCCGGATCCTACGGAAAACCCGGCGGAGGATCAGGAAAAACAGAAGCAAGGCCAGCAGCAGGATGATCGCCGCGCCCAGCAGGATTGCTCTTTTCGAAAGAGACGCCGAAGGATATACCACAAAATATCCTTCCGGTCCGGTAAATTCGGTCTGGACGTAGCTTCCACGAAGGGCGGCATCGGCTTCCTTCCACTTTCCCTCCTCATATCTGCGTACCTTCATATCCTGGAATGGGGTATAAAGACGGATGCCCGAGATCTCTCCCCCCTCAGGGAAATGGTCCAGGTACACATGATAAATGACCGGTTCCTCAAACAGGAAACGCTCGGAGTGGAAGGAAGGGTTATCCGTGATGACCGCATGCAGCACCGTTTCCTGGACAAAATCTCCATTTGCCAGGGCAAGGGGCCGATCCATCACATCCGCCGACAGGCTCTTCCCATCCGGGAAGCATTTGGCATAGATATCCAGTTTTTCTTCCGAGGCCAGGGTCTTTACAATGGCCACGTATTCCCCTTCGATGATATGGCTTGCCTTCATCCTTTCTGCGGACTGATCCGGCCATGTGACATAAAAGCCCTCTCTCACCGGAGCATCCGGAAATACAATGCCTGCAAGGCTTGCCCCATAAGCATATTCCTGGCTTCCCAGATCCTGCCCGTCCACCACGAAGGTCACCTTCAGATGCCGGAAGGGAGTGGGGATCCCGCTTTGCGCCAGAAGCTCCTGATAACTGATCCGCTCTGCCACTCCCTCATAGCTCACGCGGTCGATCCCATCCACTTCTTCCCCGACAAACCGATTGCCGGAAACGCCGGGGAACAGGGCGATGCCCTTATCCGCTTTGTCCTCCGCATTCTCTGCGATATCCCCCGCCACGGAGCCTGCGCGGTTTCCCTCCTCTATCCAGGTAGGCATGGCCGTGCAATTCATGATCGTTGCACCCTCTCCGGCAATTCCTCCGGCATAATCTACTGCACCGATGCCGCACATGGCCCATGAATTACGGATGATCGACAGGGACTGGCCGGCGATCCCGCCTGCATAGTTTCCTTCCGTGCTGGCCACATACCCGTAGCCCTCACAGGATGCTACAATGCCCTGGGCCGAATATCCCACTATGCCTCCGACTCCGTTTTTCTTTCCGGTGACGCTTCCTTCATTGATGCAGTTCACAATGATGTTCTTCAAAAGGTACTTGTTCCTTGCCCCCAGCTCGATGCCTCCGGCCGCGCTGTCCTCCGGATCCTCCTGGTCGATGGCCATGGAGCCTGCAATGCCCCCGGTATTGATATCGCCTCTGACTTCTCCCCGGTTTGTGCAGCCGTCGGCCCGGCCCTCCATGATCTCCTCGATCTCCTCATCCGACACATCCGTAAAGAGCAGCTTGTCCGCTTCATTGATATGCATCAGGTCGTTCAATCCCTCAGAGAGGATATGGAAGACCACGTTCAGCTGGTCATTCACCGCCTTCAGGTCGCTGTCAACCCCATGGGCAGCATCTGCCCCATGGCCGCTCAAAAGATTTATGGTCTGGGAGATCCCCTTCAGGCTGGCATGAAGGTTATTCTTCTCCGCCTCCCACTGGGAATCTGGCGGATAAAACCTAAGCCTTGACTGGGAATTCAGGTAGTCGACGATGCTCCGGATGGAACGTCCCGCTTCCCTCAAGTCAGAAATGCTCTTTTCCATATGCTTCCCGGCTTTGGTCAGGTTATCGCTGACCCCGTCTATCGCATCAGAGGTATAAGGCATCATGATGGCCGCGATCAGGCTCAGGTCGCTTACGATCTGGGATATTTCCCCCATCGAATCCCCGAAATGCTCATTGAGCTCCATCGCAAGCCTCAAGACCTCAGCATCATCCCCTGCCTCTACGGCCTGCCGGATCTTTTCCATCAGCTCCGCGGTCTGTGCAGAATCCGAGCTGAGGGTCTTCAGATTCTTTTCGATCCGGTCCAGCGCCTCATCTACCGCCTGATTCTCCGAGGCACTCATGCGGCTCCTGAGATTCAGGGAAGATACAGAACGCCGGATATCCTTAGACATGGAAGAGGCATTCTTTCCGGCATTCTCAAAGGAATCCATTACCTCAGGCATGGATTTCATCACATAAGAAAAACGCTCCAGGGCGGAATTCAGCACGCCCACATTCCTAGCGACGTAGTCATCTGCAAGAGTCACCATACGGTTGCCGGTATCTACCGCCGCATCCGTATATCCGGTCAGGAGGTCCACGTCGGCCTTGATGGTATCCGTGCTGTCGTCCACATCCTCCACGGTATGGTTTACCAGGTCGTGAAGCTTGTCCACGGCCTCATCCAGGGACTGTACATCCTCCGGCTTCAGATAGGGCTCCATCTGCCCCACGATGCCGCCCACATCCTTCCTTCCATAGACCTTTCCCTCATTTGCGCAGAAGGAAAGAATGCCGGACTGCCGGCCGGCGATGCCGCCCACGTTGTAGCCTGCATGCCCATAGCCGACCTCTGCCCTGTTTGTGCAGCGGATGACGCATCCCTTCGAGCATCCCACGATCCCACCGGTATCGATCCCGCTATACAAGACAAGGGCGGAGTCCCCATCCGTTCCCGTTCCGGACAGGCGCTTGATCAGATCCTCTCCGATGGATCTTGCATCGTCATCGCGGATCCATGCCTCGCTGTTGTTGATGTCGCCCTCATTCCGGCTGTCCGAGATGGTGCCGTGATTTCTGCCCGTGATCCCGCCGGTCACATAGTATCCATCGATATGTCCCCGGTTAATGCATCCGGAGATCAGACCACTCTCCTCATTGACCGCCGCTATGGCTCCGGTCTCCTCCCTGCCGGAAAGAGATCCGGAAAAGCTGCAGTTCCGGATGACGCCGTAATTCACGCCGCAGATGCCCCCGTTCCGGATCCCCATGTCCTTTTCCTCGCTTCGGCCGGAGATATTAAGGGACTGGATCACCCCTTCCCCTCCCACATAGCGGAAAAATCCGGTCACATAATCATCCCTTCCTAGCATGACGTCGCTGATCGTATGATCCTGCCCGTTAAATACCCCGTCAAATACCGGGATGGATTTAAAATCAGACCCAAAAAGGCTGATATCATCCTCCAGCACCACATATTTATTCCGGGACCATCCATCCGACCTGCAGTTTTCCTCCAGATAAAGCAGGTCCGAAGCCGTCCAGATATGGATGGTCTCCCACCTGGCATTCTCCGATGCCGAGGTCATCTGGGGCTCATCCTCCTGTCTCGACAGGATCCGGGATATGGCTGCCCTCTCCTGGTCTGCGGCCACCAGAAAGTCCGTAACATTTTCCACTGCACCCGCCCCGGCTCTTCCAGGGGACGAGGCAAAAATATCCAGATATTGCGCGGGGATCACAGAAAATAAGAGAATAAAACACATCAGGCCCAAGGATTTCCGGTACAGGTTTTTCCAAAGCCTTCTCAAGATTCCTCACCTCCGTCCCCGGCTTCCTTCTCCTCCGGGGATCCCATATCCGATCTTTCCGGGCCGGCTTTGGCCAGATCCCTATCCTCTTTGTCCGGTACTGCTTTGATCAGGTCCTCATCGGTTTTATCCGGGCCGGCTTTGGCCAGATCTCCATCTTCGATGAAACCTTCCTGCCCTGTTTCCTTTTCATTTTTTGCCTGGGATGCGATCTGTCCTGACTGGATAAAGGCAGCCACATCGCCATATAGGATCCCGTGCATTTCACCCACGAATCTCCCGCTGATCTGTCCTTCAACCAGGCCGTCGATCCGGAGTACGCCGGATTCCCTGTTCATCTTCAGCGGCATCGATACATTAAAGGACGTCTTGCGGATCACCCCCTCACCCAGCATCAGGATCTGGGGCAGGGTAAACATGACCAGAATGATGGAAATGATCGTGCCCCTTCCCAGGCACTGTCCAATGCCGCAGATGGCGGCGTCAGACGAACCCTGGCCGATGATAAACCCGCAGATGGCAAGCATGGAGCCCGAAGTAATGATGGTAGGAAATGCAAAATTCATGGTATCGATGATCGCTTCTTTTTTCGGCATCGTTTCCCGGAGCTCCATATACCGGCCCGAGATCACGATGGCATAATCAATGTTGGCGCCCATTTGGATCGAGCTTACGATCAGATAGCTCATGAAAAAGATATTATCCTTAAAGGCCGCGGGAAAGGCGAAATTGATCCAGATCGCTCCCTGGATCACCAGGATCAGCAGGATCGGCATGCCCACCGACATGAAGGTAAAAAGCAGAACGGCCAGCACCGCCAGGATGGAAACCACATTGACCACGGTATTGTCCCTGGAAAAGGTCTGTTTCAGGTCATACTGGCTTGTGGATTCTCCGGCTACATAAACATCCCCATCATAATAAACGCGGGCGATCTCATGAATCTCATCCAGGAAGGAAAATGTCTTGTCTCCTTCCTGGGGCAGGTTCAGATAGATCAGCATCCGGCTGTAATCCTCCCCCTGGAGCTGATCCTTAGCGATGGTCATTTTATCATTGGCTGATTTCAGGGTATCGTACATCTCGTCATCCAGGGTGACATAGCCCTCCTCTGCCTCCTGATACAGGAAAAAGATCATGTCGATGAGCGGCACGCTGTAGGAGGAAAGGCCGTTGATGATCTTTGCATAATTTTCATCATCTACTGCATAAGCCGTATAAAGAAGCTCTGCTACCTCGTAATCCAAGTCCAGAAGCTCTGAAAACTCCCGGGCAGTCAGCTTATCGGTCAGGGTATACCCCCCCATGGCTTCCGTATTGGAAAGCCCGACACAGTGATCCACCTCGTCCCGGACCTCCAGGGCGGCCAGCAGCCTCTTTTCTTTTTCATAATCCCCCGCAGGAACGATCAGCGCGGCTTTATTTTCCGCCCCGAAAGCCTCCGTGATCATCTTGTCTGCCAGCTGATATTCATTTTCCACCGGTGTTTCGATCTGGGTATAGCCGTAGACAAAGGGGGTTTTCTTCTGCATCCAGTAAGCTCCCACCAGCAGGACAAGAAAAAGCACCGGCACAAAAAAGCGGGTCAGGTAGTCGATCTTTCCCACGAAGGGGATCTTCGGCACGAAGCTCTTATGCTTTGTCTTATCCATTAATCCGCCAAAGATCATAATGAGACCCGGCATCAGCATAAAGACGGAAAGAAGGCTGAATATGATGGCCTTGATCAGGCAGATCGCCATGTCTGAGCCGATGCCGAACTGCATGAACATCATGGCGATAAGGCCTCCGATCGTGGTAAGGGAGCTGGAGGATATCTCCGGGATGGCCTTGCTCAAGGCCAGGATGTCCGCCTCCCTGATAGGCAGGGTCTGATGCTCCTCCTTATAACGATTACAGAAAATAACTGCATAATCTATGGATAGCGCCAGCTGGAGAACGATCGTCACGGAATTGGATACAAAGGATATGGTGCCGAAGATGAAATTCGTGCCGGCCGCAAGCACGGCAGAGGCCAGAAAGGTAAGGATCAGGACCGGCACCTCCGCATAGGTTTCCGAGGTAAATAAAAGCACTGCCAGCACAACCACCGCCACATAAAGGCTGACGGTCTGCATTTCCTTTTCGATCACCTCCGCGCTCTGGTCTCCCATGGTGGTGCTCACGAATGTGTCATAGCGCTCCAGATCTCCACGGATCTCGTTGAGGGACGCCAGGGCCCTCTCATCCGTCTCCGGATAGATGAAGGTGATGTCATAGAGGGCAGAATATTGGTTATAATGGTCTGTGGTTTCGTCAAATACAAGCATATAGACATCCTTCCGGGCCTCGATCTGATCCCGGATGTCCTCTGCTTCATCCATCGTAATATTCATGACCATGATTTTTGCGCTGCCGTAGGTAGTAAACTGCTCCTCCATCAGATCCAGGCTGATGCGGGTCTCCGAATCCTGCGGAAGATAAGCAGAAAGTGCGTTCTCCACACCGACCCAGCCGGAAGAAATCGCGCAAAAAATAATGGCAAGCACAAAGAGCAGGAAAAAAAGGTTGCGCCTGTCCACAATGATCGTGGCGATCTTAACCATCGCATTGTTTTTGGGTTCTTGTTGCATGACCTGTCGTCCTGAAGTGTTTACATAAATTTAATCACATCATACTCTTGTTACGAAAAAAGTCAAATCCATTTCGAGATTGTATTTAAAAATAACCATTTTTCAGGGTGCTTTTATATTTACATAACTCAAAAATCCGTTTCGGATTTCTTTTATGTTTACATAATGCTTTTACATAATCTTCTATTGCCTGATCTCGTCCCTTTTGCTACAATCATTTCATGATAAAAAATCTTACCCTTCTAATCTATATCCCCATAGGGGCGGCTTTGGGGGTTCTGCTCAATCTCCTGATCAGTGCCACCCCTCTTCCGGACATCTTTCCTTATTATAATGAAAACGCAGCCCCGGCGTTTTATTCCATTCAAGCCTGGGCTGCGGTGCTTCTGTTTATGGTTGCCGCTCCTGTCCTTGAGGAGCTCCTTTTCCGTGTCTTTCTTTTCAACCTCCTTCGACAAAAGCTCGGTCTCATGACTGCTTCCGTCCTTTCTTCCATCCTTTTCGGAATATATCATGGCAATGCGGTTCAGATGGCCTATGCCTTCTGCATGGGAATGGCTTTTTCCCTTCTGTATGACCACGACCACCGGATCCCCGTACCCATCATCCTGCATGCATCTGCCAATGCGGCAGTTTATTTCCTGCTGCGCTAATCCGCCGCCATCCTCCCGATCCTCTCCACGGCCTTCCGCACGGGCGGCAGCAGGAGAAGAAGGACGGTGATGGCTCCCTCCGCCAGAATATATGCATAATTATAAAAAATCGGATAGGCTAACGCCAGCTTTTCCGGAAAATCCTCCGGCATGTATTCCATCCAGTACAGGTATCCTCCCAGGGAGTGAAATGCGCCCCTGAGCAGGATGGCAAACAGGTATCCCTTGATCAGTCCGTTTTTCTTCTTTGCCAGGAAGCCGGAGGTTCCCAGGGCCATGAACGCCAGGATATAATCCAGGCAGACCTGCAGAGGATTCAGCATATAGCTTCCCCCGTCCTGCATGAACTGCAGCAATCCGTAGGCAAGCCCCGCCACAAGCCCCACCCTGGCTCCGTACCAATTGCCGATCAGAACCACAAAAAGCATGGAGCAGAGAGTCACGGCTCCTCCCCAGGGCATCTGGATGATCTTGATAAAGGAAAGCACGAATGCAATGGCAACCGCCATGGCCGAAAAAGCCATTTCCTTAGCAGAGAATCTCTTTTCCGGCCTTTTCCTCAGCATTGCGATGGAAAGCACGGTCAGAAGGGTGAGCACGCCCAAAGCCACATATCCCGCCTGTGTCATGGAATAATAAGATCCGTCTTCTGCCCTTTCAAAAAATACTGATAACATTTCTTTCCCACTCCTTTACTCTCATTATCGTATAAAGATCATTCCTTTTTTCCGGTTTAAGTTTCGTATTCCCGTTTATTTAGGATTTTTAGAAATACTTTAGGAAGAGTACACGATTTAGACATATTTTTATTTTATACTCTATTCAAGATCAGAAAAGAAAAAACGTTCTGATCCGAAATATTAAATCAGCTTACGACGAATATTTAGTTATTCTCCCCCAATATACTCTCCTAGGAAAAGCAGCCTTCTGGCTGCTTTTTCACTTTGTCCTTTCCTTCCTCCGGTCTTTTCCCACCTTCAGCAGAAAGCTTGTATTGCTGTGAAAATATCTGCCGAAAAGCCTTCTGGGCTCCTGCATCAGCCGGTAGAGCCACTCCAGAGAGGCTCTCTGCATCCAGACGGGAGCCCTCTTTTTTGTCCCTGCATGAAAATCAAAGCCGGCGCCCACTCCGATCATGATCCCGTTAAATATCCCCCTATGGCGGAGCATCCATTGCTCCTGCTTCGGAGCCCCTAGCCCCACCCAGATGATATCCGGAGCCGCGGCCGAGATCTTCTCCCGGATCTCTTCCTCCTCCTTGGCAGAAAGCGCACGGAAGGGCGGGGAGAGGGCGCCCGCTATGATGATCCCCGGATACTTTCCCGGAAGCTTTTCTTGAAGCGCCTGAAGAACTTCCGGGGAGGAGCCGTAAAAATAATGTCTTAATCCCTCTCCCTTCTGTCCTTTTGACGTTTTCCGGAAAACCGCATCCATCAGATCCGGACCTCCGGTCCTCTCCGCATCTGGAAAGCCTCTCTTCCTTTCCTCCGTGACGATGGGCTTCCCGTCCGGAAGGGTCAATACCGCCCTATTTTCCGCTTCCAGGTAATCCGGATCCTCCATGGCCATGACCGTGGTATGAACATTGCAGAGGCTGATGTATTCCCCTGCCGCTTCCCTCCTGTGCATAATGATCCAGTCGGAAGCCTCCTCCAGTGTCGTGACGCAGAAATGAACCCCCAGGATCCGGCAGGTATTCATCTGGCACCCCTTCTGGTAAATACGATGCCGATCGTCATGAAAAGAAGCTTCAGATCCAGCATCAGTGACCATTGGTCTATATATTTCAGGTCGAGCCTCACCACATCCTCAAAATCCCTGATCTGGGATCTTCCGGAAACCTGCCACAGCCCCGTGATCCCCGGACGGATGGAGAGCCTCCTCATATGATAGGCTTTATATTGTTCATATTCATCTACCGTAGGCGGGCGGGTGCCCACCATGCTCATGTCCCCCTTCAGCACGTTCCAGAACTGAGGCAGCTCATCGATGCTGGTCCTTCGCAGGAAATCCCCGATCGGGGTCACCCTGGGGTCGCGGTTCATCTTAAACATCAAGCCCTTCATCTCATTCTGCTCCATGAGCTTCTGTTTTAATTCCTCGGCATTGTCCACCATAGTCCGGAATTTGTAGATCTGAAAACGCCTCCCATTGATCCCCACCCGGGTCTGCGCGAAAAAGATCGGCCCCGGCGAGGTCAGCTTTATGATGGGTCCGAAAATGATCAGGCTGATCAGGCAGAGCAGCAGCCCCACAATGCTCCCGGCTATGTCGGCCAGCCGCTTTATCATCATTTCCAGGATGCTGTGCTCCACCGGGGAATAAGTGATCACGCTGTAATTCCCAAAGCTGGCGATCTTCTTCTCCCTGGCATCTAGATTGTAAATGCTGATGTTGAGATTCACGGTAACTCCCATCTGCTCGAATCCCATGATCAGCTTTTTCAGCTCAAATTCAAAGTCATAGGGGATATGGATGAATACGGCATCGTAGACATTTTCCCGGTGGGTATCCAAATAGTTCCCGGCATTCCCGACCACCGGGATGCCCGCCACCGTCTGTCCCACGCAGTCCTCATCCAGGATCGTAATGCAGGTGATCCTGACCAGGCTTTCTCCGCTTTCCATCAGTTCATTTGCGATTTTTTCCGCATCCCTTTTAAGCACGACCAGCATGACCGCAGTTGCGGAAGTTGCGCTCCCGGCCACGCGGAGCAGAAATTCCCTGTACAGAAGGCGCAGCGCAATATTGATCAGCAATACCGCCACATAAAAGAAGCCCACAAAATACCGGGAGATCAGCCCGGCTGTCTGGGTCGCGAATAGATAAAAGACGCCTGCCACTGCCATGATCACCGTATTCGTCAGGCTGGAGACGGCATTTTGGAACCGGCCTGCTTCCAAAAGCCCGGGCTGCCTCGGAGTCATCAGCATAAAGACGATCAGGCAGATCACTTCAAATATAACAAACGTTACTGTATAAAGATAGGAAGAAAGCCAGTCCGTCCTGTCTGAAAACCTGAGATGTCCCGCCAGGAGATAAGCAAGCAGTACGCTTACCAGGTCAAACAGCAGCAGCAGCGTCTGCCTGAATTGCTTTGATTGAAGCAGCATTCAAAACCTCTCGATAAATAACTATAGATATTTATACTTCTCTCCTCTTCTTCCTTCCTTCATTGGCAGGGAAGATACCCAAAAAATAATTTTATCACATTTTTCCTTTTTTTTCTTCTTATTTTTCAAACCTGCATCCCCGGTTGTCTTCATCAGGGAGCCTACGGTCTCCGATTGACCATAGGCGCGGTATTCTGCTATCATCATTATTGGTTAAACAGGCACTTCATTCCGGCATGGGCTGCCGCATACAGAAAAGGAGGATGACATGGGACATATCATAGACGTGCTGCAGACGATCCTGCCGGTGCTTCTGATGCTGGCCATCGGCATACTGGCAAGGAGCAGGGGGCTGATCTCCAGGGAGGGGATCAATGCGCTGAAAAACGTGGTGGTCAATATCACTCTGCCGGCTGTGCTCCTCAGCGCCTTTGCCACCACCCGCTATACCCTGATGGACGTATTCATTCCCCTGATGATGTTTCTTGCCTGTTTCCTCGCCTGGTGGCTGGGAAAAGCCGGCGCCAGGATCTTCCGGCTGGATTCCCGCTTTGTCCCATTTCTTACCACCGGATTTGAAGCCGGCATGCTGGGATATGCCCTCTTCAATATGCTTTACGGAAGCAGCAGAACCGCTGAGTTTGCAAGGATCGACCTGGGGCAGGTGCTCTTCGTGTTTACCGTATATAAGATGCTGCTCGGCATGGAAGGGAAGGAGCATACCAGCCTCCGTTCCCTGATGAAGGAGATGCTTCTCTCTCCCATCATCCTCTCCATCGCAGCCGGCGTGCTCATCGGGGCAAGCGGCCTGTATCAGGCCTTGGTGCCTTCCGGCATCAGCGCCATTTTTGATGCCTGCACGGATTTTATCTCTGCTCCTACCAGCGCCATCATCCTGCTTACCATCGGCTATGACCTGGTGCTTCGCGATATCCCTATCATACCCACCTGCAAGGTAGTGGCCCTGCGTTTCGGCATCATGATGCTGCTGCGCTTTGCCTTCATCGCCCTGCTTGGCCTCCTCTGGCCATCCGCAGACCTCTCGGCCGCCATCACCGTCATGTTCATCCTGCCTCCGCCCTTCGTGCTCCCGGTATTTGCCGACGATGCCAGCCAGCGCGTATATGTCTCCTCCGCCCTGTCTGTGTCAACATTGGTCGCCATCGCAGGCTTCGCCGTGCTGGCCGCCATGGGCTGAGCCAAAGAAAAATGCAGCACGGAAAAGAAAAAAGCCCGTATCTACGGGCTTTTTTTAGTGCAGGGAAAGGGACTTGAACCCTCACGATGTTGCCACCACAGGCACCTGAAGCCTGCGCGTCTGCCAATTCCGCCATCCCTGCGGAAGGAATCATCCGATCCCCCTCCTGTCCTCCGGCATCAACTGCCTTCAGACACCTTACCTATAATACAGCCAAACAAGCATGCTGTCAACAAAAATTTCGATCAGGCCTTGCTCTTTGCCAGCTCTGCAAGAGTCGCAAAGCCCTCCGCGTCATTCACTGCCATCTCGGAAAGCATCTTCCTGTTGATCTCGATGCCGGCAAGCTTCAGGCCATACATGAACTTGCTGTAGGTGATGCCGTTCATCCTGGCTGCCGCATTGATCCTTGTGATCCAGAGAGAACGGAAATCCCGCTTCTTCTGCTTACGCCCTGCAAACTGAGACCTTAAGGCCCTCATTACGGACTGCTTTGCGATCCTGTACTGCTTGCTCCTTGCTCCCCTGTAGCCCTTTGCCAGCTTCAGGATCCTGTTATGTTTTTTCCTGGCGTTCATTCCGCCTTTGATTCTTGCCATAATTCAACCTCATTTCTGCGCTTAAGACTGCGCTATCCCTGCAACCATCTTTTCCTTCAACAAAGCCCTCAGATATACGGAAGGATCTTCTTCATGTTCTTTACATTTGTGGAATCCGTGATGGCAGACTTCCTTAAGTTCCTCTTGGTCTTCGGCGACTTCTTCGTCAGGATGTGGCGCTTATACGCCTTGTTTCTTTTCAGCTTCCCTGTTCCGGTCACTTTGAAGCGCTTTGCAGCGGATCTGTTTGTTTTCATTTTTGGCATGATGATCTCCTCCTTGTATTTGTTTCATTCCTGCCCATCATTTTTCCGGCAGAAGCCTGCCGGCAATAAATGATGCCAAAGGGCATTTTCCTACTTCTTTTCTGCCAGCGTGATGGTCATGGTTCTTCCCTCCACCTTGGGAGGCTTTTCCACGACGGCCACATCACTCAGGTTTTCCGCAAAATCATCCAGGACGTGCCTGCTTGCATTCATATGGGCCATCTCCCGCCCGCGGAAACGCATCGTGATCTTGACCCGGTTTCCCTTGACGAGAAACTTCCTGGCCGCATTCACCTTTGTGTTGAGATCGTTCGTATCGATATTCGGGGAAAGGCGAATCTCCTTGATCTCGATGGTCTTCTGCTTCTTCCTGGCATCCTTTTCCTTCCGGATCTGCTCATATTTGAACTTACCGTAATCTACGATCTTGCAGACCGGCGGCTTCGCCGTAGGAGCAATCTTGACCAAATCCAGCTCCGCATCTTCCGCGGCCTGAAGCGCATCCCGGATCGGCATGATGCCAAGCTGCTCTCCATCCGCACCAATCACACGCACTTCCCTGTCGCGAATCTGCTCATTGATAAAATAATCGCTAATCTCCGTATCCTCCTGATAAAAACAATCTCTGGCCCACTCACTTCATCCGGCAAAAAAGGAGGCATCCTCACAGAATGCCTCCCTAAAATCATCGACTGAACACCTGAAGCATCAATTAAAGCCGCAGGGTGAGAGTGGAAACTCTGCTTGATACCTGCCTAAAATATCACAGGTCATAGCCATTGTCAACATTTAATTCACGGATCATCGTACAAAAATCTCTAGCGGGCACCGGTTTTGCGAAATAATAGCCCTGGAGCCCGTCGCAGCCCATCATGATCAGCCGCTTTGCCATTGCCTTGGTCTCCACTCCGGATACGATGATGCCCACCCTCTGGTTCCGGAAGGTCTCGATCACATCCGGCAGCACATCCGAATCATTCTCAAAATAAGTCCATACCAGGGTCTTGTCCAGCTTCACATAGCGGAAAGGCATCCGGAAGAGATTCACCAGGTTGGAATTGCCCATGCCGTAATCATCCAGCGCAAATTCCGCTCCGGCCTTGATCAGCTTCTCCATATTGTGGTGAATGACCGCACTGTTCCGGCTGGTGGTCATCTCCGTGATCTCAAAAGAAAACTTTGACATATTGACGGCATACGACTCGGCGATCTCGATCAGCTCATCCGCCAGCTCATCCCGCATGCACTGCATGGGCGACAGGTTTACGCATATCCGCTCGATCCCCAGCCGTTCGATATCATTCCCGCCCAGAAATTCGCAGATCTTTTCGAATATCTGTCTGCCCAGCTCGATCATATTGCCGTTCTTCTCTGCCTTGTTGATGAATTCAACCGGGCTGATAAAGCCGACCTCATCATCAAACAGCCTTGCCAATACTTCGGCCTCGGCGACCCTGCCGGTACGGGGGTAATAGATCGGCTGCATATAGATCTGCACGCTCCTTCTCTCGATCGCCTTTTCCAATGCCTTCTCGATGGCGGCATCCCTCTCGATCTTCAGGATCGTATCCTCATCGATCACCAGCTGCCGGCTTCCGGTATTCTGCACCTCCTCCTGGGAATAGGTCAGGATATCCAGGATCCGCTTCATGTCATTTCCCACATGCTCCGGCGGTATGTCCACCAGGCTGATGGAAAACCGGATGGAATCTGTATCCGCACGCCAGGTCCCGGCAAACCGTTCCCTTAAGAGCTGCTGGGCAAAGACCGGGAAATCCCGGCAGGTAAGATCGAGGGCCACAAAATAATCGGTAGAAAGCCGGAAGAGATATCCCCCGGAAAACTTCTTAATGAAGCCAACCGCATCCGAAAGAGCCAGACTGGCCTTCTCATCCCCGTATACGGACTGCATCACATTATAATTATCGAAATAAACTCCCACCAGGGAAAAACGGTTTCCTGCATCCAGATTTTCCTGGACCATCTCCAGGAAGCCCTCCCGGTTAAAAAGTCCTGTCCTTTTGTCGATATACAGGTCCGGATTCTGCATGGAAAGATAGATCACGATCACCGCCAGGCAGAGCATGCTGTTGGTAAGCAGCACCCAGTTAAAGAATCCGATCTGAAGCAGCACCCCCAGGGCGATGATCACAAAAAAGAAGACCATGCTGAAAAATTGCTGCCGGCTCAGGTATCTCCGGTATACCCCCACATAGGCTCCTGCAAGAACGATATAAAAGCAGTTCCATACCGCCTGGTAGATCCATACCGGCCCGTGCACATATCCTGCCACTTCATCAAAGCGGTATACCAATCCCGTAAAGGGAGTGGAAAGAGCCATGAATACAGCTACGATGAAGGGAATGAGATATACCACGAAGATCGGCGTCCTCACGATCTCAATCTGCCTGGTCACGGAAAGGACGTACATGAATAGCGATATCGTCACCACCGCGGACAGCAGGAAATATATCACATTGATGAATTGGACCAGGGCAATGGGAAAACGCACCCAGTAGGTATTGATATAAGCGCTCAGAACATCCATCACAAGCACCAGCCAGATAAATTCCATGGACAGGGCGAAATGACGGTTCTGCCGGGTAGGAAGGTGCTTCTTCGCATAGAAAAACAGAACGAAGATGGCTTCCACCACAATGGCCGCTATTTCAAAATTAACATTCCATTTCACGTTATTATGCTATCCCCTCTGATGATTAAAACCAGCCGGTCATTCCTTTACGGAAACAGTGGGCCTGTGCACCCGCCCATCGATCTCTTCACGGATCTCACGGATGAAGCTGTCCAGATCCTTGGAGCCCTCATCCTCTGCAAACCTGGAGCGGACAGAGACCTGGCCGCTTTCGGCTTCCTTTGCGCCGACGATCAGCATATAGGGAACCCTCTCCATGGTAGCCGCACGGATCTTAAATCCCACCTTTTCCGCCCGGTCGTCCACCTCTGAACGGATCCCGGCTTCCCGTATCTTCCGGTTCACCTCGTTGGCATAATCCAGGAATTTGTCTGAGATCGGAAGCACCCTGACCTGGACGGGAGAAAGCCATGTGGGGAATTTCCCTGCAAAATTCTCGATCAGGATGCCGATGAAGCGCTCTACGGAACCAAATACGACCCGGTGGATCATCACGGGCATATGCTCCTCCCCGTCTGCTCCGATATACTTCAGGTCGAAATTCTGCGGAAGCTGGAAATCCAGCTGGATCGTGCCGCACTGCCAGGTCCGTCCCAGGCAGTCCTCCACATGAAAATCGATCTTCGGTCCATAGAAGGCCCCGTCCCCTTCATTGATCTCATAAGGAAGCCCCATCTTCTCCAGGGCGCCCTTCAGGCCGTTGGTGGCCTTTTCCCAATCCTCGTCGCTGCCCATGTGGTCATCGGGCATCGTAGAAAGTTCTATATGATAGGTAAATTCCAGCTTCGCATATACCTCATTGATCAGCCGGACGATATGCTCCACTTCCTCCTCCACCTGGTCCATGGCAATGAATTCGTGGGCATCGTCCTGATGGAACGCCCGCACCCTCATTAACCCATGGAGGGCTCCGCTCTCCTCGTGGCGGTGGACATGGCCTACCTCGGCCAGCCTCATGGGCAGGTCACGATAGGAACGCGGCTCGTTTTTATATACCAGGATGGAACCCGGGCAGTTCATGGGCTTCAGGCAGAACATCCGGTCCTCGATCATGGAGGTATACATGTTTTCCTTATAATGATCCCAGTGTCCGGAGGTGACCCAGAGAGACTGGTCCAGCATCACCGGAGTCTCAATCTGCTGATAGCCTTCCCGGTAGTGCACTTCCCTCCAATACTGCATCAGCTCATTCCGGATGACCATGCCGTTAGGAAGGAAGAAAGGAAAGCCGGGTCCTTCATCTGCAAACATGAAAAGTTTCATTTCCTTCCCGATCTTCCTATGGTCCCTCTTCTTGGCCTCCTCCAGCCGATAAAGATAGGCATCCAGCTCCTCCTTCTTCGGGAAAGCCGTACCATAGATCCGGGTAAGCATTTTGTTATCTGAATTTCCCCTCCAGTATGCTCCGGCCAGCTTCATCAGCTTGAAGGCCTTGATCCCTTTGGTTGACATAATATGAGGGCCCGCACAGAGATCCGTAAATTCACCCTGACGATAAAGGCTGATGGCCTCCCCCTCCGGAAGATCCTCGATTAACATAACTTTGTACGGCTCATTTTGTTCCTTGAAAAACCGGATCGCATCCTCCCGGGAAAGCTCGAAACGCTCCAGCTTCAGGTCTTCCTTGATGATCTTTTTCATTTCCGCTTCGATGCGGTCGAAGTCGTCGCTGGTCAGCGGCTCATCACTGTCCACATCATAATAGAAGCCGTCGTCCACAGAAGGCCCGATCGCAAGCTGTATCCCGGGGTACAGGCGCTTCAAGGCCTGTGCCAGCACGTGGCTTGCCGTATGCCTTATGGTGGCAAGTCCTCCCGGATCCTTATCGGTAAGGATGTTCAGGCTGCAGTCCTTATCCACCACTGTCCGGAAGTCCACTCTTTTTCCGTCAATCTCTCCCGCACAGGCATTCCTTGCCAGTCCCTCGCTGATGTCTTTTGCGATGTCGTAAACCGTCATGGGAGAAGCATATTCCCTGACCGATCCGTCCTTCAATGTTACTTTCATGTTATGTCACCTTTCCGCCTCCGGGGATACAAAGCCCGTCAGCATTCATAATAATTTATGTTAACCTAAAAATTTATCTCGCGAAATTTTATGTCAACTGGCTGAGCGCCCGCAGCAATTCTTATATTTCTTCCCGCTTCCACAAGGGCAGGGATCATTCCGGCCGATCTTCTTTCCCTCTCTCCGGACGGTATGGGACTGTTTCTGGATCTTGTAAAGTTCCTCTCTCTTCTCATCAGTGAAGATTGAGTCCCATTCCTCCAGCCCATAAAGCCAGTCTGCCTTGGCCTCTACCATGTTGCGGTAGAGCATCTCCTTGTCAAAGGCAAGGGAGACTACGCTGTCTGCTTCCAGCTCTTCGATCTCATTGGGCTGCTTTAAGGATTCCTGGATCCCATCCAGAAAACCGGCCATCTCCAGCTCCGTAAGGCTGTATTTTTCCGCCAGCTCCTTTACGGTCCCCTTCACTTCCTCGTCCGGATTCTTCAGAAGCTGGGCATATACCTCCTTTTCCTTCAGGAAATAATCGTCCCACAGCTTCTTCAGCTTTCCCTTATCCATTTTAGTGGAATAGGCCATATCCCTCCACTCACTCATTAAGCTCATAATCAAACCTCCGATATCTTTTCAGTCCTGCATCCCATCCCGGGATCCGGGTGGTTGCAATACGTGATTCTTATTATATAATACTGATAAAGTGTTTTCAATGATGAAAGGGGCTGTACTTATGAAAGCAAAGCGTATCCTTGCCCTCGCCGGGGTCCTGCTTCTCCTGGGGCTTTATATCTCGACTCTCGTTCTTGCCGTCATCGGCAGCGAGCTTTTCTCCCGGCTTTTCCTTCTTTCCATCGTTTCGACCATTGCAGTGCCCATCATCCTGCATCTATTCCTGATGCTGAATAATGCCAGGCACGGCAGGAGCGTGATGGATGAAACCTATTCCTACCGGGAGCCGGCCGGAAAAAAAGACCAGGAGCTCACTCCGCCAGACGGATCCCGGTGATGTCCGGCTGGATCGCCATGGAATAGTTCGTATAGTATACCACAAAGCCAGGCGCCGCTCCGCCAGGCTTTTTTACGTTTTTCTTCTGTGTATAATCGATCTCCACCTTCTCCTGCCCCTTCCCCGCAGAATAAAAGGCCGCAAGCCTGCCCGCCTCATTGAATGCCCTGTCCGGGATATCCTGCTCCTTCGCTCCGCCGGCCTTCAGAAGAACATGGGATCCGGGGAATTTCTTGGAATGAAACCACCAGTCCCCTCCATCGGACATCTTGAAGGTGATCTCATCATTCTGGTAATTATTCTTTCCCACATAAATGTCGAACCCATCCGAGGAAATATAATGAAAGGGGCTGCTGCCTTCCCTGCTTTTCTTCTGGGAAGGATTGCGCTTCATATATCCGGCCTCCGAAAGCTCTGCCGCGATCTGCTTAAGCTCCCCTTCTCCGGATGCGATCTCAAGGGATGCCTGGACGCTCTTTAGATGCATGAGTGCCATCTTCGTCTCCTCGATCTGCTTTCCCACCGCAAGCCTGGTCCTCTTCAGCTTCTGGAAGCGCTCAAAATAGCGGTTTGCATTTTCATGCACCGAATGCTCCGGATCAAGGGGCACGGTCACCATCTCCCCGGTATAGAAGTTTTCTGCTTCAAAGGAGGCGGCTCCCTCCTCAACCCCATATCCATAGGTGTTGATCAGCTCCCCATAAAGCCGGTACTGATCCATCCGGTCTGTATCGGACAGCTGCTTCAGCTGCAGATCCAGCTTCTTGGAGGTCCTTTCCAGGGCGGTGGAGACGATCTTTCTCAGATCCGCAGTCCGCTGCCTGGTCCTGGTATACCGGTCCTTTTCGGCATAAAAAGTTTCCAATGCCTCGGAAATGCTGTCATGCCGGCTGATCTTCAGGTCTCTTTGCTGCAGGGGCACATAAGCGCAGACATCCACAGGCTTTTCCCCGTCATAGACGATGCAGGGTGCAAAGCGGCCCTCATGGATCTCGTCCAGGGCTGAACAAAAGACAGAATAAAGCCGGTCCCAGTCTTCCCCGGAAAGGGCTTTTGCAGGCACCTGCGCATCGATCCCGGCCCGGTAGAGAAGCTCAGATGCGGATGCAGGAGAGAATCCGGTGACTGCGGTATACAGTGCCCTGCTCATGTCTCCCGGGCACTTGGACAGAGCCTCGATAAAGACTTCCTTTGCGATCTCCAGAGCCGGATCCAGCTTTCCCTCCGCCTTGGGAATAAAATAGGGCCTGCCCGGGAGGACCTCCCTGACCGAACTCACCGTACAGGGGATCCGTTTCATGCTGTCTATGATGGTATCTCCGGGATCCACAAAGATGATGTTGCTGTGCTTTCCCATGAGCTCGACAATGAGCGTGAGGGTATGGAGATCTCCCATCTCATTGCGGTGCTCCACATTGATCCGGAGGATCCGCTCCATGGAGGGCTGGATGACCGACAGGATCCTTCCCCCCTGCAGGTGCTTTCGCAGAAGCATGGTAAAAGCCGGAGCCACGGGCGGGCTCGGTTTATTTTCCTTTGTCAGATATAAAAACGGCAGGGAGGCGCCTGCTGATGCAAGAAGCCTGACCTGCCCATATTCCCGGGTTTTTATGGCAAGCATCAGCTCATCCTTTTCCGGTTCGGAAATCTTGCTGATGTAGCCGCCGGTAAGCACCCGCCCCAGCTCCCCGGCCAGGGCGCTTACCGCAATCCCGTCAAATGCCATTACGGCACCATCCAATCGTACATCTCACGGTACTTTGCCGCGGACTGATCCCAGGAAAAGTCCACATCCATGGCACGGTCCACGATCTTATTCCATTCGCGCTTGCGGTCGTAATAGACCTGCTCGGCGTACCGGATCGCCCTCAGCATCTCATGCGCGTTATAATTCACAAAAGAAAAGCCTGTGCCCTTATTCTCATATTCATTATACGGCTCCACCGTATCCTTTAAGCCTCCCGTCTCCCGGACGATGGGGACGGTGCCGTACCTGAGAGCCATCAGCTGGGACAGGCCGCAGGGTTCAAAGAGCGACGGCATCAGGAAGGCGTCACAGGAGGCGTAGATCTTATGGGAGAGCTCCTCGGAATAGTATATATTCGCCGAGACCTTATTCCCGTATTTCCAGTCAAAGTAGCGGAACATATTCTCATACTGCTCCTCCCCGGTACCCAGGACAACGATCTGCACCTCATCCTGGCAGAGCTCATCCATGACATAGGCGATCAGGTCAAAGCCCTTCTGGCCGGTGAGCCGGCTCACGATGCCGATCATGAATTTCTTCTCATCCCGGTCCAGCCCCAGCTCCTCCTGCAGGGCCAGCTTGTTTTTCACCTTTTCCTTCCGGAAGTTCTTCCGGTTATACTGCTTTACGATGAAGGGATCCTGGGCCGGATCGTATTCATCGTAATCGATCCCATTCACGATCCCCCTCAGGTCATTGGCCCTGGCCCTTAAAAGCCCGTTCAGCTTCTCTCCGTAAAAATCCGTCTTGATCTCCTCCGCATAGGTGGCTGAAACCGTGGTGATGGCATCGGCAAAGACCAGCCCGCCCTTGAGCATGTTGGCATCCTTATAGGCCTCCAGCTTGTCCGGGGCGAAGTAATAATCCGAAAGCCCGGAAAGCTTTTTCACGGTCTTTACGTCCCAGGTTCCCTGGAACTTCAGGTTATGGATGGTCATGATGGATTTCATCCCGGCGAAGAATTCTCCCTGCCGGAAGGAATCCTTGAGATAGACCGGGATCAGGCCGGTCTGCCAGTCGTGGCAGTGGACGATATCCGGCTGGAAGCCGATCACCGGCAGGGCAGAAAGGGCGGCCTTGTCGAAAAAGATGAACTTCTCGATGTCAAACCGGATGTCGCCATATGGGGTCATCCCTCCGAAGAAGTATTCATTGTCGATGAAATAAAACTGGATATGGTTGTATTCTGCCTTCAGAATGCCTACGTATTCACTCTTCCCGTTATATTCCATGTAGAAATGATCCACATACTGCATCATGTCTTTCTTATCCTGATGCATGCACATATACTTCGGGATCATGACACGCACATCAAAATAACGCTTGTCAAAGCATTCCGGCAGCGATCCGACCACGTCGGCCAGCCCGCCGGTCTTGATGAAGGGAACGCTCTCGGAAGCAACAAACAGTATTTTTTTCATAGAAGGCCTCTTTTCCCCGGTCCATCCAGGCTTTTGCCGCGATCCGGACCGGTATTCGTAGTATCTCGATCCTATTGCCCAAAGACATGCTCATCCGCCATATCCGGCACTGCCCTGCGGCATCCCCGCCGAAAGGAAGCCATCCTCCCCGGCGGTTTTTTTGAGCATCCCATATAGTATAGCGTTATTTTAAAAAAATCTCAAACCCGCTCCCGTGCCAGGCGCTTCATCTCCGCCGCATTCTGCCGTACGGCATCCGTGATCTCCGCGCCGGACAGGAGCCTGGAGAGCTCCTCCAGGGAAGCATCCTCGGAAAGCTCCTGTACCGTGGTGATGGTACGGTCATCCTCCTCCGATTTGCTGATCATGAAATGATGATCTGCCATGGCCGCGATCTGGGGCAGATGGGTGATGCAGATCACCTGATGGCTCCTTGAAAGTTCCTTCAGCTTTTCTGCTACCTTCTGGGCCGTCCTCCCCGAGATCCCCGTATCGATCTCATCAAAGATCAGGGTATCTACCCGGTCCCTGTCTGCAAGCACCGTCTTCAGCGCCAGCATGATCCGGGAAAGCTCTCCGCCGGAGGCGATATGCTCCAGGCCCTTCACCTCCTCGCCGCGGTTGAGGGAGATCATGAACTCCACCTCGTCATAACCGTTTTCCGAAAGCCTTTCCTCCTCCGGCCTCACATCGATCCTAAACTGTACCTCATTGAAGTTCAGGTCCTTAAGCGCATGGAGCATTTTCTCGGAAAGCCGCTCGGCCGAAGCCTTCCTCAGGGCGCTGATCCTTGCGCAGGCTTCAAGCAGCTTCTTTCTGGCCCTGTCCCTCTTCCCCAGAAGCTCCTCTTTTACCGAATCATGCTCCTCAAGGGCTTTTAACTCCATCTCCTTTTGATCCCGGCTTTGCATGATCCCGGCTATGGTTGAGCCGTATTTGGCCTTCAGCCGGTTGATCTCATCGAGGCGAGTCTGCACCTGTGTGAATTGTTCCTCCGAGAATTCCATGCTCCGCAGGTATTCCCCTGCATCCATACAGAAATCCGAGAGAAGGGATTCAATCTCCGAGATCTCCCCGGAAAGCTCCTTTACCCGGGGATCCAGATCCGCCACCTCTTTTAGGGCAGCCGCCGCATATCCCACCAGGACCGATGCGCTCTCCCGGCCCTCTCCCCCTGCAAAACTTAAGGCGGTGCCCATCGCATCCGTAAGCTTCCTTGCATGCTTCATCCTGGTGAATTCTTCCTCCAGGCTCAGATCCTCTCCCTCCTTCAGGGCCGCACGGTCAATCTCCTCCAGCTCGTATCTCAGCAGGTCTGCCTGCCGTTTTCTCGCATTTTCGTCCGAGGGCATTTCAGAAAGCAGTCTTTCCGCATTCTTCCACTCCTGACAGGCCTTCTCTGCCTGCTCCTTAAAGGAAGCCATCTCCTCCCCGGCGTATTCATCCAGGATCCGCCGGTGGCTTGCGCGATAAAGAAGAGACTGATGCTCATGCTGTCCGTGGATATCGATCATGGCCTCCGAGACGGCCTTCAATGTCGCCGCCGTAACGGTCTGCCCGTTGACCTTTGCGGTGCTCCTGCCGCTGCGGATGATCCTTCGCAAAACCAAAATGTCCCCGTCGCTGTCCGGTATGTCCAGCTGCCGGAGCATTTCCCGGACTTCCTCCCCCTCCAGGGAAAAGACCAGCTCAATATCCGCCTCACTTTCTCCGCTCCGCACGATGTCCTTATCTGCCCTGCCTCCCAATGCCAGGTTCACGCTCCCGATCACCAGGGATTTCCCGGCACCGGTCTCTCCGGTAAGGATATTCAGCCCGCTGCCGAATTCCAGCTCGGCGCTGCGGATCAGGGCAAGATTTTTCACTCCAAGGCTAATCAGCATTCACAATATCTCCTCGATCTTTCTGCGGACCTTGCCGGCATCCTCTGCATTTCTCATGGCGCACATGATGGTATCATCACCTGCAATGCAGCCCACCAGCTCCGCGATTTTCATCTCATCCAGCGCCGCCGCCACGGCCATGGCCATGCCGGAAACCGTGCGGATGACCAGGAGGGTACCCGCCTCCTCCATGGAGACCGTGCCCTCACGCAGGATCTTTACATATTTTTCCGCCAGGGCCCTCCGGTCTGACGCCTCCGCCGCATAATGCAGCCTTCCCTCCGGCCCGGGCACCTTTGACAGCTTCAGCTTCCGGATATCCCTGGATACCGTGGCCTGCGTAACCTTATAGCCTCTCCGTGCCAGATGCCCGGCCAGCTCCTCCTGGGTGCCGATCTCATTCTGGCTGATCAGGGCAAGGATTGCCTCATGCCTGTCTTTTTTCATACATACTCCACCTTTATTGATGATCTTTTCTCTTCCGCCATGAACCAGGCCTGGTCATTTTTGTGCGAATTTGTCATGCAGCACGGTCAGGAAGCTGTCGCCCCTGGTACGGATGATCTTCGTGACCCAGGAGGACCTTACGATCCGGACCTCCTCCGTCTCCTCCATGGGCAGGTTCGTCCTGCCATCGAAATTCACATAAACCCTGCCCGGAGCCGCGCATACCCTGATCGTGTCCTCATCAGAGAGCACCACGCTCCTGGCATTCAAGGTATGGGGGCTGATGGGCGTCAGGATCATGAGGCGGGATCCGGGCTCCACGATGGGGCCTCCCGCCGACATGGAGTAAGCCGTGGATCCCGTAGGCGTACTCACGATCATCCCGTCTGCCCGGAAATCATACAGAAAACGGTCATTGACGAAAACCCGGTAATTCACCACCCGCATGCTGCCGCCCCAGTGGATCACGATATCATTCAGCGCATGGTGGTGCATGGCCTCAGCCTGTTTTCCTTCCGCTTCACCCGACTTCAGGATCTGCCCGTCAAGCATCATCCGCTCTTCCACCTGAACCCTGCCCTCCAGCAGGGAGGAAAGAGCCGGGCCAAGCTCCGACTGCTCCACGTCCGTGAGATAACCCAGGTTGCCTAAATTGATCCCCAGGATCGGCAGTTTTCTTTCCATCGTATCATGAGCCGCCTGGAGGATGGTGCCGTCCCCTCCAAGGACGATCACGCAATCCGCATCCTCCGGGATATCCCGGGCGTCCGTATAGCGGTCGTCTGAAGGGTGATAGGCGATATGCGTGCAATATTTCTTGTTTCTCCGGGAAAGAAATTCCTCCACTTCCTTCGTGGCGGAAAGATCCGTATCCCTTGATGCATTGGTAATGATATAAAAGCTTTCCATCTTCCCCTTATCCGTTTCTCCCAAGCTCCATGTGGGCCTGCCTTACCACATCCTTCACCGGCATTTCTTCTTCCCTGCTTCCCTGCCTGCCAAGATACAGCAGGTACTCGATATTGCCCTCCGGACCCTTGATGGGGGAAAAGTCCAGGCCAAGGCTCAAAAAGCCCTCCTTCCGGGCGGCCTCCATCACGGAAAGGATCACCTCCTCATGCACCATAGGATCCCTCACCACTCCCTTTTTCCCTACCTTTTCCCTTCCCGCCTCAAACTGGGGCTTCACCAGGCAGACCATGGAAGCATCCCCGGAAAGGATCTGCCCTGCCGCCGGTAGGATCCTGGACAGGGAGATAAAGGAAACGTCTGCCGAAGCAAACATGGGCCGGTCCGGAATGTCCGCCTCCGTAAGATAGCGGAAATTCGTCTTTTCCATGCAGACCACCCGGCTGTCCTTACGAAGCTTCCAGGAAAGCTGCCCATAGCCCACATCGATGGAATATACCTTCGAGGCGCCATTTTGCAGCATGCAGTCCGTAAATCCCCCGGTGGATGCCCCGATATCCAGGCAGGTAAGCCCGTCAAGCCGGAGGGCAAAGGACCGGATCGCTTTCTCCAGCTTGTATCCGCCCCTGCTGACATAGGGCATCTCTTCTCCCCGGTATTCGATTTCCGCATCCTCCGGGAAAGCCTGGCCTGCCTTATCCTCTTTCATGCCATTCACATAGACATTCCCCTCCATGATCATGGCCTTGGCCCTTTCCCTGCTGGAGGCGATGCCTCTCTTTAAGAGAAGCACATCCAGCCTTTCCTTCCCTGCCATCTATTTCCCGCTGTTCTCCATATAGTTCAATTCGCTTAGGATCCTGGCCGTGATCCCTTCCCCGTCTACCTTCATCACCCGCTTCAGCACGCCCGGATTGCCATGCTCCACATACTCATCCGGAAGGGCGATATTCATCACCTTTGCAGACAGCCTTGCCCTTCCCGCATAATCCAGCACCTTTTCCCCATAGCCTCCGCTCAGTACATTCTCCTCCATGGTGACGATCAGCCGGTGTTTTTCCGCGGCTATGCTTATGGCTTCCTCATCGATGGGCTTCACGAACCTGGCATTGATCAGGGAGCAGGACAGGCCCTGGCTCTTCAGCCCTGCCCTGACCTCTTCCGCCGTCCGGACCATGGATCCCACGGCAAAGAGGGCAATATCCTCCTCATCGTAGATCATTTCAGACCTGCCATACTCGATGGGCTTGCGGAATTCCTTAAGCCCGTCATAGGCATCCGAACGGGGATAGCGGATCGCCACAGGGATCGGCACCTCCGAGGCAAACTTGATCATGTCGGAAAGCTCCCATTTATTCTTCGGAGCCATGATATGCATATTGGGAATAGAGGAGAGATAGGACAGGTCAAAGACCCCCTGATGCGTCTCTCCGTCCGCGCCGACGATGCCCGCCCGGTCGATGCAGAAGATGACCGGAAGATTCTGTATGCACACGTCATGGAGGATCTGGTCGTAGGCCCTCTGCAGGAAGGAGGAATAAACCGCCACCACGGGACGCATCCCCCCGGCCGCAAGCCCCGCGGCAAAGGTTACTGCATGCTCCTCCGCGATCCCCACGTCAAAGAACCGGTCCGGATAAATATTGCGGAAGCGCTTCAGCCCGGTGCCGTCCGGCATGGCGGCCGTAATGGCCACGATCTTGTCATTCCTGGCGGCCAGCTTGATCATCACGGTGGCAAATACGTCCGTATAGCTGGGCTGCCCGCTTTTATTTTCCGGAAGCCCGGTCTCGATGTCAAAGGGACCCGTTCCGTGGAATCTGGCCGGATGCCTCTCTGCCGGGGGATAGCCCTTCCCCTTCTTTGTACATACGTGGATCAATACCGCGTGTTTTATTTTCTTTGCTTCCCGGAACATCCTGGCCATCGCCTTGATATCATGGCCGTCCACAGGGCCCAGATAAGTAACCCCGAAATCCTCAAACAGCATGCCCGGAACCACCAGCTGTTTGAAGGAGCTCTTGAAGCGCTTTAAAATATCGACCGTTTTTTCTCCGCTCTTGGGCAGGTTCTTCAGAAGGAAATCCTCCAGGCCGATCTTGAAATTCTGGTAGCTCTCCGCCGTCCGGATGCTCCTTAGGTACTTCGAGATGCCCCCCACGTTTTCGGAGATGGACATATTATTATCATTGAGAATGATGATGAAGTTGCTCTCCAGCTTGCCGGCGTTATTCAGCGCCTCAAGAGCCATGCCTCCGGTCAGGGCCCCGTCCCCGATGACGGAGACCACCGTATGGTTCTTTCCTGCCAGATCCCTTGCCTTGACCAGGCCAAGCCCGGCAGAGATGGATGTGGAGGAGTGCCCCGTCTCGAAGGGATCGCAGTTGCTCTCTCTCCGCTTCGGAAAGCCGCTTAAGCCCCCATAGGTCCTAAGTCCGTCAAAATCATCCTTCCTTCCGGTAAGGAGCTTGTGGGTATAGGACTGGTGCCCTACGTCGAAGATGATCTTATCCTCCGGCAGGGTAAGGGAAAGGTGCAGGGCCATGGTAAGCTCCACCACCCCCAGGTTCGACCCCAGGTGTCCGCCCGTCCTGCTGATCTTTTCGATCAGGAATCTGCGGATCTCCTGAGCCAGCTCGTCATAATGCTCCGGAGCGATCCGCTTGATGTCATTTTCCTTGTTTATCTTTTCCAGATACATGTCCTACCTGTCCCTGCCTACCAAGGAGCGGACCAGCTGGCACAGAAACTTATTTTTTCCCGGAAATCCGCCGAGGATCCCCAGCGCCTCTTCCGAAAGCCTCTGCGCGTCAAGCCCAGCCCTTTCCAGGCCATACATCGTCACATAGGTTGTCTTATTGTTTTTCTGGTCTGAGCCCACCGGCTTCCCCAGGATCTCTTCATTTCCCGTGACATCCAGGATGTCGTCCTCGATCTGGAAGGCAAGCCCGATAAGGAGTCCTGCCCGCTCCAGCTTCTCCACCTCTTCCTCATCCGCGCCGGCCAGGATGCCTCCGATCATGAGAGAGGACTGGATCAATGCACCGGTCTTGTTTTCATGGATGTATCTGAGCTCCTGCTCATCCGGCGCCTTCTCGGCCTTCTCCAATCCCACGTCAGCCGACTGCCCTCCCAGCATCCCATACAGCCCGGCCTTCCCGGAAAGCACTTCCATTGCCCGGATGACCCTCTTTTTTACGGCGCCGCTTTCCTCAAAGGCTTTCAGGGCAGTCTCGTAGGCCATGTTCAGAAGCCCGTCTCCCGCAAGCACCGCCATGGCTTCGCCATATACCACATGGGTCGTCTTCCGGCCCCTGCGGAATGCATCATTATCCATGACCTCCAGATCGTCATGTACCAGGGAATAAGTATGGATCAGCTCCTGGGCAGCAAGAAACGGATTGATCACCTTCCCCTTTCCCCCAAACATCCGGAAGGTTTCTTTCATGAAAATGGGCCGGAGCCGCTTTCCCCCTGCCTTCACGGAATAATTCATCGCCGAGATCACCGTGGAGGCAAACCCTTCCTCCGCGGGAAGATAGGAATACAGTATCCTTTCGATCTCCTCCGTCTTCTGCTTCAGCTGATCCTCGAATGTCAAACCTCACACCGCCTTTCACTTCCCTGCGCCCAGGCATCCTCTTTCGGCCTATGCCGGCACCAGGGGATGCATAACGAACCCCCGGTCTTTGGGGCAGGGATCAACTATATGCTTTTCCTTTGGGATAAATACCTGACATGGGAAAGCCCTCTCGGGAAAAAGCCGCCCGTGGGTCATACCCGGCCCGGCGAGCCCCCTCATGACTGAATTGACCTGACTAAAAGAATAATACCGGCTTATGATACTACCACCGGAAGCAGGTTGTCAATCTGCAAATTTTGCGAGGACTCCATTCACAAAGGCCCCGGCACCGTCCTGGCCGTATTTTTTGGCCAGCTCCACCGCTTCATTGATCGCGACCCCTGTGGGGATGCTCTCATCGAATCTCATCTCAAATACAGCCAGGCGCATGATCGCAAGCTCTACCTTCCCGATCCGGTCGATGGCCCAGCCCGTGGCATTTTCTCCGATCATGGAGTCCAGCTCGGCGCATTTTTCAAGCACAGATTCCGCCCTGGCACGGATGAACTCCAGGCTCTCCTCATCTGCCTCAAAGTCCAATCCCTCCAGATGCAGGCTGATCTGCTCACTCATTTCAGCTGGATCATAAAATTCTGACTCATAAAGCAGAATGAAAACCTGCTCCCTGAGCCGGGATCTGCTCATCATGACTCGTTCCTGGACTCCGTATTGACTCCCACCACATGGATATTCACATCCGTGACCGTAAGCCCTGTCATGTTTTCGATGGAAGCCTTGACCTTCTCCTGGATCTTCTTTCCCGTATCCCGGATGCTATATCCGTACTTCAGCATGATCGCCAGGTCTGCCCGGACCATCCCGTCCACCACATCGACCCTCACGCCCCTGCCGGCCTGCTTTACCCCGACGGTATTCATCAGCATGCTTCCGATGTTGTCTACCATGTCATCCAGCCCCTCCACCTCATTGGCGGCCAGGGCGGCAATGGATGCGACCACATCATCCGCTATCTTTACTTCCCCCTCCGTATTTGCCTCAAGGGTGACGATCTTTGGGTTCTTTTCCTCCACAGGCTTCCGATTCCTAGCCATGCTTCCTCCTCTTCTCAACATCCTTTCACTGACGCCTATTGCTTGACCATTATATCAAACCGACAGTAAAAAAGAAATAGTCAATTCCTCACGGTTGCGCACATACCGTGCCTTCCCATCCCCCTTAAGATACTGGAAGATCTCTTTTTCCTCAAAGAGGTCGTCCGACAGCTCGTCATATACGTCAAAATCCGCACACCGGATGGTCAGGATCTCTTCCCCGCCCGCATAGGCTTCCCGGAACAGATCCATGAGCTTCAGCCTGTCCGGCTCCTCAAAATACCTCCCGGTCTTCACAAAATAATACTGCTCCAGGCTGTCACAAACCGGCATCCGGATAAAATAAGCCGTTTCATGCTGGGTGCGGATCAGATCATCGTCTGCCCCGAGATAAGCATAATCCGTGAAGGACTCGGCGGAACCGCTGTATGCATTCTGATAGGAGCTGTCCCCCCAGGTCACATCCACATGGCAATAAACCCCGTTGATCCGGAAGATATTCCAGGCATGGCCGTTTCCGTGGGCAAACCCATAGGCAACGGTGGCAAAAACCCCGATCTCATCCGCAAGATACTTCGCCGCCATGGAATACCCCTGGCATACCGACCTTCCGTTTACAAAGACCGAGCAGACATTCTGGTTATTGTCGCTGCCCTCCTTAAATTCCGTATGGTCCACCAGATAGTCGAAGATATACTTCACCTTCTCGAATTCATCCTCCGTATCCGGCACCCCTTCAAGGAAACGATTGACATATTCCTCGATCTTTTTTCTGTTTTCCGCGATCTCCCAGTCCGACATGGTATACCGGCCGGTAAAATCAATGGCCGTGATCCTCCCTGCCAGGGTGGTCTTTGTGATCCGGTATCCGGACACATAAAAGATCTCCGGATGGTCGATCATGACCGCATTAAAAACCAGATCCGCCTCGTCAGGATCCTTGGTGCTAAGAAGCACCTCCTCCGACCTGTCACACAGGCAGCGGTATATTTCCACATAGATCTTCTTCCGGCGCTCGGAAAGCACGGAATAAGCATAGCAGGACTCCGGGAAGTCCATCAGTTCCTCATCCTTCCCGGAGGAATTTCCTGAGGTCACGGCCATCCCGGAAATCGCAGGAGGCATGCCCCCATCCCGCAAGCCTTCCCCTGCCGCAGGAAGCCCTGCCTCCTCTGTCTGGTACGAAGCCCCTAAGCCCGGATCCGGGGCAGCAGCTTCCTCTCCGTGGTATTCCTGCTCCTCAGGCATGGGCCAGCCGGAGATCAGCAGGTCCTTAAGGGCACATCCGGGAAAGATCAGAAAGCAGGCGCACAAAAGCAGGGTTACCGCCGCAAGGCTCCATTTATTCTTCATTAAACTCCTCAAGCACAAGTCCCTCATTACGGTCAAGGGTCATGCCTATGCTCCAGGCATTGACAAACAGCAGCAGCGGATTTCCCTTCAGATCCTGTATCCTCTTCATGTCCGACGTGCCCGTGATCTTTTCCGGATCCGTATCCCTGCTCTTGATCCACCGGATATGCTCATAAGGCAGCTGCTCCAGACGGATCTCCACGGAGTATTCATTTTTCAGCCGGTACTGAAGCACCTCAAACTGCAGCACGCCCACCACCCCTACGATGACCTCTTCCATGCCTCCGGAAAGCTCCTGAAACACCTGGATGGCGCCCTCTTCGGCGATCTGCATGATCCCCTTCACAAACTGCTTGCGCTTCATGGTATCCACCTGCCGCACCCTGGCAAAATGCTCCGGGGCGAAGGTGGGGATCCCGCTGTACCGGAAGGTATCCTCCGGCATGCAGATCGTGTCCCCGATGGAGTAGATCCCCGGGTCGAATATGCCGATGATATCCCCGGCATAGGCCTCCTTTACCATATGCCGGTCATCCGCCATCATCTGCTGGGGCTGGGACAGGCGCACCTGCTTTCCTCCCTGCACATGGTATACATCCATCCCGGCCTCGAATTTCCCGGAGCAGATCCGCATGAAGGCTACCCGGTCTCTGTGGGCCTTGTTCATATTCGCCTGGATCTTGAATACAAAGGCCGAAAAGGGCCTGGCCACGGGATCTACCTCCCCCCGGTCGGACATCCTGGGCAGAGGGGAAGAGGTCATGCTCAAGAAATTCTGAAGGAATACCTCCACCCCGAAATTCGTAAGCGCCGAGCCGAAAAAGACAGGGGACAGCTTTCCATGATCCACCTGGTCCTGGTCAAATTCCACCCCGGCTCCCTCCAGCAGCTCTACTTCCTCCAGCAGGCTCTCCAGCGCATTCTGGCCGATCCTTGACTTTAGTGTTTCTTTGTCGGAGAGGGGGATGACCTCCTCCTCCCCCTGCCTGGTCCCCTTCTGGGTATCTGAGAAAAGAAGGACGTTCCTGGAAGGGATGTCCAGCACCCCCTTAAAGTCCTTCCCTGACCCGATGGGCCAGTTTACGGGACAGGTAGCGATCCCCAGCTCCTTTTCGATCTCATCCACAAGGTCAAAGGTGTCCCTGGCCTCCCGGTCCATCTTATTGATGAAGGTGAAGATGGGGATCCCCCTCCTGCCGCATACCTTAAAAAGCTTCCTGGTCTGGGCCTCCACCCCCTTGCCCCCGTCGATCACCATGACGGCAGAATCCGCAGCCATCAAGGTACGGTACGTATCCTCCGAAAAGTCCTGATGCCCCGGGGTATCCAGGATATTGATGCATTTATTGTTATATTCAAACTGTAACACAGAGGATGTGACCGAAATCCCTCTTTCCTTTTCAATCTCCATCCAGTCTGAAACTGCATGCCTGGCCGTAGCCTTGCCTTTTACCGATCCGGCGAGATTGATCTGTCCTCCGTATAACAGAAATTTCTCTGTCAAGGTCGTCTTTCCCGCATCCGGGTGTGAAATAATGGCAAAGGTGCGTCTTCTGTTGATTTCTGTACTTAAATCAGGCATGGTATAATTTCTTCCTTTCCGCTTCCGGTTTACGGCCGGATTTGTTTATTTGTTCTATGTTCTCTGTAACATTATAACAGGCCTTCCGGTTCGGCCCGGATCCTTTGTCCGGGACTCCGCCCCCTCTGTGGCAGCCATTTCCCTTCCGGCTTGCCCTGGCTCCTTTAGCTTAATGGTCTGCCAGGATATCTGCTCCCTTGACCGAAGGGTTCAGCCCTAGGTACTTTCCTACGGTATATCCGATATCTGCATAGGTATCCCTGGTGCCCGCATTAAACGGAGCCACCTTCTTCCCATAGAGGATCAGCGGGATGTATTCCCTGGTATGATCCGTGGTCTTCTGATACCCGGGATCGCATCCGTGGTCTGCCGTGAGGATCAGGATATCCTCCTCCTGCATCCGGGAAACGATCTCGGGCAGGCGGTTGTCAAAATAGGCCAGGGCCTTTGCATATCCGTCGATATCCCGCCTGTGTCCATAGAGCATGTCATAATCCACCAGGTTCGTGAAGATCAGGCCTGTCGTATCCTTTTCCATATATTCCAGCGTCCGGTCGACGCCCTCGGCATTCCCTTCCGTATAGACATATTCGGTCATGCCCCTGCCGGCAAAAATGTCATGGATTTTGCCCACGGCCAGCACATCCATGCCGGCTTTTACGATCTCATCCATGATGGTATCCTCCGGCGGCTCCAGGGAAAAGTCGTGCCTTCTGGTGGTACGCTTGTAATTGCCATTTCCCTTTCCCTCAAAAGGCCTTGCGATCACCCTTCCCACGCCATGCTCCCCCACAAGGATCTTCCTCGCGGCCCGGCAATATTCATACAGCTGCTCCGGCGGAACGATGTCCTCATGTGCCGCGATCTGGAACACGCTGTCTGCCGAAGTATAGACGATCAGATCACCGGTCCGCACGTGCTCGTCCCCGTACTCATTGATCACGGCAGTGCCGGAATAAGGCTTATTGCAGAGCACGCCCCTTCCCGTCGCCTTGCGGAATGCATCCAGCACCTCCTCCGGGAAGCCCTCCGGATAGGTGGGCATAGGCCTGGGCGTAATGATCCCGGCGATCTCCCAATGGCCGATGGTGGTATCCTTTCCCTTGGAAGCCTCCGCACACCGCCCGTATACTGCCTCAGGCTGGTCCGTGCCCTCCAGGTAGTCCACGCCCTCAATATTAAAGAGTCCCATTTTTTTCATATTCGGCATGCTGAAATACCGGCTTGTGGAGCAGCTCTTCAAGGTATTGACCCCATAATCGCCAAAGTCCTCCGAATCCGGCATGGCGCCCACCCCAAAGCTGTCCAGCACGATCAAGATCACTCTTTTGCCCATATGTTTATCTTCCTTTCTCAAAATTGCCTTTGACAGAATTTTCCTGTCTTCTATTTTACATCATGCTGCCCTGTTCTGTCACGGTTTCAGTTGAAAAATTTCGAATCTTTGTTCGATATCCACCACCCATCCGGCCTGTCCGTCCTGTTATTTTTTCAGAGGAGATTTTCCGGGATCAACCGTTACTCCTCTAAACAGGCTTTTCCTGGTTTTTCCCCAATCCAAGGGACTTTCGTCAGCCGCCTCTGCTGCATGGACGCATTTTCAAACAGCCGTCTTTTCCTATGATCCGGCCGCCTGAGCCGGTGCTTGTAATAACATTTGTTTTTACATATTGCAGAGAACAGATCAAAGGTTATATCACCATGGTTATGAGACGAATTTTAAGATTTTATGTCTACCTGTGATTCGTTTACCTGTTTTTGTCATCTGTCAGATATTTCCGACGTAACGATTGTGGATAAATCGCCAAAAACATATGATATATAACAATCCGCTCACGATTCTTCCATTTTTTCGTTCAAAAAACCATGATTTCATCATTTTTTCTCTCAAAAAAATCTGCTCATTTGATCTGCACAATGAATATCGCTTATTATATAATATGCGAAGCCAAATAAATATCGCAACGGATTTTTCCTTATTTTATCAGTATTTCAATATGATATCACACCGTATCTTTATCTGTTTTTAAGGGTAAGTCTTTCCATTATGGATCGCATGTTTCATTCATGACAGGATCCAGGCCATCCGGTTCTCCACGGGTGGCTTTCCAGCCGGAACCAGTCGGAATCCATCCGTTATTTATCCTGTTTATCAACCATTTTCCTTCTCCTTTTTCCACATTATCAACATCTGTTGTGGAAACACCTGCCATTTGTCTTTTTGTCTGAAATTCCCGAAAACGAGTCTTTTCAGCCCCGTTATTTTGTAATATTATGTTAATCGCATGCCTGCCGGCTCTCATCACACTAATGCCCGTTATTTTTTGCCACACCAGCCAAAAAAACACCCCGGCAGCCACCGAGGCGTTTATTGATATCTTGTGATATTTATTTTATTCCCCTCACCGTTCTTCTTCCCAGGTCTTGATCATCTGTTCTTCCAGGAACTCCTTCATGGGCTTCAAATCCTGCACCCTGTCCCAGGCCTCCAGAGCCTCCATATACTGCTTCCGGTCTCCCTCATGAATGATAA
>JAILLN010000040.1 GCA_024693135.1 Lachnospiraceae bacterium | reverse complement strand
CTTTGTTACAGGCTCTCCTACCCTCGTACCCATTTCTTCAAGGATATCGAGATAAGCCACTACTTTATTAAAATTTATCCGGGCATCCTTGCTGGTTTCGGATTTTTCCCTCAACTCTTTGATGAATTCTTCTACATCGCTATAGCCGCGTTCATCATCATAGAATTCAATATCAAACATTTCCGTTCTTCCTCTGAAATGATGATAACAAAGATACTGACGGCTGTCAATAACAAATATGTTATATACTGTTTGGAGATCAATTAGTAGAAATAGATAACGCGACTTTCAAGGCTATAAAAAGCCAAAAAGGTCGTGACTTTTGCACGGCTTCATCCAGCTTCTTTACATACTCAATACCCGTCCTTATAGTGCACCCGGCAGTCCTTTCTGAAGAAAGATATCCCGTACCGGCCGATGTTTCCGTAACCCTCCTCAAGGAGAGAGTCTGCATAGTGCCGATCATCGATCTGCTTTATCGCCTCCTCCGCCGCCACATCCATCATTTCAAGGGTGAGGGGCTTCCTGCCTTCCAGTTTAACTGTCTTAAGCGCGATCACAAAGGCTTTATCGAACATCCTTAAAGGTCTGACAAGGATATCGCTCCTGCCATCCCCGGACTCCCGGTTGGATTTTATGATATATTCATTGCTCCCGGTGAGGATCCCCACCATGAAGCCGTGATAGAAGTTTTCATAGGAATCCATATAGCTTATGGAGGGAGTCAGGAGCTTATTGATCTCTTTTTCAAAGCCTTCGGCGTCGCCCTTTTTCATTGTCTCGAATAAGGCTCTCCTGTCGGCTTTCTTTACGAGCTCCTGACTGAACCAGTTTATAATCTTTTCAGAATAAATATATCTGGTCTCCCGGTTTGGTATCACCAGCGTGGCATAGAGTTTATCCGCTTCAAAACGCCGGGACGTGATCTTCAGATATCCTGTAAAGAACATAAAATTCCATAGGTTATCCTGTTTATCATAGATTTCCCCGTAGGTGATATCCTCATGCACCGGTTTTTCGATGCTGCCGCCCTCGACGAGCTTCTCTATCTCCCCCTTTGTGTCGGAGTCCGCCCGTTCTATAAGGTCACGGACGATGGAATTGGAGCTGGTGTTTGCCCAGTAGGATACGGGGAAATAGTCCCGGTCTTCTCCTATATGATCTCTTAGATACATGATAGTCGACCAGGGGTTATATACATTGCTGTTTCCGAAGATGTAGCCGTTGTACCAGCTCCTGACCTCCTCATATTTATCGGAAAGACCGTAATACTCAAGGACCGAGCGCACCTCTTCATCCGTAAAGCCGAAATATTCCCCGTAATCCGGTGTCAGGATGGATATGATGCTTAGATTATTAAGCCCGGTAAAGATGGATTCCTTTGAAATTCTTAAACACCCGGTGATAACCGCAAATTCCAGGGATGTATTGGTCTTCAGCGCTCCCTCGAAAAGGCTGCGGATGAAGCTCACCATATGATCGTAGTAGCCATCGTAAAAGGAGCTCTCCAGGGGCACATCATATTCGTCAATAAGGATGATCGTATTTTTTCCGGTGGCTGCCTTAAGGCATTCGCATAAAAATCTCAGGCTGCCCTTATATTCATCCGGCTCCGGCTTTCTGTCTCTGAACCTCAGAAAATCTTCTTTATTCTGCCCGCTGAGCGCTCCGCTTTCAAGCACAAAATCATGACGTCTGAATTCCCCGGCGATCTCATTCCTTAAAGCCTCAAAGGCCGACTTCTCATCCCCTGTTTTGGCGGATTTCAGTGTCAAAAATATCACGGGAAATTTTCCCATCATGGAGGTATATCTCTCTCCCGCCTCCATGATCTTCAGGCCCTCAAAAAGTGAGGGATCCTGCCCCTCCTCAAAAAAGCAGCGCAGCATGTCCAGAGTCAATGTCTTTCCGAAGCGCCTGGGTCGGGTAAAAAGGTTTACCTCGCCTTTTTTGTCTATAAGCTCCTTTATGAAAAAAGTCTTATCCACATAGTAATAATCATTGGATCTCATTTTATTAAAAAACTCCACCCCTATGGGCAACGACTTCTTCATGGTGCAGCCTCCGTTTTTCGCGTTTTTACCATTATACTAAAACAGCGGTGGCTTCATCAAGCCACCGCTGGTCAGCTTTTCCTTATCCCTTAAACGACATATCAAATGCCGGGACCATTCCTTCAATCTCGCTTCTACTCAGTCCATATTGCTGCGCTAGTTTTTTCCAATTTCTCTCTACAACATTCTTTATTTCCTGCAATTCCTCTAACGCCTGAGCCTCTGTCAATCCATACATTTTTGCAACAGACAATGCCAGATTAAAGTCAATCAGATTATTGTCCGAATCCACATTCAGCGATAATGTATCTCCATAAATACTTGGATTTACATCATATAACGGAGATAAATCCCATCCATTCCTGACTAAGATAAAACCATGATTTCTCAAATGATCATCTGTGTTTGATACCGCCATATTAAACACAATCCTGCGCCATAATTCCCGCAAATTCTTCTCAGGTGCCGCACTATTGGTTTTTATGATCGATGCAATCTCCATATAGCTGGAACCGGCCGATGCATCTGCTCCATCCCTTTTCCCTAAGAGAGTCATTGCCGATGCAAAATGAATTCTTCGAGCTCCTTCTCTGTCAAATCTTTTTGTCAGAAATGTACTTCCTGTTTTGGAAAAGTTCTCCAGCTTCGCTTCCGGTACATTCAAGTCACACATAACCGCCAAATCGTGGACTACCATTTCCCATGCCCCTACATTGATTTCATCATGTTTTGATGGAAATTTTGCAATCCACAAAGAACCATCCGGTGCTGCTACAGTCGCCTTGGGTCTAGCTCCGCCCAACGAAGAACCAGGTGCTATTAACTGCTTCAACCACTTTTCTTCCATGCCATCATCATTTTTTTCAAATGCCAAAGAAGCTGACTCCAGTTCACGAAGTGTTGTCCAAGGTGGGGTTGCCGATTCTTTATCATCAGACATAAACGGGCCGCCTTTCGATGTGGCAAATCTTAACCCGCCCATTCTTGCTTCATCATAGACTCCGATCAGAAAATCTACTTCTGTCAAAGTCCTGGGTTTTCTATCTTCCTTCTTGGCAATAACCGCTTCGCGTCTCTTCATCAAAAGACGCCCCCATCTGTCCGGGCAGGAATCCTCAAATACGCCAAACATCAGCTTGTCTGACGGTGTATACTGACGTCCCTTGTACATTCTCAAGTCCGGATCCAGGGTCACATTATTGGTCAAATCATTTAACCATTCGTCGTCATATTCAAAAGACACGATCTGTTTTCCTCTACCGCCGTCTGCATACAACGACCCTATTAACGATGGGGTGTCTGATTTCCAATTCTCATATACATAAATTTCATTTACATGATCCATCTAATCTTTACTTCCTTTTTGCTCGTTTTGGAGTTACTAAATTCATATCCTGAATTCTTCTTCCAAACTCATCATCCTTCGCCACTAAACCTAAATCTTTATCCATGCCGCCCAAAGCATGTAACACTGCAGCATAAGTTCCTATGGCCACCGTCGGAGTACCTTTTTCCACTGCCCACAACGTAGCCCTGCTAATTCCGGCTCTTTCTGCCACCAATTCTGTAGAAAGATTGCGGCGCAATCGGGCCATCTTTATCTGTTCACCCATATTTTCTAATATTTTTTGTGTATCGGGCATAATTACTACTGTTTTTTTGCTCATGTTTTCACCTCTGATGTTTAATATATTAAACAACTTGCCCGATTTTGTCAATTTTATTGAACGTAAGACAAGGGGACGGTTTTTGTCTGACAAAGCTGTGCCGCCCGCAGGCAGCTCACGTTTCGCATGTGCAAGAAAAACGCCCCCGGAAAAATTTTCCGAGAGCGCATTTCATCTCATAGAAGGTTAAACCAGTTATCCTTTATTTGAAACGTTTTCTTATGAGGAGAACTGGATCTCTACCAGCTCATTGTTCTTAAATACCAGAGTGATCGGAAGCCCGCTCTTTCCGGTCAGGAAATCCTTAATGAGATCCATGCTGTCAAAGAATGAGGTCTCCTTCTTATCCTCCTGGAACTGGACGCACTTGCAGGAGTCAGACACATTGATCACATAGGTCTGCTTCGGATAGGTCGGGGACGGGCTGTTCACAAACTCAGAGAGAGCCGTCGTGATCGTCATGGTTTTTCCGTCTGCGGAAAGCTCCCCGGTATACTCCTCATCCGTTACATATTCACCGTCTGCAATTTTGGTGCCCTCTCCCGCGTCTCCTTCGCTGTCAGAAGACTTTGATCCGGAGAGATCGATCTTATTACCGTTAAAGTCAGTACCCTGCAGGGTCTTGGGATCGATCTCATACCAGTCGATGGTTGCCGTATGGTCATCCATATCCTCATACAAATGGATATACAGATTTCCGTTTTCCATGACCTGATCCAGCTCTGCCTCCGGGGCGCCGCTGTATTTTTTGGCCAGCTCCACGATCTCGTCATTGCTCAGCTTGCCGGCTTCATTGGATCCAGCTTCCGGCTTTTCCTCATCCGTTTCGGTATCTTCTGTTTCTTCTTCATACTCTTCGACTAATTCATCATCCGCGTAGTCTTCCTCTTCGAAATCTTCATCCTCATAGTATTCCTCATCCAGCTCCATCTCTTCAGGCGCTGCTCCCCCGCATCCGGCCAGCAGACTTACGCAGAGCGTTCCCGCAAACAAAATGGCCATTAATCTTCTGATCGTTTTGTTCATTTCCTTTCTCCTTTCATTGGCATGTGGTATTTCCTGTCCTTTTCCTGTCCTTTTCCTGTCATTTAGCCAGCTTTAAAAATTTTAACATAGATTAACATAAATTTCTATAACAAAAATGAGCGTCTTATGATTTACACGGTTAAGGCACCCAAATGCGACAGTTTTTTCAAGACATTTCCGACAAAGTCCGTATTCTTGATTTTCCCCGGTTTATGATGTTATTCTACAAATGCGCACAGATTGTTGAAACGGGCTTGCCGGACAGGCGCCGCTATGGAATAGAGGTTTCCTTCATGAAAAAAAATTCCCCTGCAAAACTTCCGATATTCTTTTCCATCCTTCTGATCCTGCTGCTCGGAAGCTTTTTGGCTTTCCTGTTAAGCCGTCTGGTTACCCTGGATTACAAGCAGCAGATTGTCACGAAGCTTACGGAAACAGACCGGAATCTCGACAAAAGCCTGAATGCCATAGAGAAGAATGATGATAACAAAAAACGGCTGATGAAGATCAAGGCCGATCTTGCCATGTATTATATAAAAGAAGACGGATCTGCCGGCCTGTCCCAGCCATCCCTTTCCAAGCTCTGCCGTCTGTTGTCGGTATATAATGTGATCCTTCTGGATCCGAAGGGCAAGGTCGTCACCTCTGCCGCTCCCCTGCCGGAAGGGCTTGATTTTACCGACAGGGAGCCTGCCTTCCTTTTGGATGTATTGGACACAGGGGGCGTATCCGATGTCCTCTACTTCTATGAGGATTCAGACGACGGCTCGTTCAAGGAGATCGGCCTGATCTCTGAAAAAGCAGACGATTCCCATATCCTGGTGATCGCATCCGACCTGCATGATATTGCCAATGCGGCCGGCTCCTCCTCATCCTGGCATTCGATGCTCGACCGAAATACCGTGGGCACCAACGGCTTTACTTTCGCAGTGGATACGGAAGGGCATTTCCTTTATTTTCCTTTTGATCCCACGGTCGGGGAAGGCTCGGGTTATATCGGGAAGGATCTCGAGGTAAGCATTGATGAGGCAGGCTTTCGCATGTCTGATCTATCGGACGGTGCCTTTCAGCGCATGATGATATGCGGAGAAGAATACTATTGTGGCTATAAATACCGCTCCTCTGAAAGCGCATGGATCATCTGCGCCCTGCCTGTCATGGAGATCTACAGTGCCGTCATGATCCTGTTCATCCCGCTGATGTTTGCGACCGTTGTTGTCCTCTTTACGCTGATCCTCTCCTATTCCATGATCCTAAAGGAGTATGCCGGGACAGTAAAAGAAGGAAAGCATTTAAGAAGGATCTATTTCCGGAAATCCAGGGCTCTGGTGGTCTTTTCCCTGCTCATGCTGCTGATCCTTTCGTTATTCATCCATCTCCTCTATTCCACCGCCGTCCAGGAAACGATAAACCGCCAGGATGCGCAGACCCTCGTCTTTTCCTTGGATCAGGAAAAAGAAAACCAGGCGATGATAAAAAAACGCTACAGCCAGTTTTTGCTGCAGATATCCGGGATCTCGGCAAGGATCATATCCGATGATCCGGAGCCGGCCGACCGTTCTTTCTTAAAGGAGCTCAACGGGATCTTACAGACGCAGCACATTCTCCTGTACGATAAGACGGGCACCGTGGTTGCCTCAGATACAACCTACAAAGGGCTTACCCTTTCAAAGGACCCGGAGGATCCTTCCTATCAGTTTCGGCAGCTCCTATACGGTGCTCCTTATGTCCTTCCGGACCAGCCCGACGAGAATTATCTTGAAAATCCCTATCTTTTTGTCGGAAGCCTTATCACCGATGAAAACGGAGACCCGGACGGCTTCGTCCAGCTGGCCTTTGATCCGGCTTTCCTTTCGGATCCCCTGAAAACCACCTCCCGGGAATATATCCTGTCTACCTTCAGCGGCACAAACGCCTCCTCCGTGTTTACGATCGATAAAAGCACCGGCGAATATTCTTATTCCCCGGTGAGCTCAATGATCGGAAAGGACGCCCTTGAATCGGGGATCACGCCCAAGGCTTTAAGAGACGGATATGTGGGATATATCACCGCCGCCGGGATAAGATATCTCTGCGATACGACCGCATCGGATACGGACTACATCTTCGTGGTGACGCCGGTTTCCAGGCTTTCGTCGGGAAACCTGCAGACTGCGGTATTGACCTTCCTTCCGGGCCTTTCGGCCATGATCCTGCTTTATCTGCTGCTGATCTTGCTGTCCGGCCTTTCTGCCACGGGTGATCAGGCCATGCCTCAGGATGCGGGAAGGAGCTTCCGTTCGGACGATGCCCTGAAGCGTTTCTTAAAGAGATCCTTTTTTGTCTTCTCGGGAGCCGTGTTCGTGATCACCATGCTGCACGAAAAGCTGCTTCCCCCCGACTCCATCTTTCAGGATATCATCGGGGGCGCATGGGAAAACGGGGTTCATCTGTTCTCTGTGACCTGGTGTGTCATCTGCATATGCTCTGCCGGCTTCCTGACGATATGCCTGAATATGCTTCTCATGCAGCTCGGCGGTTCCTTAAACTCCCGCGGGAAAACCATGGTCCACATGCTCATCAGCCTGTTGAAATATGCGGCGATCATTGGAGTGACCTTCTCCTGTGCAAACAGGATGGGCGTGCATACCGATACCCTTCTGGCTTCCGCCGGAATCCTGACCGTGGTGATCGGCCTGGGGGCACAGAGCCTTACCTCGGATGTATTCGACGGCCTTTTCATCATCATCGAGGGGGCTTTTCACGTGGGCGATGTAGTGACCACGGAGGACTGCCGCGGAAAGGTGCTGGAGATCGGGATCCGCAACACCCGGCTTTTGGATCTGGCCACAAATAACATAAAGATCGTCAACAACAGCTCCCTTAAGAAGGTGGTGAATCATTCACTGACCCCCGAATGCATCTATATTTCGATCGGCGTGGACTATGATGAAAAGCTTGAACGGATCGAAGACGTGATCAAGCGTGAGCTTCCCGTAATGAAAAAGAATATCCCCCTTGCGGTGGAAGGACCGGATTATCTCGGCGTGGACAGCTTCGAAGACAGCGCCGTCATGCTTAAGTTTTGCATAAAATGCAAAACCCTTGATTATTTTCAGGTCAGGCGGGAGCTGAACCGGGAGCTCAAGCTGATGTTTGACCGGAATGGCATCGGCATTCCCTTTACGCAGGTCGTGCTCAGCGAAAGGGAGAAGCCTTAAAGCGGCTTCTCCCCGGCTGTCTTTCCTTTATTGCTTCTTATTCTTCTGCTGCATATTTCTCTTTCACGGGAAGCAGGGCTTCATAAGCCTTCATTCTCGGATGATCTTCCTCCGTGACCCCCTCGCTTTCCATCTGCCTTTTGGCATCTGCGGCCATATCCGATGCTAGAGCGCTCCACGCACTGTCGTCAACTTCTTTATTTAAGCCCATTTCGATGATCTGCGGCGCAAACCCCAGGGCGGCCGTCATATAGAAGTTTCCTCTCCATTTGCTTAAGGTCGGGTCATTTTCCATGATCGTGGAATGGATCTTATTCGTCAGCAGCACCACGACCAGGTTGTTCTCCGGATCGATCGCCGTAAGCGTCCCGGTAAAGCCCTGATGCCCGAAGGCTCCGGAGTCCGTCACCGAGCTGAAGTAGTGATCTCTTCTGTGATTTGCTTCCCTCCACCAGCCGAGTCCGTAATTCGGATAGGCCTCGCTCTTCGGCGCCGTGAAAAGATCGATCACATCCGGGGAGAAATACATCTTATCCCCGTAGCCTCCGGTCAGCATGACGGAGGCCAGCTTCGCCAGGTCTGCCGCATTGGAGAAAAGCCCGGCGTGTCCCGATATCCCCGCCATGCAGTAATAAGCGTTGGGATCGTGCACCTCACCCTGTATGGTCTCCGTCCGGATCCCGGTATAATGCAGCTTCCCGTCTCTTGTATTTCCCATAAGCTCGGTGGCCGCACAGTCATCCTTCGTAAAGCCGTGCTCCAGCGGATTGAAGGTGATGTGCTTCAGCCCCATAGGTGCAAAGAATACCTCGCTCATGTATTCATCAAGCCTCTTTCCCGTAAGCTTTTCCACGCAGTAGCAAAGGATCATATAATCCGCATCGGAGTAAATCGTCTGGCTTCCCGGCTCATACATGAGCGGCGTCTTGCATAATCCCATCAGGGTCTCTTCCCTGGCTGCTAAATCTCCTGCCGTTCCCACATAGATCACATTGCCGGCGTCCGAATCAAAGTCCTGTGTAGCATGATCATATCGGTCGTTGTAATAATGCGGTCCCGGCGGGAAGCCTCCCTGATGCCGGAGGAGATCCCGGATCGTCAGCTCCTCCTTCCATGCTTTGTTTGTTTCAAGGGGTACCGGGTCATAGCCGTCATAATCGATCTGGATCGTAGCTTCGGCAAATTCCGGGCCGATAATATCCACTACCCGGCTGTTTAAGTCGATTTCTCCCTTGGTCAGAAGGTACTGTATCGCATAATTCACGCTGTACATTTTGGTGTTGGAGGCCAGGTCATATAAGGTATCCGTAGTCACCGGGCTGCTTTCTGCCGGATCTCCGTTTTCGTCATAGGTTCGGACATTTCCCCAGGCCTTATCATATACCAGCTTCCCGTCCTTTACGACGGCCAGCTGTGCACTGGAAAAGCCGTTTTCAATATCCGCGGTGATCAGTGCGTCGATCAGCTCCAGCGCATCCTCTCCTATACCGGTATCCTCCGGCGCTCCCTCGATGACCTGGGGATACGGGATACATACCCGGACGTTTCCCTTTTCCAGATGGCTGAGCTGGATCGTATTCATCCCGTTTACGGTGAGGGACGAGATATCTGCCGAATAAGACCCCCCTGCCCCGGCGGAAGATGTGTCGATCTTTTTCCCGTTGACGAAGAGATCAAAGCCCTCCACGTCCGGATCGCATTCCAGGTAAAGCTTCCCCTGACCGCGGTAGGCGGTAAAGCCCACGCAGTTATTGATGGCATAGGTGGAGCTGATATTCCCCTTCCAGTCCGGGAAGGATACATCCAGCTGCCATTCCGAATCCGGGATCACATCCTCAGCCAGGGTGACCACGGCCCCGGGAGCTTCGGTATCCTCAGCCGGGGTGACCACGGCTCCGGGAGCTTCGGCATCCTCTGCCGGTGATGCGCTCTCCATAATGAGGCCCGCCGCCTGCAGGCCGTCCATGATCTCCTGCTCATCCGGCATGGGGATATCGGCGCTCGTGCAGCCTGCCTCCGGGATCATCATGGTCAGGATAAGAAGACCGGCTAATAATTTTTTTCTCATCTTTACTCCTCCTCTCCTTTCACTTGATCTTCAGTCCGGCGAACAGGCCGCTTAAGTTTTCGGTCTCCAGGTCAAAAAGATCCCCGGATTCCAAAGCGATGCTTTCGTCAATCCCGGCCGTATCCAGCCATTTTTCATAAATTTCCGGACCCATCTCGTTCCACCTTCCTTCCTGGAAAGCAAAATGAACCGGCTCTTCTGCCTCGGGAATCATGACCTGCAGCGAGGTCAGGTAATCTCCCTTAGGCAGGGTAATGTAGATCACATTTTTCCCTGCTTCCGGCCAGTTGGTATACATCGATCCGGTATTCAGATCCAGGAAGGAAGCGGTCACGCTGACCTGCTCTAAGGCCTTGCTGTCCGGCAGGGCGAGGGAAACGAGCGCGAGGCCGTCCGCCGGAGATTCCGGAAGCTCGTGGCTGGAAATCCCGGTTTGATTGATGGCATCCTCCAGGGCTTTGATATAAGCCTTCTGTCCGAAGGTATTCATGACCCAGGGCAGGAGCTCGGCCATCTGCTCATAATCCGTCCTCGGCGTCATGGCCCTTGCTACGTTCATCCAGAAATAGAACTCCTCCTCCGGCTCCATCCCGGCGTCGTTCAGCTTATAGGAGATATAATTCAGAAGCGAGGAATTGATATGGACTCCGCCCTGGTCATTATCGTCATTCGGCTCAGCGACCGCGGGCACATAGTATTTATCCCAGACAAAGCCCGGCTGCTGATGCAGGTTGGGATCCTTCATGGATCTTTGCAGATCTTCCGGAAGCGCATCTCCGATGGTAAAGGGAATGTCCGTTTCATCCATCATAATGGCGGTCAGGTTTCCGAGAATGTCGCTCATGCCCTCATTGATCGCGCCGTAATCATTCAGATAGAGGTTGGTGGTCATCAGCGTTCCCGTGACACAATGGGTGAATTCATGGCCTACGATATCCATGCTCTCACCGTAGGGAGAAGCCGTATCAAACACAAAGGTATGAAATCCCTGCTTCTTTCCGACATAGGCGGCGTTGTCCATGGGGGAGCCGTCTTCATTCACCGCGCCCATGAGCAGGAGGGAAGGCGTCTTGATGCCGTCCGGCCCCACCCAGCCCGAGGTTTCGTAGAGGTCATATACATTGATGTAGTTATAATAGGTGATCATGGCCTCATCATCCCACCTGCCGTTTTTTGCCACTAAGGGAGAGAGGGTTTCCTCATATTCAAATTCAGGATGGGATGCACATAATATCTTTCTTTTTACATCTCCGAGATACTGTTCCCCGGTATTACGATCTGTCATGATGGGTACCTCGATCTCTTTCTTTTTTCCGTTAAGGGTTTTTACGGTTCCGCTCCATACATCACTTTCCATATCCGCAAAAGCAAATGTCGCAGCGCTTCCGGAAAGAGCCTCCTCGTTTCCGATATCCGTAACACCTATGCAATAAAGATATTCCCCGTCATAGGTCACATAGTGTGCGGTATATCCCGCATCCAATTTATATTCACCGTCCGTTCCGTCGAAAACGCTGTCTGAATATACCACCCAGACATATTGATAGGCTTCTGCTCCCTCTTCCACGGGGATCAGGGTCTGTTCCGTAGCCTTGGAATATATCTTTAATTTACTGTCGTTCCATTCCTTCTTAACGCTCTCCTCTGCTTCCCCGGCACTGATCTCCCAAAGATCCCGGGGCGGAGCCTCAAGTTCGGGAATGATAGAGCTTACAAGGCCGATGGCCTGCCCGTTTTTATCAGCTATCAGCTTTGCAGCTGCACCATAGACTGAAAGATCTCCCACGGTCTGACGGAAGGTGTAATAGGTCACGCCGTCCTCGGTTTCATCAACAGCTTCATAGTCAAATTCAGTGGAAGCATCGCCTCCGATCTCCTTAACTACACTATAAACGGCCTCCAGCGCATCATCTGCGTTTTTTATCTGTCCATTATAAAAGGGATCTCCAAGAAACGCCGTAACGGCTCCCTTCCCCGACATAGCCTTTTCGACGGTCTCATCTGGCAGTTCCCCCTGCTCTGTATCACTGAATTCTTCTCCGGTATTTTCGAAAAAATCCTCTTCCGCTCCCTCTTCTTCCCATTCTTCCGGAAGATCCTCCATATCGCTTTCAACGGGAGCCTTTGTGCTTCCACAGCCTGAAAGCAGTCCCGCTGCCAGAGCTGTTGTAATAAGTATTGTCAGAACTCTCTGTTTTACGTTTTTTCTCATACCTGTCCTCCATTTTAAATTGCCCGGTGAGTCAACGGGGACGGTTCCTGTTGACTTCCTTCAGATCGATTAAGTCAATGAGAACCGTCCCCACTGACTTACCACTGACTTATTTGCTCTTCTTACCCTTAAGCGGCGACACCTTAAGAGGGATATAGATTTCTCTCCTTATATTAAGCTCAGCATCATGTGTAACCGCACCGATACCCTCTCTCCACTGGGGGTTAATCCCGTTGATATCGGAAGCAGAAGGATCTTTAAGGAAATAACCCTGCTCCTCACTGTAATCGAGGTTTGACTGCTCGGCCATTTCCTCCTGAGGGCTTCTGAGCTTTGAAAACCAGATGATCTCTATGCTTTTTCCCTTATCATTCCTGCTGAACACCTCGTCTAAGCGCATTACCTTCTCTCTTAACGGTGAAGAGTCAAGAACAGTGATATTCTCACCGTTTATCATTGTAATGGTCC
>JAILLN010000019.1 GCA_024693135.1 Lachnospiraceae bacterium | reverse complement strand
CAGGATCCATAAGCCTGAATACTTCCGCTCACTAAAGCGTCTCATCGCATAGGCTGCCGGAACTGAATACTGTAAGAGCTTATTAAAGTACGTCAATTTTCAAGGTTCAGAGCAGTTATCCACAGTAACTGCAGAATACCTACCGGTAATGCTCCGGTGAAATCCGGCATAGCCGGATTTCGACCTTGTTTTGTTCAGAATTGCGAACTCGCGGAGCGAGTTTCGCAATTACCTATTAATAACCCGTCCTGGTATATGCCCCCGCCTCTGCCTATGCTCTGAGATAATGATCCGTAGGCGGTGTTTCCGGTTATGCTGCCTCCCTTTATCATCAGGCTTCCCTGGTTGAAGATTCCGCCTCCCATAAATGCACTGTTATCCCTGATGTCACCGGCAGTCAGGAAAAAGCTTCCTCCGTTATACACTCCTCCACCGTGGCTATTGCTGGAGAAGCCGCCTGAGTTTTTTGTGATCAGTCCTCCGTTCATGGAACATGAGGCGCCCGGTTCAATGTAAACTCCTCCGCCTGATCCATATACCGTATTTCCTGAGATCTGCCCTCCTGTGATCTTAAATGAAGCGCCCGGTTCAAGATATACTCCGCCACCAAAACCCGTTGCATTGTTTTCCCGTACTTCTCCTTCGTTCATGATAAATGAGGCGCCATACCCTATATGCACGCCCCCTCCTATGCGGCCCTCATTTCCCGAAATCCGCCCCCCGTTCATGGTAAATGAGGTGCCCGGTCCCAAGAATACGCCCCCGGGGACGGAACCGAATCCGTAGTTGCCGGTGATGCCGCCTTCATTTAAGGTTAAGGTTCCGTTTCCCGAAACATAAACTCCGCCGCAAAAAGTACGGCTCCACCCGCCGGTGATGCTGCCGTTTTTTTCCGTACTACTGTCCGTAATGGTAAGGCTTCCCTCCACTTTGATCACATAACCGTCGTCCTTAATACCTGAGGACAGATTCCGGTTCAGAGTATGTCCGTTTAAATCCAGGGTCACGGCATTGTCCGCAGATATCGAAAGATAAGTATCGGTATCTCCCGCTTCATAATCCTTTTCAAGCTTGACCGTGCCGCCCTTTGCAAGCGAAAAATCCAGGCTCTTCCATTCCTCAGGCTTAAAGACGGCGCTTACATATACCTCCCTGTCAGGCATTGTGAATATCCATTGATCTTTTTGTTTCCGGGTAACCGAAACCGGCACAAAAGCGCCTCCGTCATCAGTATAATTTACACTGAGGCTTTCTGTACTGCAGCCTCCATCGGGTATTGTGGTAAGTACCACCGTCTCCCCGGGTGAGGCCTCAGGTTTGCCTGTCACAGTGCCGTAAAGGGAAGGAACGATATTTATCGATTGAGGGGTTTTCAGGTAAAGACAGGCCTCTTTTTTATCATCTGTAAGCTTGACCCCGAAGCCCTTATCACTGAAAAGGAAGCCGGGATCGCCGGCGTTCTTTTCTCTTAAATTTTTTGTCACGGGTATTGGGATAGTATTTTGGGGATCACTTGCTGTGGTCACGCCGACGGATGATCCCGCAGAAAGAAGACCGGAAATTTTGATATAAGTATAGATATTCTTCAGCTGGACATTATTGACTGCACCGCCGGCTGTATTATCACTTACTGCAATGTTGCCGGAAATACAGAAATTTTTCCTGTCCTCATCAAAAACTCCGCCTCCAGACTTCTGAGTATCACAACGGTTATCCCGGATCTCTCCTCCGTTCATATTAAATGTGTTATTGTTGTAGACTCCGCCGCCATATCTTGCAGAATGATTGGCAGAAATGCTCCCGCCCGTCATTGTAAAGTCTGCAATAGAGGCACCGTCAACATAAACTCCTCCACCACCCGCGCTTGATCCGGCTCCTTTCGAATCATTATTGCAGATCTTACCATTGTTCATCACAAAAGTTCTCTTATTGTAAACACCTCCGCCGTTTCCGGTTGCCGTATTATCGCAGACCGTGCCACCATTCATCGTAAAGGTTCCGCTATTATAAACTCCGCCGCCGTTTTTGCCGGTATTTGAGGAAATGATCCCGCCATTCATGGTGAAGCTTTTTGAATCGTGGACGTAAACTCCGCCGCCACTGGTAGCTGCCGTATTTGAAGAGATGATACCGCCATTCATGGTAAAGCTTCCGTAACCATTCACTCCTCCCCCATTACCTATAGCGAAGTTGCCACAGATCATTCCGCCTTCCTGCAGGAACGTACCGGAGTTTGCAACATGTACTCCGCCTCCGCCGCTTGCGGTATTTCCGGATATCGTGCCGCTTACCAACGTAAAAAGGGAATTAGCCGAAACATACACACCGCCTGCCGGATCGCTTGAATTTCCTCCGGTGATCAGGCCTGTGCCGGCTTCGCTGTTGTCTATTATCGTCAGCTTTGTACGCTTGCTATCCGAGCTGCCCGTTCCCGATGACAGCTTGATCACGCAGCCGTCAGCTGAAGCGCTCCCTCCCGCAAGATTCCTGTCCAGCTTATATCCGTTCAGATCAAGGGTCAGCCTCGCCTTCTCTGGTATTGAAAGAAAGGCATCACCCTCAACTGCCGTGATATCCTGCTCCAGGGTTATGGTCGTCACCTCCGTGCCTGCTTCGGTTATCGCTTCCTGCAGCTCATTCCAGGTCGTGATGCCTCCCGTCCCGGTTTCTTCCATTTCATTTGCCGGCTCCGCGTCTCCGGGTTTCTCTCCGCCTGCCGGGTCCCGGCCTGGTTCCTCTGCTCCTTTCCCGGCCCGGTCTTCCGGTTCAGCCGCTTCCTGTCCCGGCAGTTCCGGCAATCCCAGGATCTCCTGCCCAGTAAGTTCCGGCATTTCCGTGACTTCCTGCCCAGCAAGTTCCGTCATTTCCATGAGCTCCCAGCTCGGCAGTTCATTTGCAGATATGCCCACCGGTGCCTGCGTTGTCAAAATGGCTGCCAAAAGCCACAGCACAAACATTTTTCTCATAAACCGGATCCTTCTTTTCATGATCTTTCCTCCACGCATTCCCTTATAAGCCTATCCTTCAAAAGCAAAATCCGTTTCTTTCCTCCGATCGGATCCTCACAAACTCTTTTATAAGCATATCCTTAAGAAACAGGATCTCCTCCCTGGGATCCTCATCGCCTTCATAGACCAGGCCCACGGCATAACGGGTTATGACGGCAAGCATGAGATGAAGGGATCTTAAAAACATCTTCTTTTCCGGCACCTCCGTTTTCAGCGTGCCGTCTTTTCTGCCCATATCATAGGTCTGGTGAAACCGTTCCGACAGGACAAGCAGAACCTTTCTATAAGGAGCAAAGTCATCCTTCCCCAGGATCCCTTCCCTCATTACATAAATATTGAAGAACTGGTTAAAGCGGAGGATATCGCGGTGATTCTCATACAGGTCAATGAATGAATCGAGAAAGAATTCATAATCCTCTGCTCCCGTCATTCCCTGTTTCTTTTGTTTCTGCAGGTATTCCCGCAGATAGCTGTCCCACGACCAGGCTCCTATGGCGATCACGAGCGGGGTTTTGCCGCCGAAATGCCGGTAAACGGTCGCCATGCCAAGCCCCGCAGCCTCCGCCACCTCCGTCAGGTTCACTGCATCGATCGTATTTTCGGAAAAGATCCGAAATCCCGTTTCGATGATCCTTTGTCTTGTCTCCGTTTTCTGAAGCTCATCCGCCCTCGGATCAAAGCCCATTTCCTTCCATTCTCCCCTGCTTCATTCATGATCTGATGTACCGGCCATGCTGATGAAAAATATTTTATCATCAGATGCCGCGCCTATCAAGTCCAGATTCCTTGAAATATGTCATATATTCCTTGACCATCCTTCTCCCATCTGTCACCCTTAAAGCAAGGTTCTTTGTGATCGCGCATTATAGGTTATATTTCCCGATATAGCAACTGTTGTTCCTTACATCATAAGGGGGATTTCATATGACAGAAAAGACAAAGTACAAAGGACTCGCCGTCAAAATCTTTACGCCCATCATCATCATCATTCTTTTCATCATCGGCACGACCGTCTATTCCACGATCGCCTCAAAACAGGTAGGGGAAAAGCTTGCATCCCTTCAGTCCGTGACCATAAAAAAGATGGAGGACATTGAGGATGTGAGATATACCATTCTCCATACAGGGGAGATCCTCACTGATGCCTCTGCCACCCATGATGAGGGAGGCTTTGAGGAGGCGGCAGAATTTGCCTCCGAGGTCCATGCCCTGATCGACCATATCCAGACCCTGGATCCGGCATCGGCCGACAAATGGTCTGACATCCGGAGCCAGTATGACAATTATTACGACATGTGCGTAAAGATGGCCAGAGCCTACATCGACGAGGGCATCGATGCCGGCAATGTGATCATGGAGGATGTGGATGCACTGACCGATGAGCTGAGCGAGACCGTGGACAGCACGACCGAGGATATCGAGCTGGAGCTGGAGAGAACCGTTTCCGACATCAACCGCATCACAGGCACCATCGGAAAGATCCAGATCACCATCTCGATCCTGTATATCGTATTCGTCATTTACATTGCGATCCTGGTGATGGGCCAGATGGTGACGCCTATCACAAAGATCAGCACCTCCATACAGTCCCTGGCAGAGCGCGACCTCACCGTGGACGAGATCCGGCTCAAGCAGAAGGATGAGATCGGAGGGCTTGCTTACGCCTTCAACCAGCTCCGGGCATCCCTCCGGGAGATCATGCAGAATATGGATTCTTCTACCGGCAGCCTGGAGGCCATGTCCGGATCTATGGCCAGGCAGTCCGAATCCATCATGAACAACGTATCCGAGATCACAAAGGCTGTCAATAATGTGGCAGAGCTGGCGACCAGCCAGGCGACCGACGTGGAGAGCTCCATGGATGAGGTAAGGGCGCTGCAGAAGATTGCCGAACAGAATGCGGAAGCCTCCAGCAGTCTCTCGGAGGCAAGCCGGCAGATATCCCTGGCCAGCACGGAAGGAAACCGGGTGCTGGACGGCCTCTATGCCGTATCCAAGGAGAGCGAGGCATCCTTCGGGGAGATCTTTGCCAGCATAGACCGGATCCGGGAAAGCGCCTCCAAGATCGGAGAAGCATCCAATGTGATCGACAGCATAGCCAGCCAGACCAACCTCCTCTCCCTCAACGCCTCCATCGAGGCAGCCAGGGCAGGAGATGCCGGCAAGGGCTTTGCCGTGGTTGCCGATGAGATCCGTCATCTGTCCGACGAATCCGCTGAAAGCGTGAAGGAGATCAATGATATCATCCAGGAGCTCCAGGAAAATGTGGAAAATGCCAACCAGCAGAGCTCCAGTGTAAGACAGGCCGTAGAAAAGCAGATGGCAGGGGTCGAAGACACAAGAAACAGCTACCGGTCCATATCCGAGAATCTGGAGATCATCAATTCAGAGATCGGACAGCTGGGCGAGATCAGCCGCTCCATGACCGAAAGCTCGGACCGTGTCGGAGCCCTCATGGGAAATCTCTCCGATGCCGCGACCCAGAATGCCGCAAACACCCAGGAGACCACCGCATCCATCCAGGAGGTACTCTCCATGACAGAGCAGATCTCCAACGGTACGGAGGATGTGCTGGAAAGGACCAACAGCTTAAGCGAGGTAGTCAAGACCTACAAGGTCTGATCTCCCCGCTCCCTTTAGAGCAGCAAGAAAGCCGGGCTTCCGGATCACTTTTTACGGAAGCCCGGCTTTTGTATCTCTCATTCCATCTCTTTCCGATCATCCCCCGATCCGTTTCAGCGGCTTCTCTTCCAACCCTGCCGCCGTAACATCTCCGGCTTTGATGTGTTCCCCCGCTTTCTGTGACATGATCATACCAGCAGCCTGAGCTTCTCCGGATGGATGGAAAGCTTCAGCTCATCCGCCATGATCCCCGCCTCGCCGTCTGCATGGATGTGCCTTTGGGAGCCGGTGCGGATCACGGCTTCCCTTGCCCGGAAGATGTCGATCTCCGGATAATGTACATGTCTCCCGGAGAGCGCTGAAGGGAACATCCGAAGGAATTTCCCGGCTCCGATCCCGTCCGCAACGCAGAAGTCCAGCATCCCGTCCTCATCCGAGGCCTCCGGGCAGAACATGAATCCCCCGCCCTCATAGCAATGGTTCATGCCCACGGCAAAAAGACATTTCTCATAGACCCTTTCCGTCCCATCCTCCGTACGGATCCTGCAGAAAAAGGAGTCATTCTTCAGGATAAGCCCAAGCGCCGTCGTGATATAGATGAGCTTCCCGGCCCGGATCCGGTTAAGCGCCTTTTTCATGCGGGATCTGTCCGCATGATAGCAGGTATCCGCATCGAACCCGATCCCGGAGCTGATGTTAAAGAGCCTCCGCTTCCCGCCGGATTCCAGGACTCCGATATCCATGAGCCTTTCCTTCCCTTCCCCGGTCAGGTGGCGGAGGATCTTTTGGCGCCTCCCCTTTTCACCCAGAGCACGGGCCAGGTCGTTCCCGCTGCCGGCCGGAACGAAGCACAGGCTGGTTCCCGCAAAATCCGCGATCCCATTTACCGCCTCATTCATGGAGCCGTCCCCGCCGATAAGCACCAGCTTAGCAGATCTTTCCCGGGTGATGTCCCGGACGATCTCCCTGATGGGCTTATCCGGCTCAGAAAAATGCACCCGGTAGGGCTCGCCTCCCTCATCAAATACCGGCCTCAGCTCCTCATAGATTTTCCTTCCCCGCCCCGATCCGGTGGCAGGGTTCACGACCACATCCAGCACTCCCGGCCTCCTTCATTCCATATACTTCTTCCGGTAGGCCGTGGGGTTCTCCCCCGTCTCCTTCCGGAAGGTCCGGCTGAAGTAAAACTGATCCGGATAACCCGTCAGCTCCCCCACCCTGGCCACGCTCTCCGTGGTAGTCTCTAAGAGCCTCTTCGCCTCCCTTATCCGCACAGAGGTAAGGTAACGGGAGGGCGGCTCCTCCTTGATCTTCGCAAAGATCCGGCTGAGATAGGCTGAAGAAAAGCCGAAGCCCTCCGCCAGCTTCCCGAAGTCGATCTCCTCCCGGAAATGCTCCCGGATATAGGCCTCCGTCATGGCCACGATCTCCTCCGCGCTCTTTGCGGCAGGCTCCTCATCCCCCAGCAGCTCATAATGCTTCCTAAGCCTCGCGTCGATCTTTGCCAGGATCCTCTCCAGATCCTCCTCCGACACCGGCTTCAGCAGATAATCAAAGACCCCCTGCCGGATCGCCTCCCGGGCATATTCAAAGTCCGCATATCCGGTCAGGATCACCGTGATGATCTCCGGATGCTCCTCCCGGATCCTCTTCGCCAGCGTGAGCCCGTCCATCTCCGGCATCCGGATGTCCGTGAATACCGCATGGATGCCCTCCTCCTTCAGGGCTTTGAGGGCAGACTTCCCCTCCCCGCATTCCCGTACCACCCTAAACCGGGGATCGGTCTCCGCGATCTTCCTTGCCAGGGATTGGCGGAGCAGGGCTTCATCTTCTGCCAGAAGCAGGTTGTAATGCTCAATCCGGATCATGGATATGGCCTCCCACCGTCACAAATGCACCGCCCTCCTCCCGGTTCCCGAAATCAAAGATGAAGGGGATCCCATCCAGAAGGTACAGCCGGATGAAGATATTCAGGATCCCCATCCCCTCGATCTTGAGGCTCGGGAGCATCTCCGTAGCCAGGATCTCGTCCATGCTCTGCCTCAGGCTCCTGTCTACCTCGGGATCGAAGCCCGGCCCGTTATCCTTCACGGTCACATACCAGTCCGCATCCTTCCGGAAGCCCTCCACCTCCACCTTCCAGGGCGGCTTTCTCGTGGTCATGGATTTGATGGCATTTTCCACCAAAAGCTGCACGCAGAGCTTCGGCACCATGCAGTCCAATACATCATCCTCGATCCGGTACTCGAATTCCAGGTCACTGCCATACCGCCTCTTCATGCAGTGAAGGTAGCGGTCCACCTGCTCCATCTCCTCCTCCACCCGGATCCTCTGCTCCTGGTCGGAGGAAATGTACCTCAGGATCGAGGTGATGTCTCCGCACATGGCAGATACCTGGTCCGTAAGCCCGATGTCCGCCATTTCCCCGATGGCAGACAGGGAATTATAAAGGAAGTGGGGATTCATCTGGGATTGAAGAGCCAGCATCCTGGCCTGCATCTCCTGCTCCTTCAGCGTCACCATGGCCCTGGTGGCGCTTTCCCTGGCCTCGATATGCTCATTCAGGGTATCCCTCAGCCTGTCGATCTCGCGGATGCCCGTATCCTCCATCCGGATGGGTTCCGGCTGCTCCCTGGTGTCGGAAAGAAAATGATAGATCTGCCGGATGGGGTCGCTCACCCGGCCGGCCAGGGCAGCCGCCAGGGCAGCGCTTACCGCAAAGATCACCAGGACGGAAAGGGCCGTAACCAAAAGCGACCGGTACACCGGCGCCATGAATTCCGACTTGTCCACCGCCATGGCAATGAGCAGGCCGTCCTCCTCGTCCCGGGAAAAACACAGATACTGCATCTCTCCGGTATTTTCATTCCGGATCTCCCCTCCGCCGCTCTCCCATCCCTCAAAATAAGGGATCTCTTCCCCTATGGGATAGAGCTGCCTGCCCCCGGCATCGTATACTGCCACGCTGGGATGCATCCCGCTTTCCGTGCCGGAGAGGCTGCGGAAAAACTCTTCATAGTACATCTTCACTTCCACAAAACCCAGCGGCACATGCATCTCATTATAAAACATCCTGGAAAGGGAAAGATACTGTGTCGCCTCATCCATGCCGGCAGAGGCGGAAGCGATGGGATCCGGCCCCGGCGTCTCGATATATTTTCTCCCCGCAAGGAGCCTTGTCTCCTCCTCCCAGGGCTCATCCTTAACGCTTCCCTTCAGATCCCCGTTGTAATTGCCTACGCCGAAGCCCCCCTCCTGTATATCATAGAGGTTCAGCTGCCTCACGGAAAAGTCAAACCCCTTTAAGGACATCATGGTCCCGGCCAGCTTCTGCCGGTTGCGGTTCCTCTCGAAGGCGCTTTCCGAGGAAAGGTAATCCGAAAATTCCTCCTTCAGCTCCGAGGAAGCGATACAGGTAAGCAATATCCTGTCCAGCTCCTTCATGTCCTGCCGGATGCTGCCGGACAGAGCCGCGCAGTCTCCCTGCATCATGCGGATCACATTGTCCCGCATGGTCCGGTACTGCATCACGGTAAAGATCACGGACACCAGCCCCAGGGTCACTGCAGAAAGCAGCAGGAATGTGCGGAGCATGAGGCTGTGGATGCTGTACCTCTTCACGCCCTTCTCCCCCATTCCTACAGCAGGATCTCCTGCATCGTGCCGTCATAACGGATCTGCGCGGCCTGCTTCCCATCCGCAAAGATCTTGATCTGCCTCTCCTGCCTCATTTCGGCAAAGCTTCCCTTCCTCTTCCCGATCACAAGCTTTTTCTGGCTGTCATGCCAGGCAAGCTCCACGGTCTCATAATCCCCGTCCTCATAGGCGTAGCCTTCTCCCGCATCATCGTAATAAAGGAATTCCCCGTCCGAGCCGGTATAGACATGAAGCTCCAGCGGCTCCCTTCCCTCCTCAGACGCATAGGACAGGCCGGGCCTTTCCGGCAGTATGCTCCCCTGTCTCACAAAGAGCGGGATCCGGTCCAATCCTGCCTCCACCCGCACCTCGCTTCCTCCTTCATAGATCGTGCCGTCCCAGAAATCGATCCACCGGCATCCCCTGGGAAGGTAGCAGTTCCAGGTCTTCTCGCGGATGACCGGCTCATTCCCCGCCCGGTAATACATGGGCTCCGTCACCGGGCATACCAGGAGGTTCTTCCCAAACATGAATTCCCCCTTCTGCTCCAGTGCCCTGGGATCCTCCGGGAAATCAAAGATGAGGCTGCGCATGATCGTAAAGGAATGAAGCCTGACCGCCCCGGCCATGGAATAAATATAAGGCATGAGCCGGTACCTGAGGCGGATGAATCTTGCGATGGCATCGTAGGCCGGCTCCCCCCCCTTCCCGAAATTCCAGATCTCTCTCGGCGTATCCGTGCCATGGGAGCGGAACATGGGAAGGAAGGCCCCCAGCTGGAGCCACCGCACGTAAAGCTCCCGGTAGCCTCCGTCCTCTACCCCGTCGTCATATTCCCCGGTCCAGAACCACTTCGGCGTCGGATCCTTATCGCAGCCGCAGCCTCTCTTCTGCCATTCCTTCCCCACTGTGAAGAAGCCCCCGATATCCAGTGTCCAGTAAGGGTAGCCCGAAAGGCCCATATTCATCCCCTCCACGATCTGCTTCTTCAGGGTCTCCCAGGAGGCGCAGGTATCCCCCGACCAGAGCATGGCCGCGTACTTCTGCCCGGAGGCATAGCCGGACCGGGTCAGGTTCAGGACGCGCCTGTCCCCGGCATCCCTCCGCATATTTTCAAAAATTCCCTTCGCATGCATCAGCGCATACAGGTTCGCCTTCTCCGGCGGCAGGTATTTTTTATGCTCCCCGCCCACCAGCGCAAAGCGCACATGCGGCTCCCTCCGGATCTCGCCTCCCCAGTCCGGGCCGGAAAAGGGCTCCGTGGAATCGCACCAGAAGGAATCAAAGCCCTGGTCGAAAAGCCCCTCTTTTGCCTGCTTCCAATAGGTCTCCCGGGCTTTTTCATCAAATGCATCGTAGGTGGAAAGATCGTTCAGGAGCTGGCCCTTCTCCATGAATTCTTCATAGTTCTCCGTGCCGGAATTCATGTTGGGCCATACGGAAACCATGGTATGCACATGCAGGTCGTGGATCTGCTTCGCGCACTGCCTCATGTCCCCGTACCTTGCCGGATCCAGGAGCTTATTCCCCCACTTTCCTTCCTCCCAGGTATTCCAGTCCTGCACCACGCAGTCCAGCGGGATCTGCAGGTCCCTGTATCTCTGCGCCACCTCCAAAAGCTCCTTTGCCGTATAATACTGCTCCTTCGACTGGATATATCCAAAGGCCCATTTGGGAAGCATTGCCGCATCCCCGGTCAGGTACCGGAAGCCCGCGATGATGTCGTCCGCCGTATCTCCCTTGATGAAATAATAGGAAAGCTCCTCCACGGCATCAAAAAAGACATAGGTCCCGACTTCTGTGTCATTGAAGGTCATGAGGCAGGCGGCATCGAAGAGGATGCCATAGCCCCGGGTGGAAAGAAGCATGGGCATGGGGATCCGCATGTTGTGCTGGTACAGGTACTGCACATGATGCCGGTAATCATAGACCCCGTCCTCGCCCTGTCCCAGGCCGTGGATCTGCTCTTCTCCGCTGAAGTGGAAATAAAGCCTCCCCTGATAAGCCTCATGGTCCTTTTCTTCCCTAAGGTTTTTGATGAAATTCCGCTCCCCGTCCACGGTCTTCACCCGGTCGATCACGGGCTTTTCCCCTCCTGTGGTATAGGACATGACCGGGATCCGGATGAATTCCTTTCTTCCTTCCGAAAGCAGGAGCTTCCCCCCGGCATCCTTCCAGAGGATCTCGAAGTCCTCATTCATGACCTCCGCCGTGACGGCTCCGTCCGAGACAGCGATCCTGGAGCGCTCCTCTCCCTCCCCGGAAGACGCCTCCTCCGGACCCATCCCCTTCACCGTGAAGATCCCCTTCTGGGCAGAGTCCCTTTTTTCCACGATTTCGGATTCCCTCCTGCCGAAGGCCGGATCCTTCGTATAGCGCAGGTGCATGATCCCCGGCTTCACCGGAGTGATCTCCATCCTTCCGGATTGATTTGCAAGCAGGACTCCCTGCCTGGAGCTGATCACATTCATTTTTCCCTCCCTTTCTCTGTCCCGTTTTCCGTCCCTTCCGGCCTGTACTGCATCCGCACCTTGATGTCCTGGGGATAATTGCCGAAGGAATGCCCGTAAAGCGTAAGCCCTCCCTTGTGGGCTCCGGTATCTCCCACGGACATATTCAGCCGGATATCCGAACCGGCGGCAATGCTCAGGTTCTTGAGGGAGACCTCGGAAACCCTTACCCCGTCGATAAATGTACCCGTGTCATTGACGGAAAGAAATTTCAGGAGCCCGTACTGGTTCCAGTTGCGGTCCCACCATTCCGGGGTATAGATCCCCGGAGTGCTCCCGAAGTCTCCCGGCGCGGTCCACATACAGACGGGGATGCCGTTTATGGAAAACTGGATGTCGCTCGGCCAGTCCTCCCTGGTTCCCGGCGCCTCGCTGGCGATCTCGAAGGAGATCAGAAGCTCCAGCGGAGCCTGGCCTTCCTCCAGGTAGTTGGGAATGATGTACTCCACGTAGCCCTCGGTGAACCAAAGGATCTCCGCATTGGCCCTCTCCGGCGAAGAAAAATACTTCGGATCGTCCACCATGCCGATGATATGCTCGCTGGTGGAAAGCCCGCAGGTGGGATACACATCATAGTCCGAATACAATCCGATGCCGATCTCCGTCTCATAGAAGTTCTTATTCCCGCCGGACTTCTCCAGATCGATCAGGATCTTTTCCTCCACGATGGTACAGATCCTCTGGATCCCGTGCTTCCCGGAATTAAAGGTGATCTCGATCAGGCCGCACTCAGCCAGCATCTTAATATGGGAAGAAAGCGATCCGGGGGTGATGCCCAGCTCCTCGGAAATGTCGCTCATCCGCATGGGTCCTTTGGAGGAAAGCATCTCCAGGATGGCGATCCGCACCTCGGATCCCAGGCATTTGAATAACGGTACCGACCTTGATATGTCGCTGATATACTTCATTGGTTTACAGACCTTTCTTAAATATATGCTTCATTGGCTTCCATGCCTTTCTTAACTTCCCAAGTTTGTTTTGTGGATTTTCAAACCAATCTAAATTGTCACATGAATATAATGCAAAATATTTTGGTTTTTGTCAAATTAAAATGATTATTTTCAAAATTATTTATTTTTTGTCAAATTATTATTGACATTCTGTCTGTGCTCATTTATTATAAAATCAATTTCGGGGACGACGATTTTGTGCAATCTGCACAAAAGCCCCAAAGAAACCCGTTTACAGCATTTACTTTAGGAGGATTCAAAATGAAAAAGAAAATTGTGGCGATTCTTCTTGCGGCAGTCACGGCATTATCCTTTTCCGGATGCGCCGAGGTAGCCGCCCCCGCATCGGGTTCCGCTGAGGCATCACAGGAGGCCGCTTCCGAGGCCGCTCCCTCCGGAGCACAGGAGCTGACCTTCTGGACCTTCCAGGCAGCCCACCAGAAATTCATGGAGGATGCGGCCGCAAGGTGGAATGAAACCTATCCGGACAGGCAGATCGACTTCAAGGCAGAGACCCTCGGATACGATGACCTCCACAACAACCTGCTGATCTCCCTTCAGACCGGCACAGGCGCACCGGACATCGCAGACATCGAGATCTCCATGTATGCGAATTTCATCACCGGCGATGAGGAAAGCATCCCGCTTGTCCCGCTCAATGACGTCATCGAGCCCGACAAGGAAAACCTGATCATGGGAAGGTTTGACAACTATGCAAACCACGGCAACTACTACGGCGTTGACTATCACGTGGGCGCGACCTGCCTGATGTACAATAAGGAAATCTTCGAGGAAGCAGGCGTGGACATCAACTCCATCGAGACATGGGACGACTTCAAGGAAGCAGGCAAGACCATCCGTGAGAAGACCGGCAAGTACATCATGGCCTGTGAGACCACGGAGCACTGGACCTATTATCCGCTGATCACGGAAAAGAAGAGCGACTTCTTCGATCCCGAGACCGGCGAGGTGATCCTCGACAACCAGGCGAACATCGACACCCTGCAGTGGCTCCTGGACGGCATCAATGACGACATCTTCGTCGAAATGCCCGGCGGCTTCTGCCACAGCGAGGAATGGTATGCATACATGAACGAAGGCAATGTAGCCACCATCGGCGTACCGCTCTGGTACCTGAACCGGTTCACGGATTATATGCCTGACCTGAAGGGCAAGATGTCGGTAAGGACCCTTCCCGTATGGGAAAAGGGCGGCCCCAACTCTGCAGGTCTCGGCGGCACAGGCACTTCTGTGACGAACCAGGCAAGGGACGTACAGCTGGCAAAGGATTTCCTGTATTTCGCAAAGATCTCCAAGGACGGTGCCATCAGGACCTGGACAGAGCTCGGCTTTGACCCGATCCGCACCGACATCTATGATGATCCCCAGATGACCGCACCCAACCGCTTTACGGAGTACTTCGGCGACGAGATCTATGATGTCATGGATGCTACCTCCGGTGCCATCTCTGCCCTGTCAACCTCCAATCCGCTTTATCCGGAGGCTCTGACCCGTGTACAGAAGACCGTCATGTTCAATGTCCTTCATGAGAAGAACCAGACTCCTGAGGAAGCCCTGAAGCAGGCTGCAGACGAGCTTCGCGCAATGCAGAAATAAATCCGTAATCTCTGAATAAAAAACACCATGCGGGAATGGTTGCCAAAACTATTCCCGCATATTTGTAAGAAACAAAGTGCCGTGCCGGACGTGCCGCTCTCCAAGAGGACGCACCGGTTTATGGATATGCAGCCAAGCGTTAAGTTGTACCATTCCGTCGCCTCCCGGTTTTAACCCAATCCGGGATAGGTGACGCGGCGCAGCAGATCCACAGCATGAAAGAAGGATACGATATGTCAAATGATACGATAAAAAAAGAACCGGCTAAAACCAGGAACATACAAATGATCAAGATCGCGCCCTATATTTTCACGGCTCCCTTCATCATCTATTTCCTGGTCTTTTTTATTTATCCGATCACACAGACCTTCTGGCAGAGCCTGTGCCAGCAGACAGGATTTTCAGCACCCAAATTTGCCGGCCTGGCAAATTATAAGCTCCTGATCGATGATTACTTCATCATGGCCGTGCAGAACTCCGCGATCTATACGTTCTTCACCTGCCTGATCCTTGTCCCGCTGCCACTGCTCCTGGCGGTCCTCCTGGATTCAAAATTTGTGGCAAAGGCCGATGCCTTCAAGGGAGCCCTCTTCATTCCCGCCCTGACCAGCGTGGTGATGGCAGGCCTCTTCTTCAAATACGCCTTTTCCTCCAATCCGGCGGCCTTGATGAATACCCTGATTGCCCGCCTGGGGATCCCGGCACAGGGCTGGCTCGAAAAACGCCTGACCACCTGGATCGTGCTCGTCGTATTCTGCGTATGGAAATGGCTCGGCGTCAATATCGTCTATTACCTTTCTGCCCTGCAGACCATATCCAGGGACCTGTATGAGGCGGCCACCATCGACGGGGCCAACGCCTGGCAGAGATTTCTCCATATCACCGTTCCGGGAGTGAAGCCTACGATCATCTATGTGCTCACCATCTCGATCTACGGCGGTTTTTCCATGTTTGCCGAAGCCTTCACCCTCTTCAACAGCGCCAGGACCCCGGGCGACATCGGAGCCACCATCGTAAGCTATATCTACGCGCAGGGCTTCAACCGCAACAATTTCGGTCTTGCCTCCGCCGCCGGCATCACGCTGCTGCTGGGCGTTCTGATCATCAACATCATCCAGCTGTCCATTACGGATCCTGTAGGCAAGAGCGATACCTGATACGGAAGGAAGGTTTTGAAAATGAAAAAGAAAAAAATAGGTCTTACATTCATCAGCACCTTGATCATAGCCGTGTTTTCCATCATAGCCCTCATGCCCTTTTTCTTCCTGCTGATCTCCTCCTTCAAGCCGGGAAGCGAAATGATCCGCAACGGGCTCCAGTTCAAGTTTGACTTCGAAAACTACCGTCTGGTAAACTACGGCCTCCTTGGCACGGAACGGGACGGCATATACATCAAATGGTACATCAACAGCATCCTGATCATGGTCCTCCAGGTTGGCACCGGGCTTTTCTTCTCCTCCCTGGTGGGCTACGGCCTTGCCAAGTACCGGTTTAAGGGAAGGAATCTCATCTTCGGCCTGGTGCTCGTAGTCATGATGGTGCCTGTGGAGATCCTGATCCTCCCCCTTTATAAGGAGATCAATTCCTTCAACATGATCGATACCTATCCGGGGGTACTCCTTCCGTTCATCGTGCCTGCCACCGGAGTCTTCTTCTTCAGGCAGTTTGCCAGCGGGCTCCCCAGCGAGATCATGGAATCCGGGCGGATCGACGGATGCGGGGAATTCGGCATATTCTTCCGGCTCATGATGCCGATCATGCTGCCGGCCTACGGCGCCATGACCATACTTCTTGCCATGGGAAGCTGGAATGCCATGGTCTGGCCCATGATCGTCCTCCGTACCTCGGAAATGCAGACCCTTCCCATCGGGCTGCAGTCCCTGCTGACACCCTATGGCAACAACTACGACATGCTGCTCTCCGGAGCCGTCATGAGCGTGCTTCCGATCATGATCATCTTCCTGCTGAACCAAAAGACATTCATCGCCGGCATGGCGGCGGGAAGCGTGAAAGGATAAGGATCTGCGGCTTGGTTTTGAAGGGGTGAACCCTTTTGATAAGGAGAGAATAAATGGATAAAAAGGCTCTGTACAATAAACCCTGGATTCTGCAGAGGGCGGATCCCTACATCCTGAGATCGGACAGCGGAAAATACTATTTCACGGCTTCTGTCCCCGAGTACGACCGCATCGTCCTGAGATGCTCAGACAGCCTCTACCGCCTGGATACGGCCGAAGAAAAGGAGATCTGGCACAAGCATGACAAAGGCCCGCAGAGCAAGCATATCTGGGCACCTGAGATCCACTTTCTCTTCGGAAAATGGTACATATACTATTCCGGCTCGGACGTGGACGATATCTGGGCGCTCCGCCCCTATGTGCTGGAATGCACCGGCAATGACCCCATGAAGGATCCATGGGTCGAAAAGGGAAAGATGGGCAGCCATCCGGATGACGAATTCTCCTTCCGCGCCTTCTCCCTGGACGGCACCGTATTTAAGGTACAGGATACCTGGTATTATATCTGGGCCGAGAAGGTCGGTGTCGGGAAGCAGATCTCTAACCTTTACATCGCCCGGATGAAAAACGGCTATACCCTTGACTCGGTGCAGGTACTGCTTACAACTCCGGACTATGACTGGGAAAGGCAGGGCTTCTGGGTAAATGAGGGGCCTGCCGTGCTCCAGCGGGGCGGCAGGATCTATGTGACCTTTTCTGCCAGCGAAACCGGCATCCATTACTGCATCGGCATGCTGACAGCGGATCCCCAAAGCGATCTGCTGGATCCCTTAAGCTGGAAGAAGGAAAGACACCCGGTCCTCGCTTCTTCCCCGGAGCACGGGATCTACGGTCCAGGCCACAATTCCTTTACGGTAGATGACGACGGCCGTGACGTGATGATCTACCATGCCCGTACCGAGACAGAGATCATCGGCGATCCCTTGTACAACCCCAACCGCCATACCATGATCATGCCCATCGCCTATGACGAAGGAAGGCCCATCTTCTCCTTCGAGAATGCCTGAGGTTTTTCCGGGACGCGGAGCTTTTATCCCTGCCTGTGCGGTTTGGGTTTTTATCCAAGCAGGATTCTTGACAAGAAAAGAAATCCGTGTAAAATATAATTTGTCTGTGCAATTGCTAAGGCAAAAAGCGCGTATAGCTCAGCTGGATAGAGCGTCTGGCTACGGACCAGAAGGTCGGGGGTTCGAATCCTCTTGCGCGCAGCTTAAAATAAAAGGCTTCCCAGAATCTTCGGGAAACCTTTTTTCATGTTTCACATAAAGGCCAGTAGGTCAATAATATTTTCTGTAAATACTTTTATCTTTCGTTTGTACCCAAATTGTACCCAAAGGCACCTTCTGGCATACTAATCTACCGAAGCGAACACCTCAACGTCCGCATGCTCATTTAGCCAGTTGATCAACGCTTCTAATACATTCGGAGTTTCTTCATAATCCATCGTCTGATCCCTGTACTTAATCGCATCATCCAGATACTCTTTAACATCTATCAGACAGGGTTCGTCAGCATCAAACGGACCGGTCACTTCATTAAAATCACGGGTCAACCCTTTCCATCCTGTACCGTCCATAACCGGGGTTCCAAATATGTCATTTATATAACCATCCCATATATGAATAGACTCGTCTCCGGCAGATAGTATAAATTCCGGTTCTCCCTCGTAACCTTCATAGTAAGTATAATCATTGAGCTTTCCAGTGTCCATTATCCAACATCTCCTTCTGTTCTTTCGTGGCGGTACCATTCTTTCTTGCCCGGATTGCTGCATCCCATTTTTTCTTGTCAACCCACTTATATGTACCATTACTCTTTCCAACAAGAACGTAATGCTCTGCCGGTCTTGCATTGGGACCGTTCCCTATTCCGGGCTTTCTCTTTTCTACAACCCATGTGTTTACCTGATCCTTGGGTGCCCCAGGCGTTCTTGTATGCCAACGGCTCTGATATTTATATCCGCCTCTCTCCCAGTTATACTTAACCTGATCATATCCGTTCTTCTTCTGGTCTGTTATCTGAGCTGAATTCGGAATCTTCAAAGGCGAAGATTTGCTTAATTCATTACGAAGATAATCTTCTCTCTTTGCTATTGCTTCATTCTCGGCAGCCTTTTGTTTTAAGCTCTGCTGCTCTAATGATGTCTGAGGGGAACCGGATGTTCCCTTTGCCTGACCACTATCACTTTGACGCATTTTTCTTCCTCCTTGCCTGATTACGATTCTTAATCATGTTGGGAGGAATTATAATATTTATCCCCTTGTCAGCTGCATATCGAAATATGTCTTCAGCTTCCTTGTTCTCTCGACAGACATCATAAACAATAATAGTTTTGAGTTTAAGCCTATCGACAGTATATTTTACTGCTTCAACCAGTATCTCCCGCTCAAGTTTGTCATCCACATACCCCTTGGTACTGAATGCAACAACCGAACAATCCTCAAGTCCATCAAGATAGAAATCTATCGTAGATATTGTCGGAAATGTAATATGCGGTATCACTATCGCACTCAATTCCGTCATCAGCCATATAGATACTACCCGTGCTTTTTTGATTCTGTAATTGTTCTCGATATCATCTATATCACCAAGCTCCGAATAGTCGGGTGATATGAAAAACCTCACACCCTTGAAGCGTTCCTTAAACTGAGCCAGCTGTTTCTCGTTATTGTAATAAATGGCATTACATCCAGCTTACTCATTTATCCTGTCCTCCGGCATTTAATAATTCCGGTTCATTATCAATGAGATCCTGCACCAGATAGCGATAATCCATATTATCTATCCCATAGCTGCCATCACTTATCTGCGCCGACAATCTGCTGTTATAATAGATATCCATCGCATTTCTCAGAGGAATGTCCTTCACACGTGCAAGCTCTGCAATGATATCCTCTTCCAGCATTTCTTTATATATTCCTGCCAGTTTATCTTTATCCGTCATTCTTCCACCCCATATGAATCCTTGAAAGATACAACCTCGTCAATTACTGCCTGATTAATGAAAGCTATCTGGTCGTTCTGCTTATAGTATTTCATTTCCTCTATTGTTCGGGCTTCATCCCAGATGCCACGCATATACATCCGGACACACTTGATCACTTCATCATCAGCTACATTTCCGATCACCACATCATAGTCAGAGGCTACGCTTTTTCCATTTCTGCAATCACATACGAAATTAAGCCAGTCAGATCCCGCTTCATCAAAAGTCTTTACTCTGAATTTCTCCATATCCCCTATTTCATATATATTGACGATTGCACTCGTATTCTCCCGCACACTCTTTCTGAGTGCCCACTTTTCCGCCTGATCCTTAAAAGTGGTCACATAAAAGCCTTTCCCAAAATCAAGATTATTTCTGGAATGTTTCAGATCCGGTTTTCTTATTTCAATGGTACTCCCATGATAAACAATCATACTTCCACTCCTCTTGTTTTCAGATATTCTCCTATATCTTCCGTAAGATACTGCTCACCCAGCGTATGAAGAACATCATAGTGTGGTACAAGGTAATCATCTATCGCACCGGATTTATTCAATTTTTTATACACATCCACACACGAAATACCCCATGCCTCAGACAAAACATGTATCATAAAGGTGGTGAATTCCATAGAGGATCGATCCATAATCGCTTTACTCATGCGTCTCCTCCTTCAATCTCTGCTATGATCTTATCTATCTCATCACGCAAAACTTGTTCTCTTGCTACGATGCTCTGTATCTCAGCGTTCAGCTTCACGATATCGATCTTTTCTCTGGTGTCCTCAGCCTCAACATAAGAGCTGACCGACAGATTATAATCCTGCTCCTTAACCTCATCGTAAGATGCCAGATGACACAGATATTCGATATCCTCCCTGCCTGTAAAAGCATCTACAATATGGTCGATATTCTCCGGAGTCAGCTTGTTATTGTTGGTCACCTTTACACATTCATTACTTGCATCTATGAAAAGGATCTTGTTATCAGCCTTGCCTTTCTTCATAACCATGATGCAAGTAGCAATGGATGTGCCGAAAAACAGGTTGCTCGGAAGCTGGATCACACAGTCCACATAGTTGTTATCAACCAGATATTTCCTGATCTTCTGTTCTGCTCCACCACGGTACATGATTCCCGGGAAACATACGATAGCCGCTACTCCGTTCGGTGCCAGCCAGGACAGGGAATGCATGATAAACGCAAGATCCGCTTTACTCTTCGGCGCAAGAACACCTGCCGGAGCAAATCTCGGATCATTGATCAGAAGCGGATTCTCATCTCCCGCCCACTTGATAGAATATGGAGGATTTGAAACGATCAGTTCAAACGGTTCATCATCCCAATGCTGGGGATTGGTAAGTGTATCTTCGCATTCGATATCAAACTTATCAAAGCCTATATCATGCAGGAACATATTGATACGGCACAGGTTATATGTGGTGATATTGATCTCCTGCCCGAAGAAACCAATCTCCACTGCATCCTTACCAAGTATCTTCTCTGCCTTCAGAAGCAGCGAACCGGAACCGCAGGCAGGGTCATATACCTTGTTGATCTTCTTTTTTCCTACCGTTCCCAGGCGTGTAAGCAGTTCCGACACATCTGCAGGAGTGAAGAATTCCCCTCCGGATTTACCGGCATTTGACGCATACATAGTCATCAGATATTCATACGCATCACCGAAAGCGTCTATATCATGATCCTTGACCGAGCCAAGATTCATAGCTGCGACACCGTCAAGAAGCTTTGAAAGCCTCTCATTACGCTTGGCAACCGTACTTCCCAGCTTATTACTG
>JAILLN010000010.1 GCA_024693135.1 Lachnospiraceae bacterium | reverse complement strand
GTTCGGATGAATCTGTTTGTTGTAAAATATAAACACAGAAGGATTAGCCTGCTCTGTGCTGAAGGTCGTATTGAGGGTGTTATCAAGAGAGGGAACGGATGGCTTGGAACCGTGTGTCGTGTAGTTAATAACAGCGGGGGGGTTCCTGTGGGTGTTGCGGACTCCATGAGCCGCCTCCAAATTGACCTTATTGAATGTCTCTGGATTGCTCTGTATAATGTCAAAAGACATTACAGAGAAAGGAAAGTTCCAGAGCACCCTCCCAGCCAGTCGCGTGCTCTGGAACCTGTGGTATAAAACCATGATTATCGTAGCAGATTACGAACTGGAGTACAAGGAAGAATTGAGGAAGCGGTCCATCCCGGAAGGCTGCGACATAGACGACGCTGATAGCGTCAAAATAATCCCCTGCGTCATTAACAATCAAAAAATATAGCTGATCTGACAACATTTCACTTGTATTTCTTATTTTCTCCTGTTATCATGATTGTATTGTATAAACAGCAACCGGATCAAATGACGCTGATAGCAACAGGAGGAAACCTCGATGAAGCATTTATCCCTGAAGCTCCTCTCAGAGACCGTAGTCAGCCGGAGAAAAGCACGGAAGCTCTCCCAGGCCGAGCTGTCAAAGAGAGCGAATATAAACCGTTCCGTTTTGTCGCGCCTTGAGATGCAGGATTACAGCCCGTCTGTAGACCAGCTTCTTTCCCTTTGCGACGTGCTTGACTTCAAACCCACGGATGTCATCATGGATGACGAGGCAGAGAAAAAGCCTGTCCCGCGGAAGAAGGTCGCTGTGGCCGGCACGGGCTATGTCGGCATGTCCCTTGCTGTACTGCTGTCCCAGCACAATGATGTGACTGCGGTGGATATCGTGAAGGAAAAGGTCGATATGATCAACGCCTGGAGGTCGCCGATCCAGGATGAATATATCGAGAAGTACATGGCGGAGCATGAGGAGCGGAAGCTTTCCCTTACCGCTACCACAGATGGAGCTGGAGCCTATGCCGATGCGGATTTCATCATCGTGGCGGCACCGACCAACTACGATCCGAAGACGAATTTCTTTGACTGCTCGGCAGTGGAAGCCGTCCTGGGGCTGGTGAAGGAAGCCACGGCAGGCAGAGAGGACGGGCCGGCCGTCGTGATCAAGTCTACGATCCCGGTGGGATATACCGTCCAGGTCCGGGAGAAGATGGGCATGGACAATATCATCTTCAGCCCGGAGTTTCTGCGGGAATCCAAGGCACTCTACGACAATCTCTATCCGAGCCGGATCATTGTGGGGAGTGACGAGGCGAACATGGAGAAGGCCAGGGTCTTTGCGGCACTCCTCCAGCAGGGCGCCATCAAGATCTCCATCCCGGTACTCTTCATGGAGACCACGGAGGCGGAAGCCACAAAGCTCTTTGTGAATACCTACCTGGCACTCCGCATCAGCTACTTCAATGAGCTGGATACCTATGCCGAGGTCAAGCATTTAAATACTGCCCCCATCATCCGGGGCGTATGCCTGGATCCGCGGGTGGGAGATTATTACAACAATCCATCCTTTGGATACGGCGGATACTGCCTGCCGAAGGATACGAAGCAGCTTCTGGCAAATTATCAGGAGGTGCCGGAGAACCTGATCGAAGCCATCGTGGAGAGCAACCGGACGAGAAAGGACTTTATTGCCGAACGTGTGCTGGAGATCGCCGGGACCTACAGCAGCAGCGAATCCTACTCAGCGGACAAAGAGAGCCGCCAGAAGGAAGTGGTGGTGGGAGTATACCGCCTGACCATGAAGTCTAATTCCGACAAGTTCCGCCAGTCCTCCATCCAGGGCGTGATGAAGCGGAGCAAGGCCAAGGGCGCAACGGTAGTGATCTATGAGCCGGCCCTGGAGGACGGAAGCACCTTCTTCGGCTCTCTCGTGGTCAACGATCTGAAGAAATTCAAGAAGATGAGCGGATGCATCATTGCAAACCGCTACGATCCGTCCCTGGACGATGTACAGCAGAAGGTTTATACCCGTGACCTGTTTCGGAGGGATTGAATGCAGAAGATCGATCTGAATAATAAGGCCATCCTGGTGACCGGCTCGCCGGGATTCATCGGGGCGGGCCTTGTGATCCGGCTGCTGAAGGAGATGAGCGGCGGCACAGTGGTCAGCCTCGATAATATGAATGACTACTATGACCCGAAGCTCAAGGAGTACCGCCTGAGCATGGTGGAGAAGGCGGCGGAGGAGTCTCCGGTACGGCATGTGTTTGTCCGGGGCTCCATCGGGGATAGGGATCTGGTGGATGAGCTTTTCCGGAATTACCGCTTCGGCATTGTGGTGAACCTTGCGGCACAGGCGGGAGTCCGTTATTCCATCGATCATCCGGATGTGTATGTCGAGAGCAATATCATCGGTTTCTACAATATCCTGGAGGCCTGCCGCCACAATCCGGTGGAGCATCTGGTCTATGCATCCAGCTCCTCGGTATACGGGGGAAATAAGAAGGTGCCCTTCAGCACGGACGACAAGGTGGATAACCCGGTGAGCCTCTATGCCGCCACAAAGAAGAGCGATGAGCTGCTCGCCCATGCTTATTCCAAGCTCTACAATATCCCATCCACCGGCCTGCGCTTCTTCACGGTTTACGGCCCGGCCGGCCGTCCGGATATGTTTTATTATTCTGCCGCGCAGAAGCTGGCCGCAGGGAAGAATATCCAGATTTTTAACTACGGTGACATGCGCCGGGACTTCACCTTCATCGAGGATATCGTGGAGGGCGTATACCGGGTCATGCAGGGGGCGCCGGAAAAGAAGAACGGCGCAGACGGCCTGCCCATCCCGCCTTATGCGGTATATAACATTGGCGGCGGCCGGCCGGAGAATCTGCTGGATTTCATCCGCATCCTCCAGGAGGAGCTGGTCAGCGCGGGAGTCCTGCCTGCCGGCTACGATTTCGAGGGGCACAGGGAGCTGGTGGGGATGCAGCCCGGAGATGTGCCTGTGACCTACGCGGATACGGAGGCGCTGGAGCGGGACTACGGTTTTACGCCCGGGACCGGCATTCGGGAAGGCCTGAAAGCCTTTGCCGAATGGTACGCTTTATACCACGGATAAATGGATATCTCTCTATTCCCGGTGGAGAAGCAGGTTGAAATAATGCCGTGGATAGCCTATACTGATTAGATGGAACCTGAAGTATTCTAATGTGAAAGAGAGGAAGAGAATGTATACACTTGTATTGATCCGCCACGGTGAGAGCGAATGGAATCTGGCCAATAAGTTTACGGGATGGACGGACGTGGACCTGTCCGACAAGGGGCGCGAGGAGGCGAAGGCCGCCGGGAAGCTTATGAAGGAGAACGGCTATGATTTTGACCTCTGCTATACCTCATACCTTCGGCGCGCCATCCATACCCTGAATCTGGCGCTGGATGCCATGGACCGGGAGTGGCTGCCGGTGATCAAGACCTGGAGGCTCAACGAGCGCCATTACGGTGCGCTGCAGGGGCTCAATAAATCCGAGACGGCCGCCAAGTACGGCGAGGACCAGGTGAAGGTCTGGAGGAGGTCCTTTGATATCCAGCCCCCGGCTCTTGACGAGAAGGATGACCGCAATCCGGCCATGCAGGAGCAGTACCGCGGGGTGGACAAGGCCGACCTGCCGCTGACGGAGAGCCTGAAGGATACCATCGCCAGGGCGGTGCCTTATTACCAGGAGGAGATCCTGCCGAAGCTCAAGGAAGGCAAGCGCGTCATCATCGCGGCCCACGGCAACAGCCTCCGCGCATTGGTGAAGTATTTCGACGGCATGTCGGATGAAGAGATCATCGGCGTGAATATTCCCACCGGCATCCCGCTGGTATACAAATTTGACGACGACGACAAGGTAGTGGAGAAATTCTACCTGGGAGACCAGGATGCCATCAAGGCCAAGATGGATGCGGTGGCAAAGCAGGGCTCTGCAAAATAATCTAATGCATGAACATCATCTGGTTTGACGTCTGCGCCATCTGCGTGCTGGTATCCCTGGCTTATGCCATGATCATCCGCCGCGGCGTATGGCAGCATCAGAATATCATATTTTCAGGCCAGTGCATCTGCGTGTTTGTGACGGCTCTTGCCGGGTTGATCTCAGCGATCGCGCAGAATCAGGTAAAGGCCGGGGTGGAGAGCTTCTTCACCCTCGGCTTTTCTTTGAATTTTTTCAGCTTCCTCTACATGGGAGCCCACATCCTGACCCCGGTCTTGTTTGTGATTTATATCTATGCCATCCTGGGGGTCAATTCCATGAAGAGGCAGGGGTTTTTGAAGCTGTTCCTTCCTGTGGGCATCTGCTATCTGGCTCTCCTTTCCACGCCCTTTACCAAGGCGATTTTTTATTATGACGCGGAGAAGAATTATGTCCGCGGGCCGCTGCTCGTGCTGTTTTACCTGGGAGCTGTGTATTATCTGGGCTATAGCATCCGGCTTCTCCTGCGCTACCAGGAGGACATCCGAAGGGACTTCCGGCTGGCGCTCTACTCCTTTACCTGGCTTTCCGTGGCGGGGGCTGCGGTCCAGTATTTATCGCCGGTTTTCCGGGTGGAAAATTTCTTTAATTCCCTGGTGCTCCTCATGCTCTATATCGCCATCGAGCGGCCGGCGGACTATGTGGATCCGCAGACAGACCTGCAGAATGCCTATGCCTTTCAGATCCGGTCCGGGGTGGCCTTCCGGAGGGGGATGGGCTTTACCCTGCTGCTCGTGACCATCGACAATGTGGAGGAGCTGGACAAGCATTACGGTGCCCGCAACGTGGACCTGCTCATCGCGGAGGCGGCCAGGTACCTGGAGATCTTCTCCGGGATCGCCCTGCCCTACCGGCTGGAACGCAACTGTTTTGCGTTATGGTTCAGGGAAGGCAGGCAGGGGGAGTCTTCCGAGGTCATTGACCTGATCCGGGAGAGGTTCAGCCAGACCTTCGAGGCAGAGAATTACAATATCAACATGTTTGAATGCTGTACCCGGATCTCTTGTCCGGAGGATGCGGGGGACATAGACCGGCTCAACAGGCTGATCCGCCTTGCTTCCAACCCGGCCTACCACAAGTCCAGGCATTTCTTTGAGATCAGCGAGGAGGACGTGAACTCCAATGAGCGGAGGCGGGAGATCGGGCTCATGCTCCGGACGGCGGTGATGGAAAAGCGGATCTCGCTTCTCTTCCAGCCGGTATACAGCGTGGCGGAGTCTGCTTTTACCCAGGTGAAGGTCTATGTTGAGCTCCGCATGGGCGGGCAGGACGTGGTGTATGGGGAGGAGGCCATGCCGGTGGCGGAAAAGAACGGCACGGCGACGGAGATCTACCGCTATGTCTTTGACCGGCTCTGCGGCTGCATCGCGGAAAGCGGGGCGGAGGAGAGGGGGTATTCCTGCTTCCTCACGGAGATCCCGGTGACGGTGCTGATGGCCAGGGAGGGTCCGGACTGGATCGTGGAGACGGCCCAGAGCCACGGCGTTCCCTTCGACATGATCGCCTTTGAATTAAACCAGAGGGTGCTCATGGCCTATGACGGGACCGTGGAGACCAATATCCTGCTGCTGAAGGAGGCGGGGTTTGGCTTCACCCTTGTGAATTACGGGAACGGCTATACGGATGCGGGGACGGTGCTCAGGATGCCGCTTTCCGAGGTATCGCTGGATCCTGCCCTGACCGGAGCTGCGCTTTCGAAACGGCAGGCGTCGGTCATATTGCACTGCACGGTGGACATGCTCCGGAGGTTCCGGCTCAGGATCCGGGCGGATGAGCTTGAGAATGAGGAGCTTAAGGAATACGCCCTGTCCTTGGGCTGCGACCTTTTGCGGGGGGATGTGCTCTGCCGTGCCATGAGCGCGGGAACCTTCCTGGAATACCTGAAGGGAGGCGGCCATGCAGTATTTTAATACCTGGTTTGATACCTGCGCCTTCATGATCTTTGCGGCCATGATCCTGGTCTATATCTCTCGGCGTTCCGTGAGGATCTTTCAGAATAATGTATTTTTTGTGATGCTCCTGTGCATGACGGGAGCCACCTTCATGAATATCGTGGCGGCATCCATGGACGGCCAGGGGAGGGAGCTGGTGCTCGGCGCCTATACGGCGGTCTATGTCCTGGATATTGCTTCCACGCTGATCTTTGCCGTATATGTCTCGGCCTTCATCAATTACCGCGTGAGGCGGGCCAGGATCCTGCAGAGCCTTCTTGCGCCTGCGGCCGGAGCTGTGCTTCTCCTGGTGGTGAACCTCTTTACCGGAGCCATCTTTTATGTGGACGAATATGGCTGCTACCACCGGGGCGAGGTCTATGCGGTGATCTTTATCATTGAGGTATGCTACCTGCTGTGCGGGATGGCATTGATCTACCGCCTGAGGATGCAGATCGCAAGGGAGAAGCTCCTTTTAATGTTCCCCTTCATGATCACGGTGATCTTGGGAGGCATCATCGAGCATTTCCTTCCCGCCATGCGGCTGCAGCATTTTCAGCTGTCCCTGCTCTCGATCTCCCTGTACATGGGGCTGCAGAATCCGGAGGAGCATTACGACAGAGAGAGCGGGCTCATGAACCAGACCGCCATGATGTCCCATGTGGAGCGCAAGCTGTATTCCGGAGATGCCTGCCAGATCGTGGTGGTGGCGGTCCGGGGCCTTGGCATGATCAAGGATTTTGTCGGGCAGGAGGGGATCGGGGAGCTGAAGAAGGAGATCCTCGGCACCATGCGCCGCTACCAGAAGGAGGCCTTGATCTTCCGGCTGGGGCAGGGCGTCTTTGCCATCATCCCGGACAGGGACGACTATGCCCGGGCGGAGGAGATCATGCAGGAGATCGTGGTGCGGTTCCGCATGCCCTTCCTGAAGGATTTCTATGAGATCGAGCTGGCTTCTTCCTGCTGCCATTTTGAGATCCCGAGGGATGCCCGCAATGCGGACGAGGTACGAAGCCTGATCCGCATGGCCGTGGAGACCGGAAGGCAGAAGGGCATGGACATCGTAGACCTGGCAGACCTGGACCTGAGGCACCAGGTATATTTAAGGGAGATCGACGAGAAGGTACGAAATGCCATACGGGACGGGAAGCTGGAGGTATATTACCAGCCCATCTACTCTATGGCGGAGAGGAGCTTCGTGGCGGCAGAGGCTCTGCTCCGTATGCATGACGACGATCACGGATTCATCTCTCCCGCGGTCTTTATTCCCGTGGCAGAAGCAAACGGCTCTGTGGTGGAGATCGACCGGTTCGTGATGAAGGAGGTATGCCGGCTTATCTCGGGCAATGACCTCGACAGCCTGGGACTCCACTATATCGAGCTGAACCTTTCCCCGGCGGACTGCATCCAGGAGGACCTGGCGGATTTCGTGGACAGTACCTTGAAGGAATACGGGGTCAGCCCGGAAAGGCTGAATCTGGAGATCACGGAAACGGCATCGGATGCCCTGACCCAGGTAGTGGATGAAAATGTGAGGGAGCTGAATAAGCGGGGCTTGAGTTTTTCCCTGGATGATTTCGGCACGGGGTATTCCTCCATGAGCCGGATCGTGGATCTGCCCCTGTCCATCATAAAGATCGACAAGTCCATCCTGCAGCCGGCCTTCGACGTAAGGCTTCCGGATCCGAAGAGGCAGGATGCGGAAACCCTGCTCCAGTGCTATGTGGACATGATCCGCAAGATCGGCTGCCGGATCGTGACGGAGGGGGTCGAGACCAGGGATCAGGCAGAGAGGATCCTGGAGCTGGGATGCGACTATATCCAGGGCTTTTATTTTTCCAAGCCCATGGATGAGAAGCATTTCCTTCGCTGGATGAAGGATCAGGCAGAGCATCCGGAGAAGTACCGGTATGCGGAGGTTTATGGAGACTGACATGAAGCATGACATCTTAAAGAACAAGGCGTATCTGTATGTGACGGAATTTTTCGCGGGGATGGCGGTGATGGCCGTGGAGCTGGGTGCGAGCCGTCTTCTGGCTCCTTATTTTTCTTCCTCGCAGATCGTCTGGACCATCATCATCGGCACCATCATGATCGCCATGGCCCTGGGGAATATCTACGGGGGGCGGAGCGCAGACCGGAATCCGGATCCGGACAGGTTGTATGTCCGGCTTCTCATTGCGGGAGCCTGGATCGCGGCCATCCCGGTGCTGGGGAAGTATATCATCATGGCCATCGCGGGGGTGCTGGTGCTTACCATCAATACCAACTTCCTGGTGGCAGCGGCCTTTATCGCCTGCATGGTGATCTTCGTGTTTCCTTTGTTTCTTCTGGGCACGGTGACCCCCTCCCTGGTGAAATTTACGGTGGGAAGCCTGGATGATTCCGGCAAGACCGTGGGCATGCTGGGTGCCTTCAATACCATCGGAAGCATCCTGGGCACCTTCCTGCCTACCTTCGTGACGATCCCGGCGGTGGGCACGGCGGTGACCTTCCTGATCTTCTCCGGGGTGCTGATCCTCATTGCCGGCGTATATTTTATCAGCAGGGGGAGGAAGCGGGCGGCCCTGGCGGTGACCCTCGTGATCTTCATTCTCTGCTCCATATTCGGCAACAGCGACAGCTTCGCCTTCTGGGAGCAGGGCCTGACCTATGAGGGAGAGTCCATCTACAATTACCTCCAGGTGAGGGAGGATGAAAGGAGCGTGATCCTTTCCACCAATGTGCTCTTCGGGGTGCAGTCCATTACCATGAAGGATGACCGGCTCACGGGGATGTATTACGACTATGCCATGGCGGCCCCGGTGATGTCGGGAAGCCCGGAGGATATGCTGGTCCTGGGCATGGGCACAGGCACCTACGGCAGGCAGTGCCTCCGGTATTTCAAGGATCTGAAGGTGGAGGGGGTGGAGATCGACGGCAGGATCACGGACCTGGCTGGGCTTTACTTCGACGCGCCGGAGGAGGTGCCGGTATATACCTATGACGGCAGGGCGTTTCTCATGGCGGACGACAGGAAGTATGACGTGATCATGGTGGATGCCTACCAGGATATCTCCATCCCCTTCCAGATGTCCTCCCTGGAGTTTTTCCGGGAGGTGCGTGACCATCTGAAGGATAACGGGGTCATGGTGGTGAATATGAACATGCGCTCGGATGAGGAGGGGAATATCAACGAATATCTGTGCGATACCATCGCATCGGTCTTTCCCTCCGTGGCTACCATCGACGTGCCCTACTGCACCAACCGGGAGCTCTTTGCGGCAAAGGAAGGGGAGTGCATCGAAAGGCTGGCCCAAAACATGGCTTCCGGAGAGTATGGGGATCCGGAGTTTGCAAAGCTCATGGCCGTGGTGGAGGAGGGGCTGAATCCCTATGAAGGCGGAGACCGGATCTTTACCGACGATAAGGCACCGGTGGAGCTTTTGGGCATGAGGGAGATCGACGGGCTGATAAGGGGCGAGGTGTCCTATTATAAGAAGATCTATGAGGACGAGGGGCTTTCCGGCCTGAGGAGGGCGCTGGGGATCTGAAGGCTGCAGGGTCATCCGGGGAGCGGACTTTTGGGGATGAGGCAGAGCATCCCGCAGGACAGACCGGCCCGGGAGAGAATAGCGGGGAGAGAATTACGGGGAGAGAATTACGGGGAGAGAATTATCGGGACAGATTTAACGGGATGGATTCACCAGGGCAGATTTACTGAGATGGACTCACCAAGATAGATTTACATAAAAAAATAATTGTAAATTGGCCGTAATTTGTGTATCATGAAAAAGGCTGTGTGCTTTATCGGGCTTTCACGGCTGACGGGCAAGATAATGGGTTTTGATGGGATTTAGGGATATGCAGTATTACGACCCTTATTGGGAAGATAAAAATTTCGAGGAGCGCCGGAGGATCCGGGCCGAGCACCGGCGGGAGCATGAGCTGAGGCAGAAAAAGAGGACAAGGATCCTCTTTGCATCCATAGCAGGCATGCTCCTTCTTTGCACCCTTTTTGCTCTTCTGGCCGTATTTCTCATGGATGGAAAGAAGGACGGCAGGAAGGCCGGGGAAAAGGCGGCCGAGGAGGAGAGCCAGGAGATCCGGGAGATCGTGCTCTCAGAGGCAGACCCGCTCCTTGCGGGATCCATATATTCCAACGAAGCAGAATCCGACCGTGAGCTCATGGACGGGCTGGAGGAGGCTAAGCTGCCGGAAGGCTCCGCCATGACGCTGGTGGAGATGCCGAAGCAGGGCTCCGACGACACGGCCCTGCTGGAGGCGGGTGCCCTTACGGGGGTGGCCCTGCTCAATACCACGCCGGATGAAAAGACCCAGGCAGTGGGGGAAGAGGTGGACAGCGCCTACGTCATCCTGGTATCCCTGGAGGATAACCGGGTGCTCTGCGCCAGGCAGTCCGACGCCAGGATGTATCCGGCCTCCATGACGAAGGTCATGACCGTGCTCGTGGCGGCGGAGCATCTGAGGAGCATGGACGCCCTGGGGGAGATCTTTGAGATGACCCGGGACATCGAATCCTACAGCTATGTGAACGGCTGCAGCAATGTGGGCTTCTCCGTAGGGGAAAGGGTCACCATCGCAGACCTCTTTTATGGGACGATCCTTCCTTCCGGGGCGGATGCCGCCATAGCCCTTGCGGAATATACGGCAGGCTCCCAGGAGGCTTTTGCGGAGCTGATGAATCAAAAGGCAGAGGAGCTGGGGATCGGAGGCAGCACCCATTTCGTAAACTGCGTGGGGCTTTACGACGATAACCACTACAGCACTGCGGCGGACATGGCGGTGATCATGAATGCGGCCATGGACAATCCCATCTGCCGGGAGGTTCTGAGCAGGCATATCTATACCACGACCCATACCTCCTTCCATCCGGACGGCATCACCGTATCCAACCTCTTCCTCAGGCGGATCGAGGACCACCAGCCCACAGGCATCGTGCTGGGGGCGAAGACCGGCTTTGTAAACCAGTCGCTTAACTGCGCGGTAAGCTATGGGGAGGATGAAGGCGGAAGGGCTTATATCTGCGTCACCGGATCCGCCCATGGGGCATGGCAGGCGATCCGCGACCATGTGGCGCTCTACAGCAAGTATTTCGATGCAGAAAGCACCGGCGGGGAGAATCCTTCCGAAAATGCCGCCGCCGCCCAGGAGGATGGGGCTTAAGCCGGATACAGGAGCATGGCCGTATGAGCAGGGTGAAGGACGATATTAAGAATAATGAATATCTTCCGGTCTATCTTCTTTATGGAGAAGAAGCCTACCTGAGGGAGGATGACCGGAAGCAGCTCTTATCTGCCCTGGTAAAGCCCGGGGATAATCTGAACTTTTCTTCCTTTTCCGGGTCGGGGACATCGGCGGGAGAGGTCATCTCCCTGGCCAGGACCTGTCCCTTCATGGCCGAGAGGCGCGTGATCTTCGTGAAGGACTCGGAGTGGTTTAACGGCGCCTGTCCGGAGCTCCTGGAGTATCTTTCGTCTCCCTCGGACAGCACGGTGCTGATCTTTGACGAGGCCAAGGTGGACAAGAGGGTACAGACCTTCAAGGCGGCGGTGAAGATGTCCTGCGCCATCGAGGAAGCCCCCATGAAGGAGGACCGGCTGAGAAGGTGGATCGCAGCTTATTGCCAGAGACAGGGGAAGAAGATCGAGGATAATGCGGTAGAGATGCTTGTGGCAAGGGTGGGCAATGACCTGAATAAGCTCTCCCTGGAAATGGACAAGGTCATCTCCCATGCAGGCACGAGGGGAACGGTGCTGGAGCAGGATGTGGACCAGATGTGCCTCAAGACCCCGCAGCACAGGGTTTATGACATGATCGACGCCATGGCCGCCAATAAGAGGAGCGATGCCGTATCCATCTACTATGACATGATCATGCTGGGGGAGAATCCCTTCGGCGTCATGTCCCTCATGGAAAAGCATTTCCGGCAGCTCTATGCCATGAAGGAGATGATGGCGGCGAATGCTTCCTACGGGGAGATCCTGAAGGCGTCGGGGATCTTTAAGAGCAAGTTCCGGCTGTTTCAGTCCCAGGCCGCAAGGTTTACCAAGAAGCAGATCGCGGGGGCTCTGGAGGATTGCGTGAGGCTGGAGCAGGACTCCAAACAGGGAAGGCTGGACGCATCCCTGGCTTTGGAGATGATCATCAGCAAGTATTCTGAAAAAGAAGGATAAGCAGGCTGGAAAGGGACAGAATATGAGAGAATTGCCAAGGCCTGGGGAGATGTACAGGCATTTCAAGGGGACGCTCTACGAGGTGGTGGCCATCGCGAGGCATACCGAGACCATGGAGGAGCTGGTGATCTACCGCAATACGGGAAAGCCCGGGGCAGTATATGCCAGGCCCATGACCATGTTCATGAGCACCATCGACCGGGAAAAGTATCCGGATGCGCCGGGGGAATACCGTTTCGAACGGACGGATGAGACGGGAAGGATCCTTCATGAAGGAGGGTCGGCGCCCGGAAGCGGTCTTCGTGAAGGAGGGTCGGTGCCCGGAAGCGGCCTTCGGGAAGGGGGACCGGTGCCCGGAGGCGAATCAGCGAAGGCGGAGCCTGCGCCGGAAGAGATCCCGGAGGGGGTATCGAGGGATCTGATCCGCTTCCTGGATGAGGACGACTTTGAGGAAAAGCTCCTGATCCTGGATGAGATCAAGGCATCCGTAGACGACGGGATGGCCTCGGCCATGGCCGCATCCCTGGATCTGGCCCTGAATGAGGGAAGCGTGGAGGATAAGCTGGGGGAGATAAGGAATTACCTGCTCCTGCAGATGAAATATGATGGAAAGCACTTGAGGGAAAGGAATCACTGAAAGGAGAAAAGACATGTACTCAATGGAAGAATTACGGAGCGTGGATCCGGAGATCGCCGATGCGATTCGGGCTGAGCAGGAGAGGCAGAACAGCCATATCGAGCTGATCGCTTCGGAAAACTGGACAAGCAAGGCGGTCATGGCGGCCATGGGGAGCCCGCTCACCAATAAATATGCGGAAGGCTATCCCGGACACCGGTATTATGGCGGATGCCAATGCGTGGACGTGGTGGAGGATCTGGCCAGGGAGCGGGCAAAGAAGCTCTTCGGCTGTGAATATGCCAACGTACAGCCCCACTCCGGAGCCCAGGCAAATATGGCGGTATTCTTTGCTATGCTGCAGCCGGGAGATACCTTCATGGGCATGAACCTGGATCAGGGGGGACATCTCTCCCACGGATCGCCGGTGAATTTCTCCGGCTCCTATTTCAAATGCGTGCCCTACGGCGTCAATGCGGATGGGTTCATTGATTATGACGAGGTGCTCCGGATCGCAAAGGAGTGCCGTCCGAAGATGATCGTGGCCGGTGCATCGGCCTATGCCAGGACCATTGATTTCAAGAAATTCCGGGAGATCGCGGATGAGGTGGGCGCTTACCTTATGGTGGACATGGCCCATATCGCAGGGCTTGTGGCCGGCGGCATGCATCCGACCCCCATCGGCATCGCAGACGTGGTGACCACTACGACCCACAAGACCCTGAGGGGACCCAGGGGCGGGCTTATCCTTGCTTCTGCAGAGGCGGCAGATAAGTTCAAGTTCAATAAGGCGGTATTCCCGGGGATCCAGGGCGGCCCTCTGGAGCATGTGATCGCGGCCAAGGCGGTCTGCTTCAAGGAGGCGCTGGAGCCTTCCTTTAAGGAATATGCGAAGGGCATCGTGGACAACGCCCAGGCTTTGTGCAAGGGGCTGCTTTCCCGGGGGCTTTCCATCGTATCCGGCGGCACGGACAACCACCTGATGCTGCTGAACCTGGTGCCGCAGGGGCTTACCGGTAAGGAAGTGGAGGCACTTCTGGACGAGGCGCATATCACGGCAAATAAGAACACGATCCCCAACGACCCGCAGAAGCCTTTCGTGACCAGCGGCATCCGCCTGGGAACCCCGGCCGTGACGACAAGGGGCTTCAAGGAGGAGGACTGCGATCGTGTGGCCGAGGCCATCAGCCTTGTGGTGAAGAGCGGAAAGGACGGCATCGGGGAGGCGAGGGATATCGTAAAGACCCTGACCGACCGGTATCCCCTGGACTAAAGCGAAAGCAGCATGGCCGAAGGAAACCATACGGTCATCCGGGCAAAGGATGTATATAAAATCTTCCGGCTGGGGCAGGAAAAAGTCCGGGCCCTGAACGGGGTCTCGCTTCAGATCGGCGTGGGGGAGTTTGTGGCCATCGTAGGCACGTCGGGCTCCGGGAAGTCCACCCTGCTCAATATGCTGGCCGGGCTGGACAAGCCCACAAGAGGCGAGATCGTCATAGCCGGAAGACATATCGAAAAGATGAACGAGGCGGGACTGGTGAAGTTCCGCCGCGAACACGTTGGTTTCATTTTCCAGTCCTACAACCTGCTTCCCCAGTTTGATGCCGTGGAAAACGTGGCCCTGCCGCTATCCTTCCGCGGAGTAAGCAGGGAGGTGCGCAATGCCCAGGCCGTGGAGGCATTGAAGCTGGTGGGGCTGGAGAAATATTTGAAGCACCATCCCATGGAGATGTCCGGAGGACAGCAGCAGAGAGTGGGCATCGCCCGGGCGCTGGTGCTGAAGCCGGAGATCATATTTGCCGATGAGCCCACGGGAAACCTGGATTCCAAGACCACGAAGGATATCCTGAAGCTGATGTGGAGGCTGGTCTGGGAAGAGAAGCAGACCCTTGTCATGGTCACCCACGACAATAAGATCGCGGGATATGCAGACCGGCAGATCCGGATCCTGGACGGGAAGATCGTGGCGGATCATTATAAGTGAGAGATATAAAGAAATTCATGAAAAAGAAACTATGCAAACTGAAAATGAGGGCTTTGGCCGCAGTGCTGCTGATGCTGCTATTCTGCGGCGCGGCAGGACCGGTCTATGGAGTATCCGGGGATACCACGGGGGATTACTCTGATTCCAGTGAAAGCCATGACCGGTACAGCTCGGCTACCTCCACCAACCCCTTCATCCTGCCAGGCAATACCTGGGTGGCTCCGGTGGCGACCCACGGGCAGGACGTGATCGTGGTGCTTCCCATCGTAAATATGTTTAAGTACAACCTGCAGGACGTGATCGTGACTCCGGTGCTTGCCAGCAAGACGGACGACTGGCCCTTTGAGATCGACATCACCGGCTATACGGAAAAGATCGACCTGCTGGTGGGGGAGGAAGCACAGCCCAACCCCGCAGAACGGGTGAGGAACTGTGTCTGGCTCTTCCGTACCCGGGAAAATGTTAAGACCGGCTACTACAAGCTGGACTTCAATATCGTCTACACCAACCCGGCCTGCGTGATTGAGACCGTTACGATCTCTACCTACGTGCATACCATCGGCCTGCCGGAAAACGGCACCACGGACGGGGATGATGCGAATAAAAAGACCTCTACCCCCAGGCTTATCGTGAAAGGCTTTACTACGGAGCCGGCAGAGGTATATTCCGGCAGCGATTTCATGCTGCATCTGGTGATCGAGAATACCTCGGATGCCACGGCGGTAAGAAACCTGCAGCTGGATCTGACGGCCACGGTGGAGGGAACCTCCTCGGTGGCAAGCTATGCGGCTTTCCTGCCTACCTCCGGCTCCAACAGCTTCTATGTGGAAAAGATCCCCCCGGGGGGACAGACCCAGCTGGACATGGAATTTCAGGCAAAGTCCGGCCTGGAGCAGAAGCCCTATGTGATGGACATCAAGATGGTCTATGAGGATGAAAAGGCCAATCCCTATGAGGGTACGGGAAGCGTCTCCATCCCCGTGAAGCAGGTCTCCAAATTTGACATGGGGACCCCTACGGTGGAGCCCTCCCAGATCAGCATCGGGGAGCAGGCCAATGTGATGTTCAGCATTTACAATACCGGCAAGACTACCCTCTATAACGTACAGGTGACCGTGGAGGATCCTTCGGTGAAGCAGGAGCTTTCCTATGTGGGAAACCTGTCGGCAGGAGCCACGGGCAATGTGGACATGATGGTCACCGGACAGGAGGCAAGCCCGGAGGAATCCGAAGGCAAGATCCCCATCATCATCTCTTATGAGGATGAGGCGGGGAATGTGACAAAAACGGAAAAACAGATCGACCTTACCGTGACGGAAGCCATGGAAGAGACGGTGCCGGAGGAATATGCGGAAATGCCGGAGGAGGATACGGGCAAGAAAAAAAAGATCTGGATCATCGCGGGAGCCGCGCTGCTTCTGCTGATCCTTATCATCATCATCGTAAAGCTTGTAAAAAGACATAAGAGAAAGAAAGAGGAAGCCGAGCTCGCCCGGATCGAAGAGGATGAGGAGGAGCTGATCCAGAGCGTAAGGGGCGCCCTCACCGATCCGGAAGAAGAGACCCCGCATGGGAATAAAAATCCCGGGGAAGACAGCCGGGGCCGGGAGGAGCCTGCTCCGGAGGAAGCGGAACCGGATCCTGGGGAGGAGGCTCCGGAGGAAGCGGAACCGGACTTTGGGGAATCTGCTCCGGAGGAAGCGGACTTTGGTGGGGATGATTCCACGGAAGACAGCCAAGGCCGGGGAGATGATGGCTTTGATCCCCGGGAGGAGAATCCTTGAGGGCAGTCGATAAGATGCGGATGTCGGTACAGTCCCTCCTGAAGCGCAGGCTCAGGACAGTGCTTACCATCCTGGGCGTGGTGATCGGAATCGCCGCCATCGTCATCATGATGGCCCTGGGGGAAGGCATGAACCGGGCCAGCATGGACATGATCGAGCAGTACGGCGGGATCCGCACGGTGACCGTGAGAGAGGGCAACAACAATGCCCAGACCGGCACGGATGGCGGCAAGAAAGGGGGAGACCCCCTGGCGCTGAAGCTTTCCGATGAGACCGTGGAAATGATCCGGGGAATGGAACACGTGGAGCTGGCGTCTCCGGTGCTGGAATTCCAGGCCGTGATCAAGAGCGGACAGTATGAGGCCAGCGTCTGGGGAGGCCAGGGCATGGAGCTTAGCGCCCTCCGGGATAAAAACTGGAAATTTAAGGACGGAGACTTTCCGAAGGAGGGGGAGCCCCTGAAGTTTATCTACGGCAATCAGGTGCTCATGGATTTCCGCAATTCCAAGACCAACCAGGGATACTACGATACGGGAGTCATGCCGGATATCGACCTGATGAATTCGACCCTATTTACCATATTTGACACAGATGCGTATTATCAGAGCAAAAATTCCAGCGGAGCCCAGCTTCCGGAAGAGATCGGGGAGGGAGAGGCGCCGGCAGCCCAGCCGAAGAAATATATCATTCCCACGGCGGGGGTGCTCCAGGGGGGAGAAGACGATTATTATGAATACAGCTGGTCCGTGTACTGCGACATAGAAGCCCTGAAAAACCAGCTGAAAAAGGTATACAAAAACAAGCCGATCCCGGGACAGCCCGTGAAAACAAATGGCTCGCCCTATAAGAAGCTCTATTATAATTCCATCTATGTCAAAGTGGATGAGATCGACAATGTGCAGCCCCTGCAGCAGATGCTGTCGGACATGGGATACCAGGCAGACAGCGATGCGGAGTGGATCAGCCAGATGCAGGAGCAGTCCAGGGCACAGCAGGCCATGCTGGGAGGCATCGGAGCCGTGGCGCTTCTGGTGGCGGCCATAGGGATCGCCAATACCATGATGATGTCCATCTATGAGAGGACGAAAGAGATCGGCGTCATGAAGGTACTGGGCTGTGACTTGAAGGACATCCGCGACCTCTTCCTGATCGAGGCGGCCTTTATCGGCTTCGTGGGGGGAGTGCTGGGGATCGGCATGAGCTATGGCGTATGTGCCATCATCAACGCCATATCCAAGGCGCAGACGGCCATCATCCCGCTCTGGCTGGATCCGGCAGCCCTGGCCTTTGCAGTATTTGTGGGGATGGCGGCAGGCTTCATGCCCTCAAAGAGAGCCATGGCCCTGAGCCCCCTGGCCGCCATCCGAAATGAATAAACATGCCCTTTGGCATGTTTATTCCCGCCCGGCAGCGTAGAAGCCCTTTGGCATGTTTATTCCCGCCCGGCAGCGTGGAAGCCCTTTGGCATGTTTATTCCCGCCCGGCAGCGTGGAAGCCCTTTGGCATGTTTATTCCCGCCCGGCAGCGTAGAAGCCCTTTGGCATGTTTATTCCCGCCCGGCAATATAGAAGCCCTTTGGCATTTTTGTAGGAGATTATTGTGGTTTTCAGCAGCCTATCGTTTGTGCTCCGGTTCATGCCGGCATTTTTTATCCTATATTACCTGACCCCGGCCCGATGGCGCAATTTCGTCCTTTTCCTGGGAAGCATCATTTTCTATGCCCTGGGAGAGCCGAAATATGTGCTTCTGGTGCTGCTATCCGTGGCCGTAAATTTCGGCATCGCAAAATGGATCGGACCCGTGAGCCGTGGAGGCCGGAGAGGGCTGAAGCTGGCGCTTGGGATCATCCTGGATGTGAGCGTCCTGATCTTTTTTAAGTATGAGGCATTTCTTGCGGGGACGGCGAATGACCTCCTGCATTTGCGGTTTCCGGTGCTGCAGCTGGCGCTTCCCCTGGGGATCAGCTTCTATACCTTCCAGATCATGTCCTATATCATCGACGTCTACCGGGGCAAATGCAACCCGGACCGCTCCATCGTAGACCTGGGGGCTTATATCATGATGTTTCCCCAGCTGATCGCGGGTCCGATCGTCGTGTACGACAAGGTGGCTCTTTCCCTGAAGGCCAGGAGGATCAGCCTGGGCAATCTGGAGAGGGGGCTTAAGACCTTTATCCTGGGGCTTGGCAGCAAGGTCCTCTTAGCCAACCGCTTCGGGGTACTCTGGAGCGCCACCCAGACCGTGGGCTTTGATTCCCTGACTACCGCAGATGCCTGGATCGGGATCGCGGCCTATACCCTCCAGATCTACTTTGACTTTAACGGCTATTCCCTGATGGCCATCGGTCTCGGGGAAATGCTGGGCTTCCGGTTTCCGGTGAATTTCAACCAGCCCTATATCGCAAAGACCGTCAGCGACTTCTGGAAACGCTGGCATATCACATTGACGTCCTGGTTCCGGGAGTATGTGTATATCCCCCTGGGAGGAAACCGGAAGGGAGCGTTTAGGACTTATGTCAACCTACTGATCGTCTGGTTCATTACCGGCTTCTGGCACGGAGCCGGCTGGAACTTCATCCTTTGGGGGCTTTATTATTTTGTGCTGACCTCCATCGAAAGGCTATTCCTGCAGAAGATCCTGAACCGGTTTTTCGTGCTTTCCAGGGCATATACCATGGTGGCGGTAGTCTGCGGCTGGGTGCTCTTTGCTTCCCCGGACTTAAGCTCGGCCCTGGTATACCTGGGGAGGATGTTTTCCTTCCGGGAGGGAGTGCTGCTCTATGATGCGCCGGTGGAGATGGGGCTTTTGTTCTTCGCCGGGGTGCTGCTGTCCACTCCCGTCTTTAAGCGGTGGTATGAGAAGCAGAAGGACAGGCTCCTGGGTCTGGTGCTCCTTTTCGGGGTATTCTGGGCCTCCCTTGTAAGCCTGGTAGATTCGGCGTATAATCCCTTCCTGTATTTCCGGTTCTGATCGGGCCGGAGGATGGAAACACATTAAGGAGAAAGAGTGAAGAAATATCCCTTATTGATCTTGATATTGATCTCTGTGGCGGTGATGACGGCGCTCGGGCTTGCCGGCAGGGCAGGAAAGCTGCTTACCGGAAAGGCATCCGACGTCAACATCAAGGTGCCCGCGGCCGTGGATACGGTCTATGAGGTAAAGCTCCTTGCTTCCCGGTATGCGGAGAAGGACGAGGGGGACGATGCCAAGGAAGAGATGCTTCAGATGGCAAGACAGAAGCAGGAAAAGGCAGCTCCTGCTCCCAGAGAGGAGAAGACCGAAACAGAACCGCCGAAGACGCCTGAGGCTTCGGAGGAAGAGCCGCCCAGGGTATATGATACGGACTCCGGGGAGCAGGCGGGATCGGAAGAAGAATCCCCGGAAAAGCCTTCGGAAGAGCCTTCAGAAGAATCCCCGGAGGAGCCCTCGGAGGAGTCTCCGGAAGAATCCGAAGAAGAGGAAGAAGGCGGCACCGAAGCCGAAGAAAAGGACTATGGACGCTGGGGAAATCCTGCGGAACCGGATTTCCAGACCGTGGGAGAGGACTATTTCCTGGATGCCTGCTTCATCGGGGATTCGAGGACCCAGGGCTTCGGGCTTTACTCCGGGGTGGAGACCACAGTATATGCCAAGCAGGGACTGCAGCTCTACCGGGTCTTTAAGGACAAGGTGGTGCCTTCTCCCGTGGGCAAGCTCACGATCCCGGAGGCGCTCTCCTCCGGCGTGCAGTTCCAGAAGATCTACCTGATGTTTGGGCTGAATGAGATCGGCTGGGGCGATAATGACATGTTCTGCGATGAATATTATGACCTGATCGATGTGATCAAGGCCGTGCAGCCGGATGCGGTGATCTATGTGCAGCAGATCATCCATGTATCTGCGGCGAAGGACCGGGATTCCAGCGTATTTACCAACGCCCGGATCGATGCCCGCAATGAGGCCATACGGGAGATGGCGGCAAATGAGCATGTATACTATCTGGAGCTCAATGAGGTCTTCTCTGACGAGAATAACTGCCTGCCCGCCGGATACGCTTCTGACGGGATCCACCTTTCTGCGAAATACATGTCCGTGTGGAAGGATTATCTCCTGACCCATGCGATCCTCCCGAAGGAGTAAGCTGGTCAGAACACATCAAAAAAGAGGGCTTACGAGGAGAAATGCCCGGCGCAGGCAGTGATGCACCGCATGATACGGCTTTCAGTACTACATTGCTATGCCTTCGGATTTTGTGATACACTATGGGGAGTGTCTTATTTATGAGATTACAGGAGTGAAGAAATGCCGAAGATCGCGATCGTGACCGACAGCAACAGCGGGATCACACAGGAGGATGCAAAGAAGTATGGGATCTATGTGCTTCCCATGCCCTTTGAGATAAATGGAAAGACTTATTATGAGGACATCGACCTGACCCAGGATCAGTTCTATGAGATGCTGGCCGATCCGGAGACACAGGTACATACATCCCAGCCGCTGCCCGGCGAGGTAATGGGGCTCTGGGATAAGCTTCTCATGGAATATGATGAGATCGTACATATCCCCATGTCCTCCGGACTTTCCGGATCCTTGGAGAGCGCGGAGCTTTTTTCCAAGGACTATGATGGAAAGGTGCAGGTGGTGGATAACCAGAGGATCTCCGTGACCCAGAAGCTTTCCTGCATGGATGCGCTGCAGATGGCGGAGGATGGGATGGATGCCGCAAGGATCCGGGAAAGGCTCCTTGAGACCAAGGCAGACTCCAATATATACATCACCGTGGATACCATGACCTACCTGAAGAAGGGCGGACGGGTCACCCCTGCGGCGGCTGCCATAGCCGGGGTGCTCAATATCAAGCCGGTGCTTCGGATCTCGGGAGAAAAGCTGGATGCCTTCGGCAAGTCCAGGGGGATGAAAGCGGCGAAGCAGGTGATGATCAAGGCGATCCGGGACGACCTGGAAAAGAACTACGGAGGGATAAACCCTGACCATCCCAATGCCTGGATCGGGATGGCTTATACCCATGATAAGGAAGCCGGCCTGGAATTCATGGAAGAGGTGAAGAAGGAGTTTCCGGGATACCACATCTTCATGGATCCCCTCTCCTTAAGCGTCGCCTGCCATATCGGGCCCGGATCCCTGGCCGTGACCACCACGAGGGTGCTTCCGGACGGCATGACCTACGATAAGATCCGGATATAGGGTCTTGCCTTGTAAATGGTGCAGACCGGCGATCCGGCTAAGTAAAGAACAGTCAGATTTCGGTCTGGCTGCTTTTTTATCATCCTGGCTTTTTTAGAGTAAGAACAGGGGGGTGGGACAGATGAAAAGAATGAGATCAGCAAATCATTTCTTGATCAAAATGTTGATAGCCGCAGTCCTCTTCTGTAATGTACCTTTTCATGCCGTACCGGTTCCGGCACAGACCGTATCCGAGGATGCGGCATCCGATATCCCGGCCCGGAACATATCCGAGGATGCCGTATCGGGCGCAGGATCAGAAGAAACCGTATCCGGCCCGGAGCTGGAAGAGATCATGCCGGAGCAGGCGGTTTCTTTAGATTTCATCTCAGGGGATTCCATTTTAGAAGAGCATGCGGGAGAGAAGCTTCCGGGAAATACAGGGATAAGCGATATCTCACATCTCCTTTATCAGGAGGGAGGATTCCCTTCGCCGGATGAGATGCAGGTTCCGGAGGAGAAGGCAAAGGAAGCGGCGGCATTTTTTAAGAGCACTGTCTCCGCCATAGAATGCGGGGAGATATTTTCGGAAAGCGGCACGGATATATCGGAATACGGCCTTGACAGACAGACTGCCGATATCCTCCTGGCCCTGCTCATAAACGACCGCCCGGAATGGTTTTTCCTCGACGGATATTATGCGTATGGATCAGATAAGGAAGGCCGGCTTCTCTCCATCAAATTGTTTACAAAGAAGCAATTTGGCGATGGAGAAGATGTGGCAGTACAGGCAAGCTCTGTTTTTGAGCAGCGGATCAGCCAGATCATGGACGGCATGGAAAGCTGCTGGAGCTCGGAGGAGAAGGCGCTCTATATCCATAACTGGCTGGTTATGAATGTGGAGTACGACTATACCTTTAAAAAATATACCGCATACAATGCCATCGTTGACGGCAGCTGCGTGTGCAACGGCTATGCCATGGCATATAAATGCCTGCTTGACCGGCTTGGGATCCCCTGCGACTTTGTGCTGAGCAGAAGGATGAATCATGGCTGGAACAGGATCAAAGTAGGAGGAAAGTACTACTTTGTGGACTGCACCTGGGATGACGGAACGGGAAAGAACTGCTACTATCATGACTTCATGGTCAGCCGTGATTCCCTGCATGAAAGCCATACCTCCACGGACTGGGTTGTCTGCCATCATATCGAAAATTACGAGCTTGCATATTGGGATAACTGGGAGGACGTATACAATAATGATAAGAGCTCCAAGGATCATGATGTATATTTCTGGAGCAATCTGAACAGCCCGCCGATCCCGGATGGAAACCGGTGGGTCTACGAAGGATATGAGGGATATTATATCCATGATTATGGGAATGGCAGCGATGCGCTGGCATATCCCTATGCGGGATGGAGCCATGAATATAAAAGGTCGTGGAGTTACGGAAATCCGGTGGCTTTTTATGACGGGATGCTGGTGGTGCCTTCCCATGAGATGCCTGGCCTGGCGCTTTATGACATAGACCAAAAACGCACCGAAGCTACCTACAGGCTGACCGATGAGGAATATGACTTTGGCCAGATCTATGAGATCTCGTCAAAGGGAAACCGTACTTATTTCATCCTCATTGCATACAAGAGTTCTTATAAAGATCCGGTGGAGTATCGTGCCGGCTTTGTGGACTGGCGCGATTGCTACAGCCTGAGCGTGGATTTCGTAAGGGGCTCGGATATCCTAAAAACCCTCACCGTCAGCTCCGGGGAGGTCATTTCAAAGGCAGAGATACCTGATTTTTCCGGAGATCCGGATTTTGTGGGGTGGTATGCAGGGTCTGAGCGCTGGAACAGCAGCCTGCCTGTGACCCGCAGCCTGGTGCTGAAGGCCAGGTTTATGAATGAGGAAACGGATGAATACCGGTCGGGAGCGGATAATTACCTGAGCCCGAAAAACCGGTCGGGGCTCCTTCTGATCAAGGGACAGAAGGTTTATCTGGATCCTTCAAAGGAATGGGCCAGCAGCAAGACTTCCGTGCTCTCCGTGAAGAAGGGATATATCCTGAACCCGAAAAAGACAGGCACGGTGTCTCTTACCGGGGGCGAGGCAGTCACGGTCAGCGTCAATATCTGTACGGCTGAGCTGGACAGAAAAAAACTGGCTCTTCATACGGGAAATTCGAAAAAACTCAGCATCCGGCTGAAGGGAAATGAAGCCGCAGATCCCTCGCTGCTTCGGACCGTCTGGATATCCTCCAATCCGGCGGTGGCCACCGTAAAGGACGGCAGGGTCTATGCGGAAGGCGCCGGAAAGGCCGTGATCTATGCCTATGCCAATGGAAAGAAGCTTTCCTGCAAGGTCACGGTAAGCGACTCCTTCCGGCAGGGGTTCATGGAGGACATCGTGGTCATGGCGCCCCTTCAGCAGGCATCCATCCGGACAAGGGAAAAGTTCTCGCCTAAAAATGCGGTCTGGACCTCCAGCCTTTCCATGAATGAGATCAAGAATGAAAAGGGGAAGGTCATCGGCTGGCAGGACGGCGTGGCAAGGATATCGAAGGACGGGAAGCTGACGGCAATGGGCACAGGCGTCACGACCCTTACCGGTACCGATGGCAAAGGACGCAGGATCACGTTCTCCCTGGCTGTGGAGCAGGCCGTCAAGGGCAGCATATACATGAACGCCGGATCAAAGAAAACCCTGTCTCCCTATAAGGTCAAAGCAAAAAAAGCGGAGTGGAAGGTACAGAATGCGTCTATTGCCCATGAGGAGAAGGGGAAGCTCCTGTCCGGCACCCGTCCCGGCGTCACGGTACTGACGGGAAGCTATGCTCCCTATGCCGAGGGCTCCCCGCTGAAGTATGGCTATAATGTATTTGTGGAGGATCCTTCATGGACGGGAGGAGAAAAGCTGGTAAAGACCGATGCAAAGGGAAGGACCTATGCTCTGACCCTCGAGCAGGGGCAGGCTCTCCGCCTCACATCGAAGGGCATCTACCAGGATGTGCTGTTTACCAGCAGCAGCTGCACCACAGCCTTCATGGACGGAGCCGGCATAGTATATGCCCGAAACAAAGGAAAGGCTGTCCTTACGACGAAGATCAACTCCAGGACCTACAAGATCCGCGTCGAGGTGAAATAGGGCAGTGCGTTATGTCTGAATATTCAGACAATTTTGGTTGTATTTAAACAAAAACAAATTATTCAGATAAAATGTGTTGACAAATAGACCGGCCGGGGATATAATTCAATCAGAAACAACGAAATGAGAGATTCGAAAGATAAAACAAGGCTTTGAAGACAAGAAAGCCAATCTGATGAAAGGAGGTACGGACCACCGAAAGCATAAGCTTAGCTCAGATGCCTTTAACCGGTTAGGCGCCAGATGAGCAGAATGAACAATAGGATCCTGAAAAAAACGAAAGTTTATCATAGATGAACTCGTCAACAGGAAAAAACATCAGAGTTTAGCAAAAGGCTTAGCAGAGAAGCGTTCCGCAGTGCAGGAATATGGCGAAAATTCCGTAGAGAGATGTCCGATCAGCAGAGGATGGGGACGAAGAGGCCATAGAATCTTGTAAAGAGCAGCGTTGCGGAGACAGAGTTGGAGGTACAGTCCAATGGGAACTGAAGAAGCACTATCGAGGAGCTAAGGCGGAAGTCCAGTAATATCGGAGCTTCCGCCTTAGCTTTTTATTGGAGTAAAAAAAGTAAGCGGATTACATGATCACGCAAATAGATCATCAAGTTCCAGTAATACAGCCCCATCCTCCGCCGCATGTCTGACCACTGACTTTTCTTTTCCTCAACCTATTTGTTATGCGCGAGTATACTACTCGTGAGTAGTATACTTGCAAGTATTTTATTTTGAATGAAGAAAAAAGTCAACGGATAATTCCTGATCCTCCTGTCAGTGCAAGGGCTTTCCCTTCAACACACAGTCTGTGCCGAAGATACCGGAATGGGGCTCTTTTTGCGCTCTTTTGGCAACTGTGCTACACTTGTGCCATGGATGAGCAGATTTATACGGCACTGGCCGGATCATATGACAGCTTCATGAAGGATGTGCCTTACGAGGCATGGGCAGGATATATCGTGAAGGTTCTGCGCAGGCACCAGATCCGGGACGGCCTCGTCTGCGATCTGGGCTGCGGCACGGGAACACTGACGGACATGCTCGCAGACCGGGGTTATGACATGACGGGGATCGATTCCTCCATAGAAATGCTGGACCGGGCCATGGAAAAACGGGAAGGGCGAAATATCCTCTATCTGAATCAGGATATCCGGGAATTTGAGCTTTACGGTACCATGCGGGCCATCCTTGCGGCCTGCGACACCCTCAATTATCTGCCCCGAAGGAAGGACCTGGCAAAGGTATTCCGGCTGGTGAATAATTACCTGGATCCGGGAGGGGTTTTTCTTTTTGACCTGCATACTCCTTATTATTACGAGAAGGTGCTGGGAAACCGCACTTTTGCAGAGGAGGGGGAAGAGCATTCCTATATCTGGGAGAATCATTATGACAAGCGGAAGAGAAGAAATGCCTATGATCTGACTTTGTTTGATAGAGTTGACATAAATCAGATGGCTGAGGGAGACTGCGGAGTTGACATAAATCAAGAAAATGAAATGGGGTCTATGGTTTACATAAAGCAGAAGGAGCGGCATGTTGAAACGGCTTTTCCCAGGAAGCTGGTGGAGAAGGAGCTGGAGAAGGCAGGATTGAAGCTGATCCGCGTGACCAGCGATTATTCTGCACGAAAGCCTGGACGCAAAAGCACAAGGCTTGTGTATGAGGCAGTCCTACCCGTGGATACCGAAAAACAGACAGCAGACTGAGGAAGACATATGCTTAAAAAACGCCGGGGAGGGGGAGAGGCCGGCGGGGAACAGAGAGGCCGGAGAAAGAGACCGGAGAGAAAGAGACCCGGGAGACGAGGCCGGCGGGGAACAGAGAGGCTGGAGAGCGAGACCGGGGAGAGCGAGACCGGGGAGAGCGAGGCCGGCGGGGAAATAGCGAGACCGGGGAGAGCGAGGCCGGCGGGGAAACAGAGTGTTGGTGCGATGAGAAAAGGAGCAGGCATTGGGTGATTATATTGTAAGAGCGACTGCAGGAAAAGGACAGATCAGGGCATTTGCGGCGACGGCCCGGGATATGGCGGAGACAGCAAGGAAGAACCACAATACTTCCCCGGTGGCGACGGCCGCCCTGGGAAGGCTTCTGACTGCGGGTGCCATGATGGGGCAGATGATGAAGGGCGGCGGGCTTCTGACGCTGCAGATCCTGGCAGAGGGTCCCATCGGAGGTCTTACGGTCACATCGGATTCCGAGGGGCACGTGAAGGGCTATGCGGTGAATCCCCGGGTGATGCTTCCGATCCGGGAGACGGATCATAAGCTGGATGTGGCGGGAGCCGTGGGGGAGGGTTATCTGCGGGTCATCCGGGATCTGGGGCTGAAGGAGCCCTATATCGGGGAAACGAAGCTGGTTTCCGGGGAGATCGCGGAGGATATTACGTATTATTATGCACAGAGCGAGCAGACTCCTTCGGCCGTCGGGCTTGGCGTGCTGGTGGCAAAGGAAAATACCGTATCGCAGGCCGGAGGCTTCATCGTACAGCTCATGCCGGATGCCACAGAGGAAGCGGTGTCGCGCCTGGAGCAGAATCTGTCCGGGATTTCTTCCGTGACGGATATCTATGCCGGGGGCGGGACTCCGGAGGATCTGCTGGGGATGCTGCTTGAGGGACTTGAACTGGAGATCCTGGAGAAAAAGGAGACGGCCTTTGCCTGTGACTGCAGCCCGGCGAAGATTGAAAAGGCTCTGATCAGCGTGGGCAGGAAGGACCTGACAGAGATGGCACAGGAGGGGAAGGAGATTGAGATGTGCTGCAGCTTCTGCGGGAGGAAGTATATCATATCCCCGGAGAAATTAAATCAGCTCGCGGCGCTGTAAGCCCAGGGGACGGATGCTTCTCCTGCTGTATGTGGGACCAGGAGCCGTGAAGTCTGTGGGGGAAGCCTGCAAGAATAGAAAGGGACATATTTATGAGGGATGGTTTTGTGAAAGTGGCGGCATGCACGCCAAAGCTCCGGGTGGCAGATCCGGAATATAATGCGGCAGAGATCCTCTCCGTCATCAGGAAACTCGGGGAGGAGGACGTAAAGGTCATGGTCTTCCCGGAGCTGGCTCTTTCCGGGTATACCTGCGGGGATCTCTTTTTATCCGATGTGCTCATCACATCCTGCCGGCAGAGGCTCATCCGGATCGCAGAGGAAAGCGCAGGCTATGATGCGCTGATCTTCATCGGGCTGCCCATGGCTTTTGGCGGGAAGCTTTACAACGCGGCTGCGGCCCTTCACAGGGGGGAGGTGCTCGGCATCATCCCGAAGGAAAACCTCCCGAATTATTCTGAATTTTATGAGGCAAGGCATTTTGCTCCGGGCTTCCGGAAGGCTGTCATGATGGAACTTGGCGGGAAACAGGTACCCTTTGGCACGGATCTTCTCTTTGAAAATGGAGAGACCCTGCCGGGGCTTAAGGTCGCCTGTGAGATCTGTGAGGATGCCTGGGTTTCGGAGGCGCCTTCCGGCCGCCATGCAAAGGCCGGGGCTACGCTGATCGTCAACCTTTCTGCAAGCGATGAGGTGATCGGCAAGGATTCCTACCGCAGGAAGCTGGTGTCTGTATTAAGTGCGGCTCAGGCCTCAGCCTATCTCTATGCTTCAGCCGGGGAGGGGGAATCCACCCAGGATCTGGTCTTCGGCGGTCATGACCTGATCGCGGAAAACGGATCAATCCTTTCCGAATCAGAGCTTTTCCGGAATGGATCTATCGTATCAGAGATCGATGTGGCAAGGCTCATTGCGGAAAGGCGGAGGATGAATACCTTCCGGGAATCCCTTGGGGAAGGCTATGTCCGAATTCCTTTTTTCCTGGATACGGCAGAGACAGAGCTCACCAGACGCTTCGATCCGGCGCCCTTTGTGCCAAAGGATAAGACGGACCGGAGGGAGCGCTGCGAACAGATCTTTACGATCCAGGCCATGGGGCTGAAGAAGAGGCTTGAGGCAGCGGGGATCAAGAATGCGGTCCTGGGACTGTCCGGAGGGCTTGATTCTACACTGGCCCTGCTGGTGACGGTGCGCTCCTTTGACCTATTGGGGCTTCCCAGAGACGGGATCCATGCCGTGACCATGCCCTGCTTCGGCACCACGGACAGGACCTATGACAACGCCTGTGAGCTGGCAAGGACACTTGGGGTCGGCCTGAGGGAGATCGACATCCGGGAATCCGTAAGGCTTCACATGAAGGACATCGGCCACGATGAGGCAGACCGGGATGTGACCTATGAAAACTGCCAGGCCAGGGAGAGAACCCAGGTGCTGATGGATCTGGCGAATAAGCTGAACGGGCTGGTGGTAGGTACCGGAGACCTGTCGGAGCTGGCCCTGGGCTGGGCTACCTATAACGGGGATCACATGTCCATGTATGGCGTGAATGCGGGAGTGCCCAAGACCCTGGTGCGGCATCTGGTAAGCTACCGCGCTGATGAAGCTGCAAAGGCCGGGGATGAGAGCCTGTCAAAGGTATTGGCAGATATCGTGGATACCCCGGTCAGTCCCGAGCTGCTTCCCCCGGAGGACGGGATCATCTCACAAAAGACGGAGGAGCTGGTGGGGCCTTATGAGCTGCATGATTACTTCCTCTACTATTTCCTGCGGTTCCAGTTCCCGCCGAAGAAGATCTTCCGGATGGCCTGCCTTTCCTTTGAGGGAGCCTATGACAGGGAAACCATCCTGAAATGGCTCAAGGTCTTTGTAAAGCGTTTCTTTACCCAGCAGTTTAAGCGGTCCTGCCTTCCGGACGGACCCAAGGTGGGTACCGCGGCACTGTCTCCCAGGGGAGACTGGAGGATGCCGAGCGATGCAAGCTCTGCGGTCTGGCTTAAGGAATTGGAGGAGATATCATGCTGAGATTAATATTGGCCTCTGCGTCGCCCAGAAGGAAGGAGCTGCTGGCTCAGGCAGAGATCCCCTATGAGGTGCTGCCGGCAAATTGTGAAGAGACTGCCCCCTTCGGAGTGACCACGGCAGAGCTTGTAGAGGAGCTGTCCTTAAGGAAGGCAGAAGCCGTGAGCTTAAGGGAAAAGGGAGACATGGTCGTCCTTGGGGCGGATACCCTGGTGGCTGTTTCCGGGCACATCCTGGGGAAGCCGGTGGATGAAGAAGACGCCTTCCGGATGCTGAAGCTCCTGCAGGGGAATACCCATACCGTATATACGGGAGTGAGCCTGATCCGGGTATGGGATGGGGCAGAGGGAGAACGAAGGAGGGAAAAGCGGATCTTCCATGAAGCGTCGGATGTGCGCTTTTATGAGATGACGGATGAGGAGATCCGGGAATACATCGCCACGGGAGAGCCCATGGACAAGGCAGGTTCTTATGGGATCCAGGGGATGCTGGCCAGATACATCGCAGAGATCCGGGGCAGCTATACGAATATCGTAGGGCTTCCCCTGGGGCGTACCTTCAAGGAGCTGAAGGAGCTTTGCAAAGAGGATCTTCCCGAACTGCTGGGAAAGACGGACTAATGGGAGTCGGCCCTGCGGAGCCTCTTTTCCAGACGGCCGAGCAGAAGGGTCAGGATCTTGATCACGACGAAATAGATCACGGCGGCGCCGATCAGCGGCATGAAGGGTTCGTAGGTACGGGAGGAGATCTGATTCGCGGTACGGGTCAGGTCGGTGAGGCTCACATAGCCTACGATGGCAGTTTCCTTCAGAAGGGTGATGAATTCATTGCCAAGGGGCGGCAGGATATTTTTGAAAGCCTGGGGCAGCACGATGAGCCGCATGGTCTGGGAGCCGCTTAAGCCAAGGGAACGGCCGGCCTCGGTCTGCCCGGGGTCTACAGCCAGGATGCCGGCCCGGACGATCTCCGCCACATAGGCGCCGGAATTAAAGCCGAAGGACAGGCAGGCTACCAGGACGCCGTTTTTATTATTGGCCATGATGATGAACCACATGATCAGGAGCTGCAGCACGCTGGGAGTTCCGCGGATGACGTCGATATAGGCAGTCGCAAGCACAGACAGGACGGTAGGCTTACCGTCTTTTTTTTGCGAAAGCTTCATCAGGGCCAGGATCGTACCGATGATGACGCCGATGATGGCCGCAAAAAAGGCGATCTCCATGGTCACGCCGAGCCCTGCCAGATACAGCTTCCAGCGGTCCTTTGTAATGAATGCAGTGACGAATTTTTCGGAAATGCTGTCCATAGTCCGGCTCCTTTCAAAAACCTGTGTACTATAATACAATCCGAAGCCTGATTCTGCAACCGCAAAAGACAGGGGGATGGTTCTTTTGTCTGGTTGGCTTCCTTAAAAACCTGCACAACCGCTCCGTAAATAAACCGGCTTTATGGAGTGTGTTTGATATTTGGGTGAGGTTATTGTAAGATTGTGCCATGCTGTTTAATTCGATTGGATTCGCCGTGTTTTTTCCTACGGTGGTTTTGATATATTTCTGGCTTGACGGGAAGCCGGGATGGGGAGGCAAAGGGAACGCCTGGCTCCTTGCGGCGAGCTATTTTTATTATGCCTGTGCGGATCCGCGCTACGCATTGCTGCTTTTATCCGTCACCGGGATCACCTATGCGGCAGGCCTTGCCACGGGAGACGGTACCCTGCCTGCAGGGAAGCGCAGGGCGGCACTCATTGCCGGTGTGGCGGCCAATCTTTCGATCCTTTTTTTCTTCAAGTATTTTAACCTGCTTGCAGGGTTCTTTCAGAAGGATCCGGCGTTGAAGATCCTTCTCCCCGTGGGCATTTCTTTTTATATCTTCCAATCCCTGACCTATCTTTTTGATACCTACGGCGGAAAGTGCAGGATCCAGAAGGACTTCCTGAAGTATGCCCTCTTTGTGTCCTTCTTTCCGGTGCTCCTTGCCGGGCCCATCGAGCGTGCATCCGACCTGCTTCCGCAGTTTGATGAGCGGCACCGCTTTGACTATGAACGGGTACGCCATGGGCTGTTCCGCATGGCCTGCGGGTATTTCATGAAGCTGGTGATCGCCCAGAGGCTGGCGATCTCCGTGGATCTGATCTACGGCCATTACGAGGACTGCACGGGATATCAGCTTTTTCTTGCCACCGTCCTCTATGCCTTCCAGATCTACTGCGATTTTGCCAGCTATTCTGCCATAGCCGTGGGCGCCGGGGAGGTCATGGGCTTCCGTCTGATGGAAAACTTCCGCCAGCCCTTCCTGTCCAGGTCCCTGGGGGAATTCTGGCGCAGATGGCATATTTCCCTGAACAGCTGGTTTCGGGATTACCTCTATATCCCCCTGGGCGGGAGCCGGAGGGGGAGGCTTCGTAAATACCTGAATGTCATGATCGTATTCACCCTGTCCGGAGCGTGGCACGGCGCGGAGCTTCATTACATCCTTTGGGGCGCTCTTTCCGGGCTGCTGCAGGTGCTGGGAGATATGCTGAAGCCTGTGAGGAAGAGGGCCTGCGATGTCCTCCGGCTGAAAAAAGCCCTGGAGGGAAAGCCGGGAGATGTATGCCGGATCCTGCTGACTTTCTTTTTCTTTACGGTATCGCTGGTATTCTTCCGGGCAGGCTCCGTGGCTGAGGCGGTGCAGATCACGGGAAGGATCTGGACCCGTTTTGAGGTGAAGAGCGTGCTTTCCACGTCGCCCTTTGCGCTGGGCCTGGGGAGCTTTCATCTGCTTTTTCTCGCGGCTGGGCTTGGCATGATGATATTATTCGATCTGGTGAATGAAAAAAGGGATGCCATAGCCCTTCTTCTTTCCCAGAAAAAAGCGGTACGCTGGGCTGTTTATTACCTGATGGTGCTGATGATGCTGGGTTCGGCTTCCCTGGGCTCCCAGCAGTTCATCTACTTCGCGTTTTAAAAGAACGAAAACCGAAAGAAAGTCTGAAAACCCCCGGCGCCCGCGGGATGGAATGGTTTTTTGCGTGGAAAAGAAAATCAGAAATCTCCGGCGTCCGCGGGATGGAGCCGGGGAGATGCAGATGGGAGGCTTGGATGAGATCCGGAATGGGGAGGATAATACGGAATTTCATATTGGCATCGGTGCCCTTATGGCTGCTCAGCGTCTTCACCTATGCCCTGCCCTTAAGCTATATGACCACGGAATATGTGCTCTGGGCGGAGGAGAAGGATTATGTAAACCAAAAAGCGGCGCCGGATGAAACTGTGATCATCGGAGATTCCCGGGCAAAGTCTTCCCTGATCCCGGGCATGATCGGGGACGGGATCTACAATATCGCCATCGGCGGGGCGACTCCCATCGAGATGTATTATGCCGCAAAAAACTATATCCGCTGCCACGGGGCGCCGAAGGCCGCGGTGGTGATCTTCGCCCCCTACCATCTGTGCGATATCGATAACTGGAATCAGACCCAGTACAACAACTACCTTTCGGTGCCGGAGCAGGCAGAGGTGATGGGAGAGGCCATAAGCTTAAAGAATGAGGTGGTGCATTACAAGGGCTGGCTTTCGGATGCGGTATCCTTCCGCCTGAGGCTTCCCTCCAAGTATCTGGCGCAGGAATATGATGCCCGCTTCATCGGACGGAAGGCAGAAAACATGGCGAAATACGAAGCCGTGCGCGGGGATCTGGGCTATTGTGAATTCGGCTCGGAGCCCGGAAACGACAGCCTGGATTATGAGACCCATCATCCGGATTTTGACAGCTCTGCCCTGGTGCTTGCTTATTACGACCGGCTCCTGTCCCTGCTTACGGAAAACGGGGTGGAGGTCACGGTACTGCAGGCTCCCATCAACGAAGCCTCAAATGAAGCCATGCACGAGGCGTTCATGGAGGGATACCGGCAATATCTTACCGGACAGGAACAGAAGCATCCCACCGTGCACTTCGAAAAGGATGTGCCGGTCTACAGCAACCGGTACTTTGGCGACAGCAACCACCTGAACCGCAGCGGTGCGAAAAAATATACTTTGGAGATGATACCCTTTTTTTAGAAGCCTGCCCTAAAACGGCAGCTAGGGCGGTCCCTTGGGCACACAGAGCTAAGCGGTTCTTATGAGCACACAGAGCCGGGCGGTTCCCTTGAGCGCACGGGATCAGGTGACAGAATCACTTTATTGTGCTAAAATACGAAAGCAATCATACTTTGAAGAAAGAGGTGAGACTTATGAGAAAGAAAATGATTTCAGCAATTCTGGCGGCGGCTCTCTGTGCGGGCCTGATCACCGGCTGCGGAACCCAGGCATCCACAGCACCGGCATCGGGGGGAGACGGAGCTGCGGCCCAAAGTCCTGCGCTGGGGGATGGGGTGCTGACGGTGGGAACCAATGCGGAATTTCCGCCCTTCGAATACATCGGTGATTCCGGCCAGCCGGACGGCTTTGACATCGCCCTGATCAAGGCCATCGGAGAGAAGATGGGCACAGAGGTCGAGATCGAGAACATGGAATTTGATTCACTGGTTGCCTCCATCGGTTCCAAGACAGACTGTGCCATTGCGGGCATGACCGTCACGGAGGAGAGGCAGAAGAGCGTGGATTTCTCGGATTCCTACTATGATGCCGTACAGTATGTGCTGGTGAAGAAGGATTCGGATATCGATGAGGCAGACGACCTGGTGGGCAAGGTGATCGGCAACCAGCTGGGAACAACCGGGGACTTTCTGGTGGAGGATATCGAGAATGCGGAAAACAGGCAGTACAATAAGCCGGTGGATGCGGTCAATGACCTGGTAAACGGCAGGCTGGATGCCGTGATCGTGGATCAGAACCCGGCGAAGGTATTCCAGGAGAAATTTGCAGACGATATCAAGGCCATAGACGGAGCACAGTTCGGCTTTGAAGCAGAGAAATATGCCATCGCGCTGCCTAAGGGCGATGCGGCTCTTGCGGATGCCGTCAATGCCGCCTTGAAGGAACTGAAGGATGACGGCACATTTGATAAGCTGGTGTCGGAATATATCGAGCAGTAGGAGGAAGAGATGTTTCAGCAGATCGAGCTGCCGTATGGATTTGATGCGCTGGAGCCGTATATCGACACGGCTACCATGGAGACTCATTACGGGAAGCACCATGCGGCTTATACCAAAAACTTGAATGATGCCGTGGCGAAGGCGGGCCTGGAGGACATGGAGATCGAAAAGCTCCTGGGCGGACTGGATCAGGTGGAGGAAGGGTACCGGACCGCCATCCGGAATAACGGCGGCGGCTTCTACAATCACAACCTTTATTTCGAGGCGCTTTCCCCCAATGCGGCGCATGCCCCGGAAGGAAAGCTTTTAGAAAAGATCAATGCGATCTACGGGAGCCTGGAGGCGCTGAAGGCAGAGCTCACGGAGCTTAGCCTGGGGCAGTTCGGGTCCGGCTGGGCCTGGCTTTCGGCGGACTGGGCCGGAAATCTTTTCGTATCCAAGAGCGCAAACCAGGACAATCCCATAAGCCTGGGAGAAGAAAGGATCCCCCTTCTTGCCATCGATGTCTGGGAGCATGCTTATTATCTGAAATACAGAAATCTCCGCGCTGATTATGTGAAGGCACTTTGGAATGTCATCGACTGGAAGAAGGTGGAGGAGCGTTTTGATGCCGTGCTGAATCCGTAGCCGGTAAAGAGCCGGATTTCCTTAAGGAAGCGGCTGCATCACTTGCTGAATGCGGATGAAGGGGCGGCAAGGAGTCTTGCTTCATCCGGAAATATGGAAGGCCGGCCGTATGGGTCTATTACCATGACCCGAAAGCCGGCCTTCTTGAAACGGCGTGCTTAATGCAGATCTTCTACGACGCAGCGATCCAGGGCATAGCACAGAAGCATGGAGATCAGTTCATTCCTGCTCCGGCCGGTTCTGGCGGAGATGGCTTCAATCTCGCAAAAGACGGTTTCCGCGACCCGGATGGAAAAGATCCTGTGTCCGTCTTCGCCTTTCAACTGTTTTGGGATAATCCTGAGTTTTTCGTCTTTCATTCTTCTCCTCTCGATAATCAAAAAAAACAACAGGTTGCCAAAACACGGCCCGTGTGTTTACCATCATATTTTATGTGAAATTGCTGTGTAAAAGATATGTTATGTAATATGTTATTTTTTATGACACCGAAAGCGCCCAAAGATTCTTAAAAGATTGATTTTTGGGGGAGGGATAGTGTAAAATAGTGTTTTGGTGTCTGATGCCTGTAAGGAAGACATCGTAAAAACGGCGCCGGGAAAGAAAGGGCGGATACGTTAGCCATGACGAGAGAGGAAGGCGTGAGAGAAATCCGGGAAAGGAAGAACAGATACTGAAGCCATGACGAGAGCGGAAAGAGTGAGAGAAATCCTGGAATGGGTGGCGGTCATTATCGTAGCGGCGGGCATGTCATTTTTGATCAACCATTTGCTGATCGTCAATGCCACGGTACCTACATCCTCCATGGAGACGACCATCATGGCCAGGGATCGGATCATCGGGAGCCGCCTGTCTTATCTGAAGAAGGATCCCCAGCGTGGCGATATCATCATCTTCAAATACCCGGATAATGAAAGCGTGCTGTACATCAAGAGGCTGATCGGCCTGCCGGGGGAGGAGCTTCTGGTATCGGGAGGCAAGGTATATATCAACGGGGAGGAGCTGGATGAGCCGTACCTCACCGTGGAGACCATAGGGGAGTTCGGCCCCTACAAGATCCCGGAGGGCTGCTATTTCATGATGGGGGACAACCGCAATGATTCAGCGGATTCCAGATACTGGGACAATACCTATCTGCACCGTGAGGGCATGATCGGGAAGGCGATCTTCCGCTATTGGCCCTCGGTCAAGATGTTAAAGTAGGGGACGGCTTCGTTTGCAAAGGAGAAGGATATGATTTCAAAGAAGATGCAGGCATTGGTGGACAATAATTCCGTGGTGCGTGTGATGTTTGAGGAAGGCAGGAGGATGGCTGCCGAGTACGGGGCAGAGAATGTCTATGATTTTTCCCTGGGCAATCCGAACGTGCCTGCTCCGGAAAAGGTAAAGGAAACGGTGGAGCGCCTCCTTCGTGAAGAGGATCCCCTTGCCCTTCACGGCTACATGAACAACGCGGGCTTTGAGGACGTGAGGGAAAAGGTGGCCGAGTCCCTGAACCGGCGCTTTGAGACCTCCTTTCATGGACGCAACATCATCATGACCGTGGGAGCCGCAGGGGGGCTGAACGTAGCCCTGAAGGCCCTGATCAATCCAGGGGACGAGGTGGTGGCCTTTGCGCCATTCTTCCTGGAATATAAAAATTATGTGGCGAATGTGGACGGCTCCCTGGTGGTCGTATCTCCGGACACCAGCACCTTCCAGCCGGACCTGGCGGACTTTGAAGCCAAGATCACGCCGGAGACCAGGGCGGTGATCATCAATAATCCCAACAATCCCACCGGGGTCATCTACTCCGAGGAGACCATACGGAAGATTTCCTCCATCCTGGAGGAGAAGGGGAAAGAATATGATACGGAGATCTTTCTGATCTCAGACGAGCCCTACAGGGAGCTGGTCTATACCGGCGCAGAGGTGCCGTATCTTACAAAGTATTATAACAATACCATCGTAGGTTATTCCTTCAGCAAGACCCTGAGCCTTCCCGGGGAGCGGATCGGCTATCTCGTAGTGCCGGATGAGGCGGCGGATGCAGAGAGGCTGATCCAGGCCCTTACCATCGCAAACCGGGTGCTTGGCTTTGTGAATGCGCCGTCGCTCTTCCAGAAGGTGGTGGCAGAGTGCCTGGAGGAAAAAGCAGACATCGCCTATTACAAGAGAAACCGCGACCTGCTGCATGAGGCTCTGACAAAGTACGGCTTTGAGGTGGTGAAGCCGGACGGAGCGTTTTATATGTTCATCAAGTCCCCGACAGAGGATGAGAAGAAATTCGTGGAGGCGGCAAGAAAGCACCGGATCCTTCTGGTGCCCGGGTCTTCCTTCCTGTGCCCGGGCTATGTGAGGCTTGCTTACTGTGTTTCTTACGAGACCTGCCGGAATTCCCTCAGGGAGTTTGAAAAGCTTGCAGGGGAGATGGATCTGAAATGAGCTTCCGGGATAATTTAAGAAAGGTGACGCCCTATGTGCCGGGGGAACAGCCGCGGGGCAGTGTCATCAAGCTGAATACAAACGAATGCCCCTATCCCCCTTCCCCGAAGGTGGCAGAGGCTTTAAGGAACATGGATCCGGAAAGGCTGAGATTGTATCCGGAGGTGGGGATCGAGACCCTCACGGAAGCCCTTTCGGCATATTATGGGGTAAAGAAGGAGCAGATCTTTGCCGGAGTGGGCTCGGATGATGTGCTTTCCATGTGCTTCCTGGCCTTCTTTGAGGGAAAGAAGCCGGTATTATTCCCGGATGTTACCTATTCCTTTTATGACGTCTGGGCCGAGGTATACCGGATCCCCTACCGCACCGTGCCTTTAGATCCGGATTTCCGGATCCGGCCGGAGGACTATCTTGCTGAAAACGGCGGGATCGTCATCGCCAATCCCAATGCCCCCACCGGGCGGGCAGAAGAGCTTTCGGTACTGCAGGAGATCATCGAAAAGAACCAGGACAGCGTCGTGATCATCGATGAGGCTTATGTGGATTTCGGCGGGGAGACGGCCCTGCCTCTCATAGACCGCTATCCGAATCTGGCGGTGGTCCGGACCATGTCAAAATCCAGGGCAATGGCCGGTATGCGGATCGGCTATGCTTTTGCCTCCAGGGAGCTGATGGAGGTGCTTCAGGCTGTAAAGTATTCCGTCAATTCCTATACCATGAATACACCCTCCATCCTGGCAGGAGCAGCCGCCATAAAGGACGAGTCCTACTTCCGGGAGATCACGGAAAAGATCATCAAGACCAGGGAGAGATCCCGCGATGTGCTGTGCGGGCTTGGGTTTTCCTGCGGCCGTTCATCCACGAATTTCCTGTTTGCGAAGCCGCCGGAGGGGATCGGGGCCGCAAGGGTGTTTGAGGCCTTAAAGGAGAGGAGGATCTACGTGAGGCATTTTAAGAAGCCGGAGCGGATCGCGGACTATTTAAGGATCACCGTCGGCACAGAGGAGGAAATGGATGCCCTCTTTGCGGCGCTTAGGGAGATCCTTCCGGCGTTGCGGGAAGAAGCATAGAGGAGAGACATTATGTCAACTATAGTTCAGTATCTGATCATCTATTTTATTTCCATGGTGCCCCTGATCGAGCTTAGGGGAGCCATCCCGGTGGCCGTGGGCTTCGGGCTTCCGATCCTGCCGGCTTTTGTGGTATGCGTGATCGGAAATATGCTTCCGGTGCCGGTGATCTATTTCTTTGCCAGGAAGGTGCTTCTCTGGGGCAAGGACAAACCGGTGATCGGGGGGTTCTTTACCTTCTGCCTGGAAAAGGGGGAGAAGGGAGGAAGGAAGCTTGAGGCAAAGGCAGGCCACGGACTGTATATCGCCCTCCTGCTCTTTGTGGGGATCCCGCTTCCTGGCACGGGAGCCTGGACCGGGACGCTGGCCGCTTCCATCCTGGATATGGAATTCAAAAAGAGCGTGGCCGCAGTCATCGCCGGCGTGGTGCTTGCCGGCGTCATCATGTATGTGCTGAGCCGTCTGGGCTTTGGGGCCTACGGGGCGATCGCAAGTTAAAGGGGAGAAAAAAATGAAGGATTACACACCGATCAAGGAAGGAAAGGTAAGGGAGATCTACGATATCGGGGAGCGGCTCATCATCCGCGCCACAGACCGGATCTCGGCCTTTGACCGCATCCTGAAAAATCCGGTTCCGGGGAAGGGAGAGATACTGACCAGGCTTTCGGAATTCTGGTTCCGGCTCACAGAGGATATCGTGCCGAACCATATGATCTCCACGGATCCCATGGACATGCCGGAGTATTTCCGGAAGGAAGAATTCCGGGGAAACGTGATGCTCTGCCGGAAGCTGCATATGCTTCCCATAGAGTGCATCGTAAGGGGCTATATCACGGGCTCGGGCTGGGCTTCCTACCAAAAGAGCGGAGAGGTCTGCGGCATCGCCCTGCCGGAGGGGCTTAAGGAATCCCAGCAGCTGCCGCAGCCCATCTATACCCCCAGCACCAAGGCGGAGCTGGGAGACCATGATGAAAATATCTCCTTCGAAAGAAGCATCGAGGTATTGGAAAAGGAATATCCCGGAAAGGGTGCGGAATATGCACAGAAGCTCAGGGACAAGACCCTTGCCCTTTACGGGAAATGTGCGGAGTATGCCAGGACGAAGGGCATCATCATTGCGGATACCAAGTTTGAATTCGGACTGGATGAGGAGGGGAATGTGATCCTTGGGGACGAAATGCTGACCCCGGACAGCTCCCGGTTCTGGCCGGCTGAGGGCTATGCGCCCGGAAAATCCCAGCCTTCCTTTGACAAGCAGTATGTAAGGGACTGGATCCGCTCCCATCCCGAGCAGGAGGACTACCTGCCGGAGGACGTGATCGAAAAGACGGCGGAAAAGTACCGCGAAGCCTGCCGGATCCTGACATAAGATTTACGCAACATTCCGTGGCAACTTTGCTTATGTTATAGTATAATCAATTATATTACTTCGAAAAAGGGACAGAAGGATCTCATGGAAAAGATAAGGAGCATGACCGGCTTCGGAAGATGCGAGGCAGGCGGGCATAACCGGAAATTCTCGGTGGAGTTTAAGGCGGTGAACCACCGCTATCTGGAGACGAACATCAAGCTCCCCAGGAAGCTGGGAGTGTTTGAATCCAAGATCCGCAGCCTCATGAAGCGCTACATCGAGCGGGGCAAGGTGGACGTATATGTACAGCTGGAGGATTTCAACGAAAGCCAGGAAACGGTGCATTACAACAGCGCCATCGCGAAGGAGTATTACGGCTACCTGACGCAGATGGCGAAGGAATTCGGCCTGGAAAATGACATCCGCCTTTCGACGCTTTCCCGGTACCAGGATGTGTTTACCATGGAGGAAGCCGAGGAAAATGAGGACGAGATCTGGGAAGACCTGGAAGAATGCGTGAAGGGCGCCCTGGAGCGCTTCGTGGAAGCCAGGGAGGAGGAAGGGGAGAACCTGAAGAAGGATCTCCTGGAAAAGCTGGAATCCATGAAGGAGGATGTGGATTTCATCGAGCGCCGCTCCCCGCAGATCGTAGAGGAATACCGCAGGAAGATCACGGAGAGGGTGAATGAGATCCTTGCATCAAGCGGAGTCCAGGCAGAGGAATCCCGGCTTCTGACGGAGGTAGCCATCTTTGCGGACAAGGTCTGCGTGGATGAGGAGATCGTCCGGCTGAAGAGCCATATCGACAGCATGATCCAGTGCCTGAAGGCCGGGGGCGGCTGCGGGAGGAAGCTGGATTTCATCGCACAGGAGATGAACCGGGAAGCCAATACCACATTGTCCAAATCGAGCGACCTGGAGCTTTCGGACCGGGCCATCGAGCTGAAGACCGTGATCGAAAAGATACGGGAGCAGGTGCAGAACATAGAATAATGAACTTGATCAATATAGGATACGGCAATATCGTCAATCTGGACCGGATGATCGCCATCGTGAATCCGGATTCCGCCCCGGCCAAGAGAATGGTGAGAAAGGCCAAGGATGAGGGCGTCTCTATCGACGGTACCCACGGAAGGAAGGCAAAATCCGTGATCATCATGGAAAACAGCCAGGTCGTGCTTTCGGCCCTGACGCCGGACACGCTGCTGCAGAGGGTTAAAGCTGGGATAGCGGGAGAATCAGATGCGTAATTTAAGCGAACGAGGCATATTGACAGTCGTTTCGGGCTTTTCGGGATCCGGGAAGGGCACCCTCATGCGGGAGCTGCTTAAGCATTATGACTGCTATGTGCTCTCCATATCTGCCACCTCCAGAAAGCCGAGGCCGGGAGAAAAGGAAGGGGAGAGCTACTTCTTCAAGACCCGGGAGGAGTTCGAGGAGATGATCCGGAAGGGAGAGCTTCTGGAGCATGCGGAATATGTGGGCAATTATTACGGAACCCCGAAGAAATTCGTAGATGAGAAGCTGGCTGAGGGCAAGGACGTGATCTTAGAGATCGAGATCGACGGCGCCATGCAGATCCGGGATAAATATCCGGATGCGCTGCTGGTCTTTGTGACGCCGCCCGACGCGAAGGAGCTTCGCCGCAGGATCGAAAGCCGGGGCACGGAGGATAAGGAAAATATCGAAAAGCGCATGCGCAGGGCAGAAATGGAGTCCTATGGCATGGCGGGCTATGATTATATCGTGGTAAATGATGACCTTGAGGAATGCACCAGGCTGCTGCATGGGATCATACAGGCATCGCATTACAGGCCGGAGCATCAGAGAGAATTTCTGGATCAAATCCGGAAGGAATTAAAACAGGAGGATTAAAAAATGCTGCACCCATCGTATTCGGATCTAATGAAAGTGGTCAACGCTGACGTGGAAGAGGGAGAAACCCCCATCGTCAACAGCCGGTATTCCATCGTATTTGCCACGGCCAAGCGGGCCAGGCAGATCACGGATGGAGCCGAGCCTCTGGTCCATATCGGGGACAAGAAGCCGCTCTCCATTGCGGTAGAGGAGCTGAACAGCGGGGAGCTGAAAATCCTGAATCAGGATGACGAAGACTGATACAAAGAAACGGAAGGACGGGAACGAAAAAGCCCGTCCATCCGTTTCTAAAGATGCAAACCGGGCCGCAGGCGCAAAGCTCTGGATCGTTTCCCTGGGCTGCGATAAAAACCAGGTGGATACCCAGCAGATGATGGCTCTCCTGTCTGAAGCGGGATATGGCTTTGCCGAGGAGGCCGGAGAAGCGGACGCGGCGGTGGTGAACTCCTGCTGCTTCATCGGGGATGCCAAGGAGGAGAGCATCCGGGAGATCCTGGAGCTGGGGGAGCTGAAAAAGACCGGGAAGCTTAAGGCCATCATCGTGACGGGCTGTCTTGCCCAGCGCTACAGCGGGGAGATCCGGGAGAGCCTTCCGGAGGTAGACGCCGTGGTGGGGACGGCATCCTTTCCGCGGATCGTGGAAGCCGTGGATGAGGCGCTTTCGGGCAGGAGCCGGACCATCCTGGATCCGCTCAAGACCCTGCCTTATGTACCGGGAAAAAGGATACTGACCCATGCCAGCCACTATGCCTACCTGAAGATCGCGGAGGGCTGCTCCAAGCAGTGCAGCTACTGCGTGATCCCGTCCGTGAGGGGGAGATACCGGAGCGTGCCGGAGGAGACGCTTATCAAGGATGCGGAAGCCCTTGCCGGGCTCGGGGCCGTGGAGCTGATCCTCATTGCCCAGGAAACTACCCTCTACGGTACGGACCTTTATGGGGAAAAGAAGCTTCCCCGCCTGCTGGAAAGGCTGTCTGCGATCCCGGAGATCAAGTGGATCCGGCTCATGTACTGCTATCCGGAGGAGATCACGGAGGAGCTTGTGGATGCCATCGCCGGAAATGAAAAGGTATGCCATTACCTGGATCTTCCGATACAGCATGCAAGCGGCCGCATCTTAAGGGATATGGGAAGAAAAACCACCAGGGCGGGGCTTTGCGGCATGATCCAAAGGCTCAGGGAACGGATCCCGGATATCGCCCTTAGGACGACCCTGATCACCGGATTTCCGGGAGAGACGGAGGAGGAGCATGAGGAGCTGATGGGCTTCGTGGAAGAGATGCGCTTCGACCGGCTGGGGGTCTTTCCCTATTCCAGGGAGGAGGGCACCAGGGCCTATGACATGCCGGGCCAGGTGCCGAAGAGGGTGAAATTAAGGCGCAGGAAGCAGCTGATGGAGCTGCAGCAGCGCATCGCCTTTGAAAAGGCCGGAGAGATGGCAGGAAAGACCGTGAAGGTCTTGGTGGAGGGCCGCCTGCCTGAGGAGAAAACCTATGTGGGCCGGACCTATAAGGATGCGCCGGAGGTGGACGCCTATGTGTTTTTTCCGGACCGGGGAAGGTCTTATCTAAGCGGGGAGATGCTTGAGGTCCGGATCCGGGAAAACAACGGATATGACTTGATTGGAGACGTGATCGATGAAGATGAATCTGCCGAATAAGCTGACGATATTCCGGGTGATTCTGATCCCCTTTTTTGTGGCAGTGCTCCTGACGAATTGCTTCGGGGGGGCATCCAAGTGGGTGGCCCTGGGGATATTTGTCATAGCGAGCCTGACCGATCTGGCGGACGGGAAGATCGCCAGGAAATACAATCTGGTAACGAACTTTGGGAAATTTATGGATCCGCTGGCAGATAAGCTTCTCGTCTGCGCCGCCCTGATCTGCCTTGTGGGCCTGGATAAGCTTGCCTCCTGGATCGTGATCATCATCGTATCCAGGGAATTTGTCATCAGCGGTTTCCGGCTGGTGGCTTCCGACCGGGGCATCGTGATCGCCGCCAGCTATTGGGGGAAATTCAAGACCACCTTCCAGATGGTGATGGTGATCCTGATCATCGCGGACATCAACCATCCCGTCATGAAGGGGATCGTGGCGCTGGTGACTTGGACCGCATTGTTTTTGACCGTGATATCCCTTATCGACTATGTGTGGAAAAATAAAGATGTATTGAAAGGATGAAAAAATGACGGCTGAGATAATCTGCGTAGGAACGGAGATCCTGCTTGGCAACATCGTGAACACAAACGCCGCCTTTATGGCGGAGAAGCTGGCGAGGCTCGGCATATCCTGCTATTACCAGAGCGTGGTGGGGGATAATGAAGGAAGGCTTAAGGAGATTGCCCTGGCGGCGATCAAGCGCTCGGATATCGTGATCTTTTCCGGCGGCTTAGGCCCCACGGAGGATGATCTGACCAAGGAGACGGTGTCGGAAGCCTTCGGCCGGAAGCTCATAGAGGATGAGAAGGCCTGGAAGCAGATCGTTAAATTCTTCGAAAAGAGAAAGCTGAAGCTTACGGAGAATAACCGCAAGCAGGCCCTGGTGCCTGAGGGCTCTGTCGTGCTTTACAATAAAAACGGCACGGCGCCGGGGATCATCATCGAGTCGGATTCCACAAAGGCGATCCTTCTTCCGGGTCCTCCCGGAGAACTGATCCCCATGTGGGAGACCTATGTGGACGAATATCTCATGAAACAGTCTGCGGAGTTTCTTCTCAGCGAGACCGTGAAGATCTGCGGCGCAGGCGAGAGCATGGTGGAGACGGATTTAAAGGATCTGATCGACGGACAGGCCAATCCCACCATTGCCACCTATGCCAAGGTAGGAGAGGTTCATGTGCGGGTGACGGCCAAGGGCAGCGACGAGAAGGAATGCCGGAAGCTGATCAAGCCTGTGGTAAAGGAGATCAAGCAGAGGTTCGGCGCAAAGATCTTTACCACGGATGAGAACGTGACCCTGGAAATGTCCGTGATCCAGCTCATGATGGAAAACAAGATGACCCTGACCACGGCAGAATCCCTGACCGGGGGAATGCTCTGCTCCAGGCTCGTGAACGTGCCGGGGGCATCCAATGTGCTGAAGCAGGGCCTCGTCACGTATTCCAATAAATCCAAGAGGAAATATCTGGGGGTAAAGCGCGGAACCCTGGACAAGCATGGCGCCGTCAGCGAGCAGACCGCCAAGGAGATGGCCAAGGGCGGGGCGGCCCAGGGCAAGACCGATGTCTGCGTTTCCCTTACCGGGATCGCAGGGCCTGGCGGGGGCAGCGAGGACAAGCCGGTGGGGCTTACCTATATTGCAGTCTGCATCGACGGCAAGGTAAAGGTCCGGGAATATCTTTTTGAGGGGGAGCGGGCGAAGATCCGGGAAAGCGCCACGGTGGCGGCACTGACCATGCTGCGCTCATGCCTCCTGGAGAGCATGACCGAAAAGACCTTCTCTACGGAAAAGTGACGGGAAGAGCCTGATCCCCGGTGCATAGTAACCGGCGGGGAAATATGGTATACTGTAGGGAATGGCAGATCAGAGGCGGAAAGGTGCGCTGAAGCGATGACAAAAAACGAAATTGCAGAGATCAAGAAGCTCTTTACCATCGAGGGCTGTACCATCGACCGGATCGCGGCCTGCTATGTGGGAAATGAAAAGGAAAAGATGAGCGTGATGAAGGAGGCTTTTCTTTCCCTGCCGGAAGAAGAGGTGCATAAATACCTGGAGATCCTGAAAAAGGTCCTTTCCGGAAGGCCCGGAAAGAATCTCCTTGACCTGGAATTTCCCCTGGCCGAGGAGGTGGAGGGCGGCAAGCAGGACTTCATGCTGACCCTGAGGAACAGTGCCCTGACAGATGACGACCTGATCGATGATTTCTACGACAGGATCATCGAAAGCTATGATACCGTGGAGAGGTATTATATCATCCTGGTTCACGGAGGCTATGACATCCCGGGCAAGACCTCAGACGGGCTTACGATGGAGGATGCTTCGGAGGATGTATATGATTTCCTGGCGGCGGCCATCTGCCCCGTGAAGCTGTCCAAGGCTGCCTTAAGCTACAATGCCGGGGAGCACCGGATCGCAGAGAGGATCCGGGACTGGGTGGTGGCAGAGCCCGAAAAGGGATTTCTCTATCCCGCCTTTGACGACCGCACGGCCAATATCCACGGCCTCCTGTATTACAGCAGGAAGAGTGAGGAGCTGATGGAGGACTTCATCGACGGGATGTTTGGTATGGAGGTGCCCATGTCTGCGGGATACCAGGCCGAGGTCTTCAATCATATCCTTGACACTACCCTGGGGGAGGAATGTGCCTTTGAGACGGTGCAGAGCATCCATGAAAACTTAGAGGAGCTGATCAAGGACAGCGAAGAGGATCCGGAGCCGCTGATGATGGATAAGAGAGAGGTAAGGAAACTCTTTGAGAGATCGGGCGTGAAAAGCGAGAGGATGGAGGACTTTGACTGGAAGTTCGACAAGGCCGTAAAGGAGGCTCTGGATGATGAGGAGGCGGATCCGGAGGAGGCATTGATCCGCGCCAGCAATATCCCGGGCCGGCAGAAATTCGACGTCAAGACGCCGGACATCGTGATCAGGGTCAATCCGGAGAGGACAGACCTGATCGAAAGCCGGATCATAGACGGCAGGCAGTGCCTGGTGATAAAAGTGGACGACAGGGTGGAGGTCAACGGGCTGACTTGCAGGACGGTCATCCGATAGGATTCTTATGAAGGACGTGAGGGAACAGATCAAACAGAATGGAATGCATGTGTCGGCAAAGCGGCTCCTGGCCGTGCTGCTTCCAGGCGTGGCTTTGAGCCTGGCCGTTTTATTGCTGATCGGGTATTTCGGGCCGGAAAAGCTGGGGATACGGGATATGCTGCTGCCATCGCTTCTGGGCGTGTTTTTGGCCGTGCTGCCTTCTGCCGTGATCTTCTATCTTTTCATGAAGAACCAGCAGAGACGGGAGGAAAAGCTTTTCCTGGTGCTGAGCACGGAGGAGGAGCGGTACCGTCTGGCTTTTGAAAGCTCCAGGGACGTGATCTTCGAGTACGATTATGAAATGGATGTGATGCAGGCCTTCGGCACGCTGGAGGGCCGGGGCGAAGAGGAGACCCATGGGGACATCCGCCTGGAGAACTTCCTGGATGTGGCCGTGGGCGGGGGGATCTTCTATCATGACGATATCCAGAAGGTGATCGACTTTAAGAATGGGAAGATCACGGAGCCCTTCGACATGCGTTTCCGCTGGAAGACGACAGAGCCCTTCCGCTGGATCAAGGTGGAAGGCACCATTGTCTATGACCACGGGAAGCCCGCGAAGCTGGTGGGGAAATTCCGGGATATCGAGGAAGAGAAGCGGCATGAGCGCGACCTTCTGGAAAATTCCAAGAAGGACGGCGTGACGGATTTTTATACCTGGGAAGTGGGAAATAAGGTCATAGACAGCCGGATCGCTGACCCGAATGAAAAGATCACATTGATGTTCTTCAAGATCCTCAATATGAAGCAGATCGACGATACCTATGGCGCGATCTTTGCCAATGCCATCATCGTGCACGTGGCGGAGGTGCTCAAGAGCTGCACCCGTTCGGGGGATATGCTGATCCGGCTGAACAGGGGTTCCTTCGTGGGCATCCTGCCGGAGATCAGCGAAGAGGGAATGCTGATGATGCAGACCGGCATGGAGCGCTCCATCGAGCATATGTATACCGGGGCGGCAGACATCGGCGGCCTGGATTATATCGTCCGGTACTTCTCCACGAAGGAAGACCTGATGAAGGTCGTGAGCCAGGAAACCTCCACCGAAAGCGATAATGTGGTCCAGTCCACGCAGGGAGCCCGGTTTGATACGGTAAGCTTTGCCTTCAATATCCTGGAGCATACCCAGGACCTTTCAAGCGCTATGGGGATGCTGCTGGAATACGTGGGCACCCAGTTTAATCTCCTGACCATCCACATCAATGAGCGGCTGGATGCACCGGGGATGGAGCAGTGCCTCTATGACTGGACTTCGGGTCCGATGCAGACGGGCTTCCACAGGGGGCAGAGGCGGAGGAGCGAGCCCGCTGAAGTGGATCTGATGTATAGCCTGGTCTATGAAAATGACTTTCTTGTCTGCGACAGCGACGTGATGGTGAAGTTCAGGGAAGAGACCAGGAGGCTCATGGGCGCGAATCATACCTCCCATATGCTGGTGGCCATCATTTCTGCAAGCCAGATCATCGGTGTCATTGATTATGAGCATCTGAATCCGGAGTATAAATGGCCGGAGGGCACGGTGGCTACGCTGGTGGCCGTGACCAGGGTGATCTCCTCCTATATCATGAAGCACAAGTCGGAGAGCGCCAGCCGGGCCAAGTCGGATTTCCTTTCCTCCATGTCCCATGAGATCAGGACCCCCATGAATGCCATCGTGGGCTTCTCCGAGCTGATCCTGACCGAGCCGGGGCTTACGGGCAATGCCAGGAAGTATACTTCGGACATCAAGAATGCCGCGGACAGCCTTCTGGCCATAGTCAATGACATTCTGGACTTCTCCAAGATCGAATCCGGGAAGTTCGAGATCATACCCGGAGAATACCGGCTGTCTTCCCTGCTGCATGATATCTGTGCCATCGTACAGGTAAGGCTTTCCGAGCGGGAGGTGGCATTCCGCGTGGAATTTGAGGGAGAGATCCCGGACGGCCTGTATGGGGATGCGGACAGGGTGAAGCAGGTGCTGCTGAACCTCCTGACCAATGCCACGAAATTTACCAATAAGGGCAGCATCGTCCTGAGGCTTGCCTGGGAGAAGAAGGGAAGGGACTCCGGCATTCTCCACGCGGCCGTGAAGGATACCGGCATAGGCATCCGAAAGGAAGACATGGGCAGGCTCTTTGAATCCTTCAGCCAGGTGGATACCGCGAGGAACAAATCCATCAAGGGCACGGGCCTGGGGCTCGTCATTACCCGCAACCTCCTCCGCCTCATGGGAGGAGATGTGGGCGTGGAGTCCGAATACGGGGTAGGTTCGGAGTTCTTCTTCCATGTACCGCAGGGGATCACGGACGATACGCCCTGCAGCTTTGATCAGGAGAATTATTCCAAGCCGGAGAGCGAGATCTTCCGGGTACCCTTTAAGGCGCCTTCCGCCAGGGTCATGATCGTGGACGACAACCGGGTGAACCTGGAGGTGGCCAAGGGGCTTATCGGGCAGTATGGCGTGGAGGTCGTGCTGGCGGGCTCCGGAGAGGAAGCCCTGGAGCGGTTCCATGAGAGGCAGGATTACGATATCATCTTCATGGATCATATGATGCCCAAGATGGACGGCATCGAGACCACGACCCATATCCGGCATATGGAAAAGAAAGAAGGAACCATGCCGGTAGTGGCGCTTACGGCCAATGCCATAAAGGGCATGGATAAGATGTTCCTGGATGCGGGAATGAATGATTACCTCTCGAAGCCCATCAACCAGAAGAAGCTTTCGGAGGTCATGATGCGCTTCATTCCGGAGGAAAAGCAGGAGGCTGTCCGGGAGGAAGTGAACCGGGGGCCGGCACAGGAGGCATCCGGGGCGGGCCTTTCTCCGGCGGTATTTTTCAAGAATGAATTTGAGGGCCTTCAGGGGATAGACCTGTCTGTGGGATTGTCCAACTGCGTGGGAGACAAGGGGGTATACCGGGATCTTCTCGGCACGTTCTTAAAGGACAGGGCATTGGATGCCATCATCCAATACTATGAAGCAGAGGACTGGGATAATTACCAGATCTCGGTCCATGGCCTGAAGAGCTCGGCCAATTATATCGGTGCCGGGGAGCTTTCGGCCCAGGCAAAGAAGCTGGAGGATCTGGCTAAGGATAAGCGGATCGAGGAGATCCGGGAGGAGCATCCGAAGCTTCTGCCCCTGTACAGGGAGGTGGCAGGCTCCATTGCCCAGGTGATCGGGGATGAAAAGAAGGACGAGCCGGCGGAGCCGATGGAGGAGATCGCCCCGGAGACGCTTCTGGCCATTGTGGGAGACCTGCTTTCCAAGCTGGAGAACATGGAGTTTTCGGAAGCAGAGCAGGTGGCGGAGGTCTTGAACGGGATGCGCGCCGCAGATCCCAGGATCAATGAGCTCATCGGCCAGATGCGCAGCGCCCTGGATGCCTTTGATTATGACGAGGCCGGGGAGAAGGCAGGAAAGATCAAGCTCCTGCTCCTGTAGCTTTCTCCATCCGGAAAGGAATAAAAGCAAAATATGTGTTGACATCAGGGTCGATTCTGTTATAGAATGTTTGAGTGTGTTCGGGTTCAACCATTGAGATTCAATGCCAACCTGCACCGATTTTGAAAGGATGGGAGGTGTGATCATGGCAAATATAAAATCGGCAAAGAAACGGATCCTTACGAGCCGCAAGAGAGCCGAGGCGAACAAATCTGTGAGAAGCAGCGTCAAGACCGCGATCAAGAAGGTCTACGCAGCGATCGAGTCTTCGGATAAGAGCGCAGCAGACAACGCATTGAAGGCCGCTATTTCAGATATTGAAAAAGCCGGCTCCAAGGGCGTTTATCATAAGAGCAATGTCTCCAGGAAAGTTTCCCGCTTGACGAAAGCGGTGAATAAGATGGCATAATTTTTGATTTACGCTTCGCAAAGGTAGCCGCCCGGTGCGCTATGCATCGGGCGTTTTGTATTGCTTGACCAATGAGGTAGATATGGGCATATCACAGGATCATATCCGCAATTTCAGCATCATCGCACATATAGATCATGGAAAATCCACCCTGGCAGACCGGATCCTGGAGAGGACAGGCCTCCTGACCGAGCGGGAGATGCAGGACCAGGTGCTGGACAATATGGAGCTGGAGCGGGAGCGGGGGATCACCATCAAGTCTCAGGCGGTCCGTACCATCTATCATGCCAAAAACGGGGAGGAATATATCTTTAATCTGATCGACACCCCGGGGCATGTGGACTTCAACTATGAGGTCAGCCGGTCTCTTGCGGCATGCGACGGAGCGGTGCTCGTGGTGGATTCGGCCCAGGGCATCGAGGCACAGACCCTGGCCACCGTTTATCTGGCGCTGGACCATGACCTGGAGGTATTTCCGGTGCTCAATAAGATCGACCTTCCCAGTGCGGACCCGGACCGGGTGGCTGCGGAGATCGAGGACGTGATCGGCATCGAGGCCATGGACGCTCCGCGGATCTCCGCCAAAAACGGCACCGGCATCGATGAGGTGCTGGAGGAGATCGTATCAAAGGTGCCTTCGCCCAAGGGCTCTGCGGAGGAGCCGCTAAAATGCCTGATCTTTGATTCGGTCTATGATTCCTATAAGGGGGTCATCGTATTCATCCGGGTCTTTGACGGGAGCATTCATCCCGGGGATCCGGTCCGGTTTATGGCTACCGGGCACCAGGATGAGGTGGTGGAGGTGGGTTATTTCGGAGCCGGCCAGTTCATCCCCTGCGAAGAGCTCTCTGCCGGAATGGTGGGCTATATCACGGCATCCATCAAGGATGTACGGGAGACCAGGGTGGGGGATACGGTGACGAATGCCAAGAAGCCCTGCAAGGAAGCCCTTCCCGGGTACAAGAAGGTAAATCCCATGGTCTACTGCGGGATCTATCCGGCCGATACCCAGAAATACCCGGATCTGCGGGATGCTTTAGAAAAGCTCCAGCTCAACGACGCCTCCTTAAGCTACGAGCCGGAAACCTCCGTGGCTCTGGGGTTTGGCTTCCGGTGCGGATTCCTTGGGCTGCTTCATCTGGACATCATCCAGGAGAGGCTGGAGAGGGAATACGGGCTTGATCTGGTGACGACGGCTCCCGGCGTGGTATACCGGGTGCATAAGACGGACGGGACCATGATCGAGCTGACCAATCCCGCGAACCTTCCGGATCCGTCGGAAACGGACTATATGGAGGAACCCATCGTGGCGGCGGAGATCATGGTATCCACGGAGTACCTGGGCGCCATCATCCGGCTCTGCCAGGAGCGGCGCGGAGTACAGACCGGCATGGAATACATGGAGGAGACCCGCGTGCTCCTGAAATATGACCTGCCGCTCAATGAGATCATCTATGATTTCTTCGATGCGCTGAAAAGCAGGTCAAGGGGCTATGCCAGCTTTGATTATGAGATGAAGGAATACAGGCGGTCCGAGCTGGTGAAGCTGGATATCCTGATCAACCATGAATACGTGGATGCCCTTTCCTTCATCGTATTTAAGGACAATGCCTATGAGAGGGGGAGCCGGATGTGCGAGAAGCTGAAGGGAGAGATCCCCAGGCATCTCTTCGAGATCCCCATCCAGGCGGCCGTGGGAGGCAAGATCATCGCCAGGGAGACCGTGAAGGCCGTCCGTAAGGATGTGCTGGCCAAGTGCTATGGCGGAGACATTACCAGAAAGCGGAAGCTTTTAGAGAAGCAGAAGGAGGGGAAGAAGAAAATGAGGGAGATCGGCAATGTGGAGATCCCGCAAAAGGCCTTCCTTTCCGTCCTGAAGCTGGATGATGAATAAGGACTGCTCCATCTATATCCACGTGCCTTTCTGTGCACGCAAATGCCAGTATTGCGATTTCCTTTCCGTATCGGGAGAGGAGGAGGCGTACCGGCCTTATTTCGAAGCCCTGCTTAAGGAAGCGGGGCTTTATTCGAAAGTGCTTTCCCAAAAGACGATCCAGACGGTATATATCGGCGGAGGAACTCCCTCCCTGGTCCCATCGGTTTACATAAAGAATATATTATGTAAATTAAAAGAAATGGCTCCCTTTGAAACGGATGCGGAGATCTCCATGGAGATGAACCCCGGGACTTTCCGGGAAGAGGCCACGGAAGATTACCGGGAAGCAGGGATCAGCCGGGTGAGCATCGGCTGCCAGTCCATCCATGCCGCTGAGCTTGAGGCTCTGGGAAGAATCCACGATCATGCAGATTTCTTACGTACCTATGAAGGCCTGAGAAGGGCGGGCTTTGACAACCTGAATGTGGATCTGATGACGGGCATCCCGGAAGAGACGGTAAAGACAGCAAAGCAGACGCTGAAAGCCGTGGCCGGGCTTGATCCGGAGCATATCTCGGTCTATTCCCTGATCCTGGAGCCGGGGACTCCGCTTTATGCAAAGGCTGAGGCCGGGCTCCTCCGGCTTCCCGCCGAGGAGGAGTGCATTGCCATCGATGAGATGACGTCAGCATATCTGGACCAAAAGGGATACCGCCGGGTTGAGATCTCGAATTATGCAAAGCCGGGCAGGGAATGCCGGCATAATGTACGCAACTGGGAATGCCGGGATTATCTGGGACTGGGAGCCGGAGCCGCATCCCTATTGGACGGGCACCGCATGCGGAATACGGCGGATATCCGCGCCTACATCAAAGATCCGGAGCATTCCCTGGCAGAGGATCATCTCCTCACTGAGAAAGAAAAGATGGAGGAATTCATGTTTCTAGGCCTTCGGATGACGCGGGGGGTGAGCCTTTCGGACTTTAAGGAGCGCTTCGGGAGGGACCTCCTTGGGGTATATGGGGAATCCGTGAGGCGTCATTGCCGGGAAGGACTCCTGGTGTTTGGGGAAGACCGGCTCTTTCTTACGGAGCGGGGTCTTGCGGTGTCCAATCCGATCCTGGCGGATTTCCTGCTGTAAAGCCCTTCCCCTGCTTATACCCGCGAAGGTATTTCACTGCCGTTTGAAAATCGGTTGTGCTATATCAGACTTCGGAACTCAGGGATTTGAGGTCATTGCACCGTTGATTTTATGTAAATTGTTTGATATGATTAGCGTGTATTAATGGCTTTTCAGAAAAAGGCCTTTGGCCTGGGAGGACAGATGGCGGAGGTTTTACAATTCCAATATGATTATGAGGCAGACAGCATGCATTTCCTGTCGGATATCGGCTCGGTGCTGCCCTGTGCCCCCACCATCGTACCCTTTCTGGTAAACCTGGAGATCGGCTTTAAGGTCCATCCGGAGGACTGCAAGAAGGCCGTGGCGTTTTTCTCCGAATTCGAAAACATGAGGAAGGATGAGTACGTCTATCTTCGCGTCATGGACGTGTCGGGAAATTATCCCTGGTTTCAATTTTTTATGAGAAAACCGAAAAGCGGCAGCACAGTCCTGACGGGCACGCTGACCCGCCTCGAAGGGGGCGTGCCAGAGGAAGGAGAGCGGGTGACGGACCGTACCGCCTTTTTCGGAGAGCTGGCCCGCAGGCTGGATGAGCAGCCGGCCATGGACGTAGCCAACCTGATGCTGATCCGGCTTTTGGATTATCCTGCGCTTTCTTTGAATAATAAGGAGAAAGCCAAGGCGGCACTGGATGAATCCATGGAGATCATCTGCGCCACCCTCCGGAATACGGATCTCATCGCCCTGGATGAGGACGGCATGATCCTTGCTTCCCTCAATGGGATCAAGGACGGCAAGATCCTCTGCGACAAGGCCTCCCTCATGATCTCCTCCCTGACCATTACCTGGGGCATATATACGGACCGGGCGCTTAAGACCATCTCCATCGGCATGAGCACCGTGCCGCATGACGCCAGCCTGAATATCAGCGAGCTCTATGAAAAGGCCTGCCAGGCCCTGGAGGCCGCCCAGGCGAAGAATAAAAATACCTATATGTTCTACACGAACCGTCTCCGGGAAGAGGAGCAGTTTGTGGGACGCAACGTATCCCTCCACGATATTGACCTGGTAAAGAATATCCTGGATCCGATCCAGACCTGGGCCTATGCCGTGGACGAGAGGCTGCATCTGATCTATAAAAACGAGGCCTTAAACGAGCGGATCCCCGGGGAGTGCATCGGCTACTGCTATGAGCTCCTGAAGGGCACCAGCCAGCAGTGCGTGGACTGCCCCTTAAAGAAATTTGCGGATGACCAGGCATCCCTGGATTCGGATGTATATTCGCCGGGCCTTCGCCGGATCGTGCATTGCCGCACCACGAAGCTTGTGATGCGCAACAATATCCGGGTTTATATCATCGCAGACAGCAGGGAGGACATCTCCCGCCAGATGACCCAGGTCAATGAGAGCATGGAGCAGTTCAATAAGGCCATGCTGAAGACCATGGACATCATCTGGGACATCGATCTGCAGAAGAATCTCTGCACCCGGATCCGTGAGGTCAACGTGCTGGTCATGACGGAGCGGCGGGTGGAAAATTATGAGAATCTCCGCAGCTATTACCTGACCCGGATCGTGCATCCCGACGACCGGGAGGATTTTCTCGCGGCATCGGAGCCCACCCATTTAAGGGAAGCGGCCAAGATCGGCAGGGAGAGCGTGGAAAATAAGGTCCGGCTTTATTATCAGGACGGGACCTACCATTGGTATTCCATCAATGCGGTATTTGAGAATGACCGGGTCTTCCTTACGGCCAGGGACATCAACGAGCTGTCCCAGAATATCGTGAAGGATTATGTGATCAGCAAGAAGTACGAGCAGGTCAGGGGCTACAGTGAGATCCAGACGGAGCTGGCCCAGAATTTTGAGCGGAGCGAGCACATCAATGAGCTGACCGGCATCTTTGTCTTTGAATATAAGGTTTCGGAGCAGGAGTATTATGTCTGCACCACCTATGAGCATATGTTCCATCTGAATGATGCCATGCTGGTGAATGAATGGTCCCTTCTGGAAAGCCTGACGCCCCATAAGGACGACCGGGGAAAATTCCTGGATTTCGTCCGAAGGGTCAAGGAAGAGCCGGATACCCATGAGGTGACGCTGCGGCTCATCAACCGCTATGACGTTTCTCTTTACTTTACCATCATCATCCAGACCCTCCGGGGGTTGAATAACCGTCTGGAGCGGGTCACGGGCTGCATCCAGGATGTGAATACGGAGATGGAGGTAAAGACGGAGCTGGAATTCCGCGCGGATTATGATTCCATCACGGGACTCTACAATCCGGAGGCATTTTACCGCAAGGCCGTAGAGCGGATCTTTATGCGGAGCACCACCAACTTTGCCCTGGTGGCCGTGGACATAGACCGGTTCCGCATCATCAACGACCGCTTCGGGGTGGAGATCGGAAATAACTGCCTGAAGGAGCTGGGCAGGCAGATCCGGGACAGCCTTTCCTGGGACGGCATCGCCGGGCGCTATCAGGCCGATGCCTTTTCCGTTCTGCTGGAATATGAAAAGGAGCAGGATATCCTGGAATATATCCAGAAGCTTGGCATGTCCTTCCATTTCCCGGAGGCCAGCCGCTGCGGCTCCACCTTAAGCTTCGGCATCTATAAGATCACCGACCGGGATATCCCGGTGCGGCTCATGTGCGACAGGGCGAGGCTCGCGAAGAAGGACATCAAGGGCAATACCCTCACGAATTATGCGGTATATGATGATAAGATCCGGATCCAGCAGCTGCGCATCGCCGAGATGGAAAGTGAGATGAAGATCGCCCTCGAACGGCATGAATTCATGATGTTCCTGCAGCCGAAGGTGGATCTGAAGACAGACAAGATCTGCGGGGCGGAGGCCCTGGTCCGCTGGAGGCATCCGGTCAAAGGGCTGTGCATGCCGGGAGAATTCCTGCCTTTATTTGAGAGCAACGGGTTTATCAAACAGATCGATGAATACATCTGGGAGAGCGCGGCGATCTTTTTAGCCAAGCTGAAGGAGCAGGGCAGGGATCTTCCGGTATCCGTGAACATATCCCGGATGCATGTCAGCTCCACCGACCTGGTATCGGAGCTGATGAGCCTGGTGCGGCGCTATCATATCGAGCCCAGGAATCTGGAGCTTGAGATCACGGAGACCATGTTTACCGAGGACATGGAAGGCCTGTATGCCATGATGAGCAGCCTGAGGGAGGCCGGCTTCCTCATCGAGATGGACGACTTCGGCTCCGGCTACTCCTCATTGAACATGCTGAAGGACGCGCCGGTGGACGTGATCAAGATCGACCGGTTTTTCATTGACGAGGTTATGGATACGAAGAGGGGGAGGATCATCGTCTCCAATTCCATCTCCATGTCCCAGCAGCTGGGGATGAAGGTGGTGGCGGAGGGCGTGGAGACCATCGATCAGGTGAACTTCCTGAAATCCATTGGATGCGATATCGCGCAGGGCTATTATTACGCGAAGCCGCTTCCGCAGGAGGAGTTTGAGAAGCTTTTGGCAAAGCAGGACAGGGGGTAGAGATGCTATTTATCCGGCAGGAGAATCTGAAGATCGGCATGAGGCTGGCAAAGCCCATCTATAATAAAAAGGGCGTGCTTCTGTATGAGCGGGATTCCAAGCTGACCCAGCAGGGTATCGAGAGCGTGAAGAATTTCGGCATCATCGGGCTGTATATCCTGGAGCCGGCGGAGCCCCTGCCCCCGATGTCGGCGGATGACGTGGAATTCGAGCGGTTCCAGATGGTGACCTCCTTCCTGATCCAGGATGAGCATAAGATGATCCGGGACAACGGCAGGCAGGCCCAGATGCAGACCATCACGGCTTCGATCATCAAGAGCTATGGCCGGCTGGACCGCAAGATCAATTTCGTACAGAACCTTAGGAGCAAGGAGGATCAGCTGGCGAAGCATTCCCTAAATGTGGCCATGCTCTGCGCCATGATCACCCATAAGCTCAATATCAAGCTTTCCGAGCAGAATGACTGCGTGATGGCAGCCATCCTCCATGACATCGGCAAGATGGACCTGCCAGAGGAATTAAAGGAAAAGGGGATCCATTCCCCGGAGGATGAAAAGGTGGAGCTTGCCTGCAGGAAAAGGGGCGAGGGCTTCATTGAGGCGGCCTTCCTTTCGACGCCCGCCATCAAGAGGATCGTATCCCAGGCCACAAGCCTCGAGCAGAAGGCAAGCCACGGAGAGGACATCACCAAGGACAAGGTAGTCATGGCAGCCAGGGTGCTGATGGCCGCGAATGCCTATGACAATATGACGGCCATGAATGACGTGGAGGAGCCGAAATCAGAGATCACGGCCTTAAGGTATCTCATGGAGCGGCCGGAGATCTATGACGAAAGGATCGTGGATGCCCTGATCAAGAGCATTAATTTCCTGGCTCCGGGCAGCTGCGTGGAGCTGACCAACGGGGAAAAAGGCCTGGTATTGGCTGAAAACAGCTATAATATCTTAGAGCCCATGATCTTATGCTTCTCGGATAACCGGATCATCGATCTGGGACAGGAGCTGATCTACGGCGACCTCAAGATCAAGGACATGATGAAGACCCTGGACAACCGGTGCGTCATGGACACCAGCGCACTTAAAGGTGCCGGCATCAATCAATGATCAGTGTCCGTGACCTGCTGGGCTATGCCGTATCCAAGGAAGCATCCGACATCCATGTGAGCGCGGGGGCTGTGCCGAAGCTTCGCATCCATGGGGAGCTTATCGATACGTATTTCCCGAGGCTTAGCCCTTCAGATACCCTGGGTCTCCTCCTCGGCCTCATCAGCCAGGAGCAGCGGGAGCGCTTCGAAAGGGAAGGCGAGATCGACATGTCTGTCTCCGTGGAGGATGTGGGGAGGTTTCGGATCAATGCCTATAAGCAGCGGGGGGCCATCACCCTGGCCTTCCGGGTCGTAAGCCCGACCCTGCCGGATCCCATGGAGCTGGGCCTCCCGCCGCAGGTTTTGTCCCTTACGGAAAGACGCAGGGGGCTGGTCTTTGTCACAGGGCCGTCCGGCTCCGGGAGGTCTACCGTCATCGCGGCCCTCATCGACCGCATCAATGCCGCCAGGGCCTGCAATATCATCACCCTGGAGGATCCCATCGAATATCTTCATGAAAGCAGGCTATCCGTGATCAACCAAAGAGAGATCGGCCTGGACGTAAGCTCCTATGAGGCCGGGCTTTCTTCCTGCCTGAAGGAGGATCCGGATGTGATCTATGTGTCCGATCTTTCAAGGGCAGAGGATGTGATGGCCGTGCTTCGGACCGTGGAAACGGGCAGGCTGGTTTTCTCTTCCATGTATACTTCCTCGGCCGAGGATACCATCCGCAGGATCCTGGAGCTTTTTGAGGGGAATGCCAGGCAGTCCGTGCAGATGAGGCTTTCCCGGGCACTCCTGGCTGTGGTCTCCAGGAAGCTTTTGAACGGGACGGACGGGGGAAGGATCCCGGCCCATGAGATCCTGCTCATGAATAAGGAAGTCCGGGATGCCATATCCTGCGGAGAGCCGGAGCGCCTTCCCTCCATCATAAAGGATAGCGCGGAGGAGGGCATGTGCCTCATGGAGGATTCCCTTCTCAGGCTGGTACAGGAGGGGAGGACAGAGGCAGAGGAGGCCCTTCTTTCGGCCAATGATCCGGAAGCCCTGGAAAAGGAGTTCATGCCGTGAAGGAAGGTCCTGGGATAAAAGGACATTTTGGAAGGCTTAAGATGATGAACCTCTTCCTATTGGGGAGCAGGAGATATTATGTATTGAGCATGATCTTCATCCTCTTATCCTCCCTTTTGGATCTGGTCAATCCGAGGCTCATCGGATATACCGTGGATACAGCCCTCGGAAGAGGAACGGGCAGGGTGGCGCTCCTGGTCCTCTTCGTCGCACTCTTTGCCGCTCTTTTCCGCTACCTCTTTCAGCTGACGAATGCCGTCGGGACCGAGAGGTTCGTGAAGAGGTTGCGGGACCTGCTTTTTTCCCATCTTATCCGTCTGCCCTATGCCTGGCACAGGAGCAGCCATACCGGAGACATCATTCAGCGCTGCACCTCTGATGTGGAGACCGTGAAGGTCTTTCTTTCCGAGCAGCTGACCTCCCTGTTCCGGATCATCGTGATGATGTCCCTTTCCATCTTTTTTATGTCGAAGATCCATGCGGGGCTTACCCTTATCGCCATAGGCTTTATCCCTTTGATCGTTCTTTTTTCCATGTATTTCCATGGAAAGATCGGGAAGGCCTTTATGAAGGCGGAGGAGGAAGAGGCGAGGTTTTCTGCCGTGGTACAGGAAAACCTGACCGGGGTGAGGGTAGTCCGTGCCTTTGGCCGGGAGATCGATGAAAATGAGCGGTTTGAAAAAAAGAACTATCTCTATACCCGGATGTGGATCCGGGTGCTGCGGCTGGGGGCGGCCTTCTGGACCTCCAATGATTTCCTGGCTGCGGGACGGACAATGGTGGTCAGCATCCTGGGGGCGGTACTGTGCGTGAGGGGAGAGCTGAGTGCGGGCAGCTTCCTGGCCTTTGTCGCCTACAATGCCATGCTGGACTGGCCGGTCAGGATGCTGGGAAGGATCATTTCCGAAATGAGCAAGGCGGGGGTCTCCGTCGGGAGGATCTGCGCGATCATGAATGCAGAGGAGGAGGATAAGCCCGAAACCCCTCTTTGTCCGCCCATGGACCGGGAGATCTGCTTTGACCATGTCTCCTTTTCTTATGAGGATGCGGCAGAGGAGGTGCTCCACGATATCTGCCTTAGGGTGCCTGAGGGCTCTACCGTGGGGATCCTGGGCGGCACAGGCTCCGGGAAATCCACCCTCATGATGCTTTTGGACAAGCTCTACGGCCTTTCCGGAAGGGAGGGGATGTCCGTAAAGGGCCGGATCACCATAGGGGGCGTGGACCTGAAGGACATCGATACGGGATATCTCAGGCGGAATATCGGGATGGTGCTTCAGGAGCCCTATCTCTTTTCCAGGACCCTCTCGGAGAATATCGGGATCACCCAGGAGACATTGGATATGGGCGAGGTGAAAAGGGCGGCAAGGATCGCCAGCCTGGAGGAGTCGGTGGACCGCTTTTATCAGGGCTATGATACCTTTGTGGGAGAAAGGGGGGTTACCCTTTCGGGAGGCCAGAAGCAGCGGACCGCCATCGCCCAGATGCTCATCAGGAGGCCGCCGGTGATGATCTTTGACGATTCCCTTTCGGCGGTAGATGCGGCCACGGATGCCGCCATCCGGAAGGCTCTTTCCGAAAACATCGGCGGATCCACGGTCTTTCTGATCGCCCACCGGGTGCAGACCTTGATGCATGCAGACCAGATCATCGTGATGGACAGGGGAAGGATCCTGGAAAAGGGAACCCACCGGGAGCTGATGGAAAGGGACGGGATCTACAGGGTGACCTATGAGATGCAGAACGGGCTTGAGCCAAAGGAGGCAGGAGCATGATCCGGCGGGTCCTTCCGGTATTGAAGCCATACAGGGCCATGGTCTTTATCATGGTGCTCATGGGTCTTTTCAGCAGCCTTGCGGATTCGGCCTTTCCGCTCTTTAACCGGTATGCCCTCGACCATTTTGTCGCAGGGGGCACGCTGAAGGGGATCGGGCTGTTTGCGGCCCTGTATGTGGGAGTGCTGCTCATGCAGGTGGCGGCGAATTATATCAGCATGAGCTATGTCGGACAGATCGAGGTGACGGTAAACCGGGATCTCCGCAATATGCTCTTCCGGCATCTGCAGTCCCTTTCCTTTTCCTACTTCAACCAGAACAGCGTGGGCTATATCCACGCCAGGGTCATGAGCGACACGGGAAAGATCGGTTCGCTTCTTTCCTGGAGGATGATGGATGTGGTCTGGAATGCATCCTATCTGATCTTTATCCTGGTGGTGATGTTTCGCATCAATGCACGCCTGGCTCTATGGATCCTGCTCCTTCTGCCTGCCGCGATCCTGGCCGGCTTTTATTTCCAGAGGAAGCTGGTGGCGGTGAACCGGCAGGTGCGGGAGAGCAATTCCCGGATCGTGGGAAATATCAATGAAGGGGTTACCGGAGTCCGGAGCATCAAGACATTGGTGATCGAGGACAGGATCAGCAGGGATTTTGAAGAGGAGACCGGGAATTATCAGAGAATGGCGGTGAAGGCAGGGCATTATTCGGCGCTTTTTACCTCAGGCCTCACCTTTGCTTCTGCGGCGGCTCTTGCCCTGGTGCTCTGGCAGGGAGGGTCTCTTACGGAGAAGGGATGGATGCAGATCGGCACTCTTTCTGTCTTTATGTCTTATGCCCTGGGGATGATCGAGCCGATCCAGTATCTTGTCCACACCGTCTCTGCGGCCATCGAGGTGAAGGTCAATATCGAGAGGGTGACAAAGCTTTTGGAGACGGCTCCGGATGTGGCGGATCCTCCGGAGGTGGTGGAGCGCTACGGCGACATGCTCCATCCCAAAAGGGAAAATTGGGAAGAGCTTAAGGGAGAGGTGGAGTTTCAGGATGTGTCCTTCCATTATCCCGACGGGGAAGAGCTGGTGCTGGAGCATTTCAATCTGAAGGTGCCGCAGGGAACCAATGTGGCCATCGTGGGGGAGACCGGCGCGGGAAAGACCACGCTGGTGAACCTGGTATGCCGCTTCTTTGAACCGACGCAAGGGCGGGTGCTGATCGACGGAAGGGATGCCAGGGAGCGGTCCCAGCTTTGGCTTCACAGCAATATCGGCTATGTGCTCCAGACGCCCCATCTCTTTTCGGGAACCGTGAGGGAAAATCTTCTTTACGGCAATCCGGAGGCATCTGAGGAGGAGATCGCTTGGGCCGTAGGGCTTGTGGCGGCCGGTGAGGTCATAGAGAGGCTCGGGGGGCTTGATGCCCAGGTGGGAGAGGGAGGGGACATGCTCTCCACCGGGGAGAAGCAGCTCCTGTCCTTTGCCCGGGCGATCCTGGCGGATCCCAGGATACTGATCCTGGACGAAGCCACCTCCTCGATCGACACCGTGACGGAAGCAAAGATCCGGGATGCCATCCGCACGGTAATCCGGGGGAGGACGTCCTTCATCATTGCCCACCGGCTCTCTACGATCATCCAGGCAGACGTGATCCTCGTGATCCGGGACGGGAAGATCATCGAGAGAGGCACCCACGACGAGCTGATGGAGCTCGGGGGATATTACCATGACCTCTATACCAGCCAGGCCTTCCCGGAATAAAAAATCCCTTTGATCGGCTTCGGAGTCGATAAATTCTTCTTGCATTTTTTTGCTGATTTGATTATAATCAAAGAACCTTTTCGGGCAGTCGCCCGATGCATGGCTTAAACTTCATCCCATCCGGGATCCGGCCGTGCAGCATTTACCCATTTTTTATGTTCTGCCGTATCGGAAACGTGCTTCTTTATGTGCCTGGATGCGTGCAGGACCAGATCCTTTAGGATTTACGCAGAAAGGAGCGGGATATGTATTGCAACGTGAAGTCCATAACATTGCTTGGCATGGAGGCAAGGCCCATCTCGGTAGAGGCAGACATTTCTGAAGGGATGCCGGTCTTTGATATGGTGGGTTACCTGGGAAGCGAGGTGAAGGAGGCCAGGGAGCGGGTCCGGACTGCCCTGAAAAACAGCGGGATCTTCCTTCCCCCCAAGCGGATCACCGTAAACCTGTCGCCGGCAGATATCCGTAAAAACGGCACCACCTTTGACCTGGCTGTTTCTCTTTCTTTGATGCAGCTTTTGGGTGAGATCCCGGAGGGCTCCACCGGGGGTTGGATGATCTTCGGGGAGCTGGGGCTTTCGGGTGCCGTCCGCGCTGTCTCCGGCATTCTTCCCATGGTGATCGAGGCGAAGAGGCTCGGCTTTTCAAGCTGTATGGTACCTTGGGACAATGTGATGGAGGGCAGGGCGGTAGAGGGGGTCCGGATCGTCGGGGTACAGGATCTGAAGGAAGCCAGGGATTATTTCCATGGAGAGGCGGATTTCCTGAATGAGAAGCAGGTATCTCAAAATCCGGGAAGGGAGGCCCTTTCGGAGCGGGAGGAGGATCTCTGTGATGTACAGGGGCAGGAAACCGTAAAACGGGCTCTTCAGATCGCTGCCGCGGGAAGGCACAATATCCTGATGATCGGCCCTCCGGGCTCCGGGAAAACCATGCTGGCCAGGCGCCTGGCCGGGATCCTGCCTGAGCCGGATCCGTCTGAATGCATCGAGATCACGAAGGTGCACAGCATAGCGGGGCTTACCGGGGGCAATACCGGCCTCATCAAGACCAGGCCTTTTATCAGCCCGCACCATACCGTGACTCCCCAGGCTCTTTCCGGCGGGGGAAGCATTCCCAGGCCGGGACTCTGCTCTCTGGCCCACCGGGGAGTGCTTTTCCTGGACGAGCTGCCGGAATTTTCCAAGCAGTCCCTGGAGATTCTGCGGCAGCCTCTGGAGGACCGGAGGATCCATATCGCCAGGGCGCATGGCAGCTATGTCTTTCCGGCGGATTTTCTTCTGTGCGCGGCGATGAACCTTCGAACGTGAATCGCTGATACAAACCCATCTTTCTACCTATAATATGCGCTATATTTTAAGGGCTTTTCACATTTGGAGGTTCCATTGTATCAAAAACGTTGCAACGTGATTTGAGGCAAGAAGTAGACAAAAATGAGCCGGCGGAGGCATTAACGGAAGATGGGGGGAAAAAAGTTTACAGAGAGGAAAACATGTTTAGGTTCAGATTTGGGACTTGTATTGTCCTTTTTATCGTACTTGAAACCTAATAGAATTGAATTATGGAAATTATGGATAAATAATGAAAAAAATGGAGTCAATGACCACATTTGCGAAATTACAAAAAGGGAAGTATTACTGTTTTAGGCAATACTGCGGTATGCAAGGTTAATAAAGTCAGTTTGAAGTAATGTGACTGAGCAACCACGGTATTGTATAATAAAAAATGAATTTTTTGACCCAATGAACAACGGGCCGTATGCTAAAGATCCTAAGATTTTTCGCACCCCCCCCGTTTGGTCTCAAGAGACTGCCTATCGTAAACATGAATAATGATACTCTTATAAAAAGAATACTTGATGATTATATTAAATATCAAACCGAAAATCTGCTGATAGACAATATACAGTATTACATTTGCGTTACAGAAAATATAATGAAATATGTCGAAAAAGATGATGAAATATACTTTCGAGAAAGATTAGATATCATGCAGGACACTCTCTTTGGTATGTTTTATATGGTTCAATCACAAATTTTATGTGATGGCTGATTCCTGATATACGGTTTCCTGCTCATATCCATGATCTTCAGGAAAAAGTATTCATCGTCAGGGTAGCCATACCCATGCCGGCGTAAGGTTTTGATCTTTTGATTGATAC
>JAILLN010000039.1 GCA_024693135.1 Lachnospiraceae bacterium | reverse complement strand
TCCGAATTTAATAAGTTGGGGTATAAGACCGTATATGGAATTCTTGACGCTGTAAATTATGGAGTTCCTCAGTTTAGAGAGCGATTTGTTTTGATAGGTAGTCGAGATCATGAAGATATTTTTCTCCCTGTTCCGACACATTTTCAAATGCATCAGAATGAAAAATATAGATGGAGGACTGTTGGAGAAGTTATAAAAGACTTAGAAGATGAAGTTGGTGAATGTGGAACATTAACTCCAGAAAGAAAAAAATACCTTAAAATGGTTCCAGAAGGAGGCAACTGGAAGGATCTTCCAAAAGATGTAGTAGAAAAAGCAATGGGTGGAGCGTATACATCTGGCGGTGGAAAAGTTGGATTCTACAGAAGACTTTCATATACGCAACCAGCTCCAACTATTACAACAGCACCGGCGCAAAAGGCCACAATGTTATGCCATCCAGTCAAGGATAGACCGCTGAGTATTCATGAGTATGCTCGCCTTCAGCAATTTCCGGAAAATTGGGTCTTTGTAGGGACAACAGCTGCAAAGTATAAACAGATTGGTAATGCAGTACCTGTAGGTTTAGCAAAGGCTATTGGCCAAGCGGTGATATCTGTAGCAGAGAAAAATGCAGTTGTGGATACAAAAAGATTTAGAGGAACAGGAATTCATAACAGAATAAAAAATGCATTGGAACTGGGATCTTTTTCCGGTGATTATGATGAGTGATGTTATATAAAAAATAAAGTAGAAGGGAGACCAACTATGGCAATAGGTGCATCATACAATGAGGAAGAAGTAATAAAAGCAATAGCAAATGCTTTGGAGACTTTTTATAGTTCATTAATAGAAAAAATTGATGGTCTAGACATTGTAAAGATCATGAAACGCAAAAATCCATACTTGTATCGTGCAAAGGCGATGGAGAATGCATCAGAAATTGTAGAGAATGTCCTCAGCGCATTTGTTTCTTCAAGTGAGGAAACTATATTTGGAAATTGCTTTTTTGAACCATTGGCCATTGCCGCTAGTGGAGGTAATAAAGCTTTGGCTGAAGGCATTGATATCATGGTTCAGGATGATGAAAAAAATGTGATCTATGCTATCGCCGTTAAAAGCGGTCCGTCAGTTTTTAATGCTGATAGCAAAAAGCGTCAGGAACAGAATTTTATGGCGGCATCCAAATTGGCACAACAAGCTCGGGCGAGATATGAAGCATATATTGGATATGCATATGGAAAGAAAAACGAGAGTGGACGCGGTAAACCTAAGATGTATCAGGAATTAGCTGGGAAGAGGTTTTGGATGGAATTAACTGGTGAAGAAGATTTTTATCTAAAAATCATGGAATTCATGGGAGAACTACCAGAAAAGTATGTAGCATCTTATAAGGAAAGCTACAACAAGGCGTTTAATCGTCTCGTGAGGGAATTTGCTAATAAATTCTGTAAAGAAGATGGAAGTATAGATTGGGAAAAACTGGTTGAGTTTAACAGTGGAGAATAGTTGAAATAAAATAGGCAAAACAAAACTGATTAATAAGTTTATTCAGGAACATGATTGTAAGAGCATCTCTTTTACAGCAGTCGAGCGGGAAGAATCTGAATTACTGTCAATGATGATGGAAGCAACAATGCAATGATGCTTGGGCTTAATATGTATGGAACAAGCAAAAAGAGCTGCCGTTAAAGAGATTCACACCGAAAGAAGACTGGTAAATGCATACAAAGGGTAGTTTGTGAGCTGGTCCTGCTCGCGGTAATCTGACATGGATATTCGGACTCCACGGATATCGAACTTTTCATAAAATTCCTTCAAACTCTTTGCCTGCAGGTTTTCCTCCGCTTTTACTTCAATTGGAAGTATTCTGCCGTCCTTCTGTATAAGGAAATCTATCTCCCCGCGGGAGTTTTCCGCAGAGTAGTAGTATGGTTTGATTTCCATTTCGCTTATCAGTTGCTGGAGTACATACTGCTCTGCCATTGCTCCCTTAAATTCTTCAAAGATGCGGCTTCCTTCAATGACTGTCCTGACGTCCAATTCTCCTAAGGCGCCAAGCAGACCTATGTCATTTAAGAAAACCTTAAATGCTGACAGTTCAGCGTATGATTTGAGCGGCAATCCGGGTTTGCTTACTCGGTGAACAAGGTGGATCAGACCGCAGTCGGACAACCAGGTAAGAGCCGCTTCAAAATCCTTTGCCCTGGCTCCTTTTGCAATATGTCCATACATGAATTTCCGGTTTTCCTTTGAGAGTTGGGCAGGGATAGAATCCCATACCTGATTTAGCCGGGGAATCAAGGAAATGGGGGCATGTTTTGAAAAATCGTGTCGGTATAATTCGATGATATCATTCTGGATCTCTCTTACTTTGTTGTAGTCTTTGTCGGCGGCAAATGACTTTACAGCTTCAGGCATCCCGCCCACTGCATAGTAGATCCTAAGATAATCCCTAAATGTCTCCTTCAGTGAAGCTATGGCTTCGACATTGCCGGATTCAAGAACATCTGCCAGCTGCTTACTGCCCATGGCTTCAAGGAATTCAGTAAATGCCAGGGGATACATTTTCTCCAATTGAACTTTTCCTACAGGAAAGGAGGTGCCCTGATGTAATGCTATACCCATAAAGGAACCGGTTGCTATGATATTGTATTGTGGAGCCTCTTCGTAAAAATACTTTAGAGATGTCAGGGCGCGGGGTTCTTCCTGTACTTCATCAAAGATAATGAGTGTGTTCTCGGGATCTATACTCTGCCCAAGAAGCGCGCTCATAGATGAGATCAGCATATCAGGGGACAGCGTTCCGGAAAAAATGTTTTTTAATGATCTTTCCCTGTCGAAGTTGAGATATGCAGTATTGGAATAATATCTTGACCCGAATTCTTTTGCGATCCAGGTTTTTCCGGTCTGTCTTGCCCCTTCCAGCAACAGAGGCTTACGATCTTTTCCGGTTTTCCACTTCTTTAATCGCTCAAGTAGCTTTCTTTCCATAAACACAGGCTCCTTATAAACATTTCTTGCCTCACTAAAGCGGATTAACCCTGCGCGGATTAACAGGATCAGTATAATGCATAAAAATGGAAACATCAACATTTTTATGGAGGACTTTATGTATAAAATGAACATTTTTATGGAGGACTTGGGTGGATGGACCGTTTATAAGTTCTCTCACCGTTTTTCAGTGGTTATCATCCTGCTTGCATATAAAAGCAGTTCCGGGCTTATCTCATCCTACTTATCTGTCAGGATCGTAACAGACGCATTGCCAGCTTTACTCCTATATGTATCCGCCGATCTTAAAACAGATGTTAATGTCTGCTTATTATAATTGAACGGAAAAGATGAGTTGATGGATCATGCTGAATTGCCGCAGAAAACGGCTTAAAAACCGGGGGAAATACTCCCGCTTTTTTTATGCCCTTCTTTTCTGTAAAAAAAATCAAAAAATGAAAAAAGGGATTCCGGAAAGTTTGTCGTATAGTATAAATGTACGGTCTTTGTATCCGATCAGAAGCCAATTCCTTGGAGATGTCATGACGATTCGCGAAACATTGGAAGAAATCGAACGGAATACCTTAAGTCCCTATGCCTGCCTTTCCGCAGACACCAGGGGAAGGATGAAGGAGGAGAAGGAGTGCGACATCCGGCCGGTATTCCAAAGAGACAGGGACAGGATCCTGCATTCCAAATCCTTCCGGAGGCTGAAGGACAAGACCCAGGTATTCCTGATCCCCAATGGAGACCATTACCGGACAAGGCTTACCCATACTCTGGAGGTATCGCAGAATGCCAGGACCATTGCCAAGGCACTGAGGCTCAATGAGGATCTGGTAGAGGCCGTGGCTCTGGGACATGACCTGGGGCATACCCCCTTCGGCCATGCGGGAGAGAGGGCCCTGGAGGCGGTATGCCCGCTGGGATTCGTTCATTCCGACCAGTCCCTCCGGGTGGTGGACGTGCTGGAGAAGGACATGCGGGGGCTGAACCTTACCTTTGAGGTAAGGGACGGGATCAAGAACCACCAGACCGAAGGGATGCCGTCCACATTGGAAGGCAAGATCGTCCGGCTTTCCGACAAGATCGCTTATATGCACCATGACATGGATGATGCCATCCGGGCGGGGATCCTGAAGGATGACACGGTCCCGGACCACATCGGCAAGGTGGCGGGATATAAGACGGCAGACCGGCTGGATTATTTCGTGCAGGACATCATCACCCAGAGCTTTGGCAAAAGCGATATCGTGATGTCGGATGAAGCCTGGAAGGCCCTGATGGACTTGAGGGAGTGGATGTTTGAGAGCGTCTACCGGAACCCCATCGCCAAAAGCCAGGAGAGCAAGGCGGAGAATTTGATCCAGTCCCTGTACCATTACTACTATACCCAGCCGGACAAGCTTCCGGAGGAATACAAGCTTCTCATGGCCAAGACGGGAGATCCCCTGGAACAGATCTGCTGTGATTTTATTTCTTCCATGACCGACCGGTATGCCATCAGCCTGTACATGGATCTCTACGTGCCGGCCTCCTGGCTTGTCAGGTAGGAAAGCAGGACCTCCTGGCATGTCAGGGTGGAAAGCAGGACTTCCTGGCATGTCAGGGTGGAAAGCAGGACGGAGGAAAAGGAGCAGGACATGAGAATGAGATACAGCGACGATCTGATCGACCGGGTCAGGATGTCCAATGATATCGTGGATGTGGTGGGCTCTTATGTGAAGCTTACGAGAAAGGGCGCGAATTATATGGGTCTCTGCCCCTTTCACAACGAGAAGACCGCTTCCTTCAGCGTCTCCGGGGAAAAACAGATGTATTACTGCTTTGGCTGCCAGAGGGGCGGCTCCGTATTCACCTTCCTGATGGAATATGAGAATTATTCCTTCCCGGAGGCGGTAAAGTCCCTGGCGGAACGGGCCGGGATCCCCCTGCCGGAGGGAGAGGAGAGCGAAGAGGAAAAAAGGGAGGCTTCCCACAAGTCCATGATCCTCAAGGCCAACAAGGAGGCCGCCATCTATTATTATAAAAGGCTTTACAGTGAGGGCGGGGAGACAGGCCTTGCCTATTTCCGGAAGAGGGGGCTTTCGGATGATACCATCCGCGGCTTTGGACTGGGCTATTCCGGAAAGGGCGGCTCGGAGATCGTCAAATACCTGAAGTCCAAAGGCTTCAGCGACAAGGTGATCCTGGATGCGGGGCTTTCGAACGTATCGGAAAAATACGGGATGCGGGACCGTTTCTGGAACAGGGTCATGTTTCCCATCATGGATATCAACAGCAAGGTCATCGGCTTCGGCGGCCGGGTCCTGGGGGACGGGGAGCCGAAATACCTGAATTCTCCGGAGACCATCGTCTTTGACAAGAGCAGCAATATGTACGGCCTCAATGAGGCGAAGAGATCCAGAAAGGATTATCGGATCGTTTGCGAGGGCTATATGGATGTGATCTCCATGCATCAGGCAGGCTTTACGGAGGCCGTGGCTTCCCTGGGCACAGCCTTTACCATGGGGCATGCCATGCTGATCGGAAGATACACGAAGGACGTGCGCCTGACCTATGATTCAGACGGGGCGGGAGTGAAGGCGGCGCTCAGGGCCATACAGATCTGCCGGGAAGCCGGGCTCACTCCCCGGGTCGTGAACCTGAAACCCTATAAAGATCCGGATGAATTCATTAAGGCCGAGGGGGCGGAGGAATTCCAGAAGCGGATCAATGAGGCGGAAAATGCCTTCTTCTTTGAGATGCGGATGCTGGAGGATAAGTTCGACATGAATGATCCCTCCGGGCGGACCCGGTTTGAGGAAGAGATGGCCCTGCGGCTTACGGATTTTCCGGATGAGCTGGAGAGAAATAATTACATCGCATCCATGGCGCAGAAATATGCCATCAGTGAGCCGGCCCTGAAGCAGGAGGTGGTGAAGAAGGCGGCTGAGCGTTCCGGCCTTCGTATCCAGAAGGAACGCTTTGCAGACAGGAGGCGGGAAGAGGAGGAGGCGGGGAAGAGAGCCAGGAATGCGGCCGCAAACTCTGAGATGCTCCTGCTTACCTGGATCTCGGATGAAAAGGAGATCTACGATGTGGTGAAGGGCTACCTGGAGCCGGAGGACTTTACGGATGACCTGACGGGGAGGACGGCAAGGATGCTTTTCGGACAGCTGGAAAAGGGAGAGATGAATCTGCCCCGGATCATCGACAGCTTTGAGGAGGAGGAAGGAAAAAGGGTAGCGGAGATCTTCCATGCAAAGCTTGAGGGCATCGAAACGAAGGAGGAGAGGAGCCGGGCTCTGACGGATCTGGTGGTCCGGATCAAGGAGGAGGGCATCCTCCGCAAAATGGATGAGGGAGACTGCTCCATGGCGGAGGAGATCCGGATGAAGCAGGCCATCGAGGAGCTTAGGAAGCTGAAGATCACGGTCTGAACAAAAAGATGGATAGAGAAGATCACGTTCGGAATAAAAAGATGGATAGAGAAGGGAAGAGAGGAGTAAAGGGCATGGACGTAGAAATGCAGGCAAAGTTCGAGGAAAAGCTGAAGTCCCTGGTAGAGTACGGAAAAAAGAAGAACGGCGTGCTGGAAAACCAGGAGGTCATCGAACATTTCAAGGGGATCGACCTGGGGGAGGACCAGTATGACCGGATCTGGGAAACCCTGGAAAAAAGCGGGATCGACGTGCTGAAGATCGCCTCTGAGGGGAATGATGACGATGATGTGGATCCTGAGGACATCGGGGAAGAGGAAGAGATCGATGTGGAAAATATCGATCTTTCCGTGCCGGATTCCGTATCCATCGAAGACCCGGTCCGCATGTACCTGAAGGAGATCGGCAAAGTGCCCCTGCTCTCTGCCGAAGAAGAGAAAGCCCTGGCCAAACGAATGGAGCTGGGGGATGAGGAGGCAAAGAAAAAGCTGGCGGAAGCCAACCTGAGGCTTGTGGTCAGCATCGCAAAGCGGTATGTGGGGCGGGGCATGCTCTTTCTGGATCTGATCCAGGAGGGCAATCTGGGCCTGATCAAAGCCGTGGAGAAGTTTGATTACCAAAAGGGATACAAGTTTTCTACCTATGCCACCTGGTGGATCCGCCAGGCCATCACCAGGGCGATCGCGGACCAGGCCAGGACCATCCGTATCCCGGTGCATATGGTGGAGACCATCAATAAGCTGATCCGCATATCCCGCCAGCTGCTTCAGGAGCTCGGCAGGGAGCCTACCCCGGAGGAGATCGCCGAAAGGATGAACATGCCGGTGGAACGGGTGAGGGAGATCCTGAAGATATCCCAGGAGCCGGTATCCTTGGAGACCCCCATCGGCGAGGAGGAGGACAGCCATCTGGGCGACTTCATCCAGGACGACCAGGTGCCCGTGCCTGCGGATGCGGCGGCTTTTGAGCTTCTGAAGGAGCAGCTGAACGAGGTGCTGGATACCCTGACAGACCGGGAGCAGAAGGTGCTGAGGCTGCGCTTCGGGCTGGATGACGGCAGGGCCAGGACCTTAGAGGAAGTGGGGAAGAAGTTCAACGTGACCAGGGAGCGGATCCGGCAGATCGAGGCCAAGGCCTTGAGGAAGCTCCGCCATCCCTCCAGGTCCAGGAAGCTGAAGGATTATCTGGAATGACAGAACTTTTGGGGAGGCTTGGGGAGATCGCCCGGATGGTGCCCCCGGATACGGTGCTTTATGACGTGGGCTGCGACCATGGGCATGTCCCCATTTCCCTGATATCCTCCGGAAGGATCCCCTTTGCCGTGGCATCCGACCTGAGGGAGGGTCCCCTTCTTCGGGCAAAGGAAAATGCCGGGAAGGAAGGGGTATGGGACCGGATGGAATTCTTCTGTTCGGATGGCCTAAGGGAGGTTCCCCTGAGGGAGAGGGGAGGCTCTGGAAATACGCTCCTTATCACCGGCATGGGCGGGAAGGAGATCTTAAAGATCCTGACGGAGGGAAAGGAGAAGCTTCCGTTTTTTTCCGGCTTCCTCTTTTCACCCCAGTCCCAGATCGCAGAATTCCGGAAGGGATTGAAGCCCCTCAGGATCCGCATCACGGATGAGAGCCTTGTGCTGGACGGGGGAAAGCATTATTTTCTGATCTTTTGCATCCATGGGGAGGATGCGTGCCTGAGCCGCATGGACTATGAGCTGGGTCCCTTTTTTTTTCAAAAGAAGGACGAGGCCCACAGGACGTGGCTTGAAAAGAGGCTCGGAACCTTAGAAGGGCTGCTTGCCGGAAGGGACATCCCCGGGACACGGAGGGAAGAGCTTGCGGAAGAGCTTGCGCTGTATCGAAAGGCGGTGATGCAATATGAAATGCCATGACCTGATCGAGCTTTTGAATGAGACCGCAGACCCGGCACTGGCGGAAGACTGGGATAATCCCGGGCTTCTGGTGGGGGAGCTGGAGGCGGAGATCCGCACCGTCCTGGTGGCCGTGGATGCTACGGACGAGGTGATCGACGAGGCGGTGGAGGTGAGGGCTGACCTGATCATCACCCACCATCCGCTGATCTTCAAGGGCATCAGCCGGGTGACGGACGATGACTTCGTGGGCAGGAGGGTCATCCGGATGATCCGAAAGGACATCTGCTGCTTTGCCATGCATACGAATTTTGACATCAGCTGCATGGGGGAGGAGGCGGCGGAAAGGCTGGGGCTTTTGGATGCGCAGCCGCTTCAGGATACCGGGGAGGAAGAGGGCTACGGAAGGGTGGGAAGGCTGGATGCGCCCATGTCCGTGCTGGAGCTTTCGGAGCATCTGAAAGAGGCGCTTCAGGTGGAAGACATGAAGGTATTCGGAGATCTCCAGAGCGTGGTGTCCTCGGTAGCCGTCATGCCGGGCTCCGGGGGCAGTGCCATCAAGGATGCCCTGAAGAAGAAGGCCGAGGTGCTGATCACGGGAGATATCAGCCATCATCAGGGGATCGACGCGGTAGCCCAGGGGCTTGCCGTCATCGACGCGGGACATTTCGGGATCGAGAAGCTTTTCATTCCCTATATGAAGGAATATCTGGAAAGGAATACCAGAGGACTTATGGTATATTGCGACGACAGGGAAGTGCCGTTTCGCATCGTATAGAAGAAAGGTGGTGGAGGAATGAGCCAGGAAACGTATTACCAGGTGAAGATCGGAGATAAGGATTGCAGCTATCCGAAGGGAACGACCTTGATGGAGATCGCAAAGGATGTCCAGAAGGATTACGATGCGCCCATCGTGCTGGCTATCGTGGACCACAAGCTGAGCGAGCTGTTCCGGACTCTTGAGGGCGACTGCCGGATCGAGTTTGAGACCCTGAAGGGGCATTCCGGCCATAAAGCCTATAAACGCTCGGCCTGCCTGCTCATGATCAAGGCGTTTTATGATGTGCTGGGAAAGGATTCCATCCATTTCATAAAGATCGAATTTTCCATCGGAGCAGGGTATTTCTGCCGCTATGAGGGCGCCCTTGTCCTGACGGAGCATATCCTTGCAAAGGTCAAGGCGAGAATGGAGGAGATCGTAAAGGAGGATCTGCCGATCCAGAAGGGATCCTATCCCTTGGAGCAGATCATGCGGCAGTGCAGGGAATCCGGCATGAAGGATAAGGAACGGCTCTTCCGCTACCGCAGGGGCTCCAAGGTCAATATGTACACCCTGGGGGATTATCAGGATTATTATTACGGCTATATGCTTCCCTCTGCCGGCTATATCACGGTCTTTGACCTCTTTAAGTATGAGGATGGCATGATCCTTCAGCTGCCGGAGAGGAAGGCGCCGGACGTGCTGCCGCCCTTCAAGGATATGCCGCATCTCTTCCGCACCATGTGGTCTGCCAATGTCTGGGGCGAGATGATGCGCATCGATACCGTGGGAGCCCTGAATGACAGCATCGGGGAAGGAAGGATGAATGAGATCATCCTGGTACAGGAGGCTCTGCAGGAAAGCCGGATCGCGGAGATCGCAAAATCCATCAAGGAAAAGGGCAACCGGAAGTTTGTCATGATCGCGGGTCCTTCCTCCTCGGGCAAGACCACCTTCTCCCACAGGCTCTCCATCCAGCTCATCGCCCATGGCATGAGGCCGCATCCCATCGGGGTGGATGATTATTTCAAAAACAGGGAAGATACGCCGTTAGATGAGGAGGGGAATTATGATTTCGAATCCCTGGGTGCCATCGACGTGGAAGGCTTCAACCGGGACATGACGGCGCTGCTTCAGGGAGAGACGGTACAGCTTCCGAGGTTTAACTTCAAGACGGGGCAGAGGGAGTATAGGGGGGATTTCCTGAAGCTCGGGCCGGAGGACATATTGGTGATCGAGGGCATCCACGGCCTCAACGACAAGCTTTCTTATTCCCTGCCGCCGGAGAGTAAATTCCGGATCTATATCAGCGCACTGACCACCCTCAATGTGGACGAGCACAACAGGGTGCCTACCACCGATGCCAGGCTCATCCGCCGGATGGTGAGGGATTACCGCACCCGGGGGGCTTCCGCCTCCAGGACCATGAATATGTGGGACTCTGTACGCAGGGGGGAGGAGCAGAATATCTTCCCGTTCCAGGAAAGCGCAGATGCCATGTTCAATTCTGCCCTGGTCTACGAGCTGGCGGTGCTGAAGCCCCTCGTGGAGCCGCTGCTTTTCGGCATTCCCAAGGAAGACCCCTGCTATCAGGAAGCAAAGAGGCTCTTAAAATTCCTGGAATACTTCCTCAGCATCGATACGGAGCATATCCCGAAGAATTCCATCGTGAGGGAATTTGTGGGCGGATCCTGCTTTGACGTGTGAGCCTACCTCTGGTCACGGTCGATGAATTCCAGGAAGATCAAAGCAAAAATGGCATAGATGCTGACAAAGCAGATGAGGTATCCCCAGCAGGACAGCAGGTTTTCCAGAGTGGATTCGTATGCGGGATTCCGGCTTGCCTCGCCCAGCTTGGAAAGCACCAGGTCCTTTGCGCCATAGTCCTCGACGAGCCGGAGCACATCCTGGACCGTGAAAAGCCCGCCGATGCTTGTATTTCCGGCGGCCACGGCCCGGTTCCAGATCACCACGGCCGGAAGCTCGTTGTACCGGCCGATGGTGCAGAGGCCTTCGATCCCATGGCTGGTGATCATCAGATCCGATACCCCGGAAAGGGAGGAGGGCATGCTGAAGAATCCGGCAAATACCAGCTGCACGATCAGAAGGAAGGGCATCACGGTCATGGCCGCGGTGGTATTCCTTACGACGGCGGATACGGCAAGGGCCAGCACATCTGAGGCATAGGTCAAAAGAAACAGGGTGATAAAGAGCTCCGGGATAAAGGCATCGGAAATCACGCCCTTTTCCGGAAAGACGACTCCCGTATGGGCGCAGACGTAGATCATGATGATCACCTGAAGGATGCAGAGCAGCATCTGGTAAATGAGGTGCGCCGCCAAATAGGAGGATATATGGAGCCCTGCACGGTGCTCCCGTTTGAGGATGGGGCGCTCCCGGCAGATCGACTGGATCGAATTGAAGAACCCGTTCCAGATGCAGACGCAGGACATCGCCAGGGCACCCTGCAGCGTGCCTTCCATGGTGGTGAAAAGCCCCTTTCCGATGGCCATGGAGACCAGCCCTGCAATGGCGGCCGCCATGGGCAGCACCTTCCAGTCATTCTGAAAGATAAACATGCGGACCAGCTTTCCCAGATAGATGAAGGTCTGCCGGATCCGGCCGATATGCTTATGATTACCGCTCATTTCTCATCCCGCCTTTTCTTTCAGCAGATTTCCGTATTTTTCCACGAATTCATCAGCCCGGCCTTCGCCTCCCTCATCCTTTTGGTTGACCGACAGGACGATCTCCTCCATGGTATCCCTGCCGAAGAATTCCTGCGCCTCATGGATAGAGCCGTAGAAGGCAAGCCTGCCGGTTCTTTCCGTATCCTTGGCCAGGACGATGACGTCGTCAAAGAGGTCGATGACCCGGTCCGGGGTATGGGTGATCACGATCACGATCTTTCCTTCATCGGCGATGGAACGTAAGCCCTCAAACAGATTCCTGGCGGTGACCCCGTCCAGGCCGGAATCCGGCTCGTCCAGGATGAAGAGCATGGGATCCGATACATATTCCATGGCGATGGAGAGGCGCTTGCGCTGTCCGCCGGAAAGCTTTCCCACCAGGCTCTGCTTCACGGAATCCAGGCCGAACCGGTCAAGCATTTCCTGGATGCGGCGCTGCTTTGCGGAGGGCTCGATATCCTTCGGCAGGCGGATCTGGGCCGCATCGGAAAGCGTCATATATACCGTATCATTGAAGCGGATCAGATCCTGCTGCGGCACGAACCCCAGATCGTATTTCATCCTGCTGTAATTGCTGTATAGGTCATTTCCGTTCAGGATCACCGATGCATCCGCTTTTTCGTACCCCGTCATGGCATTGAGGAAGGTCGTCTTCCCGGCACCGGAGCCTCCCAGCAGGAGCACCATGCGGCCGGTGGGGATGGAGAGGTGGATGTCCTTTAAAAGGGTCTTCTTTTTGAAATAGTCATTCACGGTCCTCTCCTTAAGATTTATGGTGATGCCGTGTTTCAGTGCTTCCAGGGATGCGCCGCTGACCTTGGCCGCCGCTTTGAAATCAATGTCTGCTTCCTGCCTGTGGGGGATGAAATTCCGGTTCAGGCCCCAGATCAGGGCGGTGATGCCGTGGAAAAAGCACCATGCCAGAACCCAGCGCCTGGATCTCTGGAACAGCTTACAGAGGCTCAGGTAGAACCGGATTTGATAGATGAAGCTTGCGATGGAAACGGCGAAGAACATGAGGGATAGGAACGTGCCAAACCGCTGTCTTAAGTAGCCGAGCCGGACAAAGGCGAGGTAAAACGCAAAGAGGTCGATAAAGCCGGACAGGATGCAGTAGATCTTGGCATCTTCCTCCCTGTCTGCCGTTACTCCCAGGGTATATCCCTGGACAAAGGGCACGAAGGCCTTCCAGGGTTTGGCGCCGGTCTTCCGGAAGAAAAAGAAGTAGCCTGCCGCTGGGATGAGGTAATTGGTCAGGAAATCGAAGTTGGTAATGCTGCGTTGGATTTCCGGAAAAATAGGATTCATTTCATCCTCCTTCGGAGTGATTTCATGACAGGCCCTTCAGTGACTGGAGCAGCTCTTCGTCGGATGCGGTTACCTTCATATTTGTGGTTACCGGATCTTCCCCGGGCTTTGTCACGGTGATCTCGATGATGCTTCCCTCCGGGATCCCGTCCCGGATGAACATCCCGATGAAGCTTGCAAATTTCGGATGGCTTGTCCGGAATGTATTGATCATGCCCATAAGCTGCAGCATAGACTGTGGATTCATTTCGCTCCCTCCTTTGCATCGAATACCATTATATCCTTTCGCCGCACCGCTTTTCAATCCCCGCAAACAAGACAAGGGCAAGAAGACAAGGGGAGACGGTAGAAAGACGGGCGGTTTTCGTTGATTCTGGAATATGGTAAAATAGGCGCGGATAGGGTTTCTTACTGATCAAGGAAGGAATGATATGAGAAGTATCCTGACCTTTGCTTTATTCCTGTTTAATATGTCCGCAGGAAGCTTCTATATCGACAGCTTCAGTGGCTATGACGGGTTCTGGTACTATATCAAGGAGGCTTTTATGGCCTCCGGCTTTCTTGCATATGCCCTTAGCAGCAGGCTGATCCCGGGAGAGAGGATAAAAAAGGGGCTTCTCATGCTCTGCAATATCCTTTTTACGGGAGGCATCATCTGCCTGAATTTTGTATCATCCATAACGACAATTCATCTGCTTGCCGTCATATCTATGTTTGGGCTGGGCTATATCGGCGGGGCGGTTTATTATTATGCGGCGGCAGGTCTCTTTCTGGACAGGAGGGAGGGGCTTTTTATGGCGCTGGGCGCCGCTGCCGCAAATCTCCTCCAGTTTGCCGTACAGACCGTCCTGAATGTGGTGCCGGTGCTGATCATATCCCTGGCCACAAGCTTTCTTGTGATCTCGGCTTTGGTGATAAAGCCCCCTAAAGACTGGGTGTTTGGCGGGGTGCTCCCATATGAAAAACCGGAAGATAGCGCAGGGGATAATAAAAAAGCCTTTGCTGTGCTTGTGATTGCCCTGTCCCTTGCAATGCTCTGCAACGGCAGGTTAAACATGCTGCAGCTTCTTGATTATTCCGAAAATGCGGCCGCCTACAGTGGGATGGCCAGGCTTTTCATCATTCCCGCTTATTTTCTGGCAGGTTTTATTTTTGACAGGGGAAAAAGGCATGAGCTGTACCTGTCTTTGCTTTGTTCCATGGTGATCTGCGCCATGCTTCCGGCGGCATTCATCAAAAAGGAATACGCCTTCTGTTTCCTGATCTTCCTTGAGAACTTCAATATAGCCTGTGTCACGATACTTTTCTGGGCCGAGGCTCCAAAAACCGGCTTCGCGGAGCTTTGGGCATCCTTCGGGCGGCTCGTGATGGCGGCCGAGGGGATACTTGGCGCCGCATTGATCGGCTTTTTCAGGCCGGAGTCTCTGTCAGATCTTCTTTTCGGGATCCTTCTTGTGATCTTTTCCGTCGCTGCCGTGGGTGAGATATTGAGGAATATGACCACGAGTAAGGAGACATCAGATGAAGGGGCTGACAGATTTCAAATGATGTCTGAGCAATACCGTTTTACTCCGAGAGAAGAGGATGTAGTGAGGACCATAGCCGCCATGCCGGAGGCCACGGGAGCGGAGCTTGCGGAGGCCCTTGGCATATCGAGGACCATGCTTTACAGATATCTGAATCAGCTTTATGAGAAAACGGGGACCACGGAAAAGAAGGAGCTGGTATCCCTCATCCGGGGCGGCATTTAATACAAAGGGGATGGTTCGCCGGCAAAAGTGGGAATGATCATGGTTCTTTGATCCTTCGATCATTTCGTATTCGTTTTCTCATGGCTTAAACCTTTAGGCAAAAACTGAATGGGTGTAGTTGAAAATGAGCAAAAGTAAAGATCAAAACATTTGGGCCGGGTCTGACGAACAGAAAACAGAGCGCCTTGAAGAAATACTAAGAGAATCGGCTTATATTGTATTCCTGGGAGGGGCAGGGGTATCCACGGAAAGCGGAATACCCGACTTCCGAAGCAAGAACGGCCTGTATCACAAAAAGGAGAAGCGGTTTTCAAAGTACAGGCCCGAATATCTCTTAAGCTACGACTGTCTGAAGCATGAACCGGAGGTATTCTTTGCCTACTACCGTAAGAACCTGGATGCAAGGGCGGTGGAGCCGAATGCTGCCCACTATGCCCTTGCACAAATGGAGCAGGCCGGCAGATTGAAAGGCATCATCACGCAGAATATAGATGGCCTGCATCAGAAGGCCGGAAGCGTAAATGTTCAGGAGATACACGGTACAATCTGGCGCAATCATTGCATATCCTGCGGAAGGGAATACGACGAGAATTATATCTTTGACAGCAAAGAGCCTGTGCCAAAGTGTATGGAATGCGGCAAAACGGTCAGACCGGATGTGACTCTGTATGGCGAATTTCTTCCCGAAAAAGCCTATCAGGAATCCATCAGCATGATCGGAAGGGCAGACTGCCTGATCATTGGGGGGACTTCCCTTGAGGTGGGCTCTGCGGCCCAGCTTGCCCATATGTATCATGGGAAGTATCTCGTGATCATCAATAAAAGCAAGACAAAGCTTGAGGGGAGGGCGGATCTGGTATTTCATGACAGCATCGGCAGGATATTGAGTTCGATCGATCTTTGACTAAGAGCTCAGACGAGCTGGACAGGATAAGGATATATCCAGCCTTCCATTGAAGTACAGGAACCAGGCTTCAGATATGCCGCAGGACAGGCTGCAAGTGCACTGGGGCTGACAGGCCGGGTCAGAATTGTATATAAAAAGATACAATGAAGAAATGCCGGATTTATGGGCGCCGCGGGCAGGGTTTACACATTGTAAACCTATCCCGGGCGCCTTTTTTGACGTAAATTATGATCGGATTGTTGTATGCATTATTGAAAAATGGATTATGGATAGGTCTTATCAGGAGGCAGGATACATGGATGGGAAAAAGATAAGCAGGGGATGGAAATGCTTAAACAGAAGGTCGTTTACGGCAGCGGCTTTGTCTTTGGTGATGCTTTTGGAGCCGCCTATGGCTGTATATGGGTCGGACTTAATGCCGGAAAGTCCCGCCATGGAAAATGCGTCATTTGCATCGATCGATCCCGCTATGGAAAATGCGTCATTTGCATCGATCGATCCCGCCATGGAAAATGCGTCGCAGGCCCCGACCAGTCCTGCCGCGGAAGTAGAAATGGCTTCCAATGAGGGGGAGCCGGCGTCAGGGGCGGCGGAATACAGCGGATATACCTATATGGAGGACTTTAAGATCTATAAGAATGCCGTATTCACCGGGGGTGAATCCCATACCGATGATAAAGACTTTACCGTGGACGGCGAGCGGGACTATGCCTTTGATCTTACAGATCAAGTCGTTTTTTCACCCGGTTTTACGGCAAGCGGCAATAAAACCAGGCAGATACAGCCAAACTTCTACATGGTGCCCGCGGATGGATCGGAGGCAGAGGACGCCGTGCCGAAGGATGAATACCGCAGGTGGATCAACTGGGCAAATGCCGGATCTGCCGGGCAGCTCAAGTATCCGGACAGCCTTTACCGGTTCTGGGGAGGCAGCCAGACGGGGAAGGATATGGCTGAGATCAGGAATTCGGATAGCGGCACGGTGGAGTCACGGAAGCTCATCTATGGCTCGCAAGAGGGAGCAAATCTTGAGCTGAAGAGTGCTTTTGGTCCGGTGAAATACGACCTGAAGCCCGGAAAGTACCGGATCCTTGTGGCCGTGAAGGAGGATACCGACTACAAGCTTTATTATACAAAGCCTGTCACGGTGACGGACAGCGCAAACGTAAGGGCGGACCGGGGACAGGGCACGGTAAAGGCCGGATTTTTTGACGGGAAGAGCGGTGATTCCTATACGGCAACGGAGGCGGATAAAACCGATGAATACGGAAACAGCAGGGACAGCCTTGTAAAGATCGGTTCCGAAAAGGAGCTGTATCTTATGCTGGAAGATTTGAAGCTGGGAAATGATCCTTCATCCGAAGCCATAAACGGCATTTCCAAAATCAGCTTTTCCTATGACAACGACAACATCGGTGATTTTACGGACATGACGACCCTCTGGCCCGCATATGATTATGGAAATAACGGCTATGAGGCAGGCTACAGCTCTGATTGTGCATGCTTCTCCACCCCAAGCCCTGCCCTCATTCATAAAAACGGCATGACAGTCCTGGAGGGGATCCATCTTATCCCCGAAAATAAAACGGATTATTCCAAGCTGATGCAGAACGGCTTTTCCTACCGTCTGATCGTAGAGACCACAGAGGGAAACACCTATGTGGCAGAGGGAAACCATAAATTCATCGATGAGACAAACCCGGAGATCAAGACAAGAACCCTGCAGAAGGTGCGGCCTGGGGAAGCCTACAGCATGCAGCTTCTGGCAGAAGCAAAAAGCGGGGGCGTGCTTACCTGGAAATCCATCGGCAGGGGTTATAAGACGTCAACCAAGGGGGGAAGGACCGAGATCCGAAGCTGGATGGATGACCTGCCGCCGGGTCTCCTTCTTGCATCCGACGGGACGATTAGCGGAACCTTTGACCCGGCAAAGGGACCGGAAAGGCCGAGCGGAAGCCCCGAAGATGACAGCTACAAGCCCTCCAGGGAAGAGCTTATGAATCAAAAATGGTATTTCCTGCGCTTTTTGGTGACGGAAACAAAGGATGGGAAGGTGACAGGCACCAACCGGATCGACATGACCCTGAGGGTGGACTGGTCGCTGGTATTAAACGTATCGGGGCTTGAGGCAGGAGAAAAGGCCGGGGTGATCCTGGTCTATAATACAGGCGGCCAGGAGCAGATCCCTCTTGGGCCGGTCACAAACGGGAAGAATATCTTAAGCATGACTCCCGTGGATCCGTCCCACAGCGATCACGAAAAGGCTGTAGGAGGAAAGCTCTTTCTGGAGAGATATATGTCTTCAGGGTATGAAAAAGATGAAAGATCAGCCACAGTGGTTGCACCCGACCGGATAAGCTATGACATCACCGCAGACGATATCGTTTATTACGGCACGCATTCAAGCGTGGGAAACGGATATAACCTGTATGCGGATTTTGGAGACGGAGGATCGGAAAGATATATCAACCGGCTTTCAGACGGAAGATACCGTTTCCTTTCATCCCAGACACTGCCGCAGGAGGACAGCTGGAGGGCGGATATATTCTGCTTCGAAGCAGAGCCTTGGCAGAAGTATCTTCTCGAGGATGAAAATGCTTCCTCCGTGAGCATCGATCAGAATGAAAAGGTGATCAGCATTTCGGTCAGGGAAAGGCCGTCAAACCTCACCCTGAAGGGAAGGGTCGTGGCCGTGACGGCAGAAAACGGCCCGGAAGGAAAGGGGGGAGCGGATGGGAAATACCCTGTTGAGGGCGCCCTTGTGACCGTGACACAGAAGTTCCCGGCTTATGCCGGCTATTCCGCCACACAGATCGCGACCACAGACAGTGAAGGGTACTTTACCGTATCCGGTCTTTACGGCGGTGAGCTGAAAACCTCATACAAGGCATATTCTGCTAACTATCCCGAAGGGATTTTCCGGGGGATCAGGAGCGGAGACGGGACTGAAACGGCAGAGGATGATTTCGGGGTGGCAGACGCCGACATCACATCGAAGCCCTATGAGCTGGGAAGGTGGCAGAATCCCTATCATTATCTGGTTCTGATACCCTGCATGGGCACTGAGCTTTTTGCTCCGTCCTTTTGCGCAAATGATCATGTCTATCAGGGCGCCTATGTCGGGCAGGTAGTCTGGACGGATGAGAAGCAGAAATCGGCGGTAAGAGGGGTATCGGAAAATGAGGCAGAGGGAAAGACAGTTTATGAGGCATATCTGATCAATGATGTCCCGGGGAACGTCCCGGAGAAGATCACGGTTGCCGGGATCCCGGGAGACGTGGGAAAGGGTGTAGAGACATCAAGGATAAATATTGAGGGCGGAAGGATTTTTGAAGCGGATGGCAGCCAGGTTCCAAAAGCATTCCTGCTGGATTATTCCGGCGTTTATAATTCCTACCCGGCAAACCTCACGGTATTAAAGGCAGACGGGAGCAGGGCCGCAGTCTATGTAAAAAGAGGGCAGAAGGCGCTGATCGAAGCGGGGGATGCAAAGGAAGAATATACCGTGATCCTTTCATCCACAAATTACGCACTGCCCCAGGACCAGGATAACCGGGTAGATGTCCCGGCCATTGGGGAAGGGAAGGTATATAAAAAAACACAGAGCATCAGGGCAGGGGAGGTCATAAGCCTTTCAGACAACACTGGGGTGCCCGTGGACAAGACCAGGGCATATGCTGTATTGGACATCCCCGCATCCGCTCCCTATGACATGCAGTATGAGGTCTGCGGGACGGTCTATCCCGGGCCGGAGGGGCTTCAGGGTGTCTCGATCTCCACCCTGAGCGCCATAGAGCAGGTGATCATCAATGGAAGGACCATCAAGAGAAATACAAGTGATCCCTGGCTTTCCGATAATTATTATGATCTTGGGGGGCTTATCACAAAGCCTGCCTCCATCAGGGTGAAGCTGAAGATGCTTGCTGCAGACAGTTCGGATTTTGATCTATGGCGCTCAGGCGGGGGAAACTATTTTTATCTCTATGGGAAGGAAGGAAACAATGCGGCTTCCTGCCTGGCTTCCGGGCTTACGAAATGTTCATATTCCCTGAGCCTTTCTGCACCCGAAAAGGCCGCGAGGAATGCCTCAGGCACAGGAGAGATCAATATCTCCGGGGCGGCGGCGGACGGTGCGAATATCTATATCTATGATAACGACGTACCGGTCACGGTGCTTTCTTCGCAATTTAACGTTTATTCCGGAAGGATAACCCTGACGGATTCCAGAGAGCATATCATCAGGGCAAGCTATATCTCGCCGGATCAGAGGGCTGTCCTGGGGGATATACCGTCGGCGTATACAGATGCGTCGGCACAGGTGGAGCTCGTCAATAATGAAGCGGTGCTCACCTACATCCAGATGGATTATTCCGACGGCGGAGGCGGCATAGAGATCATCGGAATGAGGCCGGGCGATAGGACCCTGGGCTACAGCATTCCCTCTGAAATGAGCGCGAAATATACGGCAAGGATCGACAATGTATATGGCACCACGGACCATCCTGTGGGGCTGGAGAAGTTTTCCTATGCGGCAGATTCTGACACGGAGGAGCTGGGACGGGATGCAGACGAGCTGGATGAGCTGATAAAGACCGGCGAAAATGAAAGGACGGATGAGCAGAAGGCAAGGATAAAGGAGCTTGAGCAAAGAATAGAGGCTCTTTATGAAGAAAAAAAGACGGGAACCGAGGCCTATGCCTTTTTTAACGTGGCAACAGCCGGAGGCCTATATACCATACCGGCCACGGGCTTTACGGTGGATGAGCAGACGCATACGGCAACGGTCACCAGCGATACCATAGACCAGGGAGATGATTTCACGACGGGGATAACCGTCGAATACCAGGCTACGGATCCCGGAGAAATGCTGGAAAAGCTCGAAGGCTATGAAAGCGCGGACGGGACGGCTTCCGAGGCCCGGGTGATCGCCGTAAGGGATGAAGGCGGGGAAGGATATGAGGTCATCCCACCGCAGATCAGGAAGGGATCCAGCGCAGATCTGGTAGATAGCGCGGCCCTGGCACAGGCGGTGAGCGATGTGAGAAGAGGGGCGATCACGGAGGAGGAATATGGGAAACGCTTCCTTGAGCTTCTAGATACGGAAGGACTGGAAAGCCGTCTGAAGGAAGCGGAACGGGCCGGCTTGGATGAGGCTGCCCTTATCACAAATGACTTCTGGAACAGCACGGCAAGCCTTGATCCCGCACCGGAGCCGGAAGCAGGGACTATTCAGAGCCGGGGAACGGGGGCTTATCATAACCGTGCTGCGGGGGCTTTTCAGAGCCGGGATGTGGGGAAGACGGCAGGGGAAGACTTGAACGGAAAGCTGCCGGAGGCCATCAAGCTACGCAATGCACAGCTCATGGAAAACATGCAGACCATGAAGGAACTCTTCCAGGATCACAGCAATGAAGAATATACGGAGGACGGAGAAACAAAGACCTTCGATGATTCGGAAAATCCCTTCCGTGAAGGGGGAGATTTTAAGATCGAGGCCTTCGGCATGATCAATGACGACAACGCGGATATCACGGCAGAACGGGATGGTGACGGGAAGGGAGCCTTTACCATCACCTATTATCAGGACTTTGCTTCTGCCGTGGATGAGCAGATGCTGCCGAGCATGGGATATATGAAAAGCACATATGAATTCAACGGATATTACATCGGAGACGACGGCAGAAAGCATGATGAGGATCCCGTGGAAATGACCATGTACTATGCCAAGACCTGCTATAAGGGAAGCGGCCTCATCATCAACGCCATGGAAAAAAATGATGGTACGGCAACCTCGACCCTTGAGACCTACATATTCAAAAATCCTGAGGTAGAGGCGGGAAATCCCTTCCGCTGGACCAGGATACAGATGGCTACGGTAGCACCGGGAGAACCCTCCCCAGTCTATAAGGGCGGGTTTGTATGTCCCTTAAAGACCTGGCAGCCGGTGAAAAATACCTATGCCGGCGGCAGCGGGGGAAATCCGGCGGGAGAAAGCCCGGCCCTGGGCTGGAGCATGTCAGGAGGGACAGGGCCAGACCGGGAGGAGCCTGTGGGGGAAAGCTCCTTTTCGTCACAGGCGGGCTCCGCGAGAAACGGTGCAGGCTGGTCTTTGCAGGTCATCCCGAAGGAATGGGATGATTACTCCTCCGGCACTAAATGGGGGCTTTTGTCCCTGGGGCTATCCGTGGGAGGTGCGATCCGGGCCGTACAGAGCGCGAGAAGGGCAGCGGAGCTTGCAGAAAAAGGCCTGGTGGAGATGGACAAGGCAGAAAAGCTCGGGAAAGCCTTCAACCTGATCTCTGCCGAGGAGCAGTCCATCACCATCGGGACAAAACAGGTCAGCATGACGGTCCCGGGAGTCTCAAAGCTTGAATATGTATATGAGGGAGGAAAGACGGTATCAAAGGCTACAAGGGAGACATCGAAGGTTACTGCCACCATAAAAGAGACCATAAATATAGGAGGTGCGCTGGATGCGGCCGACAAGACCTTAAACGGCGGCGGCTTTACGGCAGGGCTTGTAAGCCTTGTCTCAGACAATCCCCAGCAGACTGCCGCCATCGAGAATATGGAGGAATTTGCGAGGGATACCTATAACGAAGCAAAGGATAATCTGAGATACATCACCGAGCAGATGGGAGAGGAGGGCACGCTTCTCAATAAGTATCAAAGCATCGCAGATGATTTTAAGAACAGGAACGCAGAACTCATGGATGAGGTGTCCGCCCTGGAGGAGGAGCTGGGATATACCAGGGCACAGGCTGAGGTCGGAAATCTGAGCGCCTTCAGCACAGGCTGCCTTGGCGTGGGCGTGGCCGTGGCAGGAGCGATACCTGTGGTAAACGCGGCCTATGGGGTGGGGCTTGCCGTATCGGGCGTCATCCTTGCGGGGGTGGGCTTCGTGTCATCGGCTGCTACGGACAATAAGCTCGCTTCAGCAAAGCGGAAATATGAGGAATTAAAAAAGAAAAAGGAGAGGCTGGAGGCGGAAATGAAGCCCTGGGGGATCCCGCCGGAGAAAAAGGGGAAAAATTCCGGGGGTTCGGGGAATGAGACCGGTACAGGGCAGGGAACGGGATCCGGGACGGGCACTCCGGAAGGCCAGGGCAAGCCTTCGAAACCCGGAGATCCCTCCGGCGATCCGCCGGAAGACCCTCCCGTGGACGGTCCGACAGATGATCCGACAGATGATCCCCAAAACAACAAAAAGGGCAAAAAAAGCAGGGGCGGGAAAATAGATCCTTCCAAAAAACCGGGGGATGTCAAGCTTGAGGGCTATCATGATCCCTCCGGCATCGTATATGAGGCGGTGCGTTCTAATCCCGTCGAGGATGCGTCAGTCAGGATATATACAAACAGCAGTGCCATAAATGCCAACTGGACACCGGAATACGACAGTACGGATACCTCAGCCGGAGTGCCAAAAAACGCCGGTTCAGCCTCCGGCTACACAGAACGCAATATCCCGGATCCCTATCTCGTGATACCGAACCAGACGGTCCAGGTTACAGGAAAGGACGGACGCTACAGCTGGGACGTACATCAGGGCCTGTGGTATGTAGAAGCCTCGGCAAAGGGATATGAGGACGGAAATAGCAATCTGGATAAAAACGCCAATGTACCGGCAGGAGAAACAAACTGGCTTCCGGTGCTTCCTGCCCAGCTGGATGTGAATATCCCCCTTGTGGACAGTACAGCGCCGAAGGTAGAAGACGTCATCGTGAGGAATGATTCGGTCTATATCACGTTTGACAAGTATATGAAGACCGCTTCCCTGGGGATCGCATTACCCGGGGATGCGGATGAGGTAAGCGGGAATTCCATACAGCGGTGGACCATTGCATATACCGGACACGAGGCCGCTCTTGGCCGCCTTTATTCCATAACGGATGGAGAAGGGAAAAAAATACCCTGCGGCCTGAGCCTCTTAGATGCAGAGCAGGCTCCTTCAAACATCCGGTATGTCGGGGAGGCACCGTGGTATGCTTCAAGGATAAAGCTCCAATTTGACGGAGAACTGGAAGAGGGAGAGCCGGTAAAACTCGTACTTTATCCAAATGGCAGTGAAGGCTTTGTAAGCTATGCGGGCACGCAGATGGAAACAGAGGAGCATGATGCCGGGGAGAAGACGGAAACCGTGGTATATGCAAGCGTGGACGGCGCTTCCAGGATACAGATGACAAAAGCCCCGGTCATTACCCCTGAGGGTGGTGAGATAAAGGCCACCGACCGGGTCACGATCACCTGTGAAGAAAGCAATGCCGTGATCTATTATACAACGGATGTTGAAGAAGAGCTTTCGACGGACTGCGATATTTATACAGGCCCCTTTGTCCTGGCTCCCTCCTCTGAGGTCACGGTAAGAACCTTTGCCGTAAAGGCCGGAAAACAAAACAGCGTGGAAAAGAGCGCAGTCTTTCATGTCTCCGGCATAGATCCCGGGCCTCCCCCTAAGGAGCCGGGCCTGCCGGAGCCGGATACGGATTTTTCCGATGAAGAAGAACAGCCGGTGCCGTCAAAGCTTGAAAAGGGAGTGACAGGAGTCTCGATCATTCCACCGGCAGGCCTCGACCTGACAAGGGTTATGAAGGGAAAGAAATTTACCTTAAAGGCAGAGGTGTTTCCTTCCGATGCCACCGATCAAAAGGTGATCTGGCAGACGAGCAGCCCATCCGTGCTTTCGGTGGACCAGAAGGGAAACGTGCGGGCAAAGTCAGCAGGCACCGCAACCATCCGGGTCATTACGGAAGACTGCGGCTATACGGCAAAGCTCAAGATCACTGTCTACAGCCCCGTAACAAAGCTGATCTTAAACAAAACCAAGGCTGTCTTGGGCATTGGCGGCACCGTTTCAATAAATGCAGCCGCTCTTTCAGATGACGGAGAGCTGTCCTTAAAGCCGGCGGTCACCTGGACCTCTTCGAATGCCTCCGTAGCCGAGGTGAAAAACGGGGTCGTGACAGGGAAGAGTCCGGGAAAGGCAAGGATCACGGCGTCGTCAGATGATGGCTCCGGAAAAACCGCTGTCTGTAATGTCAGGGTGGGAGGCCCGGTCACGGCTTTGACCATATCCCAGAAAAACGGCCTTGGCTCTGTAAAAGCGGGAGGAAGCCTGACCCTTACGGCGGCCTCGAGCCCGTCAAAGCAGGCGGCGGGCAGCCTCAAATGGGTCAGCAGTGATCCGTCGGTAGCGGCAGTAAGCCAAAAAGGGACGGTAACGGGAATCCGGCCCGGGGAGGCCGTGATATCGGCATATCTTTCCGAGGAGATCTATGGAGCGCGTATTGCCGCCGATGGATATAAGGTCACGGTGGCCGCCCCGGATCAAAAAGGCGTAAAAGCCGAAAGCATCATCTTGAGAAAGAAAAATAAGGATATAGGCAAAACCATAAGCCTTGCATCCGGAAAGAGCCTGAGCCTTACGGCCTATGCCACCGTAAACGGAAAAATGACGAAGCTTGGAAAAAAAGACGTGGTATTTTACAGCCAGGATCCATATGCTGTATCTGTGACACCGGGGGGAAGGATAAAGGCAGTTAAGGGTGAGGATGAGCCCATAATAATAAAGGCAGTATCCCTTGCGGATCCGGCTGTGCAGACCGAGGTGGCAGTAAAATGCTATGATGCCGTGAAGTCCTTCAAGCTTAACGCGAATAAGAATACGATAGGGAAGGGAAGGATCGGCGTCCTTGTCGCAGTGTCCTTTGCGCCCTCCGATGCGTCAGATAAAAGCATAAAATGGACCGCCCCGGGCAAGGGAGCTGACGGAACACCGGTGCTGAAGCTTGCCGTGATACCTGTGGGCAAAACGGTATCTGACCTGAAAGAAAGCGACTTTAAGGATGCATCGGCTGACCCGGTGATCACTGGGGAAGGAGAAAGGCTTGCGTACCGTGCCTGCCAGGCGGCCCAAAATACCGTGATCAAAGCAGTGACGGTAGACGGAAACAAAAAGATAACCGTCAGGATCACGGTCAAAGGCTCGGTGACCGGCTTCGAGCTAAGGAACCAAAGCACACTGACGGGTGCAGACGGAAATTATACCGTATCACTTCCGCCCAAGGGATCGGTCGTGTTAAAGCCGGTGATCACCGCGGAGTACGGGGCGGACCGTACCATCGTGTGGAGAGTGCGGGATCCCTCGGTGGCATCCTGGAAAAATGGGAGGCTCACGGTGGCAAAGGAGGCGAAGGCTGGGAGCAGTGCCGTGGTGACCGGCACAACAATAGATGGAAAGAAAAAAGTGAACGTCACCCTCACTGTGAAGTAGGCTGCAAGCAGACAAAAGAACGTCCCTTCGGCTGGTCGAAACGTCGATTTGGTATTTTGGGTGGAAGTAAGGAGGTTTTTTTGCTATACTGATTCCGTGCCCGTGTTCCGGCGGATCCGGCAGGACAGGGCATATCATTAGGAGAGGAATCAGCAGGGCAATGGGGAAGAAAACAGACAGTCTTCTTTTCAGGTTCGGCATAGTCTTTTTAATCTTTACGCTGGTGACGATCATCATCAGCGCCATCATGACTTATTTCGGCCAGATGAATATCTACGAGAGGCAATGCGAGCGGGACATCCGCCAGCTGGCGCATTACCTGAGGGAGATGATCCTGGATGACAGCGAGAATTTCCTGATCTATAAGAATTACTACATGGAGCATTATGATGAGGTGGACATCCCCTATGACTTCGATGATTTCATCTCATCCCGCCAAAAGTTTGAGGCTGAGTTTTCCGAGGTCTATCCGGGCAAGGCTTACGGCAAGGAAGTACGCTTTGAGGACATGAGCCCCGAGCTTCAGGAGACCTGGTTCATCTATATGCATGAATACTGGCTCCTGACCTTTGAGAAGGCAAGGAAGTCCTTTCAGCTGCCCTATACGTATTTCCTGGTGCCCCGGCCCGAGATCTATCATATGGTCTATATGATCGACGGGGAAAGGACCCGGAGGAAGGACGATCCGGATCTGCTCTATCTGGGGGACGAGTATTACGACGACCCGGAGGAATATGCCGTGCAGTGGGAGGCCTGGTTCTCCGATGGGGAAAAGGAGGGCTATCAGGTCTGGGACAATGAGTGGGGCCATACCTACGCCTTTTATACTCCATTGGAGATCGGAGGAGAGAAGATCGGGCTCATCGGCACCGAGGTAGAAGTGGCGGATGTCAACCGTGAGATCCTGATCAATACCCTGAACCAGGGCGCGGGCATCGCGGCCATGCTGGTCATCGTCATGCTGGTCATGCTCTGGGTGATCTATAAGCGCCATATCACAAGGATTTCCAGGCTTGCTGACGGCATCCAGACCTTTGCCAAAGAAAAGGACGTGAATCTGGCCGGCTTCATCCGGCGTGACATCCGGGGGAAGGACGAGATCTCTGCCCTGGAGAAGCAGGTGGCGGACATGATCATGGAGCTGGACGCCTATATGGAGACTCTGGTGAGGACGGCGGATGAACTGTCGGCCACGAAGCGTGAAGCGGTGGCCATGAGCGAGATATCCCAGAAGGATCCGGTGACCGGCATCCGCAATAAGACCGCCTATGAAAGTGAAGTGAAGAGGCTGGAGTGGGAGATGGAGCAGCATCCCGTGCGATTTGGCATCGGACTGGCAGACCTGAATGGCCTGAAATGGATCAATGAGACCTTCGGGGAGGATCAGGGCAACCACTCCATCCGGAAGGTCTGCCGCCTGGTCTGCAGCTCCTTCCATCATTCACCGGTATTTCACCTGGGCGGAGGGAGATTCGTGATCCTCATCGAAAACGAGGATCTGGAGGAGGCAGACGAAAGGGCGGCGGAGTTTGAGGCCGGAATTGATGCCGTCTCCAGGGACGAGAATCTCCTGCAGTGGGAGAGGATCTCGGCGGCCCTTGGGTATGCCATTTTTGACCCGAACCTGGACGAGAACGTCCAGAATGTGTATGATAAAGCCAATGAGGCCATGCTCCTTCGCAAGGACCGCATGAGAGCTGAAGAAGAGGAGGAATGAACAAGAGCGGACCGGATGGTCGCGGGCGCCTGGCGCTCGAGGAAAGTCCGGGCTTCACAGGGCAGGGATGACGGATAACGTCCGCCCGGGGTGACCCGCGGGATAGCGCAACAGAAAACATACCGCCAGCGGCCAGGTTTCCTGGTGCGGGTAAGGTTGAAAAGGCAGTGTAAGAGACTACCGCGTTTCCGGCAACGGAAATGGCAGTGCAAGCCCCATCCGAAGCAAGATCAAGCAGAACGCAAGCGGCCGGCCCGGCCCTGCTTCGGCATGCGTTCAGGTAGATTGCTAGAGGCTGCCGGTAACGGCAGTCCCAGATAGATGACCATCTCGGAGGCAAGTCCTCCAGACAGAACCCGGCTTACAGGTCCGCTCTTTCTATGAATAAAATGCTCCGGTCGAATCAAATCACGATCTGTAATTTCACAGGAGTATACGAATCACGGAGCATCGCTTCCAGGGCGGTGCTTCTTGATTTCAGGGACATGACGGGCTGCAGCCTTTACGTGAGCGGGGAATCCGAGCAGGAGCTTGCCCTGGCCGTGAAGGAGCATGCCCCGGAGGGGATCCATTTCCTGGACAACGGCAATTACCACTACATGACGAGGATCTTCGCTTCCTTTATCCGGGAGCCTTTTGAGCTTCTGGTGCTGGACCACCATACGGACGACCAGGAGCCTGCCATCCCGGGAATGAGATCCTGCGGTTCCTGGGTGAGGGACATTCGGGAGGAGAATCCCTGCCTTGAGGGCGTGACGCTGATCCGCAGCATGGAGGATTATGCGGCTTACCGAAGGCGTGCCGCCACAGGGCTTCCGGTTTATGTGTCGGTGGATAAGGACGTGCTGTCAGAAGAGGTGCTCCGGACCAACTGGGACCAGGGGGACATGAAGGAAGAGGAGTTCTCCCGGATCCTTTCCGGGCTTTTGGAGCATGACGTCATCGGGCTCGACATCTGCGGGGATGACGAGCCCTTAAAGGATACGGGAGCGAACGAGGTCTTTGACGCAAAGGTCCTCAGCCTTTGTTTTCATGGGCAGTGGAGAGCATGAGCTTGATCCGGTTCAGCTGGTTTACTTCAGAGGCTCCGGGATCATAATCGATGGCCACGATATTGGCCGAAGGGTACTCCTGGCGGATCCGCTTGATCACCCCTTTTCCCACCACATGATTTGGCAGGCATCCGAAGGGCTGGGTGCAGACGATGTTCATCACGTCCTCATGGATCAGCTCCATCATTTCCCCGGTAAGGAACCATCCCTCCCCGGTCTGATTCCCGATGGATACGATGGGCTCCGCATAGTCCACGATATCGCGGATATGGATATGGGGCTCGAAATGCCTGGAGCGGGCAAGCTCCTTGGAAGCCACGGCCCGGAGCCTTTCTAGGGCATAGATCCCGAGCTTTGAATTGCGTGCAGTCTTCTTGGACTGTCCAAGCTTTTCCGCCTTATAGACCTGATTGTAGAAGCAGTAGAGCATGAAGTCGATGAGATCCGGCACCACGGCCTCTGCCCCTTCCTGCTCCAGAAGCTCCACGAGATGGTTGTTGGCGGCAGGCATGAACTTCACCAGGATCTCTCCTACCACCCCTACCCGGGGCTTTACCAGGCTTTCGTCGATGGGCAGGTCGTCAAAGGAACGGACGATCTTTTTGCAGAGGGAGGCATACCAGCTGTAGGAGAGGCTTCCGCTGGAGAGGAACTCGATGCATTCCTTCTTCAGGGACTCATGCAGCTTATCTGCGGAGCCCGGCGTGATCTCGTAGGGGCGCATGCGGTAGAGGCAGCGCATGAAAAGGTCGCCCAGCTCTGCGCCGTAGATGAGCCTCAAGAGCAGGGTCTTGCTGATCTTAAAGCCCGGATTTGGCTCCATGCCCACCAGGTTAAGGGAGATCACGGGGATCTGCTCCATGCCGGCCATCTTCAGGGCCCGGCGGATGAAGGCCACATAGTTGGTAGCCCGGCAGCCGCCTCCGGTCTGGCTCATGATGACGGCCGTCCGGTTCAGGTCGTATTTGCCCGAAAGCAGGGTATCCATGACCTGCCCCACTACCATGAGGGAAGGGTAGCAGGCATCGTTATTCACATATTTGAGTCCCACGTCCACGGCTTCATGGCCGTCGTTATGCATCAGCACCAGATTGTAGCCCTCGCTGATGAAGGCACTCTGCAGCAGGTCGAAATGAATCGGCGACATCTGCGGGCAGAGGATGGTATACTGCCTGCGGTTCATTTCCTCGGTATAGACCACACGCTCCACGGCAGAGCTCTGGATGGTCCGCTTCATCTTCTTCATGTCACGGACCCGTAGGGCGGCTAAAAGCGAGCGTACCCGGATCCGGGCGGCGCCGAGGTTATTGACTTCATCGATCTTTAAGCAGGTATAGATCTTTTCTGCGCTTTCCAGGATCTCCGCTACCTGATCCGTAGTCACAGCATCCAGCCCGCAGCCGAAGCTGTTGAGCTGGATCAGGTCCAGGTCGTCCCTCTGCTTCACGTATTCCGCGGCCGCATACAGCCGGGAATGGTACATCCACTGGTCCATGACCCGGGTGGGCCGGGCGGTGGGGGACAGATGGGAGATGGAGTCCTCCGTCAGGACAGCCACGCCATAGGAGGTGATGAGCTCCGGAATGCCGTGATTGATCTCGGGATCGATATGGTAAGGGCGGCCGGCCAGGACGATGCCGCGCCGGTCATTGACCCACATCCAATCCAGGGTGCGCTCCCCCATCCTCCGGATATCTTCCCTCGCATCCTGAAGCTCCTCCCAGGCAGCAAATACCGCCTTTACCACAAGCTCCGGCTGGATCTCGGGGAAGGACTCGATGAGCCTCGGGTAGATGTTTTCCGGGCTGTCGAAGGCGATGAAGGGGTTGCGGAAGTCGATCCCGTATTTCTTCAGATCCTCCACGTTGTTTTTGATGTTTTCCGGATAGGAGGTCACGATGGGGCAGTTGTAATGGTTGCCGGCATCCGGAAATTCATTCCGCTCATAGAAGAGGGAAGGATAGAAGATCAGGCTGATCCCCTGCCGGATGAGCCATTCGATATGGCCGTGGGCCAGCTTGGCCGGATAGCATTCGGACTCGGAGGGGATGGATTCGATCCCCAGCTCATAGATCCGGTGGGAGGAGGCGGGGGAGAGCACCACTTCAAAGCCCAGCTCCGTAAAGAAGCGGAACCAGAAGGGATAATTCTCGTACATATTGAGCACTCGCGGTATCCCGATGGAGCCTAAGGGGGCATCCTCCGGCGGAAGAGGATCATAACCGAAGATCCGCTTCAGCTTGTATTCAAAGAGATTGGGCACGTCCGTATTGGTCTTGGGCTTCCCGGCTCCCTTTTCGCAGCGGTTGCCGGAAATAAAGACTCTTCCTCCGGTGAACCGGTTGATGGTGAGTCGGCAGTGGTTGGTGCAGCCCTGGCATTTGGCCATGGAGGTGGTAAATTCCAGGCTCTTTATCTGCTGGATCGAAAGCATGGAGCTGGGCTTTCCGGCAGTATGCCGCTCCTTTGCGATGAGAGCGGCTCCGAAGGCGCCCATGATGCCGGCGATATCCGGACGGATCACATTGGAGCCTGCGATGGATTCCATGGAACGGAGCACCGCATTGTTGTAAAAGGTACCACCCTGCACCACGATGGTCTTTCCCAGGGAGGAGGCATCGCTTACCTTGATGACCTTAAAGAGAGCGTTTTTGATCACGGAATAAGCCAGGCCTGCGGAGATGTCGTCCACCCCGGCGCCCTCCTTCTGGGCCTGCTTGACCTTGGAATTCATGAAGACGGTGCAGCGCGTTCCGAGATCGATGGGGTGCTTTGCAAAAAGTGCCTCCTTTGCAAAATCCTCCACGGAATAGTTCAGGGACTTCGCGAAGGTTTCGATGAAGGAGCCGCAGCCGGAGGAGCAGGCCTCGTTGAGCTGAACG